>JBOFQB010000039.1:0-38909 GCA_051660685.1 Thermoguttaceae bacterium | reverse complement strand
AACCGAGCCGGGTTGGACGGATTTGTTTTTACCACGAAACACACAAAAGACACGAAAAACCGTATTTTGTGAGATTTTCGTGACTTTCGTGATTTTCGTGGTTCAAAAATGAAAATTGCTTCTTTTCGCGGAACTTGTTAGTGGACTCCGAGAGTCCTCAGATTGTCCTTAAATTTCAGGTGTCAAAAAGGCGTGCAATGTGTATACCCTTTTTGAAATGCTCTAAGTACGCGCGATACGTTGTATCGCGGCTCAACGGACTTTTTTTTGCCCGATTCGTATATCGCGGTTCAACGGTCTCAACGGTTGTCTTACCGAATCAATTGGCGTAAACGACGATACTCTTGGACCAAAAGAATACAAGCAAGCAGCGTTGCTCCACAGTCGGAAATTGCAATCGCTAACCAAATGCCGTCTATTCCTGAATAACCGGCGATTTGATGCAAGAACATGGGCAAGAGAAAGAGCAGGGGAATCAACAGGAAGACCTGACGACAGAGAGTCAACATGAGAGCGCGGTTGGGGCGTCCGCTCGATTGAAAATAGTTGGTCGTCATAATCACAACAGTAACACCGGGCATCATGAACGAAAAATAGCGGAGTGCCCGGACTGCGAGTTGGACAACAGCGGTTCTGTTCGCAGCGTCCGGTTGGAGAAACGGGAGAATCAACCATTCTGGTCGATAGAGGACAACGGAATAACAGCCGAGTCCAAAGACTAATCCGCAGATAAGCCCAAGAGTTAAGGTGTGAATGACGCGATCATATTTTTTGGCCCCGATGTTGTACCCGACAATCGGCTGCATTCCCTGACCTAAACCGAGTAGGGGCATAAGAAAAAGCATGAATCCGGCAAAAAGGATACCGAGAACGGCGATTGCGACTTCGGCCCCATGTTCGAGACCATGTTCCTGTCCGTAAAGCGTCCCGTAATACTTCAACTGGTTATTCTGGAGAATCAGGAGGAGACAACCAATGAGCTGCATGACAAAGGGGGGGAGACCATAAATGCAGATGCTGCGAATGATGGAAAAGCTCCAACGACAGTTGGCGAGGACGATTTTCAGGTGAGTTCGTCCCGATATGTAAAACCAGAGAATCCAGACGGAAGAAATCGCTTGCGCAAGCACTGTTCCAAGAGCAGCTCCCCAAATGTCGGTTCTGAAGAGGCACAGAAACAACCAATCGAAGAAAATGTTGAGCATTGCGGCAATGAACATTGTAATCATTGCAATTCGGGGTCGTCCTTCCACTCTTAAAAAACTGTTGACCCCAAAAGAGATGAACTGAAAAATAACCCCCAAGAGAATAATACTCAGATACTGTTGGGAGAGAGGGAGAGAAAGCTCGGTTGCTCCACATAGAAACAGCAGAGGTTTTAGAAAAATCAGACCGAGCGAGATAAAAATGGCGGCGAGGATGAGGAAGAGGAGGAGGGCGCGACCGAGAATTTCTTCGGCGTCCTGAGTCCGTTTTTCTCCGAGACGGATTGAGATTAAGGTTGACGCTCCAACGCCGACCATCATTCCGAAACCGGTAATGACCATCATAATGGGAAAGGCAAGCGTTGCAGCCGCGATTCCCATTTCTCCAATCGTTTGCCCAATAAAAATCCGATCCGCAACATTGTAGGTTGCATTGACGAACGTCCCGAGTATTGCGGGAATCGAGAATTTCCAAAGTAAGCTCCCAATTGGTTCAATTTCCAATTGTCGGGCACGCAGACTATGATCCATATTGGGTTTCGCCAAATGCTTGACGACCTTCTTCACTTGCAACAACGGTAATCCCTCTTTCGGTGATGCTAAAACCGCGAGAGCGGTCAAGTTCGTGATTGATCCCGATTTCAACACCTGGGGGGATTGAGACTTCTTTATCGATAATAGCCCGGCGAATTTTAGCACCTCGACCAACTGAAACTTGGGAAAAGAGGATGGAATCATCGACTTTGGCATAACTGTTGACTCTTACACCATGTCCGAGAACACAACGATTGACCATACCTCCTGAAAGAATCGACCCGGGCGCAACAATACTGTCTCTTGCATGTCCAAAACGTTCGGTTTCGCTAAAGACGAATTTCGGCGGGGGAAAATTCGGATGATAGGTGTAAATCGGCCAATTGGCGTCATACAAGTTCAACAGGGGGTCAACACTGACCAAATCCATGTTGGTGTCGAAATACGCATCTAACGTCCCGACATCGCGCCAATACGCTTCTGATTTGCGATTTTCATCATAAAAGGGAAAGGAGAAAACCCGTTTGGAACCGATCATGGAAGGAATGATGTTGGAGCCAAAATCATGCTGACTACAGTGTAAATCGGCGTCTCGCAACAATTCTTTATAGAGACATTTGGCGGAAAAGACGTAGATTCCCATAGAAGCGAGACAGACATCAGGGTTGCCCGGAATCGTTTTCGGTTGTTGCGGTTTTTCCTCAAATCCGACAATCTGATCGTGTTCATTCACTTCGAGAACGCCGAATTGTCCTTTTGCGGTTTCAACGGGGACCTGCAACGAGCTGACGGTAATGTCGGCGTTTTTTTGAATGTGAGCACCCAGAATACGGCGATAATTCATTTTATAAATATGATCTCCGGCAAGGATGACGACGTATTCGGGTTCTTCTTTTTTCAGCAGAAAAATGTTTTGATACACAGCATCGGCGGTTCCCAGATACCAACTTTCGTCAATACGCTGTTGAGGGGGAACAGTGTCGGCGAATTCACCGACTTCTCGACAGAAATAACGACGCCAACCCAACTGAAGATGACGGTCGAGACTCATCCCTTTGTACTGAGTGAGCAGAAACATCTTGCGAATTCCGCTGTTAAAACAGTTGGAAAGGGTAAAATCAATGATTCGGTAGACCCCTCCAAAAGGAACAGCGGGTTTTGCGCGATCCCGAGTCAAGGGGTCGAGTCGAGCACCCTTACCTCCTGCCAAAATAACTGCAATTACCCGATTTCTCATTGGGACATTCCTTTTGCATGACGTTTTTTACGCGAAAAGCGATTCTTTCATATTTTACTGACTGTTTTGCACAAGCAGAAAACTGAAGAGATTCTACACGCTTGCAAGAATTTTACCATACTGGGTCTGAGGAATTGGATTAGGGGGGGATTAGGGCAGTCCGCAACAAGTTTTGCGAAAAAGAGTATTTTCATTTTTGAACCACGAAAATCACAAAAAACACAAAAACCTCACAAAAGACCGTTTTTCGTGTCTTTCGTGTATTTCGTGATAAAAACATATCCGTCCAACCCGGCTCGGTTCAAAACGCAAAACCAAACTTGTTAGCAGACTGCGGATTAGGGGTTGTGGAATAGGGGATAGGGCAGTCGGTTAACAAGTTTTATTGCAAACGGGCATAAACGATGACAGGCGGTAATGGAGCGACCAACGGGAGCGGAATGACGCTTGATTTGGGGTTTATTTGAGCGTAATTCCGAAAATTCTGCGAATTTTCTCCATTACCGCCTTCTAAACGACTTCAATAATAAAATAGGAAAGATACGTCAAATAAAAAGAATTTTTTTGCCAAAATCGTTCTTTTCACGTTTCCCAAAAGTTGTTATTCTTCCCGACCAAGTTGTCCACAACAGGGAAATGGGGTTGCAGGATGCAGCCGGTTTTGGGAGATTTGTTCAGGAAGAGAAAAGAAAAGGATTTTGATATGGGACTGACAACCGCTTATGAGGAATCAGGAGCGACGATTTTGGTCGAACAATCTCCTTTGGGAGACGCGGAAGAATTATGGTTAAGGTTTGCCGAACATCCCAACAATCAGGAACTCCGTAATCAGCTGATTGAACGTTACATGCCGATTGTCCGCAATCGGGGCGAACGAATTTGGGCGAGATTGCCGGACGGGATAGAGTTGGACGATTTGATTTCGGCAGGAACATTTGGTTTGATTGACGCGATCAACGCTTTTGACGTTTCACGCGGGGTCAAGTTCGAGACATTCTGTATGCAACGGGTTCAAGGGGCGATTCTCGACGAACTCCGTTCTATGGATTGGGTCCCGAGAATGGTCCGCTCAAAAGCATCCCGGGTTAACGAAGCATTCAAAACACTTGAATTTGAACTCGGGCGTAAACCTCATGATGTCGAGGTTGCCGAGTATCTGGAGATTCCGATTGACGAACTCCCGCGATTATTAGCGGAAACTCACAGTGTCAACATTTCCAGTCTTGACAAAAAATGGGGCGAAACAGACGGTTTCAAGGATGTCCGCGAGATTGACGTTTTAGCCGATCAACGGAGTGAGGACCCGACCGAACGGTTGAGCAAGGTTGACCTGATTCGCGCCTACACTCGCGGTCTCACCAAAAGTGAACGTCTTATTGTCATTCTGTACTATTACGAAGAAATGACGATGAAGGAGATTGGCGTGACGCTTGACCTTTCCGAAAGTCGTGTCAGTCAAATGCACAGCGCAATTGTTGAACGAATCAAAAAAATGCACTACGAACGATTTGAGGACATGCCGTAATCTTCTTGCTGATGATAAAGCCGGAAATGATCTCTTGTCCGTCCGGCTCAGATCGAGCAAAAGGAGCGTTTTGAAGGTCAATGTCGACCAACAATTTTCCCAATCTTGCTCAATCTGCTATTTTTATCTGCTTCTTCTATTTTCCGGTTGTCCAACAAGCCTATTTTCACCTCGCAACTCTCCTGCCGGATTGGGTTAAGGACGACTGTTGAGAGATTAGACTTGTTCGAGAACTCAAATTATCTTGCCTATTTTGTCGAATGAAGGTATTTTTGGCGGAATAGATAAAAATTTTTGCCTATTTCAATCGGTTGCCGAACAAGTCGACTCATTGAGATGTGCGAGTCTCTTTTTTGCCGAAACAGGAGAGGACTCCGTCCCCGGTTGCAATCACGATTCTTCCGTCCGCTGTTGCAGGAGAACCAAGTACCTGATCGGAAAGTTCAATACGCTGAACCAGTTGACCCGTTTCAAGGTTCAAAACGTAAAAATTCGCGTCCGTCCCCCCGAAATAAACCCTGTCCCCGTCAATGATGACTCCTCCTTCCAAACGTCCTTTCGTCCGAAATGTCCATTTTTCCTCCCCATTTTTCGGGTCAACAGCGTAAAGTGTTCGGTCAAATGAGCCGAAAATAACGAATTTTTCGCAAACAGCAGCAGGAGCCCTGATTGACTGTTTTAAGGGGAAACGCCAGATGATTTCAGCCTTTTTCCAGTCAACCGCCAAAAATTCATTCCCTTCTGTCCCGAAAAAGACACAATCGTTGGAGACGACCGGCGTTGAACCGGTTGGTGCTTCAAGATCGACAAATGCTTTTTGTGTTCCGCTCTCAAGGTCAATAATATGCAGTTTTCCGTCACAACCTGCAACAAAGCTCGTGTCTTCAAAAATCGTCGGAAAACAACGAATCTGGTCGTCGGACGCAAATTTCCAGAGAAGATTGCCGGTTTTCGCGTCCAGAGCATAGAGATGACCATCTTGTGATCCGACAATAACGTGACCTTTCCAAAAATTTCCGCTGTTGTCAATCGTCGCATTTGCTTGAAATGACCAACATTTTTCGCCGGTTTTGGCGTTGAGTGCATATAGGATACCGTCCGGGTCGCCGATTACAACCAAATCCCGCGCTTTCTCCGATTGTCCTTCATCCCGTTTCTCCAATCGTTGCTCTGAGAAATCAGCAACCGTCTCTTCGACGTTCTTCTTTTCATCTATCTGTCGAACATCAACCGGATTCTTGACCGAACTGCCCGGTTCACTTGCCGAATTGGTTGGTTTGCTGACCGAATTGCTTTGTTCGTTAAGCGGGCAGAATAATGCGGGGGAAAGAAACCCAACCTCGTTCTTGAAAGTCCAACGTTCTTGACCTGTTTTGAGGTCAATTGCAAGGACCTGATCTTCAGAGGAACCAAGAAAAATGGTTCCGTTGACAATAATAGGGGTTGCTTCAAACCAACCTTTTTCGAGCCGGTATTCCCAAAGAAGGTCAAGTTTTTCGGGCAAAACTTCCTCAGAAACCCCGGTTGCACAAGGATTACCGCGAAATAACGGCCAATCCGCTTTTGCACTGATTGAGCAAAGAAGCAGCAGAAACGGGAAAAGGAGGAGGACGGGGACGAAAAAGGATTTGGGCATTTGTAAGGGGGCAGATTGCATGATTGGACAGAGTTTAGCCGCGATACAGCGTATCGCGCGACGAGAAGTGAGAAGATAGGAGGTAGGAGGAAAGAAGGGGGAGACAGGAAGATAACAGTGTCACGCGAGTCAACCGGTTTCTCCTTTTTGGGGAGATGCCAAATTTTTATTTGCTTCAATTTTTTACTCTTCATTCTTCATTCTCACTTCTACCTCCTACCTCCTACCTTCTTTCCCAAATACGCGCGGAACGGTGTTCTTGGGTTAAACCGGTTTGGGTGTACTCAGCAATTCGATGTAGTTGTCCAACAACGCGAGACATTCCCGCAAATCGAGCCGATCTGTCACAGTCAGGTTCAGGACGTAGGATTCGAGAATACCGAAGAGGTGAGCGGACGCAATTTTGGGATTCAGGACAAACAGTTCGTTTTTTTCGTTGGATTCTTCTAACAAGCGTTCCAACAGGAGTTTCAGACCTAAGGTATGTCGTCGGACCCGACGTCGAACATCCGTTCCTGAAGAACGTTGTGAGAGCAGATAATCCAAAAGAACAGTTAAAAACAGGCGATTATCAGCGAGCAGTTTCGAGGTGACATGCAGAATACGAACCAGTTTCTCTTTTGCTGAGTAATCCTGACGATCTAGCACTTTTTCAAGCAACGAATTCAGCTTGCTCGTCGAAAGTTTAATCGCATAATCAAAAATCTGCTCCTTGTTCTGAAAATACTTATAAATCGCCGTTCTGGGAATGGAACAACGATCCGCAATTTTTTGGTAAGTGACTCCGCGAAAACCACTTTCCGCAAACAGGGAAAAAGCCTGTTCAATAATACTCAAACGGCGTTGTTCATGATCGACATAAATTGTCATACGTCCCAAACGGCAAAGAAACTTTCGTTGATTGTCCCCCCCCCTATTCCCCAATCCCTAACCCCTATCCCCCATTCCCTAATCCCTAACCCCTATCCCCCATTCCCTAATCCAAAGTGATTCTTCCGTCAACAATCTGGACCATTCGGTCCGCATTTCGGGCAACCGCAAGATCATGTGTGACCATAACAATCGTCAATTTATGCTCTTCGTTGAGCACTCGGAGCAGATGAATAATCTCCTGCGCCGTTTTACTGTCCAAATTCCCTGTCGGTTCATCCGCAAAAAGAATCTGCGGTTCTGAAATCAACGCCCGCGCAATTGCAGCACGTTGCATTTCACCCCCCGAAAGTTCATTCGGTTTATGCCGTAATCGATGTGACAACCCGACTGCTTTAAGCAATTCGGTCCCTCGTTTTCGACACTCAACACTTTTGAAGAGGTATTCCCAGATTCCATAACGGATCATGAGCGGGGAAAGAACATTTTCCAGAGTCGTCAGTTCCGGCAAAAGATGATAAAACTGGAAAATCATCCCGATAAACCGGTTCCGAAGTATATCCCGTTGCCCGTTCGGCAATCGGTCAATCCGTTGTCCGTCAAAATAAATCGTTCCTTCATCCGGCACATCAAGAGTCCCGAGTAAATGGAGCAACGTACTTTTTCCCGAACCACTTTGCCCGATAATGGAGACAAACTCCCCTTCACGCACACTCAGGTTGACCCCGTTCAAAACGGGCACTTTAACAGGTCCCATTGTGTAGGTTTTGTGCAACCCCTTTGCAACAAGTTGAAACTCATCGGACTCACAAAACGTCCCATTTTTAACAGTATTAACAGAATTATCCATAATTAACCGTATAATCCATAAATGACCTCAACATTAGCCCCGTTTAGCCGCGATACAACGTATCGCGCGTTCCGAAATTTCAATACGCGCGGAACGTTGTTCCTCGGCTAAACGGCATTTCCCTATCCCCCAACCCCTATTCCCTACAAAATCAATGTCCGCCGACACAAACGGGGGTTGCGCCCGGACGACGAAGCATGACGCGGGAGTCGGCGACCGAACAACCTTTACCGTCGGCGTGAACAATCAACGGGTTGATGTCACATTCGGCAATTTCAGGGTGATTCACGACCATTGCCGACATTCGGAGAATGACCCCAACGATTGATTCAACGTCACATTTCGGTGTTCCTCTGTATCCGTCCAAAACCTTAAACGCCTTGATTTCGCGGACCATTTCTTCTGCCGAAACTTTCCACATAGGAGCAAGTCGGAACGAAACGTCTTTGAGCAATTCAACGAGAGTTCCGCCAAGCCCGAACATCATGAGCGGACCGAGACCGTCCCGATTGCAACCGACGATCACTTCGACCCCTTTTTCGGCCATTTCCTCGATCAGAATTGCCTCAATCTTTGCGCCCGGGACATTTTTCGCAATGTTGGCGTAAATTTTTTCATAACCGGCTCGTGCTCCGTCTTCACCTTCGATATTCAAGAGGACACCTCCTGCATCGAATTTGTGAACAACATCGACCGACATGACCTTCATCACGACTTTTTTGCCGATTCCTTTGACAATTGCGGCTGCTTCGTCCGCCGATTTGGCAATTCCGCTCTTAAGAAGAGGAAGTTTGTAACATTCAAACAACGCTCGACAATCGGCTTGGGTCAGGTATTTTTCGGTCTCAGAACCCAGAAAACCGGCAATGACCTGTTTTGCTTTCTCAACATCGCAATCCTTGAACTGAACATATTCCCGTTCTTTCCTGTTTTTGGCGTCAACCAATCGGGTTGCAGCTGCAAGAGCACGAACCGCATCTTCGGGAAAGGCGTAATTTGGAATTCCGCCCTGAATGAGATTATCGACACCTGCTGCAACGTCTTTGATTCCCATAAAAGCAGAAACAACTGGTTTTCCGGCTGCTTTGACGACCGGGGGAATGATTTCGCCAATTCGGTCCGTATCTGTCATACTTTGAGGTGTGAGCAGAACAACTCCCAGATCGACATTCGGGTCATTCATCACAATGCCGACTGCTGCTTCATAACGGTCACTATGAGCATCTCCGATCACGTCAACCGGATTGTTCAGTGCAGCCGCTTCTGGAAGAACAGGCGGTTTCAGAGCCGCTTTTGTTTCATCCGTTAATTTGGCAAGCGTCAAACCGGCTGCAATCGCTGTATCTGTCGCCATAATTCCCGGACCTCCTGCATTTGTAATGATTGCAAGACGGTTTCCTTTCGGAAGAGGTTGGGTTGTGTAAAGAGCCGCATAATCAAAGAGTTCGGCAATCGAATTGACCCGTTGAACGCCGCATTGTGAGAAAATCGCGTCATAAACCTTGTCCGAACCGGCAAGAGAACCTGTATGGGAACTGACTGCTTTTGCCCCTTCTGCTGATCGTCCTGATTTCAGGCAGAGAATCGGTTTTCCTTTTTCGTAAAAGGCGTAAGAAGCAACCTTAATGAACGCTTGAGCGTCGCTGATGTCTTCGAGATACATCGCAATCACTTTGGTTTCAGGATCATCAGCCAAATACTGAAGCAGGTCAATTTCCTTAACGTCCGCTTTGTTGCCAAAACTGACGAATTTGCTGAATCCCATTTTCCGCGCTTCTGCATAATCGAGAACAGAGGTACAAAGAGCACCACTTTGCGACATAAAACCGAGATTTCCATAAGCACAAATTTTTGACGCAAAGGTTGCGTTCATACGGACATTGGGATTTGCGCTGATGATACCAAGACAGTTGGGACCGACGAGAGCGATTCCGGCTGCACGAACCTGCGCTGTCAATTCCTGCTCGGCTTTGAGACCTGTTGCGCCGGTTTCCTTGAACCCCGCCGAAATGATAATCATTCCTTTGACCCCTTTTGTCTTACATTCTTCCACAATTCCTGGAACGGCTTTTGCGGGGACAATCAATATGGCAAGCTCAACCGGTTCAGGAATGTCGCTTACGGATTTGTAAACCGTCAAACCCTGAAGTTCCGTTGTCTTAGGATTGACCGGAAAAATCTTGCCGTTGTATTTGTCTCGAATCAGGTTTTGAAGCAGGTCATAACCGACAGTTCCAGGTCGGGTTGAAGCTCCGACAACGGCGATTGATTTAGCGGAAAAGAGGGGTTCGAGTTTGGAAGAGGAAGTAGACACAATAAATCCTTTCAAAAGAGGGGCGAGCAGGGCATCTCAAAAAAATGAATGAAGAGAAGTGCTCGAAAACAAAAACAACAAAAGGGCGAAGAAGAAAAGCTCCTTCAGCCCTAAACGTCCTCTTAGTGTACTCCAATGATTTTCAGCGTCAAGACAAGGCGGTTGATTCGGGATAACCGAAGAGGATGTTAAAATTCTGAACGGCTGCACCAGATGCCCCTTTAATGAGATTGTCAATCACCGAGATTGTCATAATACGGCCGCGAACAATGCGGACTGCAATGTGACAACGGTTGGACCCTGAAACGTCTTTTGTCCCGGGTAATGTGTCAACAATTTTGACAAAAGGTTCGTCCTTGTACTGTTCTCGCAAAACCGATTCCACTTTTTCTTGAGTTATGCCCGATTCTGCCGGAATTGCATACGCTGTTGTCAGAATTCCCCGGTCCATAGGAGTCAAATGCGGGGTAAAAATGACTTCGGTCGTTTTCCCCCCAAATCGGGAAAGAATCAAATCAATTTCCGGCAAATGTCGATGTGTGCCAACTCCATAAGCACTTAGGCTCTCATTACATTCGGGATACAATGTCGTCAATTTCGGTTTTCGACCGGCTCCTGAAACACCACTTTTTGAGTCAATGATGATTCCAGTCGGTTCAATCAGCCCTTGTTTGAGCAACGGAGCAAGAGGAAGAATCGCCGATGTTGGATAACAGCCGGGATTGGCGATCAAGGGAACATTGCTCAGACGGTCTCGAAACAGTTCGGGAAGACCGTAAGGGACTTTTCCAAGCCGATCAGGATCGGGATGTTCCACGTCGTACCATTCTCGGAACAGTTCGGGAGAATCGAGACGGTAATCGGCACTAAAATCGACCACTTTTGCACCTCGTTCGAGAAGGGCGGGAGAAACTTTAGCACTTGCTGTATGTGGGAGACAGCTGAAGACACATTCGGCCCGATCAGCAACCTGTTCGGGCGTCAAATCTTCAAGCGGTAATGAAATCAAACCGGTCAAAGAAGGATGAACCCGATCAACAGGTCGGGTTTCTTCACGCGAAGTGAGCGCAACGACTTCTGCTCTAGGATGACGCAAAAGGATTTTCAACAGTTCAAGGGCCGTATAACCGGTTGCACCCAAAATAGCAACATTTGTTTTTTTCATTTCATTGTACCTTCCTCAAAAGTCTCCACGTTCTCTGTTCTTGCCGTTTTCTCTATTTTAGCATTTTTTCATTCAATCCATTTCGTTCAATTATTCCTCATATTCACTATTCCGTCTGTTTTTTACTTTGCCCGTTCTGCTGTTGACATCCCAAAAAACAAAGCGATTTCTCGTTGAGCCGACTCCTCACTGTCTGAAGCATGAACCAGATTCCGTTGATTGCTCATACTGAAGTCCCCCCGAATTGTCCCTGCTGGAGCAACTAATCCGTTTGTTGGACCGACCAATTGACGAACAACGGAAATTGCTTCATCTCCGCCAAGAATCATTGCGACAACGGGACCACTTGTGATATATTTTTCGAGATCGGGGTAAAAGGGTTTCCCAACATGTTCAGCGTAATGTTTCCGAGCAAGTTCCGGCGTCATCTGCATCAGTTTCATCGCCTCAATTTTCAGACCTTTCCGTTCAAATCGGGCAATAATTTCCCCGGTCAGTTGACGTTGAAGAGCATCCGGCTTCAAAAGAACAAGTGTTTGCATATTTCAACTCATTTAAGCGAACTGAACAAACGAATTTAACTAAAACCTGTTAAGGCAGTTAAGGTAAAAAAATCCCGAAATCCGCAACGGTCATAAACATCATAACAACGTCCTAACAGCAACCGTTCGGACCAACTATTGTATCTCTTCCATTCATTATGTCGAGGGATCGTAAAAACAGCTTTTTTGTGATATATTGTTGGATAATCGACGGTTTTCTTTTTATGACAACCATTTTATGACAACAGATATATGAGAAATACATTCTCCTCTCAAAGAAACACACAACTAAGAAACACGTTCTATGGACCTTGCAAATAGGAAACTGATTCAGTCCCTTGATTCGTCGGGACACATTCGTTTTCCCGATCATCTCTCCGACCAAGATGTCGTCATTTGTGTTCGCGCCCTGAACCGATTGGTTGAAATGTTAGCTCGGGGATTGGCAGTGCTGAAAGACGACCTCTATTCGGGTCATTACGAGAAGTTTTTCGAGCATCTGGACACTTATCGAACTCTTCTGGTTGATGCTCGCGCTCACAAACTGGTTTCGGAGTGTGACCATTATATTGAGTATTGTGGAATTTATGGAATGGAGAAGAGCACCATTCTGTTTGACAAGTTTTCATCCAATCTTTTGGCCTTTTCTATTGCAATTCAAGTCGCCAAATGCAATGTTGCCGATCAGAAAACGAATCAACTCCGTTCGGATCATGCCAAGTTGCATTACCAGCTTGCTCAACTGGAAAAAGCGTTAACCCGTTGCGATCAGGAAAATGCGCAGGAAATCATCCAACAAATTCAACAGTTGGGAGTCGGCGACGCTCTACAACCCGTTTTGAGTTATGTTGAAGAGTTCCAATTTGACCGGGCCCAACATGTTCTCGCCGATCTGCTCGAACATCGTTTTAATTCAGCAAAAAGAACAGGGGAGGACGAGGAGCGAAAACGGTTGATTCTCGCCGTTGATGATATGCCTAGTAATCTGACAACCTTAAAAGGCATTCTTGGTTCAAAATACCGTTTTGTAGGTGTTACATCCGGCGCAGCTGCATTGAAATTTTTGGAAAGCAATTCCATACCAGATGCTTATATTCTCGATATTGACATGCCGGAAATGAACGGTTTTGAACTTCTTGAACAGATTCGCAAAAAACATCGAGGTGCAGCAATTGTTTTTCTGACATCCAATGCAACAGCGGAGTATGTTATTAAGGCGTATGAATTGGGTATTACCGATTTTCTGGTCAAACCGTGTTATGAAGAAGCCGTTTTGTCCAAGTTAAATAAAATTTTTGGCCGGTCATGAGTTTTGACCGATTAGGAGTTTTTGACCGATTGTATTATTGTGTTTAAGGTTCGTCTATTCGGCTTGTTCGGAAACATCAAAGGGGACAAAATGGAACGGAGTGTTTTTTGCTGAGAAAATGTTGTCCGAACAAAGACATGTTCGTTTTTATTGCGTGTTGAAATGCAGTACAAAATCTCCTTGTTGGTTTTGTCTGTTTTCCCCGAATCTCTCAAATTCAAGTTGTCAAACAAGTCTATTGAAAGGGAGTGAAATGACAAGAGATAGAGAGACTTTCGAATGTCAGGATAGTCTTTTGCGCAAAGTCAACACGATTGCCGAGAAACTCGTCTCTTCTCATGCTTGGGATTTTGGCCGACGACTTAACGAATCTTTGGAATTACTTGCCCGGACACTGAATTGTGATCGGGCTAACATTTCGGTCTTGGACAACAGCGATTTGGAGTCTTTCAGGACGGAAGTGATGTATGAGGGTGTTCTTGAAGGAGTTGCTTCTTCCCGAGTCGGATTGTCGGTTGAAATGTTGGAATCGGACGATTTTCAAGGTTGGAAAGAAGCCGTTTTCGCAGGAAAATGCTTCTCCTTACATCGAAGTGAGGTTCAAGGGAAAACACTCGATTTTTTTCAACAGGTCCATATCTATTCCCTTTTTCTGTTCCCGATCTATATGGACGGTTCTTTTTGGGGGAGCATCCAACTTGAAAAGTGTTCTCAAGAACATGTTCTGGAATCACCTGAAATTGAAATGGTGAAAAATTGCTCGCATTTACTTGCGTCAGCAATTATTGAGAATGAATCCAAAATGAAACTGGCAAAGTGTAATCTGGAACTTCTTGAAGCCCGGGAAAGGGCTGAACATCTTGCGCAAGTCAAAACACAGTTCCTCGCCAATATGTCACATGAAATACGA
This sequence comes from Thermoguttaceae bacterium, assembly GCA_051660685.1. Taxonomy (GTDB): domain Bacteria; phylum Planctomycetota; class Planctomycetia; order Pirellulales; family Thermoguttaceae; genus JAVBSX01. The sequence continues at coordinate 24,812 of JBOFQB010000039.1, read as the reverse complement.
ACACCAATGAACGCGATCATCGGAATGTCGGAGCTTCTGTTGAATGAGGAATTGGACGAAAAACACCAACGTTATATTTTTGACATCAAACAGTCAGCTGATACTCTTTTGACGATCATTAACGATTTGTTGGATTTTTCAAAGTTGGAATCGGGCAAAATGGAATTGATTCCGGTTCATTACCAATTCCCGGAATTGCTCAAAAATGTGATTCACACTCTTCAGTTCGTTGCGGAAAAAAAAGGGATCGAATTAACACTCATTCAGGAAGGAAAATTGCCGGACTTTCTTTGGGGTGATTGTATCCGTCTGAAACAGGTTCTCTGGAATCTTCTTGGAAACGCGATTAAATTCACGCAACAGGGCGAAGTTCGTCTGGTCGTGTCCTGTCAAAATGATTGGTTGCATTTGGACGTGATTGATACAGGGATTGGAATCAAGGAAGATGACCTTTCAAAATTATTCAAAGCCTTTTCCCAAGTCGATCAACAAACCAATTATCAACAACAGGGAACGGGATTGGGACTGAGCATCTGCAAGAGCATTGTTGAGTTGATGAACGGGACAATCACTGTTTCCAGTGTTTATGGAAAGGGAACGACGTTTCATCTGTCTATACCAATCATTGAAGGTCACATTGACGCAATTGCCGAAACCGTTCCGTCCGGGATGATTGTCAACTCAACAGCACGAATTTTAGTTGTTGATGATAACAGAACCAACCTGAATGTTGCAACCGGGATGTTTGAATCATTTGGTATTGAGATTGAAACCGTTTCGTCCGGTCAAGATGCAATTGAATGTGTTAAAAAAGCCGATTACGATCTGGTCTTTATGGATCAGATGATGCCGGAAATGGACGGAATGGAAACAACGCAGTTGATTCGCAATTTAGGGGAAAAATACAGCAATCTGACAATCATTGCATTAACCGCAAACGCCGTTCAGGGCGCAAAAGAGATGTTCCTCGAAAAGGGATTTAACGATTTCCTGTCGAAACCGATTGACCGAAAACGGCTGAATGACTTGCTAATCAAATGGTTACCTCCCAACAAATACAATACGAATGTCGACGACGGGGAGATGGAGAGCAAGGAGATAGGGAACGAAGAGATAGGTAACAAGCAGAAACAAGCAGAAAAACAACATTCAAGCAAGGTCAAAGACTGGGATGATCGGGACGATGCTGCAATTGGGACGGATGTTAAACGGCAACTTGTAGAACAGATACCTGAATTGAATGTTGATTTGGGATTAAGCCGAACTGGGGGAAAATGGACGACCTATTTGAACGTCTTGCAAGTGTTCAACCAGACTCTTGGGGATCACATTCAAGTTCTTTATGCGTTGATCGGTTTGAAATTTCCGACGCTGAACAGGCCGAGTCAGAAAGCGCAAGACGTTTGTGAAGAGACGACACAACCGTCCATACTGATTTCGGAATATGACTCGGTTGAAAACAACGATCTAAAGCGGTTTGCAACGGAAGTACATGGAATGAAAGGGAGTCTTGCTGGAATCGGATGTGAAACACTTTCGATCCAAGCAGCTCGATTGGAACAGGCTGCAAAAGAAGGGCGTATAGATTATTGTCGTGAAAACATTCACGATTTTCTTACGTCCTTAAAACAGATGAACGAACAACTCAGCACAATACTGTCCAATGTCAGAACCGAGAATTCCGGGAAAAAAAAGAAAGGGAACTGGGATTTTTTCGACGAACATCTTTTGAACGCAAAAGCTGCAATTGCCGATTACGATGTTGATCGGGCTGTTTCCATTCTTGAAGAGCTCCTTGTTTTTCAATTTGATGATTTAACGGACAGACAACTGGTTCAGGTTGTGGAACACCTAAAAGAATTCAATTACGAAGAAGCAGACCGTCTTTTGAGCCAATTACAGTTCCTCGCAAGGGGATCGGGGATTGAGATTGGGGACAAGGAGAACGAGTCAATCAAGTGTCTGACTTTTTGATAAGGTAGAAAAAAGAACGGAGAACGAAGAAATGAACCTCTTAAATTGAAAAGGAACCGGTTGAATTTCGTGACGAAATTGTATTCCTATGTCCCCTTCCTTACTTCTACCCCCTACTAGACAGCTTCTCAAATGGTGTGCATTAAACCAGTTACAACAACGGAATTTTTTGATCCTGTTCCTCAAACGCCGTTAAGGTGTTTCAGAATGGTAGAAACGACGGAAAAAAATGATTTTGAACCCCGTCGGGGTTCCACAAATGATTCAAACGGCTCAAATGATCCAAAGAGACCATTCGGAAACCCCGACGGGGTTTGGATTTACATGACATCGTTCTACTACCAATCGACAGTCCCGACGGGACTGAGAGACCGGCAATAACACCTTTTTACGACGATTGAGATCATTTGACATCGCTTGACATCAACTCATTTATTAAACCGTATTTGAGAAGCGGGGGTACTCCTCTATTCTCTACCTCCTACATTCCTCTTTTCTACAACGGCCCCGATTTTGACTTTGTTTCATCACACACCTAACACTCAAAAACAGAACATATCTTCAAATTCTTTGGGGACAGAGGAAGAGAGTACCTCAAATCCGTTTTTGGTAACAAGCACGTCGTCTTCAATTCGGATTCCGCCCCAATCAACCAGATAAATCCCCGGTTCAACGGTCATAATCATTCCCGGTTGCAACACCAGTTGACTGTGTTGTGAAAGTCGTCCCGATTCATGAACAAGAAGACCAATTCCATGTCCAAGACCATGATTAAAGTGTCCGCCAAATCCCGCATCCTCAATAATTTTTCGGGCAATTCTGTCAACGGATTCGGCAACGACCCCGGGTCGGATTGCTTCAATCGCCTGTTTCTGCGCCCGCAAAACCGTGTTGTAGATTTTTTTGAACTTCAAGGACGGTTTCTTTGTAACCAATGTCCGGGTTAAATCAGAAACATAACCGTTGCATTTTGCGCCCCAATCAAGGAGCAGAAGTTCGGATTCCTTAACCTGTTGAGAGGTTGGAACGGCGTGAGGAAGTGCAGCCCGTTTTCCAACAGCGACAATGGAGTTGAAACTCCGATCATCTGCCCCAAATTTTCTCATTGCGTATTCCAAATCATTCCGAATATCAATCTCACTTTGATCCGGCTCAAGAACACAACGAACCAAGTCATAACCCCGTTTAGCGACATGAATCGCCCGACGAATCCGTTCGATTTCATACTTGTCTTTAATCTGTCGCAACGATTCAACCCAACTATTTGTCGGAATCAGAATCCAAGAGGGAAGTTTTTCGCTGATTGCACTTTGTGCGGCAAGGGTCAACGAATCCGCTTCAATCGCCAGTTTCTTTTCGGCAAATGAAAAACTATCTATAACCTGAACAACAGCATTGTAAAGCGAGACGTTACCTGGACGAATATAAACATCAAGACCGGGACATTCCTCGCTGATTTGAGTTGTGTAGCGACCGTCGCTGATGATTGTATCACCTTTTGCATGAACCAACAAAAAACTGTCATCTCCCGAAAAACCGGTCAAATAGGTCACATTGGTAAAATTCGTAATCAGTACGGCTTCAACACCTGATGTTTTCAGTAAACCGCGCAGTCGGTTCCGACGTGTCAGAAAAGGTTCCATGTTATTCTCCCAATTGATTTCTGATTAACCTGTTTTTTTTATCCTGTTTCAAGACCTTGACCTTGACCGCCAAAACCTTTTTTTATTCGTCAAACGGTTCGCCGGTTGCAACATCCAGATGAAACAGTCTACCATTTTTTTCGCGGATACACAGGTCGTCTCCAACCAATGATTCAATCGCAACAATTGGTCGTTCAATTTTCCAAATCAATTTTCCCTCTTGTTTGAGCGAAAAAGCAAGCAGAACGGTTCCAAATTTGTGATTGCGACCCGATTTCGGGAGAACAACGTAAAGTCGATTGTTGCGAATGAGATGAGGAATCGACATTTCATGTTTGACAGGTTGACATGATGGTTGTGTTGATCTGGACAGTTCTTGATGCTCCTTCTTCCAATCGTCTCCCACTTTCTGTTCACGATAAAATTCTCCCGTCTCACTCCAAACCGGTTCCCCCGTCGTTGCATCGACTGCAAATAATGCTGTCTTTTGAGCGTAAAATAACAGACCATTCCAAGAATTCGTCGGTTCCCTTTCCCCGGAAAAAATGGTAGACTGAAAGAAAAGGAGAAAGACGGGAACAACAATGAGAAATGCGGGGACAAATGCTCGGACAACAAACCCAATTCGGATCAGTTGGGTGTATGGAATAAAAGGGATAGACCTGATTCTCATCTGTAAGATAATGATTTGCAAAGTAAAGGGGTAAAAACAAAAAGGCAACAGCGAAGGAGCCTGTTCTATGTCAAGGAAAAAATGCGGGCAAGATGCCCGCGTTCCAGTCGGAAAACAAACCATTTCTAACTGTTTGCAGTATATCTTTCTTTTCTCTATCCCCTATCCCTCTGTCCCTCTTCCCTATCTAAAATATACAGAATGACTGAAATGGAAACAACGACACCCTTAAAGGTTCACAAACAATCGCCCGGTCGGGTTGCGGGCATTGACTACGGTACAGTCCGAATTGGAATTGCAATCAGCGATCCTAACCGTATTTTGGCAAGTCCTTACGAAACATACACCCGAAAGAATGTGACGCAAGATGCTGAGTATTTTCGTCGTTTGATGACCCAAGAACGAATCGTCCGCTTTGTCGTTGGTCTTCCCGTTCATCTGAACGGACAAATAAGTCAAAAAGCAACAGAAGCAGTCGCATTTGCCAAATGGTTGCATGAGATGACAGCACTCCCGGTTGACTTTGTAGATGAACGTTTTACAACGAAGGAAGCGGAGCAGCATCTTAGAAGTGCCAAGTTGACAAATAAACGTCGAAAAGACCGTCGTGACCGTATTGCAGCACAGATTTTGTTGACAACATATCTTGAAAGTGGGGCGGTTTTGCCCGAACAAGTACAAGGATTGGACGATTGAATGAACAACAAAACGGATTGTGACCCGGATTTTTCAGACAGAAGACTGTTCCGACTCCCGGTCTGGTTCTGTTCCGTCCTCGTCCATCTTTCCCTTTTGCTCCTCTTCCTCTATTTTGTCCCTTTGGACCCTGTTATACACGGAGCACCCGGCGATCAATCGGCTCAAAATGTCGGAATCGTCCTCAAAACAAAGTCCGAAACAGGTCCCGTTTTTGTGAATCAGGACGAAACCCTAACGCAGGATCAACAGGAAAACAGTACCGAAACAGTTCCTGAACAGAATCCGTTGACACCAACCGAACAATCACCTGTTAATCTAAAAGTTCAAGTGCTTGGTCCGGCGAACGAGCCGGTTCATTCCGATTGGAAGGAGTCAGAACAGTCGACGGAAAAAAGAACGGGCAATCCGACCAATCCAAGCAATCCGGCTTCTTCCAAAGTGACGGTTCGTGTTTTTGGTTTATCAGGAACCGGGTATCGTTTTGCATTTGTCTTTGATCGGTCAGGGAGTATGGGGGAATTTGGCGGAAAACCGATTCAGGCAGCAAAGTCAGAGTTACTTCAAGCGATTGACTCGCTCAAGAGTACACATCAAATGATGATACTGTTTTACAATCACAAGAGTGACCTCATTTTTCCGAATCCGAAATCAGCTAATCACTTGATATATGCAACGGACGTGAATAAGGAGTTGGCGGTCAATTTTGTCGGTTCGATCTTTCCAGAAGGGGGGACGAATCATGCAGATGCACTTTTGCGAGCTGCGCGATTCAAGCCGGATGTCATCTTTCTGTTGACGGACGGAGAATCGAAGGACGATTTGAATTCGGGGGAACGAGATCGGGTTTCTCGCGCAACAGCTGGAATACAGATTAACGTGATTCAATTTGGGATAGGGGCGAATCCTCCCCGGACGAATTACTTGAAAGAGATTGCCCGTTCAAACGGCGGGGCTTATCAATACATTGACATTGCCAATCTTGACGAACGAATCAACGAATAAGGGTCTGTTTTTTTTCAAAAGACACATTGACATTCTGGAGAAAAAGTGCTAAATTTGCAGCAGTGCTAAAAAATTAGCATTTGTGATTTCTGTTTCCAAGTTTTCCACTTAGGTACTTCGACCAGTATTATTCAAATGGAATGGACAATGTTAAATGAATTGGCTCCTCGTGAACGTCAGGTTGCCGAAACTGTTTATCGATTGGAAGAGGCGTCTGTTCAGGACGTTTTAAGTGCAATTGCCAATCCTCCTTCTTACAGCGCGATTCGGGCGATTCTTTCGATTCTGGTTCAAAAAGGGGTGTTAGAATACCGACGAGAAAAAGCACGGTATTTGTATCGACCTATTCTCGCAAAGCAATCGGCGAGAAAATCACTCTTGCGGAATTTGTTGGACACCTTTTTTGCGGGGAATCCCAAAGAGGCGGTTGCGGCACTCCTTGATGTTGCAGCCGATGATTTAAGCGAAAAGGATTACGCCGAATTGCGTGAAATCATTGAAAAGAGCAACCGAATGAAAAGATAGACTCAGGACGATTGGAAATGTTCGACATTGAAGATGCCGAACAAATCATCAGAAACACTTTTACCCCCTTAATCATCATGATGTCAATACTTTTGATGCACGTTTTGTTTGTCGCAACGCTGTTATTGTCCGTTGCAATTCTAATCAGTTGGTTAACGGTTCGATATTCGGCTGATTGGCGACATCAAATTTGGACGCGGACCCTTTTGGGGTTGCTCCTCGTCCCGATTTGTATCTTTGCACTTCCAAGTTGGTCTTTTTTTCAATCGGTCCCTCATCAAGAACAAGTGTATTTTGAAGATCAGTATATTAAATATCCTTATGTGGAAACAGTCCTTAATCGGGTTGACGTTCCAACACCGATTCAAGAACACGCGGAATCGATTGCGACAGTTGACCAAACGGTCCAATTGCCGGTTTTGTACGAATTCACCTCATTGGAACAGGGGATTGCGACAACGAAAACCGAGATGCCAACTCCAACCTCAGATTTGTTGCCAAAATTGAATGTTACATTTCTGTTATCTGCCCTTGTTCCTGTTTGGGGAATCATTTCTTTTCTTTTTTTGATTCGACTGTTCGGTTCGTTGATTTCGGCTCAACGATTGCGAAGAACATTTCGACCGATTGACGATCCCGAATTACGGGAACTGTTGCAACAGATTGCCAAACGACAAAAGATCAACAAACCGGTTCAACTGATGTTGACCGAAAAGGGTATTCCCTTTACGGTTGGAATCACTCAACCACAAATTGTTTTACCTCAACATTATCAAGATTGGTCAAAGAGTGAAATCCGTTCCGTCTTGACACATGAATTGGCTCATATTGTGAGAAAGGACCTTTTTTGGCAGGTTTTGGCCCGTTTCACCTTGTCGCTCTATTGGTTTCATCCTCTCTGTTGGTTCGCCGTTCATCGACTTAGGATTGAACGGGAATCAGCATGTGATGATGTCGTCTTGTCCAACGGAGAAGAACCGGCTGTTTACGCCAATACACTGCTTCATGTTGTAACCGGTTTGAAACAACAACGGATCAAAATATCGGGTTGCGTTGTCGCAATGTCACAACGTAAGGAGGTGAAACGACGTATTACGACGATTCTCAACCCCAACATCGCAAGAACCCCGCTTGGTTTGACGGGACGTTGGGTTTTCACGATTGTTGCACTTTGTGGTATTCTCGCAATCGGCACTTTTTCGCCGTTTATACCGATCACGAAATCGTTGACAATAACAGAGGATATGCCGACACAAACCGACACTCTTGAAACTCCGTCAACTCCGGTTGGACCATTATCCGCTAATCCGGCAGAACTGTCAGTTGAAAAGAAAAACGCCCTTTTACAAGAGTTAAGTCAAGCCGAAGAGCGACTTGCGTATGCAAAAGCGAATTCCCAAAATCCGATGAATAAGAGGGATATGGTCTGGTTGTTTCATCTGGAAGCATCTGTCCTTGACGCTAAAATAGAACTGTTCCGCCAAACAGGAGTTTTACGAAACGCTATTCAAGCGGGAGAAGAGAAGGTACAACTCTTACGCAAAAGCATTTATCTGTTCGGACAACTTGTTGACAAATCCGATGTAAAAAAGTGGGGAATCGATTTGAAAATTGCCGAAATCATTTTGGAATCGTTACATCGGGGAGAGCGGGAATTGGGGCAGGATGCTAAAAACAAGAGTGGAAAATTATGGTTGGAGTATTATCAGGAACAGGTAAAATGGGCGGAAGAAATTTTAGAAAGTCGTCAAAAACAATTTGATGCTGGTGTTGCGGATATGGACGATTTGGCGACTGTCGGAATTAACCTTGCATCTGTAAAAGAGAATTTGGCAAGGTTTTTGAGAGATGAGGGACAATTGATTGCAGCATTGCGAGAACAATTGGATTGGAGTGAAAAGGCATTTCAGTTCACGAAAGCGGCGTATGAACTTGGGGCAAAAAAGGGGAAAACTTTAGATTATGCACAAGCGGGTGTTCAGCTTGAACGGGCCAGAATCGCACTTTATCGACAGTTGGGAGATAAGGCAAAAGAGAGTCAATCACACTTCCAACTGGTTGATTGGGTCCAAAAAAAGGTTGATGCAACTAAAACGAGTGCTGAAGTCGGTTTAACGACGAAAGAAGATGTCGAATCGGCCAAACAGGAATTGGAATACTGGAAAAATGAACTGGAAAAGCAGGAGGAATTGAATGTCTCTCCCTCAATTCCGGTTGACACTCAGATCGAGGAACAGCAACGGGCGATTCTGGAATCGCAACAGGAGTTGGCGGAAATGTGTTTTCAGAAATTTCAGCGGGGATACGATCTTGGTACAATCAGTCAATCGGAGTTGTGTCGGGCCGGAATCAGTGTTGCAAACGCCAAAATCAAATTAGCAACTTGGCAAAAGGACAAGGAACGACTTTTAACGGCGTTAAAGGAAAAGGTCGATTGGTGTCATAGATCGTTCGACTATGCGAAAAGTGCTTATGATATGGGCAGAAAAGACGTGACGGCGTTCACGCTCGCAGATGCCGGGATTACACTTGCCAATTCGCAGATTGAACTGTACAGTGAATCAGGACAAGATGATCTGCTGCAACAGACATTGCGCGAAAAATGTGATTGGTGTCAAAAGAGGGTTGATTTTCAGCAATCCGCTCTTGATGTTGGTGGAGTACCCCAAACTAATCTCTTGCAAGCGGAATTGGAATTAAAGCAAGCCCAATTGGAATTAAAGCAAGCGGAATTGAAGTTGCAACAGCCCGAAAAGAGAGGAACCCCAATGTCTCAATCCGTTGAACAAACCGGGCAATAGTATTTGTCGTTTAGAGCGGTTCCAGAATTAATGTACATGCGCAACACCCAATTGTCCTTTAATTTTTGGCTTCAAAAAAAGCGTGAAAGGTGTATGCTAATGATGGAAATGCGGCTCAACGACTTCAGATCAGTTTCACCAAAACCAAAACACAATCGTTGTTTATGAACAGTCTCTCAAGAACGTTTTCGTTTGGGAGGAATGTCAAATCGGGCTTTTTGTCTTCTCGAAAAAAAAGAATCAAAGTCTTTCATTGCCAAGAAATAGAAAACGACGAGAAAGACGAGACCGCCGATTGAACAGGCCAAACCGATTTGGACGATGCAGCTGATTGAGGATTTTCCCCGCACATTGTCCAGAATCAGGTCAATCACCAATCCCATTAAAACAGATGCAATCACGGAACGGAAGACAGTTTTAAGGATTTTGGCGAAGTTCAACAGTTTATGTTTGGCAACGAAAACAAAGAGTAACAGAGCTGTCTGGATTGTTGCAGCGAGACTGGTTGCAAGGGCCAAACCGCGTTCGGACATGTTCCACATGAGGATCAGTGCAAGGACCAGATTGAGCAGACAACAGAGGAGACCGATTCGGACAGGGGTTCGGATGTCTCCGACGACGTAAAAGGCGCGGACAAGAAGCGGGATGGAGCAGAAACCGCAAACACCGAAACTGAACCAGTAAATCATGTCCGCTGTTCGGAACATGTCCGTTGGAGTGAACGCTCCTCGTTGATACAACAATCGGGCAAGCGGTTCTGAGAGAAGCATCAAACCTAAAGTTGCGGGAATTGCGAGCGAAAACACCAAACGCAAACCGAAACAGAGGTCTTCGGCAAGGGCCGAAAAGTCCAAATTGGCTGCATGTCGGCTCAAAAGGGGATAGACGACCGTTGCAATCGCCAAACCGAGCAGTCCTTGCGGAAATTCATACAAACGTTCGCTGAAGTAAATCGAAGCGGTTGAACCGATTGCAAGAGGATAATGGACCTGACCGCCCAACCAGGTGATCCAACGGATATGGGCGGTTGCTTGACCCGAAAATATCCAAGCAATTGCGGTAATTGTGAGAACATTGATCTGCGGTCCCATTAATCCAAAAATGGTTGGAAAAAACGAACGGACCATGTTCCTGCACTCTTCCCGAATGTCTTGCCAATCTCGTTGCAACCGAAAACCGGCTCGACGTAAAAACGGCAATTGGAGACTGAATTGGATACAACCGGCGAAAAGAATACACCCTCCTAAAAGGAGACAACGTTCGAGCGGAGTTGAGGTGAGAAAGGGAGAAAGAACCAACAATCCGGTCAACCAGATGACATTCAGGATCATGGGGACGAGAGAGGGGACGAAAAAATTGCCCAATGTTTGTAATGTTGCAGCCGCAATTGCAGCCGAACAGATCAAAAGCAGATACGGCAACATCAGGGCAGTCAGTTGAGCAGCGATGTAGACCTTACTGTCGGGAGTAAAGAGGAAGGTTGCGGACAGACAAAGGAGTTCGCCGAAGAGGACGATTGAGAAGAGGAGCCAAAATATAGCGAAGAGGGCGTAAGAGACGAGACTCCATGCTTTTTGTTGGTCTTCGTTCCAGAGTTTGGCAAAGTGTGGAATAAAGCTGACGGAAAGAGTCCCTTCACCAAACATTCGTCGCGCAACATCGGGCAATCGGAATGCGAACACAAAGGAATCCATAATTCCCCCGGCCGACATGCCGAGCATTGCGGCAGTTGCCGAGTCTCGGAGCATCCCGAGAAACCGGCTAATAAGTGTTCCTGCCCCGACGACAAGGGTGCTTTGCAGCACCGCTTTGCGGCGTTTGTACATAGAGTCGAATCGGTTGAGCCGTTGAAAAACACATCAAGTTGGCTTATTATAGGCAAACACTGACTTTTCGCAAGTGTCTGCGTAGTAGGGAATAGGGGATAGGGAATGGGGGACCCGACAAAAATGGTGAATAAGTACACGAAACCGGATTACGACTGGTTTTGCGATTTGGACCGAGCCGGGTCGGACGGATTTGTTTTTACCACGAAATACACGAAAGACACGAAAAACGGTCTTTTGTGAGGTTTTCGTGTTTTTTGTGATTTTCGTGGTTCAAAAATGAAAAGACTCTTTTTCACAAAACTTGTTAGCCGACTGGATAGGAAATAGGGTCTGGGAAATAGGGGGAGTTGAAATGGGTCCCAACAAAAAAGGTTGTCCCTCAATAACGAGACTACAGATCGGTTTCACCAAACCCAATGTATAATCGTCGTTTGTTTACTGTTTCTACTTGTTCACATTCACTCAAAAGGAGTCTCTCATGTCCCGTCCCCCTTGTCGCTTGTTGTGTTCGTTTGGAATCAGTCTGATTGGCTTTATTGCTCTTGTACTCGGGATAAACCCGCTTTTTGCTCAAGAACGAAATTGGACAGACAGTTCCGGGAAATTTTCGGTCCTCGCAACACTCCTTGATTTTGATGGAACACATGTAAAGATCAAGAAACAGGATGGTCGGACCTTGACTTTGACAATGGACAAATTAAGTGAAGAGGACAAAAGTTTCCTCAAAAATTGGCAATCCTCGCTCAATCCATTTGCAGGAGGTGATCTTGAGGAACATTCGGTTGGAACAGAGGTCGAACCGTTGAAGACGGGCAAAAAACAATCGGTTCGATTACCCCTTCCTGAGAAACTGGATATTGCAAAAGTGCATACTGCCATTTTCAAAGTGGATTCCAATGATTGGTCCCTCAAACCCAACCCTCTTCCGAGTCGTTTTGAGAAAAAACCCAAGTCAATCAGTCTTCCTTTTGGTACATTGAAATCCGATCAGCGATTATTCACCTTTCCCCTTTGTTTCAGTATCAACCCTTTAGGAAAAATACTGACAACAGTGCAGGGAGGACGTTTTTCAGGTGAACGGGATTCCGTTGTTTTTGTCTGTGATACTGCAACCGGACGATCCATTTCACTCAGACGGTCAGAGATTAGTCTTTATCCGCTTGACATTTCTCCGTCAGGAAAACGGATAGTGATCCGTTGCGGGAATCGAGAAGGAGGAAGCAAGACAGATTCCTCACGCGTTGAGTTCTATGAGATCAATACGTCAGGGGAACTGGAGTTGATTGGTGATTTTGCGCCCTTTGGTCAGGTTGAAGCAACTTCCAGTCATTCTAAGGACGTTCATTCGGCTTACTGGATCGACGAAGAACATGTTCTTTTCTGTTCTCCGTCCAAAACATTACTGCTAATGAACATCGTCCGGAGAAAACCTGTTTGGACGAGCAATGATACAGGTTTTATCGTCTATTCACTCAGTTTGACGCCGGGAAAAAAATATATTGCCTATCCCACTTCGACCGGCATTTTAATGATTGAGTCGTTGACGGGAGAAGTGGTTGGTGCTTTTGAGGACTCCAAAACATTCGGACCTGTCAATCTCGCGTTTTCTCCAGACGGAACTCGGTTATGTGGTTGGTTTTCGGATGTTTTGACCATTTGGGATGCAACAACGGGAAAACGACTGGAGAGCATGACGGTTTTGGGAGCGGGACAACCTTTTTGGGTTGACGATCAGTACATTTTGGTGTCCGGTCTATTAGTGGACATTAAGAGGAAGGTGCCGATCTGGAATTATGGACGAGTTTCTTTTCATGATAATTTAACGGTTTTTGGGGGATATGTTTGGCAGACTGATTCCGGGAAAACAGGTTGCTCTGTCGTCAGTCATTTGATTCCTCACAAAGAAGCGTTGGAAATAGCACAAAAGTCTGATCCATGCAATTACTTGCTCACAGAAGGTTCTGAGATGATGATTAAATTGGATCGGAGTGTCAAGGAAAAACGGTCCGAGATTGAAAAGGCAATTCGAGAAAAATGTGTTGGAAATGGTTGGAAAGTGACCAGCAATTCGCCGAATGTGCTGACCTTGAAAGTGGTTGAGGGAGAAGAGGAGAAGGTGACATATCGACCTATGTTCAGAGCTTTATCGAATGAAAAACCGAAAGAAGTCACTTTTCGTCCCAACACCATGCTTGTGCAGTTGGATGTGAACGGACAAATGATCTGGTCGAACCGAAAAGGCTGTTCTCCTCCCCCCATAATTTCTGATGTTCTTTCGGACAAAGATGAGAAAAAGACTGAGCAGGACATTGTGAATGAATACACGAAACCGGATTACGACTGGTTTTTGCAGATTCGTATTCCCAATCACATTTATGACGAAAAATCGTTGGGCACATCGAAGATGACACCGCGCGGTTTGGAATAATTGGAATAAGTAGAAGGAATCAAACCTGATCGGAACGGTTTCCGGCAACTGTCGTTTATGGTAATATGGTCCTGTTCTGACCGTTGTTTCGTATTGCCAAGTAACTTTTCCTGTTTTTTCTATTTCTCCCCTTTTAGTTCACTCGTTCTACCTCTCCTGTTTTCTATCATTTACACACACTGATTCTATCAGTTATACACTTACACAATGTTTTTCATGGAACGACGCGATTTTTTGAAAACCGGGGTCCGTTGCGGGGCCGTTCTGGGACTCGGCGGTCTCGCCCTGTCGCTCAATCACAAATACCAAAAAGCAGCCGGAAGTACGGTTTGGCAGATTGACCCGGGAAAATGTACAGGTTGTGGGCTTTGCGCGCACAATTGTGCGTTGAACATTTCGGCTGTCAAATGCTTTCACAATTACAAGATGTGCGGGTATTGTGAGCTTTGTACAGGTTATTTTCTTCCTGACGCTGATCTGGCGTCGCTTCATACAGGGGCGGACATGCAAATTTGCCCGACTGCGGCGATTACGCGGACATATATTGAAGAACCGTCGTATGAGTACACGATTAACAAGGAACTTTGTATCGGTTGTGGAAAATGTGTTGAAGGTTGCAGCGCGTTTGGAAACGGATCGATGTATCTCCAAATCGACCAAGCGGTTTGTGAACAGTGTAATCAATGCACAATCGCGTCTGTTTGTCCGGCTGATGCAATTCAACGGATTCCGGGGAATGAGCCGTATTTGCTCAAAAAGGCGAAAGAGCGAACAGGATGAACGTGTCCTAATAGGGTGAATGTGGGCCAAATACGAAGTGTGTGAATTGATTGAAAGAATTGAAAAAGATGATAGTGACGATAGATGGACCGGCTGGAGCGGGAAAAAGTAGTGTTGCGAAAGAACTGGCCCGACGATTGGGGGGTGATTTTCTCGATACTGGGGCAATGTACCGTTGTATAGCTCTTCTTGGGCTGCGGAACAAGGTTGATTGGGAGCAACCGGACGAATTGTTCAAGTGCGCCCAATCGGTTGTGATTGAGGTGAAAGAGGGTCAAACCTATTTGAATGGAGAAAATGTTGAGGGGGCGATTCGGACGCGGGAGGTGACGCAACATACCAAGTATGCGGCAGATCATCACGGTATCCGTCGTCTTTTGGTTGACCTTCAGCGTCAATGTGCAAGACAATCGCTCGAACAAGGTCGGCTCATTGTGACGGAAGGTCGGGATCAGGGGACCGAGGTTTTTCCGAACGCAGAGTTAAAAGTCTTTTTGACGGCGAGTGCTGAGGAGCGAGCGAAGCGGCGATTAGCGGAGTTGCAAACGAAGGGGGGGAAGACGGCGGATTATGAGACGGTTTTGCGAGAGATTGTGCAACGGGATGAGCAGGATGAGGGACGAACATTTGGAGCGTTGAAAAGGCCCAAAGATGCGTTTGATTTGAACACTGATGGTCGCAGTTTTGACGAAGTGGTTGGGATGATTGAGGAGCAGGTGCGGAGTAGGGAATGGGGGACAGGGAATGGGGGATAGGGAGGAGTACACCTCGCTTTGCTGCAATAGGACCGATCCTGTGTCAGATGACGTTTTACGTTTTTTTCCATTTTCCATTCTCCATTCCCCATTTGCAATTCTCAATTCTCAATTCTTTTCCCTATCCCCTGTCCCCCATTCCCTATCCCCTAATTCCTGTATAAACGGAAAAAACTGTCTCTTGGCAAAATGTCTTCTTTGTCCCCCGTTCGTTTTCCGATGTACCCTTCATACAAGGGACGTTGGTCAGAAAAGAAATTTTTTTTGACCGAAATCAGCGACGGATCGGTTTTTTCAGGATTGTTGGCAGGACACAAGCGTAATGGAATACATGTCCAAAAAATAAGGACACCAACAGGTTTCATTAGCAGCGTATTCTTCTTACACAAAACCGCGACGTATGAGTTCCGATTTTTATGAACAGTATCTGAAAGCGTTTCCAGCATCGCAATCGGTTCTCGATCACGAGGACGTTCCTTTTTTCAGTGCGTTGCCCGAATTGTTACATTCCGCCAAAACCGCCGGAATCAATCTCCGTTTCGTCCGGGCAGGCGGGGCAATCCCTGATGATGACGCAAGGTTTCCCCGATTTTCCGTCCAAAACCATCTCGGCGGAAAAACGCCCGGTCACCTCGTCTTGTGTCAGTCTCCAACATCGGAGTCTGTCTCAACCGTTTCCCGCGAACAACAGGAAGGTTTTGCCCGCGCTTTGGCGGGTCTTTTGGCAGATGCTTACACTTGGCAATCGCGTGTTCGTCAACAGGAAGCATCACGAACAAGCGACATTCCCGTCTTGTGTCAGGTTCGTGATGAAGAAACATTCGCGGAATTATTGAGAAAACAGCTCAAACATGCGGCGAAACTGGTTCACTGTTCGGCTGCTTCACTTTATTTACTCAACACGGAGTCAAGCGAATTGCATTTAAGGGCAAGTTGGGGACTTCCTGAAGAGCGATTTCTTGATCCGCCCCGGACGATTTATGAGGCGTATGCTGACATGGAAGCGATGCTGGGTCAAGCCGTTTTGCTGACGGAAGAGTTTATTATGGAAACTTGGACACCCCCGGAATCCTTTCCGGCTGCTGTTTGTGTTCCGTTGCAATCGGACGAAACGACGTATGGAACGGTTTGGTTTTTCAGCGACAAAGAGCGTTCCTTCAGCGAACATGAATTATCGGTTTTAGAGCTTGCAACGGGTCGCATAACGGCGGAAATCGAAAAGGCCGCTTTAATCAAGGAAATTAAAGGGATCAGTCGCTCTCGCACCTCATCAACGTAAAACCCCCTTTGTCCTGAGAATGGGACAAGTGCCCAAGAGCCGGGACAAAAGGGGTCTTACGGAGAGGTTAAACAGAAAGATGTCGGGTGAGAGAAATCAGTTTTGCAAACATCAAACGTTGTCTCGACTTTCGTTTAATGTCGTGTGCCATTCTCTGTCTCAGGTTCATCATTCCCCCTTAAAGTGAGTCTCGGCTTGACGATTTAGGTTCTTCCCAACAGTTAGGACGATTTTCCCCAAACCGTATAGAACCGTTTTAATCCAACTTTTGATTTCGACAAGGGCGGGAGAGGGATATTTTTCACAATTTTCAAAAAATTCTTCAGATCGTGTAGGAATCGGGGATAGGGAATAGGGGAGAGGGATGAAATTTGTCGGTTTAACCGCGATACAACGATAGAAGGTAGAAGATAGAAGGTAGGAGGAAAGAAGGGGGAGACAGAAAGATAACGGCGTCTCGCTTTTGTGAGAAGGTAGAAGTTAGGAGGTAGGAGGAAAGAAGGAGGAGCAGGAAGATAAACGGCGTCTCGCGAGTTACCTAGTTCCTTCACTTTTTTGAGGACTCCAAATTATTATTTTTCCTCAATTCTTCATTCTCACTTCTACCTTCTACCTTCTACAAAAATACGCGCGGAACGATGTTCCTCGGCTAAACGTCATATCTCCCCTATTCCCAATCCCTATACCCTATCCCCCAATCCCTATCCCCTACTTCACTATGCTTGCAATTACAATGGGAGACCCGGCTGGAATCGGGCCGGAAATCATTACGTCCGCTTGGTCCGAAATAGTGACGATTTGCCAAGAACCCCCTCTTGTTCTCGGACATGGTGAAATTCTGCGCCGTGCAGCCCAATTGCAACAATTGAATCTGGAAATTGAGGAGATTGATCTTCAGACAATTGCCAATTGCAGCAACCGGTTGACCGACTCCAACGACGTGATCCGTTCTGACGCGAGAAAGACCTTGCATTGTGTTCGCGCTGTCGATGATGACGTTCTTGCAGTCCGACCGGGCCAAATCGACCCGATTGCCGGAAAAGCCGCTTATGATGCACTCGCTCTTGGAATTGATCTAGCACTTGCCAAAAAAGTCGACGCAATTGTGACCGCTCCACTTCAAAAAGAGTCACTCAATCTTGCCGGTTTTCCTTATCCCGGTCACACAGAAATTCTGGCCGAAAAATGCGGCTGTTCTGACTTCGGTATGATGCTCTATCTCGGTCCAGGCCAAAATCTGCAAGGTCAACACGGTCTCGCCGTCGTTCATGTCACCTTGCACACCTCCATGAGAAAAGCCCTCAATGAAATCACCGAGGAAAATGTCGTCGCAAAAGCAATGTTAATTGACCGTTTTATGAGAAAAATCAAGGGCAGTCAACCCAAAATAGGGGTCTGCTCGCTGAATCCTCACGCCGGGGAAAATGGACTCTTCGGCGATGAAGAAATACGAATCATTCGTCCGGGAATTGAACAGGCCCGATCACAAGGTTTATCGATTGAGGGACCTTTTCCGGCGGACACGATTATGATGAAAGCGAAAAAGGGTCAATTTGACGCAATTGTTGCAATGTTCCACGATCAGGGACATATTGCCTTAAAACTGTTGGGGATGCACAGAGCGGTCAACATAACATTAGGTTTGCCGATTATTCGGACAAGTGTTGCACACGGAACGGCGTTTGACATTGCGGGAACGGGCCGGGCGGATCATCGCAGCCTGATTGAGGCCGTTCGCGTTGCCCAAAAATTGGCCTGATTCTGTTTTTCTGTCAACGGTGTATGGATTTTGCGGTTCTTTCCGTTTACAATGACTAGCCGCAATACAACGAGAGAAGGTAGGAGGTAGAGAATAGGGGTTGGGGGATAGGGGATAGAGAGGAGCAATCCTTGTTTTGCCGTAATATGACCGATCATGCGTCCGATTTCGTTTTTGACCCTTTTCCATTTTCAATTCTTCTTTCTATTTCCTATCCCCTATTCCCTAACCCCTACTCCCTATTCCCTAACCCCCTTTCCCAAAAACCATGTCCAACTTCAATCGTCGCCAGTTCCTGAAAAATTCCGCAATCCTTGCCGGTTGTGGACTCTTTGCGCTCCCCAATGTGCAAGGTTTCGCACAACAGTATATTCCAAGTGGAGGTGACAAACCGGCTGATTATTTGACCGCTTATGCGGTTGACAATCATCAAGCCTGGTTTCGCAAGAACAACACACCGTTTTTGAGTTATCGCGCTCACACGACGCAGAAGTATCCTTATTTTTTCCCGGTTTCTGGACCTAAAACGGGTCTCTCGCTCACCTCCGAAACAGGTCAACCTTGGCCGCATCATCGTTCGCTCTTTTTTGGCTGTGATAAAGTCAATGGAAGCAATTTTTGGCAAGACACACTTTCCAAAGGTCAAATTGTCTCGCAAGGAATCCGACTTCGTAAGGTTGACGAAAAGGGCGGGGAAATTCATGATCGTTGTCTTTGGAAACGACCGGAACAAGAGCCGATTATTGAGGACAAACGGGTTTTCACGTTGCGACTCTTGCCAAATGGGAATTACCTCATTGACGCTGAATTTGTTTTGAAGATGTTGACGGACATTCGGATTGAGAAGACGAATCACGGATTGTATGCGATTCGTTGTGCTCAGGACATTGCCCCGGATAGTGGAGGAACGCTGTTGAACAGTGAGGGGGACACGACAGAAGCGAACACGTTTGGAAAATCGGCTCGTTGGTGTACCTTTTTTGGGAAACGGACAGGGTTTCCCGACGTTGTTGAGGGAATTGCCTTGTTAACACACAAAGAGATTCCACATCCGGCGTTTGAAAATTGTCCCTGGTTCACCCGCGATTACGGCAATATATCGCCAATGCCAATGAATTGGTTGCAACAGCCGCTTGAATTTGCGGCCAATGACGAATTGCGGCTGAAATATCGGGTTGTCGCGTATTCTGGGACTCCGCAAGAAGCCGATTTGGACGGACTCTGGGAAGAGTTTAACAGTTAGAGAACAAAGTTTAGCCGCGATACAACGTATCGCGCGTTCTGAATCTCCCACACTGCCCAAAACGCGCAGAACGTTGTTCTGCGGCTAAACGTCCCTATCCCCCAACCCCTATTCCCTAATCCCGTGTCTTCTATCCTGACAATTCCAGAACTGATTGGGCTTGATTCCCGGGATTCGTTGATTCGGATTCCGCCCGAATTGGATGTCCCGCTTACAGATCGTGTCCGACGCTTGATTGACACCTCGGCATTTCGCCGTCTCGCCCGAATCAGTCAACTCGGTCTCGTCCCCCTCGTTTATCCGGCTGCGCATCATACCCGATTTGAACACTCGCTCGGTGTTTTCCGGCTCGCCCTGCTCCTGCTTAAACGCCTTGCCTATGATTCCCGCTTTATCTCAATGATCGGTCGGGAAGACGCCGAATTGCTCATCGTTTCCGCGCTCCTACATGATATTGGACATTGGCCCTTCTGTCATGCTCTTGAAGATATTCGTTTAGCCGGTGTTCCTGAACATGAACAGGCTGCGAAACGGTTTCTGTTAGAAGGAGAGATTCCCGAATTGTTGCACAAGGACTGGAACGTCGACCCGAATCGTGTTGTTGCTCTTTTGAACAAAACCGAACAGGTCCAATCCGATCCTGTGATGCAGCTTTTTTCGAGTATTCTTTCAGGTCCGATTGACATTGACAAAATGGACTACCTCTTCCGAGACAGTCTGCACGCCGGAGTCCCCTATGGTCGTCATGTCGATCAAAACCGTTTGATTACCAGTTTGTGCCTGAACAAAGCGGGAAATGGTCTTGCAATCACCGAAAAAGGAAAAACAGCGGCAGAACTTATGGTTTTTGCCCGTTATGTCATGTTCAACGAAGTGTACTGGAATCATGGAGTGAGAACGGCAACGGCGATGTTGCAACGGGCTTTTTACCTGCTCTTTGACCGTCTTGATCTTGATCGGTGTATGATGAGTACAGAAGGTGAAATGATTGCCTACATGCGAGATGTCGCTCGGGGAACACCTGCTGAAATCCTTCTTGAGGGGCTTTTTGGAGAAAAGCGACGACTGTACAAACGGGTTGCGCAGTACAGCATCATGGAAGAGCCGGATTTATACCGTTTACTTGCCGGACGTGCGTACACATGGTCCTGTTCGGTCGCCGAAAAACTGGCCGCTTCCGTTAAAAAGACCTTTGGAACGAAAATCGGTTCCGCCCCGATTCTGCTTGACGCTCCTCCTGTTTTGCGAGAAGTTGAAATACGGATTGACGTTTATTATCCGAAAGAACAGCGGTATCGACCGCTTGAAACAGTTTCGCCGGTTGTCCGTTCTCTCGCTCAAGAACAATTCGATGATTTTGTCAAACGGGTTCGCATCTTTGCACCTTTAGAAATTGCCCCTTTTCTCCGTCAAAGCGGTTTCATTGCCGATTGGCTAACCGCCAATGTCCCCCCTCCCGTTTAACCGCGATACCATGTTCCGCGCAAAAGAAAACCGCACGTCCTGGATCGTGAGAACATGCGGTTTCCCCCGTTTAGCCGCGGAACATCGTTCCGCGCGTATTACGTTAGAACTTATAGTTCATCCCCGCAAACACCGTGTGTCCCAACGGCGTTCCATCACGGTCACAGAAAATGTCACCATAATAGTTGCCAAACAGACTCCACGATTTCGAAGCGTTAAGGTAATACTGCGTTCCAGCATTGAACGTTAGGACCGAATTGCCCAACTTCGCTCCGTTCGCAAAGCCGCCAACCGTTCCGTTCGACGCTCCTGTTCGCAAAACATTGCCATTCTCCGCCATCTGGTAAGCATAGTACAAACCACCATTCAGATCAAAGCATCGTCCTCTCCATTGAGCATCAGAACCAACCCGAAGGAATGTCTGGGTCAACGACGCATCACTGAAAATCAAACCACCGTCTTCCGTCCCACTCCCAACTTGGTTGTTATAAAAATCCAAACCAATCATCGGGCGATACGAAAGACAACGGTTGAGGTAGTAACGACGACCAATGTCAATCGAGCTTTCAAACGTGTTACCACTGAAGGATGAACGGTACATGCCTTCAACCGGCAGAGCTGTTCCGTTTTCAAATCGGTCCATTTTGTAGGTTTGATGACCGTAACCGAGGGACCCGCGAAGGTCAAATCCGCCGCTCATCATCCGGGCACCGTAGAAACCGAAGTAGTAATCGTTACCTTTGACGCGATCTTGGGCGATTTCGCTTTTGAGGGCTTCATAACCGAAGAGGACGCCGAAAATATTGCAACGGTCACGGTAAAGGTCCATTCCCAGTTGCACGCCGTTGGAGGACAATTTATTCTTCTGCCCAGCCTGCAAGGTATTGGTTGCTTCCAGTTCGGTGTAACGACCAACGTAATTGACCCAAGCGTTTTGGCCGCTGAAGCCTAATTTTTTGCAACTATCTTCGCACTGCCCACGATAACTGTTATCGAAATTGGAGTTGAAGAAGTTAGCCCGAGATTGTGTCAGACTCTGGAATTTCCCAAGATTAACCAACCCGGCAATGTTTTTCGCCGCATTGCTGACATTGATGTCGTCTTTGACCACTCCATTGAGATTGTAGGTGGTGCCGGAATCCAAAAGCAGACTGTAGTTGAAGAACGCATTCTTGCTGTTACCCAGTGCAAGTGCGGCATCGGCATCTCCGTTGCCTGCTAAGTCATAACCACCGATGATTTCACCACCGGTGTAACCGGCTGCACCAGTGATGGACCAAACGGAACCATCAGACAAGGTGAGAGCGTTCGTACCTGTTACCGCCAAGTTGGAAGTCCAATCGCCTGTACCGGGGGTAGCTTCATACATGCTGGTTCTCAGCGTTGCCCCATCATGAACAGCGAGGGATCCGCCTGTGTCAATAATTAAACCCTTGCCTGCGCCACCATCCCCGATTATGTCTAAAGTACCAAAAGCAACGATTGTGTCACCTTTGAGGGTGACATTACCATTAAGGGCCACTGTACCCTTGTTTGCAGTATCGCCAATCGTCAGGTCTCCTGTACCAGTAATCAATTCTTCAATCGTCATCGTCTTGCCAGTCGCAGCGAGCAACGTCCCGCCGCCTGCATCAAGAGCAATGTTACCCGTCACTGTTGCATTGGCTGTTGCAAGTAACGTACCAGCATCAAGGGTGTAACCTGTACCGAGCTCCGCATTGCCCGTGATGATATGAGTTCCGCTGATGGTAGATGTGGTAGTATTTGACAGATCATTCGCCTTCAGTGTCCCATCTGTGGCAACGGTGAGTGCTCCAGCATAAATGTCTCCCGTCGTGATCGTCCCTTGCGTCACCGAGAACGCCTTGAGGGCTTTGGTACCCGATCCAATGTTACCAATCGTTAACGCATCCGCCGCGTCATCAAGGTTAATGACCAGCGTACCATCACCATCATTGGCGGTTGTAACCGTACCAAGTGTGGTAACTTCGGGAGCAACTGTAGTTGAAATATCACCAGAAATCGTCAATGTATCATCATCGGCAAAAGCAAGATTGTCATTGTTGACGACATCAGTTCCTGCTCCGCTAGATGTAAGGTTAGTTACTGATCCATCCGTAACATCTACAGAGGCGGTTCCCGTGCCAACTGCCCAAGTCTCTTGGGCGAAAGCGGGGGTGGCGAGAGCGGCGGCGATGAGAGCCGCTAAAGAGAGGCGGGTGATTTTGCCTAGATTACCCCCCCCCCCTACTCTAACAATCCAATTTCGTAAAGTCATCCGATTCTCCTTTTTGAAAAAAATAGGCATTATCGCCGAAACGAGCCAACAAGTGCGAGAGTGGTCGGGGGACCTTTGAGAACTGCACACAGCCCAAGTTGCCATTTCAACGCTTCCATGCGCCGTTTCTCGACGGAGAAACAGACGCTTTAACTGTCAAGGGGATCGGAACGTGGGGCGCGCCGTGGTCATAAAAATTGCCGAAAAACCGTTTGTTCCGATTATATCGATTTTTTCTCCCCGTTTAGCCGCGATACAACGTATCGCGCGTACAGAGATTTTAATACGCGCGGAACGATGTTCCGCGGCTAAACGGGAGGATGCGCGGAATTTTGGGACGCGCGGGATGAGATTTTAATACGCGCGGAACGGTGTTCCGCGGTTAAACGGGAGGATGCGCGGAATTTTGGGACGCGCGGGATGAGATTTTTATACGCGCGGAACGGTGTTCCGCGGCTAAACTTGCTCGTTTTCTTTGAATGTGATAGAATGGGGGCTGACAACGCCGTTAATGAGTCATAACAGGAGAATCGACATGAGCGAATTTCAAACAAAAGCGTGTGAGTTGATACAACGTTTGCCAGAAGACAAAACAAAATTGGTCTTCTCGCTGTTGTTTCATACGGCACTCAACAGCAACGATGTTTTTCAGAATGACATGGCGTATTTCAGCACCATTCCGGGCTATGTCGATAGTCTTATTGCGGCATCTGCTGTACCAAACGCAGATTGTACGGAGGACATTGGATGGGATATACACTGATTTTTACACCACACGCCGTGAAAGACAAGCAAAAACTGGAACAATCGAATCTGCACAAAAAAGCGATTGAAATACTCTCGATCTTAAAGCGGAATCCTTATCAAACTCCGCCGTCTTACGAAAAATTAACAGGCAATTTAAGTGGTAAATACTCTCGCCGAATCAGTCTTCAGCACAGATTGGTGTATGAAGTTGATGAAAAACAGAAAATCGTCAAAATAATACGCATGTGGACACATTATGAATGATTCTCGTGGCGACGTTTTAGGACGCGCGGAATTTTGGGACGCGCGGGATGAGATTTTAATACGCGCGGAACGGTGTTCTGCGGTATAAACGAGGTGTTTCTCAGAGTAATAACCAGTCGGGGACCGGTTGGATTCGCCCCTCTCGGTCCACTACGGCAAGCGTGATCGAGCCAATCACAAGAAGCTCGTCCCCGCGATAAAGCCGGTACTCGTGTTCAATCCGAACCCGACCTATTCGCTTCACCAGCGTTCGCAACGTCAACAAATCATCGTATTTCGCCGGTCGCTTGTAGTTGCAATCCGCATGAACAACAACACAGAATACCCCTTGATCCTCCATGTCCTTGTAGGTGATCCCCCGCGACCTTAACAATTCTGTCCGCCCTATTTCAAAATAGGTAAAATAATTACCGTGATAGACAACTCCCATTTGGTCGGTCTCTTCATACCGAACCCGAATTTGAACTTCATGTTCCATTGTTGACAACGAAAAAGTAAGAGAAGAAAAAGGAACCGGAGAGTGTAGAGTATAATAGACATGTTGCATAACCTATCATGGTCTTTCGGCGTTGAGGATGGCACAGACCAATTTCGTGCGTAACAGGTGTGTTGGACGGCGGTTACGATACGGATGCGACATGATCTTGAATACCTTGATCTTTGCGTTAA
>JBOFQB010000038.1:0-43204 GCA_051660685.1 Thermoguttaceae bacterium | reverse complement strand
CGTTAATTCAAGACCTGTTGTGTATTCACGTTTTTTCATAAAATACTCCTCCCTGAAGAGCAGTATGATTACCAAAACACTGCGATTGACGCAATATCAATCTGCTTAAAGCCAAAATAGTTATGAAACTGGCTCTAGGAAACGCGATAACATATCAATAGCAGGAAAGGATTCCGTAATGACAACCCCACCGAAGATCAGTATCGTTATTCCCGTTTACAACGTCAAACCGTATCTGCGGCAATGTCTCGATTCCGTCATCAATCAAACGCTGCGTGACATTCAGATCATCTGCGTCAATGATGGTTCAACCGACGGTTCGAGGGCTATTTTGCAGGAATATGCCGATCAGGATACCCGAATTGAAATTATAGATAAACCTAGTGGCGGCGTGTCCTCGGCGCGTAATGCCGCCTATCCACGCATTAGAGGCAAGTACACTCAGTTTGTTGATTCCGATGATTGGATTGACATTGACGCCTGTTGCAAGTTGTTTTGGCGAGCCGAACAATCACAAGTCGATAGCGTAATATTTAATCATTATGTGTATCATGATACCACAAAAAAACATTGGGAGGGAGAATCAAAATACACGGCGACGTACTATGAATCGGTTGCACAAAAAAAAGACCTTCTCCAAACAGGATACGTCTCCGTCTGGACAAAACTCTGGAGAAGTGATTTTTTGTTTCAAAATAATATAGTATTCCCTGTTGGACTCATACATGAAGACAATGCCTTTTTCTGGCATGCTGTCGTGAAATCCAGAAAAATTTCTGTATTGCCTGAATATCTGTATTATTACCGACAACGGGCAGGCTCCATCATGCAAAGATATGGCAAGGAGCGATTAGATATGATTCATGTCACCGAGTATGTTTACAATATGCTTCAGTCGGCAGAATCGTTTCACCATTACGAAAACGAGTTTAGGAAGTTTAAACTCAATGTATTGTATGGTTTGACGAGAATACCCTTATCCGTATCGCAACAAGTTGTGATTGACAAAATTCGTGCCGCGATTGATGATGGTGATAAGGAATTTCTCTATCATACCACAGAGATTTCGCAGAGAAAACGAAGTTTTTTCCTAGATTTAGTGCAGAGTCCTGAAATGACTTGGCGTGTTCGCGGGCGAATGATGAAAACCTATTTTTTGGGTCCTATCACCAACTTTTTTGAAAAATATATCAAGATGCGATTTGGAGGAAACCCCAAAAGAATAATCGCCGCCCAAAAGAACGAAGTAGTGCAGTTGTCGGACCTCGTGATGCAACTGTGTGAAGAAATTGTACAATTACGCGAAGAGAATAATCAACAAGATGAATCTCTGAATATTTGTAAAGCGGCATAACAACATTTTGCTCGCACTTAGAGTATTTCAAAAATCATGTACCTCTCACAACACCAGATATTGGCGTGTGTTTTTTATTATGTCGCAGCTACGCAGCTTCTTTTTTGTACCACACCTAACCCGGGGTTGCGCTGCGCTTCACCCCGGGCTACAATAATGTCACTGCTACGCAGTTAAGAGACGCAGTCCTTGAATTGCAAAGGTCAAAAAAAATTTCAGGGGTCAAAAAGGCGTGAATTGTGTATACCAAGTTTTGAAATGCGCTCAATAAGGGACAATAACAACCTCTAATACTTGCGTCCGGAAAAGGTGGATGTGGCTTCCAACGAAATAGGGCCGCTCCAGTTCGTCAATATGTCCGTAACCTCTTGACGTAACCGGTCCAACGAAATCCAACCATAATTACGATAACCCATTTCCAGACGCAATTTGTCAACCACTCCCTGATTCAACGCTGGAACCCGTAAATCTGGCCCCTCGCAAAATGTCGAAAGAAGTGCATGAAGCATACAACGTGCATTCGGGTCCCAATCCTCCTGAGGTCGCAAAAAATCCCAAAACAGATTCCAAATACAAAGAGTACCATCGTCCGAACCACTTAAGAGGCGTAAACCCGAGACGTTCGCCGAAACTCCCGTTACTCCCGCCGAATGTCCCGAAAGTGTCTGCTCCAATAACCCTTCCTGAACGTTCCAAACCTTGATCGTTTTGTCTTTCGAGGTCGTTAACAAAAATCGACCATCAATCAAAGGTTCCATACTCAACAGTTCGGCAAGGTGTCCGCTAAAACTCCGCTCCTTGTAATCCTGAAGTATATTCCAGACCTCAATCATCCCCTCTTTACTCGCCCAATAGAGTCGTTGCCCGTCAGGTGAAAAACGAGCCGCAATGATCGGACTTTTTCCCCGAGTCCACGTCCTGACCGGACGACCTGAACTCGTCTCGCAAAGTCGAATCGTTGCGTCATCACCGGCACTGACGAAGTAACGACCATCCCGGTTGAAGGAAAGCGAGTTGACATTCCCCTTATGCAGGTTCCATTGTCCAAGGACGCGATTCTCCAAAACATTCCAACCAAAAACCATTCCGCTTGCATTGGCGAGCAACGCCATTTTAGCAGAAGGATGCAGACGAACTTTGGTCAAGGAACGGATTTTGTCGGGATATTCGAGAACCGTTTTGCCGGAACTGACATTCCAGACTCTCGCGGTCATGTCCCAACTGCCCGAAAGTAAATAACGCGAATCAAGCGAGAGAGCAATGCTCCGAACCCAATCCTGATGTCCTTCAAGAACACGCAGACACTGCTGTGTCTCCGTGTTCCAAAGTCGGATCATCCGGTCCTCCCCCGCCGAAATGCCCAATCGTCCGTCCAACGAAACGGCAACCGAAGAGACTTGACCGGAATGAGCCGAAAGTGGGGGGGAACCGATTGCGTCGGACAGTTTTTCACGGAAACAGTTGCAGATCAGCATCTCCCAGGGAATTTTTGTACGAGCCGACTCCCAACCGGGCAATCGCTGCATCCGTTGAATCGAAAACAAAACCGTCGAAAAATCTTTCTCTTCAATCGCTGTTTCAACCGATTCCTGCAAATCGGACATTTCATTTTGCAACCGCGTTACTTCTTCACTGCTGCTAATCTGGGCAACTTGAATCGGTCCTCGCAACGATTCCGTCTGTCGGGTCAAAATCCCTATCTTCCAAATCCTCAGATGTTTCTTTTCGGAAAGACTGAGTAAATACTCTCCACTTTCGCTAAAGGAGAGAGCGTCAACCGAACGCCCGACGTTTTCTAGGGTTCGCAGACAACGACCATTTGGCAATTCCCAAAGACGGACGGTTCCGTCTTTCCCCCCCGTTGCAATCCAACGTCCACTTCTGTGAATACAAACCGATTGCACTTCCCCTTCATGTCCAACTAATTCCGCCGTTTTTTGCGAATGTCGGACATCAAAAATCTCGACCTTGTTCTCTTTCAACCGAACTTGCAACTCCTGTTTTTTGGGGCGTTCTGAACCGGCAAGCAGTTTCGTGTATTCATCAACGTGATGTTCGGAAACAACATAGGGAACAGTCACGCTTTTTTTGACATTCCCCCAAACAGCGGGTTCGAGAATCAGATGATTACCCGGCTCGCCCGCATGTTGGACCCGTAATGTCCCCGCTTTCTCCCCTAAAAAAAGCTCCCATTGAAAATCCTCGCTCAACGCAATCCGTTCATTGCGTTGCAACATTAACCCCCCTTGTACCTCTTCCCCGCTCAAGAGACCCCGTTCAGCGGATTCACTTCGTTCACCTAAGGTATTACGTTCTCCCAATAAACTCAGGTTATCTAAATTCAGGTCATCTAATAGACCTTCCTCACCCTGTCTCTCTCTCTCACCCTGTCGTCCGGCTTGAGAACTTTTGGAGGACCCCTTAAAAGTAATAACGGTTCGACCTGTTTTCGGGTCAATCAAAACAAAATCGTTGGAACGATCCTTTGAATCAAGCGATAAAAGAAGCCGTTTTTCCGTTGCATGCCAAAAAGCCAGATTAGGCGGAATGACCCCGGATGAAAAAGGGGAAACGATCAACCGTTCCGTATATTTGACATTCCTAGACCGTAAAGCAACAGTCGGCAAAACGGCTCGTTCAATCTCAGGTCGCTGTTCCAATTCCCAAGCCGTATTAAAAGCATCAAGCGCAGAGGGTATATTGCCCCGTTCCCGTTGAAAAAGACCCAAACCGAAATACGAAACGGCGTGAGGTCGCGTTTTGACCAACATCTCCAAGTGAAAAACCCCCTCAAGATCAGTACACTCCCCTCGTCGCCATTTCAACAGTATCTGATTGTACGTTACTGTTGGTTCCCAAGGTTGCATCCCTAATGCTTCCTGAAACAGTCGGTCCGCCTCTTTCGGTTTGTTCAAATCCAGCATTGAAAGAGCGCGATTGTTAACACTCTCCGCTGTCCAAGTTGTCAATGTCGGTTCCCGACGTTTGTAGGAAACCCCTGATTCTTTTTCGTAGATACCAACCAGTTGCTTGGCAACCTCAGAAAGAGTCCGGGGACGGTCTTGCGGATTCTCCTGAAAACAATGTTTTAGCACGTCAACCAAAGCGGGCGGAATTGCTGGTCGATTCGCGGGAGTTGGCATCTTCAGATAAACCTCTAAAACCTTCCCCGCTGTTTGTCCCCCCTTTTTACAAGGGGCTTGTCCATAAAACATTGCAAAAACTGTAAGTGCCCAAGACCAAATGTCGGACTGTCGCGTCATTTTCAAACCGGAATTCGTGATCCCCGCCTGAAAATGAACCGACGCTTGAAACTGTTCGGGCGAACAATAGGCGGGCGTCATCCCTTCCCATTTCAACGTTCCCCGCGTTTGCGTTGCCGTCTCTTCACCCGATTCCGCTCCTGCTGAACCGTCTTTTCCCGATTCTGCGTTATCACGCCGATTACGCCGGGGAATCGCTTGCGCAAGACCAAAGTCCGCGACTTTCGGGATTCCTGCCGACATCATCACATTGGCCGGTTTTATGTCCAAATGAAGCAAATTCTGACGATGTGCGTAATCCAGACCCCACGCAAATTGAATTGCGACATCAAGAATACGAATCAGTGTTCGTTGGGAACCTCCTTCATACAGACGACCATCTACCATCCAATCCCGCAAACTCCCGTCCGGCACAAATTCAGCAAAAATCCGGGGAATGTTGTCAATTCGTCGAATCAAATAACAAGTGACGATGTTGGGATGCAGCCCCAACTCAACCCAAGTTTGACATTCCCGTTCATAATGAGCAATTCCCGCTTCACTTTGCAAGACCCCTTGTTTCGGACTTTTAACCGCAAGGTCCATGTCCCATTCTCGATGATACACCCGTTGAACGATTCCGGCTCCCCCTTGGGCCGACAAAACCCCGGGCGCAAGTTCACGCACCTCATACATCCCAAGCACCAAATCGCCGGGAACCCAGTATTCAGAGGTTGGAACTTTGGGAACTTTTTCCGAAACAACGTAGGAGCTCGTTACATCATTGGGCGGGGGTTGACTCGATTTCGTCGGACGGTCATTTGCTTGACCCGCACTTGCTTGACTGTCATCTGTTTGGCTGTCACTTGTTGTCCGACTGTCATTTGTTGTTCGACTTTCTTCCTGCGAGGGATTCAACATAAAGCGTTCCCGACATTTGCTGCACTTTCCCTTTTTCCCCAACAGTGCAGCATCAAGCTCATAAGCGTGAGAACAATGAGGACAGACCGTTTTGAAAGTTGACATGGAACGAGTGGAGCAAGTTGAGTGCAGGTAATCGGGGAACAGGGAATTTTCAGTTTTAATACCGCAAAAGGCATTTAATGACGGTCCCGGTTTTTCCGGCTTCAAGGGCCTGATTGATCTCCTCAAAGGGGAATGTATGGGTCACAAATTCGTCCGCCCGCAATTTTCCTTCCTTAATCCAAGTACAAAGCTGTTCTTGGGATTCTTTCTCTCTGCGCCGTGTCGGCCATTGATGTACAAAAAGGTTGAAATTGTAAGGTCCAAGCCCCTTATTAAGCGGAATCACGTCTTCAGAAAGCACGCCGTATATACAAATGGACCCTCCTAATCGCAAAAGGGGGAGGACATGGTTGACGATTTGGGCATTACCGACTGCATCAATAACGGCGTCGAGTTTTTTTCCGCTTTTGAGCAGTTCCGCAACGACATGATCGGGGGTAAAAACCTGATCGGCTCCCAGTTCGAGTATTTTCGCATGTCGTCCGACATTCGGCTCAACAACACCGATCCATTTCATTCCGAGCAGTCGGGCAAATTTAACGAAACTGAGACCGACAGGACCAGCTCCAAAGATAAGGATTTCGTCGTCGCTTGTCAGGTGAAAATCGCCGAATCCGGCCAAAACCTCTCTCCAAGTACACAGCAGGGCTGCTTCTTCAAAGGGAATATGTTTTTCAACAGGTCGTTGTATTTCCGCTGCTTCAAACCAACCGTGTGCTTCATCAGCGATTCCATCTGCAATCATTGCATCATGGTCGTTGACAAGAACATATTCACAAAACCCGCCCCAACCGCAATGAATCGCGGGATCGCCGAAATCCCCCAACATTCCGCCAATTGCGTGATCCCCTATTTTGAAGGTTCGCACTTTTTCGCCGACTTCTTCGACAATACCGACCCCTTCATGTCCGAGAACAAGGGGGTATTTTTCAACCCCGGGAAAATGTCCGGCAATCAACTTTCGATCTGTTGCATTGCATAGAGCTGCTATTTTCGTCCGAACTAATGCTTGATAGGGACCCGGTTTGGGCTTTGCAACCTCAATAATCTCCACCTTATTCGGGGTCATAACCGCAATCGTCTTCATCCTGTCTGTCATTGAGCTGTCTTCCTTTCTGTTAATGATTCTTTTTCTGTACAAAATTTTTCTTTTTGGATACGATTCTTATTTTTGCATAAAATTCTTATTTCTCCCAACATGAATTGATGTAGAGAGTGACGGACTCACTGTTAATTCGTTGTAACAATTCAGGAGATTGAATCAATTCGGTTGAAACAACATCGAATTGAAACGGCAAAGGTAATTCGTCCAAATCCTGCTTAACCTGTTCAAGCAGGTTTACATCGGCCAAACCTGAAATCGCAAGGTCGATGTCGGAGTTGGGTCGAAATTTCCCCGTTGCTCTTGAACCGAACAATTGAACCTGACGAATCGACGCAATCTCGGCGCACTTCCTCACAATCATCTCCAATTGTTCTGACGATAAACCGATTGCCCGTTCATTCATCAAGCAATTTCTCCTCAAAAAAAACGCCCAACTGTTTCAAGGACGCATAATACCTGTTCTTGATGTCCCGAATCAACAAGGAAAACCTGTCAAAATCGTAAGTATGCGCAATTTGATTTCGGCTCAACAACATGTCAACAAACACCTGACCGTCTGCAAGGATTCCGGTTGCATACGCCGTTTTCAGGACGAGACGAGGTGTTCTTTCCGTCAAGACAACCCCATTATCATCCAAATAGTCACATAAGGTTTTCCAAGCCAATTCAAACGTGAACTCAAACCGCTGTATAACCCCTTCCTGTTCAAGCGGTTTGAGTTTTTCAACATCCTCTTCCTCAACCACTTCGCTCAATCGGGCAAGTGCTTTCTTAAAATGGGCAAACCGTAATTTCCAACGATCCGAATCAGGCCTGTTCATGATTTCAACCCTTCTCGCTTTTTCTACGTTGATTTGTCCGTTGCTGATTCGAATCCGTCTATTCCAGATTCCAACCGAGAATTCCGCCCGAAAAACCGCGCTGTAATTTCAAGCTCAACCGAAATTCACTCGATTGAACCGGCTTGAATCGAATCGTGTTCCATTTGTCTTTTTCCGTTCCAAAGTCCGATTCACTCTCAACCGCGATCCAATCATCGCCAACTTTATATTGCAAATTCCAAGTTCGCGGAATTCGGCAACCTCCTCCAATCGGTTCATCGTCAAACCAATAGACCGAACACTGAGAAATTTCAATCGGACGATCAAACGTGTATTGCGTCCATTCCCGAGTCCCTTTATGCGGCCAAAATGTTGTGCGGGGAATCCCCTGATCGTTGGAATGTTGCGGTTGTATCTCATCATTCAACCCCTCAATCGAATCCGACCCCCAACAGTAAGAAGCATCTGGAATCGCCTGTTCCATAAGAGAAAGTTGTTCCGGCTCTTTCAGGAACATGTTCGGGGTCAATTCTTGATACAAAACCGGCTCCCCGGTCTCTGAATTCGTCCAATTGCTCTCATTCCAGTTCGAATCACCCCGGTCAGGACGTCGAGGAAGTCCTTCCTGTCGAACCCAAACACTCATTTTCCCCGGTTCTCGATGATCCCAAGCATAATACGGAATCGCGGTCAATTTCCGACCATCTACGTTGTTACATGAGATGACCCCCATTCCGCCCAATAATTCGGGCTTGAATTCATACCGAAATTGCGGTTCTTTCGCAAGAACAATTTCGTTAATCGGCACTTCATTATCACACTGTTCAAAACAGTAAACAAGCGGTCCTCGTTGAATTGCAACGCGACCACGATCCGCAACAACGCGGGGATTAGCAACAATTCGCTCGATTTCAACAGGTAAAACGACCGATCCTGACATTTTGTGCGGGTCGTTTGACTGCAACGTGATATAACCCTTGTCTTTCTTGAACCGAAAATTACCGTCTGTCCAATCGGGAACTCTATATTTTAGGACAAAAGGTTCCTTTTGCTCCTGTTCAAAAGTCAGTTCAAACTGAAACAGCCCGCTCCAAGGATAATCAGTGTTCATTTTGACATGAATTCGCCCTTTTTCAGGATGATCGATGATCGCATTTCCCGCAACATATTGGTTAATAATCAATCCCTGAGAGTCCATTGCATATTGATAACCGGGCAAGGACGGAACAAAACGGATTACATTCGTTGGACAACAGGCACAATCGAAGAACGGTTGACGATGATGTCCCCCCTCACTTGCAAGCGGATTCACATAGAAGAAACTTTTTCCGTCCATTCCGATTCCTGAAAGAACACCATTATAGAGGGCACGTTCGAGGATATGGGCATATTGGGCATCTCCATGTAACTGATTCAAGCGGTTTGCCCAAAGAACCAACCCAATTGCGGCACATGTTTCACAATACGCAACACTATTCGGAAGTTCAAACGCTTCTCCAAACGCTTCTCCTTCCCGTCTCGCCCCAATCCCCCCCGTTATGTACATTTTGCGATTCACAACATCATTCCAAAGAATGTTCATTGTTTTGACTAACGTCGCATCTCCCGTCAATGCTGCTATATCAGCAACACCCGCATACAAATACATTGCTCGAACAGCATGTCCCATGATCTCATCCTGTTCTCGAACCGGTTTGTGATCTTGAGAATAGGGTCCCTGCAATTGATCTGTTCGGACACTTGCATCTCCGCGAACATCAATAAAAAACTTCGCCAAATCCAAATACTTCTGTTCTTTACTCAAGTGATACAACTTGACGAGAGCCAATTCAATCTCTTCATGTCCGGGAACTTCAACTTTTTTGCCCGGTTCTCGACCAAATACTTCTCCTATATGCGCAAGAAACTTTTCCGCAATGTCGAGCAGTTTTCGATCCCCAGTTGCCTGATAATACGCAACCGCTGCTTCTGTCAAATGTCCTGCACAATACAATTCATGTTTAACATGAGTGTCGGACCATTTTTTATCAGGTTCAACAAGTGTGTAATACGAATTCAAATATCCGTTGGTTTCCTGAGCAGCACCAATCCAGTCAATCACCAAATCCGCCTGTTTTTTCAACTCTTCAGACGGATGATCGGCAAGAGTGTACGCAATTCCTTCCAACAACTTGTAGACGTCGGAATCATTGAAAAAAATGCCCTGAAATTTTCCGTTTTGTAATCGTCCCGCTTTTGCAAAATTGCTGAACCGACCTGTTTCCTCACACCATTTGTAATTGTGAGGAACCGAAATCTCACGATTGGTTTTCAATCGCGGGGACCAGAACCGGTCCTCAAAATGGACACTTGTAAACGGAACTCCTTGAAAAGCGGAGTCTCCCCCAAATGTTGCAGTCAAACAACTGTTGACACAGAAATAGATGAAACTGTAAAAACAAATAAAATACAGCGCGGAATGCTCTTTCAGCTTTGTCATGTTTATCATGTTATAAAATTCTCAAATTGCCAAAACAATCAACCCTACTTTTCAAAACACGCTCCTAATGTCGCGCAACATTATTTCCTTCTTTCCGACGAACCAAACGCCGCATTTCAAGGGCGGACAATGTTGCAAGAACCTGTCCGGTCGGTAATCCTGACTGTTGAATAACCCGATCAATCGGCGTTCCAAACTCAGAAACCAACGCGAAGATTTTCTGCTCCATCTCCGTTAGATTGAACTCCAGTACAGGTTCAACAGATCGATGATTCCGCAACAATCCTTGCGAATCCAACTCCTGTTGAACTTGTACTGGAACCGGTTGCCGAATCGGTTGTTCCATTGATTCTTGGACCGATTGCGGAGTCGCTTGTTGAACCGAATTTTGGACCGAATTTTGGACCGAATACTGGGCCGATTGCTGAACGGGTTGTTGAATTGTTGGTTGGACCGTTTGTGCAGCCGACTGCTGTTGAGAGGATGTCGACAAAAAAGACTCAGGTGAAAGATGCGGCAAAAGATTGCGGGATTGAACAGAGTCGGCGTGATCTGGGGCAAGAAGCACGGTCTTGCCGGGCAATTCTGGTCGTTTGCGCAATCGGTTTTGTGAAACGGCTTCAAATTGACAGTGAAGCGGCCCCTTTTCGGGCAACACCGCACTTAGAGGACAGGTCCGGCAGTCGGGCTTGGTTTTCGAGCAAAAGTCCCGACTGATTCGCGTAATCAACGCTTGAAATTCGTTGTAACAATCGGTCACTTCCTCGCTCGTCCCCGCAAAACTTTCCGCAATCAATTCTTTGACTGCCGCTTCTTTTGTCCGTTCTCCAATAATTCCATGTCGTAAAAAAATCCGAATCGTGTGCTTGTCAACAGAATAAACCCTTTGATTTCCCGCATACAGCAATATATTGTCGGCTGTTTTGGGACCAATTCCGCCCAATTTTAACAGTTCCGAACGAATCAAATCGGTATCACCTTGAAAATAAACCGTTAGATTTCCAAGACAGCGTGCATGAAGAAACCGAATCGTTTCCTTAATCGTCGGAGCTTTACGTTGTTGAAAACCAACTGGACGTATGATTTCTTCAAGAAGAGAAACGTCTATTTCGAGCAGTTGTTGAAAATTGAGCAGGTTTTTTCGTTTGAGTGAATCTAAAACCCGGGCAACATTAGGCCAACTTGTTCCGGGAACGAGAATTGCTCCAACAATCACTTTAAGCGGATCATCCGACCACCATTCTTGTTCCGAACGGTTTTGATAGTATTCCCGCATTATTGCGAACATTTCGCGGAGTACCAGCATGACAGCAACACTGAAAATTTGAGGGGATTGTCCAAAAAACCGAGTATAACGATCCCCGCAAAATTTTACAACCAACAGAAAACGTATTCCGTCCTCTTTTTCCTTTCTTTTTCGCTTCTCCTTAACCCCGTTTTTCAACCTTGCTATATCTCAAGGTCTCAATCGGGTTCTTTCCCGGAAAAAACCGTTTTGGGCGGAATGACCGCAACCCGGACATGGAGTTGCGGACACTTCGCCCTTGTCTGCCAAGAAAGAATCAAGGGTTCCTCAATCAAGACAGCATGAGGATACCGTTTTTGCAACCAATCGGGATTTGGATTGTCCCCTTCCCAAACGATCATGCCCCCATTTTTGTTGATTTCATCATCACCAACCTTAAAATTGACCGGTTTTTCTCCCGGTCCCAATCCATTGTAATAACAAAGGACCCGGGGACGCTCTTGCATTTGATAAGCAGCGTGTCCGGCCAATTTCCAATCCCCGGTCAACCAAGAGGGAGATGGAGTGGACGTTGGACATTGGTCTTGCCAGATTTTTTCGAGCGAACGGGCAAGTGCAGGACCGGGAAAATGAATACGGCAACCTTCATTCGGATAAAACTGGTAAACGAACTGATAATCAAGCACATAACAAGTCAATGTTGTCAGGATCACTCCGACCGTCAATAAAACCGTCTGTTTGATTCTCTTGCAATTTACGTCAATTTTGAATGTGGTCAGCATCCATAACGGCAACAGAGTCCAAAGAGGTGAACCGTAAGCGGTTCGGAGAGGTGTCCCATTCAAAACCGGGATAATGATTTGAAGCAGAAAAGGGACGAAAATCATAAACGTCAAAAAATGAGACTCTCGCGCAATTCGTCCATCTTTCTCTCTTTGACCTCTCCTGTTTTGATCTTCAT
Source organism: Thermoguttaceae bacterium (assembly GCA_051660685.1). GTDB lineage: Bacteria > Planctomycetota > Planctomycetia > Pirellulales > Thermoguttaceae > JAVBSX01. The sequence goes on along the minus strand of JBOFQB010000038.1, from coordinate 30,970 downwards.
CACGAAGAGAAGTTGCTCCATTCAATCGCACAAATCGCAATTGCCAAGCAAAACCGGTCAAAGGAATCAGACAAATCAAGACGGGCAGAACCAAAATGATTTGGGAGAAAAGAAATTTAGCGGGGGAAGTCAGGTGTGACAACCAAGTTTGATTTCCCAAAACGACCGACTCGGCATATTTCAGCGTGATAAAATCATTTTGGAACATCCAGACCAAATGCGGCAGAAAAACGAGGAACGCCGTCATTGTTGTCAAATACGGTCCCGCTGTTTTCCAGTATCGTCGTTCTACTGTGAAACAAGTGAGATAAAGCAACATACAAACAATCAGGAGAGCAAGTGAATACTTCGAGAGCAGACCGGCTCCTAAGGTGATTCCGAGTAAAACCCAGAATCGTTTCCTGTTGTACCGTAAAGCAAGATAAAAAAAGGTGATTGCCAAACACCAAAGACTGACTGGGGGAACACTCGTTGTATAGCTGATACTGCCAAGATTGAAATAACGATAAGTCAATGAGGAAAGGACTACAAGAAGGGCAAGAGAATTGGAGAGAAATTCTCGACTCAATCGCCAAACAGCCCAAAGACCCAGAAAAACCCAGATTTGTGACGCCAAATAACAGGCAAATGTTGCACGTCCGGTCAATTGGTAAACAATTTCGAGAACCCAGAATGGAAGTGGGGGATGTTTGGACGAACCGAGCACCCATTCTCGACCGAGAATGAACATTTCCATAACATCGTATGTTGCAGGACTCGGTTGTATGAACCAGGGAAGAAAAGTCCAAAGTAAAAAATGGGTTCCTACAACAATCCAAAACAGAGGGATTGCGTTTTTTTCCAAAGCAACTTGTGAACAGATCGTTTTTTCTTGAGCCGACATGAATTTTCCTGACAATTGTAATAAAAAGAATCCCCCTCATTATCAGCACCCAATCCCAAGAAGGTTGAATGTTTTGTCTGTTATACCAATATTTTGCGAAGTGCCGATTGTGTCAATTATAGAATTTGGGTGATTGACGCAAAATTTTTTCGCGAAAACTGAGAATTCAAGAGATAAAACAGGGATTGGGGTTACAAAACGGTAATGTATACTCTAAGGGGCAGTGTTTTGGTCTATTGTTCTGAAACTTGCGGATTTCTACCCTTTTCCCGATTGTACCGTGTCATCTGAAATTTTTTCACCAACTCTATTCGGTCCTTCCAACCTTGTCGAACTGGTTCGTTACAGAGCAACCGTCCAGCATGATGATCTCGCTTTTGTTTATCTTGCAAATGGTATTGATGATGAACGATTGTTGACAAACGCCGAACTTGATCGTCGATCCCGGGAAATTGCGGCTCAATTGCAGTATCGGGACATGCACGGAAAACGGGTTTTACTCCTGTTCCCCCCCGGATTGGATTTCATTACCGCCTTTTTCGGTTGTCTCTATGCGGGCGCAATCGCCGTTCCTGTGTATCCTCCTCGCAAAAATCGTTCGATTCTGCGGATTCAAGCGATTGCACAAAATGCGCAAGCTGCAATTGCGTTAACAACATTGGAAACAATGAGTCGGGTTCAGGGAATTTTGGAGGATGCGCCCGATTTGAAGAATATTCCCTGGTTGGCGACCGACCAGATTCAGGAAGGTTGGGACGAAAGATGGACATATCCTGATGTTAATTCCGATTCAATTGCCTTTTTGCAATACACGTCCGGCTCAACCGGAACTCCTAAAGGGGTCGTCCTCTCTCACGGAAATTTGATTCACAACTCCCGACTGATTCAGCTTGGATTTGAACATACCCGACATGATCTGGGGGTTTTTTGGTTGCCCAGTTATCATGATATGGGTTTGATTGGCGGAATCCTGCAACCGATTTATTGTGGTCGTCCAAACGTCCTCATGTCACCTTTATCCTTTCTGCAATCACCTTTTCGTTGGTTAGCTGCAATTACTCGATATAGGGGAACAACAAGCGGGGGACCGAACTTCGCCTATGATCTGTGTGTTCGGAAAATTCGGGAAAACCAAATCGATCAACTCGATTTAAGCAGTTGGAAAGTTGCATTCAACGGAGCAGAACCGGTTCAAGCAGAAACGTTGGAAACCTTTGCCCGAAAATTTGAACGTTGTGGTTTCAAATATGAGGCGTTTTATCCCTGTTTTGGTCTTGCAGAAGCGACACTTATGGTAACAGGCGGTTATGTTGCCGAACCGCCTTGTATTCGTACATTCAACCCCGACTCCATTTCAAACGCTCGTCCTGTTCAAGTTTCGTCAACGGAAAAACATGCCCGACGTTTGGTCTCAAGTGGTCGGAACATGATCGACCAGGTTGTTTGGATTGTCAACCCTGAAACCGGACAACTCGTCGAAGAGGGGACAATCGGGGAAATTTGGGTCAAGGGACCAAGTGTTGCACAAGGATATTGGCAATCTCCTGAAACGACGAAAACCGTTTTTCGGGCTAAAATCAGTCCGACGGGAGAAGGTCCGTTTATGAGAACCGGCGATTTGGGGTTCTTTTGTGAAGAGGAACTGTTTGTAACCGGTCGAATCAAGGACTTGATTATTATTCGCGGGGTCAATGTGTATCCGCAAGACATTGAAGCAACAGTCCAGAGAATTGATCCCAATTTGCGGGTAAATTCTGGGGCTGCTGTCATGATTGGTGAGGGAAACGACGAACATCTCGTCGTTGTCCAAGAACTTGAACGTCGTTTCAAAGGTGAACTCATCTCACTTTTTGAAACGGTTCGCAAAACCGTTGCTCTCGAACATGAATTGATTGTCGATTCCATTGTTTTTGTCAAATCCGGTTCAATCCCCAAAACATCAAGTGGAAAAATTCAACGACACGCCGTCAAAACGGCCTTTTTGGATGGAACATTGACCGCAATCGAATTCTGGAATTCAACCTCAACGACGTTGGGATATAATCCGCGAGAAACAGTTGAACGAACAGATGTTTCTGTTTCGCAGAACGAATCAATCACGGTTGCCAAGAACCAAACCACTTCAACTTCAGTCAACGACTCCAACATCGTCGTCGAGAATAAGAATACCGTTGTTGCGGAACTTCATACAACGCCGATTTCGTCAACGGGTTCACCTTGCTTTGCAAAAAAACAGGAACCGAATCACTTTTTTGCCGACGTTTTATCCCGCGAACAAAAGAATTTTGCACAACGATTGGATGATGTCAACTTGAGACAAGCGGTTGGACCAAGAGCCGGACAGTCAATCGGGCAGACAAGCGGACAAATTGAGCGACTGTCAGTCGGACAAACAACGGGACAGTTGGACGGACAATCAAGCGGGCAAACAGCGGGACAGAGGACGCAGCATCCGTTCAATTCAGCCGGATTTCAAACGCAAGACAGGACGGTTCTGACATCGGAACAGGATGTTGCAGCAATTGTTCTTGAAGAGGTTCGAGCAATTGCGAAAGATCGGGCAGTTGGTTTGACGATTGAGACGGACATTACGGAGTTGGGGTTGGATTCCCTTGAAAGAATGGAAATTCTTGCGTCACTTGAGGATCGATTTGGCGGACAGTTTCCCGAACATATCCTGCCCGACCTCAGAACAGCCCGGGAAGTGGTGTCGGCCGTTTTACAACATCTCGGTTCGGGTCCCAAAACAGCAACTCGTTCCACCTCGTTTGATCCAAAAGAGGAAATTGGCGAAGATCGGTTTCGTTTTTCCGCATTTCCAGAATATCAACAATTGAAGGGAAAACTGGATTTAATCAGGACATTGGGGTTAAACCATTTTTTCGATCAACATGAAGGAATCACGAATGACCGGACAATGATTCGGGGAAAAGAGTTTATCAATTTTTCGAGTTACAACTACATTAACACGTCCGGTGATCCCCGGGTTACAAAAGCAGCCCAAGAAGCAGTCGCCCTTTATGGAACCAGTGTTTCGGCATCTCGAATGGTGTCCGGGGAAAAACCGATTCATCGTGAATTGGAAGAACGAATCACACGTTTTTTGGGGACGGAAGATACGATTGTTATGGTCGGGGGTCATTCAACGAACGAATCTGTAATCGGTCATTTGTTGAACCCGGACGACATGATTTTACATGATGCTCTTGCTCACAACAGTATTGTTCAAGGGGCAATTCTCTCAGGAGCACGTCGTCGTCCTTTCCCCCATAATGATTGGGAAGCAGCCGATTGGATATTGAAAAAACATCGCAATGAATACCGTCGTGTGATGATGATCGTTGAAGGTGTTTACAGTATGGACGGTGATTACCCCGAATTGCCGAAATTTATTGACTTGAGAAAAGAGCACAAAACGCTCTTAATGATTGATGAAGCCCATTCAATGGGGGTTCTTGGCAAAACGGGTCGGGGAATAGGGGAACATTTCAAGGTCAATCGAAAGGATGTCGACGTTTGGATGTGTACGTTGAGCAAGACATTTGGTAGTTGTGGGGGTTACATCTCAGGAAGTCAGGAACTGGTTGAATACCTGAAGTATACAGTCCCCGGTTTCGTCTTCAGTGTTGGTCTCTCCCCCCCAAATACGGCATCTGCGCTTGCTGCACTGAAGGTCCTTGAAGAAGAACCCAATCGGGTTGAACAATTACGTCGCAACTCCGCCCTGTTCCTGAAATTGGCCAAATCCAAAGGACTTAATACAGGAATGAGTCGGGATTCGGCAGTCGTCCCGGTCATTATCGGCAATTCCATGCTCGCCTTGCAACTCTCGAAAAACCTATTTGACCGGGGAATCAACGTCCAACCGATTCTGCACCCTGCTGTTGAAGAGAAAGCAGCCCGATTACGATTCTTCATTACATCAGCGCACAACGAAGCACAAATCCGTTTTACGGTTGATGCAACTGCTGAAGAACTGAACCGTTTGTGCGGATAACGGCTTGACCTTGCAACGCCGTTTATGCCCTGTTTTTCGAAATAGAAACAGACTTTTCGTTTTTCGCGGTATTTCGAGGTCAAGAAAATAAACCACAAAATACACAAATAAGGTCGGCTTTAAGAAATGACCGACAAATAGGAAAGAGGACGTTGAAAATAGGAGAGAGGAGATCGAAAACAGTAATCCTGACATTGCAGGATGAGATTTCGGTGAGAGACATTCACTCTTCAGCAACGGTGTGTATTGCTAAGAAATTCGGCTTGCTCTCCAATGAGGAAAATTCCTGTTCCAACGTTCCTGATTAACAACAAAACAATTCCTTGCCAATTCCCTACTCCATCTTTCGGTTTTGATTCCAATTGGCAATTCAGTTTTTAATGTCTTACACAATTTTCCACAAAGTGCATTTTCCATATTGGCAAGAAAGCAAATATAGATGATCGGCTTGTTGATCGCTTGTTCTGCATGTCGATACAGATACGAATCACGAAATTTGTACTTCAGGATTTCACGGAGCTGGTTTTCCCCTTCCTCGTGTTCATACCGTTTCAGGTCGTGAAAATCTTTGACTTCGATAAAATACCAATAATCTTTACATTCGACGAGAATGTCAACCGATTTCAATGCGGTCACACCATGATAAGTCGGTCGGCTTTTATCCTTTTCATCAAAAATAAAAGCATCAAGTACATCCTCAAAATCAAAGCGGAAACCGTCACATTCAACGGAGATCATGTTTCCCTCCTATTGCCTGTTGAATTTCCCTGTCAATAAAACTTCCAAACGTGTCGTCAATAGAATTCGGCGAAATCTCGGCGTATTCGCTCGTCGACGAACAAACAATCCGGTTCGTTTTTTCCTCACGATACAGACTGTGAAACAAAACCTGATCTTCTGTTTTTATTCGTAAATCGAATTCTTTCAGCACTTCGTAATTGTGTGTTGAAAGGAAGACTTGCACTCCAAACCTTTGAAGTTCAAGCAGAATCTCGACAATGGGACCAATAAGTTTTGGGTTGAGATTTGTTTCAGGTTCGTCCCAAAAAAGAACAGACCCTTGCAACAATGTACCATTTTGAATCAAAACCCAAAGTAAGCCCAGTTTGCGAAAACCTTCTGCTAAGAGCGTAAATTCCAGTTGACCGTGTTTGTTGCGAAGAAAGAATTCATCATTCTTAACGACAACATTTCCGTCCATTGCATCATGTAACTTCTCGATAATGTTGCGGCGTTGACTGTCAGCTGGTCCCTTTAGGAGGGGCATATAGGCTTTTCGAAGAATATCGACGTAGATTTCCTCAAAATGAATCTCTCGTGTGTCGTACAAAGACCGAAATCCCGGCGCATTTGCCAACATATCCTTGACAGGAATATAGGCCGCTTTAAGGGGATACTCAAACCATGTTTTTCTCTGTCCTTTCACCTGCTGTTGATCCGGCTCGACAGAATGACTGGAAAGACTCAACCCGAGTTTAATTTCGCCCTTCTCGGGAACGACGCGATAAACCTGAACCGCTCCTTTGGTACTCACACGAGATCGTTTAACCAATCGACCAATTTGACGTCCCGACGGAAGAAATATGTTGTTGACCTTCTCCGCAAAACGACCTCGGTTTTGCGTAATATCACACGCCGCATACGCAACCTTCATAAGATGGGTTTTGCCGGTTCCGTTTTCGCCAATGAAGACGTTGATTCCTTTGGAAAAGTTGATTTCCAACTGCTCAAACGCAGTAAATCGCTCGAATTTTATTTTACTCAGCATACTTTTCCTCTTGGATGATACTCAGAACGCTTTGAAAATTCCAACGCCGCGCAGACCGACTCGCGTCTTGTCAGATCGTATGTATTGGTTCATTGAATTGTAGGTATGGTTCATGCAATTAATGTGCAATCGGTTTACCAGTTTTTGGCGTCGAGCAGACGTTGGACGTATTTGGCAAGCAAGTCTGTTTCAATGTTGACTTTATCACCGATTTTGCGCGCCCCTAAGGTTGTGACTTTTAGGGTGTAAGGGATCAGCGCGACACTGAAGGAGTTGGGAGTACATTCGACAAGAGTCAGACTAACACCGTCAACCGCGACAGAACCTTTGGATGCAAGATGAGCCGCAATCTCTTTTGTGACCGTAAAGTGGTAATCGGCCCAATCGCCATAATCCTTAATGTTGGACAGAACCGCTTGACCGTCAATGTGACCTGAGACGAAATGTCCCCCTAATCGGTCTCCAACGGCAAGGGCCCGTTCAAGATTGACCGGACTGCCGACTTGCAGTTCGCCAAGATTCGTCCGGGCAAGTGTTTCTGGACCCGCTTGAAAAACCATCTTGTTGTGATCGGTTTCAACAACCGTCAGACAACAACCGTTGATTGCAACACTGTCCGCAACCTTGATATGCGGGGTGATTTCGGGCGATTCAATGATGATACGACAACCTGGGGGTTCTGGGAGAATTGCAGCAACTTTGCCTAGAGATTCAACGATTCCTGAGAACATGAGCTATTTTCCTATTTTGAGCAAAAGTGTTGGGGAAAATTGAGAGAAATGAGAGAAATGAAAAAATTGAGAGAAACTTGGGAAAATTGAGAGGAACTTGAGAGGAACATGCCGACTTCCATGAAAACGGACAACATCGAGAACAGGGGAAAGGTGACATCAACAACCGTCAGACATAAAAGTATTATACACTCGAATCATACACTCAGAGACCCGAATCGTCCAGTCTCTGTCTTCAAAGGACTGTCGGTCCTGCTCCGTCAGCAAGTGAAAAAGTAAAAGTTGGCAGAAAGTTGGCGGGGTCAATTTTGGGGTTGGAACATTTTCCACTTTTTGGTATGATCCCCTCCTCATGTTGATTTCCCCCCACTTTGTCTTAACGGCCCTGAATCAGGAACAATAGAGACCTGGAGAAAGGATGCTCCACAAAATGCCCAAATACGTCGTCTTTTTCATTTCCTGTATTACAACCCTACTTCTGAATCATCTCGTCGCTGCTCAAACTCCAGTTCAGAACCCAGTTCAGGGGACTGTTTCTAACGCAGCTCAAACAGCGGTTTCGGCATCGGTTCCAACAACAGTTCCAACCCCGGAATTGCGGTTGTTGGAATTTGGGTCCCCGCAATGTCCTGTTTGTCGTCAGATTCAGCCGGTTCTTGACCTCTTTATCCAAAAAAAATACCCGATTCAGTATGTTGATGTGACAACGAATCGTCAAATCGCGGACAGATATAGGGTGAAAGAATTGCCGACCTTTGTGTTGGTTTATGGAGAAGACGAACTGGATCGTTTTGTAGGAGGAAAAGATGAACAGACGTTATGCCGGGAAATAACCGGAATTTTCGAGCGGGGACAAGAACGCTTAATGCAGCAATTGAATACAGGCACTTCAACAGGAACACCGAAAAATGCAAGTGTTCCCTTGTCCGATTCAAGCCGATTGTCGGACCCCAACAGATTGTCCGACCAAACTAGGTTGTCTAGTCCAAACAATTTGTCGGATTCAAATCGATTCGCGGACCCAACTCCGTCTTCATCGAAAGGGACTGTTTCTTCAAGTTATGTTGGGTCAGACTCTTCGACCTTGCCCAGTTCGCCGAATCTTCCTGTTTCACCCCAAAGTGTGACCCAAACATCAGCGGTTGTGCCCGCTTATTCCCGGGCAATTTCGCAGGATCATCAAGGTATACCCTTAAACGGGTCCAATTTGATGTCCTCTTCGACGACACAACAGTCAGAACCGATCAAACGTGGTCCGGTTGCTTGGGTTGATTCGACCGTTCGGCTCCGAATTGAAGATAAAAACGGGGTCAATTGGGGAACCGGGACAATCATTGATACTCGACGCGATCAGGCGTTGATTTTAACATGTGGTCATATTTTCCGCGATTCGATTGGGGAAGGTCCCGTTGAAGTTCATTTGTTTAACAGTCAGGACGGAACACCGATTAAGGTTTTAGGGACATTAGAAGATTGGGATTTGAATACCGATATTGGTTTCGTCAAAATACTCCCCCCTTGTCCTGTTCGAGCAGTCCCTCTTGCGCCCGTTGATTCTCTTCAGGTCAACCAGAAAGTTTTCTCGGTCGGCTGTAATGGAGGAGCAAATCCAACACTTCTGGAACATCAAGTTCGTTCACTTCCAACAATCATGGAACATCAGATTCTTTCGTTGAACCGGTTCAGTCCCCCAATGAAGGAAGGAACAGTTCCGCCGTTTCACTACATTCATGTCTCAGGAGCACCAACTCAAGGTCGAAGTGGAGGAGGTCTCTTTTCTGAAGAGGGTTATTTGGTTGGGGTTTGCAATATGGGTGATCCCGGAACAAATGACGGGCAATTTGTCCCTCTTTCTGAAGTGCGACGAATGCTTGATTCCATGCAGTTGAGTTTCGTTTATCAGACCCCTTCTTTGATTGATTCTAATCAAACGATTTCCAGTTCCAGAACATTGGATTCTCCAATCGTGTTGACCCGATCTTGGGAAAACGGTACAGAACCATTATCCAACCTGAATGGAACGGAGAGTTCAAGGAACGAACCGTTCCGTCGCCCTTCAACACTTTCCGAGGAAGAGGTTGCAACATGGGAAGAGATTCAAAAACGTCGGAAAGAAGGGGCAGAAATCATCGTTATTATCAATTCCCCGCGTCAAGGAAATCAACTTCCACAAAGTGATGTGATTCGTTTGAATGCCGTTTCCGATCAGTTTCTCGATCAATTAACGGGCAAAACGACGGACATACAACAGCGAGCTTTATTAACCGAACAGGCAGCGAAAAGTGTCCCGGTTGGAATGCAGCAGAATTTTCAGCAAACGGATTCCCGACGACATGAAACGGGCGCAAGAGAGCTGCGTTAATTAGGGATTAGGGGATAGGGACTGGGGAATAGGGAGAAGAATTGAGAATGGAATAGGGTAAAAAACGGAATCTGACCTGACGCATGATCGGTCATATTGCGGCAAAGCAAGGATTACTCCTCCCTAATCCCTATCCCCTATTCTCCAACCCCTATCCTTCTACCTTCTTTGCGCAGGATACGCTATATCGCCGCAACAATTCTTCCCTTCCCCCCTATTATCCCCTATTCCCCAACCCCTATCCCCTACACAATGGTTCACGAACCACTTTTGTCAATCAACGATCTTCAGTATTCGTTTGGTCCTCATTCCCGCTTGCTTTTTCATTCTCTTTCGTTTGACGTTCATGCAGGTGAATATGCGGTTGTGATTGGACCAAATGGAATTGGCAAAACGACATTGCTCCGTTGCATTTTGCGAATTTTGACGGATTGGACCGGTTCCATTCGGATTGAGGGTGTTTCTGTTCGGAATTTGTCCCGAGTGCAACTTGCTCGAAAAATCGCCTATGTTCAACAGACCTTTAGTACCGTCTTTTCCTTGACCGTTCGTGAAGTTGTCGAAATGGGACGGTATCCTCACTTGAATCCGCTTACCCCCCTTTCACATCACGATTGCGTTGTCGTTGAACAGTCCCTCAATGTTATGCACTTAAACGATTTGTCCAATCGGATGATTGACACTTTAAGTGGGGGGGAACGACAACGGGTTTTGCTTGCATCGGCTTTAGCGCAAGAACCGCAGTTGTTACTTTTGGATGAACCGACGACGTTTTTGGATTATAAACATCAAGAGGAAATCTGTCATTTGTTGCGTCAAATTAACAGGGAGCAGAAAACAACGATTATAGAAATCACTCACGATGTCAACCGGGCTGTTTTGAACGGCAATCGTTTGATTGCGCTGTCTGAAAACGGTTTGGCGTATAATGGTCCCCCGAATTTGGTGATGAATACAGAAGAATTGCGAAAAATCTATGACACGGAGTTCGATTTGGTCCAGCATCCGGTTTTGGGGACAAGGATGATTGTTCCCCGGGCCGTTTGCAATGAATGATAATGAATGATGAAGAACGTCTCGCTGATTGGAGAGTGAAACGAGACAATTGTAAAGTAAGAATTGTGCGAGACGTAAGAAGGGGACAGAAGTTCCGTGTTGACGGTCGAGTTGGAGAATTAAGCAGTTTGGGCAGTTTGCTGTTCCCCCTTTGACCGTTCAGATGCTTCTTTTTGTCAACACACTCCTTTTTCCGTCAATACGCTCCCTGTTGGTCGCTCCTTTCCGGCTTTTATTGCCAATTAAAGAATTGCGACGGGAGATTCAGGGAAAAAAAACTTGTCAAGAGGAACCCGATTGACCAAGCAGGGCTGATCGAACAATGTCTTTCGTTGTTGGAAAAAGCAATCCTCTTCACAATAGGATTCCAAAAGGGCTTTTTCCGACAATCGGTTCCTACAGTATCTTCTTTAAGTAGTAGGGTTTGTGAATGATGATGTTTTTGGTCGTCTTTTGCCGCTTTGCGGTTTTTCGTCCGTTTCTTTGTTTGGAAAAAACAAGTTTTCCCCATTTTGAAAAATTATTTTTTAGGAAATAATTTCTGTCAAAAAAGTATAATCCGACCGAACAGTTTTATCTTTCAAGGGTTAGCGAAATTCATCTTGGGGAAAAATTTTTATTGGCCCAAGAATTGTTTGACAACTTCATTTCAGCCGATACAATTGCCCTCTGTCGTTCGGACGTATTCCGTTCTTTGAATCGTCCGAATCCGATACTTTGTTTGAACCCGATGTTTTGTCTTGCAAGTTTTTTTGCGGGGCAGAGTATTCAACAACTCTTACTGTCTGTTTTGCGATTGTTTGCAAAAGAACAGTGTTTGGAATCATAAGTACGACATGGAAAACGTCTCCCCCTCCTCGTCTGTTAAACGGCCCTTTTCGCAAGAAGAGCAGGTTGTGCGCCGTTCTAAACAACGAACGAGTTCACGAATCACGAAGATTGATTATATGCGTTTTCCCTCACTCTTTCCACAAAGTGAGCTGGAAGAAGCATTGAGGGTCGTTAATGAAGAAAAAACCGACGTAAAAACAACATTCCAACCTCTTCAAACGGGCAATTCCCCGATTCGTCCGGGTTTGAATGTCGTTTTCCCGACTCGACCTGTTCAGGACGTCACCTCTCCTTCTTCAGGTCAATCCCTTTTGCCCAGTCTTTCGCCGATTCTAACATCTCGTCCCCAAAAATCGGCTCACAATCCTCCTCAAACCAAAACAGAAGAATCGCAAGGAGGACGGAAATTCGCTTCTCTGTCCCAATTTGTTGAAGGAATATCGAATCGTCTCGCTAAAACAGCAGCCGATATTGCTGTATTGTATCCGGGCAAAATGAACCCCATTTACCTTTATGGAGGAACAAGTGTTGGAAAAACACATCTTTTAGAAGGAATCTGGTCAGAAACGAGGAAACGTCGGGATCGTAAACCCCCTTTATTTATGACAGCTGAACAGTTTACAACCTCATTCATCGAGGGATTACGAGGTGGAATACAGGGATTTCGCAATAAATTTCGGGGCATTTCGGTTCTTTTGCTTGATGATATTCATTTTTTTCTTGGAAAAACCTCGACACAAACGGAATTGTTGCGAACGATTGACACATTGAAAAATCAGGGAGTTCAACTGGTTTTCAGCGGGGATCGACCTTTACGCGATTTGGGCCGGTTGCGACCCGAATTGTTAGCCCGATTAGAAGCAGGAATGGTTTGCGGAATTGATCCGGCTGAACGGGACACTCTTTTGACCATTTTTGAGCAAATGGTCAAGCAGCGACAATTGCCGATTTCAGGTGATGTCCGCCGTTTTGTTGTGTCCCATTTGTGTCATCATACCCGACAACTTTCAGGTGCTCTCAATCGGCTTCATGCGGCTTATTTGTCCGAGAAGGTTCCGCCGACGATTCAGACTGCGGAATTGATACTGGATGATTTGATCCGCAACAATCGCAAGACAGTTCGTTTGCCGGACATTGAAAGTGTCGTCTGTGAGACCTTTGGATTGGGCAGTCAGGTGTTGCAGTCGAAAACCCGGGCTGCACAAGTCTCACATCCCCGAATGTTGGCAATGTGGTTAGCTCGCAAATACACTCGGTCCGCATTTGCGGAAATTGGGAAGTATTTTGGCGACCGTTCGCATAGTACGGTCGTTTCCGCTCAGAAGAAAGTCGAAAGTTGGTTAAGTAAGAATGAGGAACTGGACTGCGGAGAGCGACGACTGCCCATTTCAGAGGTGATCCAAAAAGTCGAACGCGCTCTACAATCCAGCTAAGAAATAGAACTATTTGTGTATTTCAGAAATTGGTGTTTGTTGAGAGGAGGTCGAAGAAAGGTGATAGGGGTTGGGGGATAGGGATTAGGGAGGAGTAATCCTTGTTTTGCGGCAATATGATCAATCATGCGTCAGATTCCGTTTTTTTACCCTATTCCATTCTCAATTCTTCCCCCTATTCCCTACATTCTCCTCTCAGTTGTTGCCCAAATCGTAACCTGTTGTGGAGTAAGGACCGGTTGCGCAAGGATCGCTGCAAAGCGCGGGTGTACAAGGGTCCATCATGGGGGAACAAACGGTTTGGGGAACGATGAATCCCTCAGAAACGACCGGGGTTGTACTTGCAGCCGGTTTGGAAAACGGCCAAATGGAACCGCGACGACACCAATCCGAAGTCGTGCTGCATCCAATCGACAGAGTCGAAAGAGTGACTGTAAATAAGGCAATTAGCATTAGTTTTTTCATTGTTTTGTCTCCTCAAAAAGCGGGGGATATGATTTGGTGAATTGTGACTGCAACAAGTCCAAGTCTTGTAGAGAACGGTTGCACATTGCTTTTGTTTTTCTCGCTGAACTTTACACCGAATTGGAAGAAAATCAAACAAAAGAAAGTTATTTTGCGAACTTGTCGAACCCCAATTTGGGCAGTTGGTCGTTTTGATCGTCGGAGTCGGCAAAGTTTCACAAGATTGCAATTGAGCTGAGACGGTCAGAAGGTAAATTTGTTAAAATGGGCAATTGGTACAACAACATTGAATCAGCTGTTAGAGACCCGTTGGAGTTGGGCCGAATTCTCGAAATGCCTGATTGTTCTCAACATTCCGGTTGTTCGGTTCATGTCAAAAAGGTATGTGAAAAATACCCGCTCTTGGTTCCGCGACCTTTTTTACAGAAAATGGAAAAAGGCAATCCCAATGATCCACTTTTCCTTCAGATTATGCCCCAAGAACGGGAATTACTCGAAGTGGACGGTTTTGTGACGGACCCGCTTGAAGAATCTAACCCAACTGTGCAGTCCAACTTTCTTTCCAAATATGCTGGTCGAACCCTCCTTTTGACCACTTCACAATGTGCGATTCATTGTCGATATTGTTTCCGACGACACCACATTCAGCGGAATTCGGAACAGTCTTCCTTGAGTTGGGCGGACGAACTGTTGTTGCTCAGAACGCCGGAAATCATTTTAAGCGGGGGAGACCCGTTGATGCTCGACGATGTTGAATTAGAACAATTGTTCGGGCAAATCAAGAGAAATCCGGCAATTCGACGGATTCGCATTCATACTCGTTTGCCCGTCTTGATTCCAAATCGGATCACCCCTTCCTTGCTCGGATTGCTCCGTTCAGATCGACACATTGCCAATTACCTTGTTCTGCATCTGAATCATCCCCGCGAAATGGACAACGAATTTGAAGCGTCCATCTCACAGTTGGTTGACCAAGGAACCCCTGTTCTGGTACAATCGGTCCTGTTGCGAGGAGTCAACGATTCCTTGCCGGTTCTCCTCGAATTGTATGAACGGTTGATTTCACTTCGTTTGATTCCCTATTACCTACATCAACTGGATCGAGTTGCGGGTGCTGCTCACTTTGAGGTTGCAACCGAAAAAGGGTTGTTGTTGTATGAGCAACTCCAACGACATTTACCCGGTTATGCGGTTCCCAAATATGTCCGCGAATTACCCGGTTACGATCATAAAGTTGTCCTGTCCCGACAATAAGAAACGATGTCACCTCAAATACATTGCCCTGTTTGCGATCAGGAATTTTCGACAGAACAGTCGGGAATCGCTTTGCCCTTTTGTTCCAAACGATGTAAGTGTATTGACCGTACACGTTGGATGAATGAGGATTACGGCTTACCTTATGAATCCGAACATGAACCAGAATTTGAACATGAACATGAATCAGAACATGAACCGGACGAATCCGTTTAACCGGGATACATCAATGAGGAGGTAGAAGATAGGAGGTAGGAGGAAAGAAGGGGAAGACAGAACGATAACGGCGTCTCCCGAGTTAACTCGTTGACCTTTTTTTGGGCAACTCCTATTCAGTTTCACACACTATTCCATCTTCTCTCTCCTACCTTCTTACCTCCTACCTTCTCAAAAATAGGCGGATAAAATTTTACAAGCCCTTTTCGTTGCTCTTGCAGTCGGTTTTGATTGGGGAATTCGAGGACTTTTCGGACACATTTCAGATACATGGTTTGCCTAATAACCGTTTTGCCGTTCCGTTGACTATCTCCCATTTATTGCGCTGTTTTGTCAATCTTTTTTCTCAACACTCTTTCCCCCAACATTCAAATTGTCCCATGTTGCGATTGATCTCTCTTTATTTCCCGGCCCAATTTGCCGTTATTCTCTTCTTTACTGCCGCTTTTCAGCAGACTTCCTTGACAATCGGGGCAGAACCGGTTTTGTTTAAGGTACATCGAATCGATCATGCCCGGTTTGAAGCAGCCGGAGTTGGCGATTTTAACCGGGATGGTCGGCCCGACATTGTTGCAGGAGAGTATCTCTATCTTGCGCCGGATTGGAAGAAAGTGAAAATTCGGCAAATTCCGTCCGATGTTGACGAAAAGGGGAAAGGTTATGCTCACGATTTCGCCAATCTCGTTATGGACGTCGACGGAGATGGTTTTCCCGACATTATCGCTTGTGATTGGTTTTCCGAAAAGTCCAATTGGTTTCGCAATCCGGGCAAAGACCTTGAAACATCCGGTCTTTGGGATGAACATCTGTTGGAAAAAAACGGCAATTTCGAGACTCTTGATTTTTGGGATGTAACGGGTTCGGGGGAACCTCTTGAGATTGTTCCGTCTGTTACTCGGACTGTTTGGTATGAAAAAACGGACAAGGGGCAATTTACCGTTCATATCGTTTCCGAAAAACAACTCCCATTTGGACAAGGAGTTGGAGATTTGAATGGAGATGGACGACCAGATATTTTACGTCCGACTGCTTGGTTTGAAGCACCTTCGGACATTCGGAAGGGAACCTGGATTGAACATTCTCTTGATTTGTTCGGGGAAGAACCCAACATGTCGATTAAAGATGCAGCCCAGATTCTTGTTCTTGATGTCAACGAGGACGGTTTAGCCGACATTATCGTCAGTGCAGCGCATGATTACGGAATTTTCTGGTTTGAACAGCTTAAAGATGCCGAAAACGGGGAATTGGCGTTTAAGCGGCATCTGATTGACAAATCGTTTTCGCAGGTTCACGCCCTTGCTCTTGCCGATGTTGACGGGGACGGACAAAAGGAGTTGATTGCCGGAAAACGTTATATGGCGCACAACGGACATGATCCCGGGGAATATGAACCGCTTGGTGTTTATTGGTTCAAATCGCATAAAGAAAAAGGTCAAGTCATTTGGGAGAAACACAACATCACCTTTGATGAGGGGATCGGGGCCGGAATGAGTATCGTTCCTGTTGACATGAACGGAAATGGGCGGATTGACTTTGTGACGACCGGGAAATTTGGCGGACCTGTTTGGTTAGAAAATTTGGGCGAATCAGGCAAATAAGCTGAAAGACCAAATAGACCGGGATGCCAAATAAACCGGAATAGACCAATCAGGATCATAATGACCGACAAAGAACGGTTTTTCTCTTTTTTGCCTTTACTTTTGGAATAATCCTTTGTATCATTACAAAGGTTGTATTACGACAATGGAAATGGAGGAGGTCGTCCTGAAACGGACCTTCGTTTCCGCAAACAGAGAAAGTGTTATTCCGTCAACGAAAAGGACAGATCAATGATATTTCGTTTTTGTTTGAACAATTTTCGCTTGAACAATAAAAGTGTTCTGATACTCGGCTTGGTTGTGTTGCTGAATGTCCCGGTTGTTGCTCAAAGCCCCCTTGATGTTCGGTTGGACCGTAATCGTCGCTCAGACGCAACCAATGCAGCAACCGTTAACCCGGTCGAATCAGCATCCAATCGATTATCCAGTTCGGCCCGACGATCCGAATTCAATCCGTCCGGTCAACTCAGGAAGAATCTGGGCAATCAACCGGGCAATCAAGCTGGACAATCTCCTCGAACCGGTCCATTTTCGCAATCGGGTCAATCGAGTCCGTTGGGGCAGTCAGGTTCTGTTGGAACGAACTCCGCGATCATGCAGGGACGGACAAACGCTTTAACACCCCGACCTGCTGTTCCGAGTCGGCCAAGAATGGATGCTGGTCGAACAGGACGAACCGCTTCAAACTCTTCAAATGCAACATCGGCGAGTTCCTCAGCAACAACCCCTTCTTGGGGCGGTTTGCAAGGGGGGACGTTTAATCGCCCAACTGTCCAATCATCAGAGTCGTCGGCCCCTTCAACCACATCACGAATTCAGAATGCCCCTTTTGAATCGTTGCAAACAGGTCGTCAGCAACAATCGGTTCGTTCGCAATTCGATAAGAGTTGGAATCCGACAACAAATGTTCCCAACATACGTCCAACGGAAGTGCCGAGAAAGGATCAATCGGCAACCCGGGTTGGGACGCAACAACGTCAGATTGTTCGTAAACCGGAAATCAGTTCAACGACGACGGAATCAATAATCTCGACATCTTTGTCAGCCTCTTCTTCTCTGACGCCGACCAAAGCCCCGGAATTGGGCAAGGTTGCAGCTGAACGGACTTCTCGGGATCGGAATAGGGAATCATTTGGACCGACACAATCGGGGGAACGTCGGGACCGAACACGACCGACAACGGATAATGCAGCAAACGACCCATCAACGCAGAATTTTGGAAAACCGCGTCCAGCTCCATCCGATTCTGGAACATTGGGTTCAGGAGCACCCGGTTTGTCAACACCGGGTTCTCGACGTCCCTCTTCCACAACAACCGATCTAACAGGTCTGGGAACGGGATCACGTCCTTTGAGCGGGAATCGACCGGGCGGAATCCGTTTTGACGGAAATCAGTCGGAAGGAACATTGGGCGAATCTTCCCCAACTCGCCCAACCTTACAAGGAAATCGACCCAATTCCCGACCAACACCGAATACCAGTTCGGGATTCACTCAAAATCTCACGTTGGAGTCAGGTCAAACGACGACACCAACCCGACCGAATCCTCGTCCCGGTCTCTCAAGTGAAACGAGCGGTTCAGGAAATTCGTTCAATCGTCGGCCCGGTTCAACAACCAATGCAACACCAACAACGTTGGATTCGGGATTGGGAACCGATTCGGGAACATCGGCATCTCCAACGACGCGGGACTCTTTGCGACGTCAACTGGAAGAAGCAAGAGGTCGTTTAGGGACTCCCAATCGGGATGAAGCGGGTCAACAATCAAGCGGGGCAACGAATCGCGGTCATTGGGGAAATCGTGATCGCGGAGATCGTGATGTGTCAACGGGAACCGGAACAACAACGAATTCGGGTTCTGAAACGGGAATCGGGACCAATTTGGGGCCGAATTCAGGGACAGTTGAGACAGGTCGACCGAATCGACGACCCAAACCGAATACAGAGGGGGAAATTAGCAACACAGGTCCGTCAGGAACTCGTCCGAAACCGGGAGTTGCTGAACCGGGAGAACCGGGGATTGTTGACGAAACGGGAAACGGGACCAATTTGGGGCCGAATTCAGGGACAGTTGAGACAGGTCGACCGAATCGACGACCCAAACCGAATACAGAGGGGGAAATCAGCGACACAGGTCTGTCTGGAACTCGTCCGAAACCGGGAGAACCGGGGATTATTGACGAAACGGGAAACGGGACCAATTCGGGGCCGAATTCAGGGACAGTTGAGACAGGTCGACCGAATCGACGACCAAAACCGAATACAGAGGGGGACATCAGCGACACAGGTCCGTCAGGAACTCGTCCGAAACCGGGAGTTGCTGAACCGGGAGAACCGGGGATTGTCGAGAATCCCGGCGTTCCTGCTCCTCCTGTTCCTGATACTCAACCGCTTGCTCCAACACGTCCTGGAATGCGACCGGATTCCAACATGTCACATCATCCCGGATTTCGACCGCCCCCTCCTCCCCGACCGCCTGTTCAACCGACCGTTGTTGTCAATGTTCAGCGTAATTTCAGAGGTTATCATTCTTATTGGACGTCGGATTGGTATCATCGATTCGACCGACATCATCATCCTTACCATTATTGGAGACCGGTTGTCGTCATTGATCCGGTTAGATGGTGGACGACGCCGAGTTGGGGAACAACCTGGTCTTGGTTTCACGGTTATGCACCCTATTATCATCGCCCTCATCAACATGCAAGCATCTTTGTGAATGTGGAGCCGACCCCGGTTTACTACAATTATGGAGATAACATTGAATATCGTGGGGATATGGTGTACATCAACGGTGTTCCCTATGTGAGTGCTGAAAAGTATTACGAGCAGTCGTTGGAATTGGCAAAACGTGGAGCAGAAACCGGGGTTGTTCGGATCGACTTGGAAAATGGTCAACCGCTTGCTGTTTCGACGCAACCGGCTCTTTTGAGCGACGATTCGTCCGGGCCGAACAACAGCACAACTCCGTCTGAGGATTGGATGCCGCTTGGTTCCTTTGCAATTCTCAACAGTGCTGATTCGGCGGATGTTCGGGATGTGTTACAATTGGCAATGAATCGGGGCGGGATTCTGCGCGGTAATTTTTACGATGAAGCCAATGATGAACTCTTGCCTGTTGAAGGAGCAATCGACCAAGAAACACAGCGTGTTGCGTTCCAGATTGGAGATCGCAAGGATCAGGTGTATGAATGTGGACTTTGGAACCTAACACAGGAATCTCTTGCGGTTCTTGTGCATGATGGAGCCGAAAAGACGCAAACACTCAATTTGGTTCGTTTGACTGAGACGCAACCAAAATAGATGGTCGTTGAACAAAGAGAAGGTTTCATCAGGGTTTATCGCATGTTATTTGCAAGATACAGTCCAAATAAAACGGCGAGGATACCGAAAAGGTTCTGACCAATGATGTTAAGAGCAAAAAGGGTCCATTGTTTGGTTTCAATGAAGTGATGATTTTCGGCTGCAAATGCCGAAAAGGTCGTGAAACCGCCTAAAAAGCCGGTCAAAAGGAGAACTTTCCATTCAAGCGGGATACGACCTGTTGAGAAGTGTCCCGCAAAGAGTCCAAACAGAAACGAGCCGATTATATTGACGAAAAGTGTTCCAAGTGGAAACCCGTTTCCAAAAAGCCAAGTTGTAAAATGACCGCTTGCATAACGGGTTATTGTTCCAACTGCACCTGCCAATCCAACCAACATAAGTTCATAGAGCAGTTTCATCAGGGGCTTGCAATTTCCTTTGTGTCTTCTACCTTCTTTTTACGCGCGGAACGATGTTCCTCGGCTAAACATTACGCGCAATACGTTGTATCGCGGTTAAACGGGGACCGCTTCCTCTTCTTCCCTATCCCCTATCCCCAAGTCCCTATTCCCTACCTTACATATTCCGTCGATCAAGGACCCGTTTTGCCTTACCCTCACTGCGCGGGATCGTGTTCGGTTCAAGAAGGGTGACCTTGACCCGAATTCCAACCGTTGTGTCGATCTTCTTCTGAATCGCTTTTTGTAAACCAACCGTTTCACGGACTGTATCACTGAATGTGTTCGGATTCATTTCAACCTGAACCTCCATGTTGTCAAGTCCTTGTTCCCGAGTCAAAACGATCTGGTAATGCGGCAAACTCCCCTCAACAGCGAGAAGTGCCGATTCAATCTGACCCGGAAAGACATTGACTCCCCGAATAATCAGCATATCGTCACTACGATGTGAAATCTTCTCCATTCTGCGAATCGTTCGTCCGCAAGGACAAGGTGTCGTCATTAACCGCGTGATGTCCCTCGTTCTGTACCGTATAAGCGGCATTGCCCGCTTGTCTAACGTCGTGAAGACTAATTCACCATATTCCCCGTCTGGAAGAGGTTCCAATGTTTCAGGATCGACAATTTCGGGATAAAAATGATCTTCAAAAAGGTGAGTTCCGTTTTGACAATGACATTCAGCCCCAACACCGGGTCCACAAATCTCCGTCAAACCATAAATATCATACGCCTTAATGTCCGACGCCGCTTGAATCGTCTTGCGCATCTCTTCCGTCCAGGGTTCCGCCCCGAAAATTCCCCGCCTAAGAGGAAGTGTTCGCATGTCAACCCCCATTTCATTCGCTTTGTCCAGAAGATGAAGAAAATAACTTGGCGTGCAGGAGAGAGCGGAAACACCGAAATCCCGCAAAAACATGATCTGACGTTCCGTATTCCCCCCGGATGTTGGAATGACCGTTACACCGAGCATTTCGGCCCCATAATGCAGTCCCAAACCGCCTGTAAAAAGACCATAACCGTAAGAGTTTTGCAGAATATCACCTTCACTCATTCCGAAACTGAGAAGGGCGCGAACAACAACCTCTTTCCAGATGTTAATATCTCCGGTTGTATAGGCGCAGACAATCGGTTTTCCTGTTGTTCCGCTTGACGCGTGTAGACGAACGATTTGGCTTTCTGGAACGGCGAAGAGACCGCGCGGATAAGTGTCTCGGAGATCGGTTTTGACGAGAAAAGGCAATTTGGCAATATCTTTGAGCGAGCGAACATCTCCCGGCGTCACACCCTGTTCTTTCATTTTCTCACGATACCAGGGAACATTTTCGTAAGTGTGTTTTATTGTTGACTCCAGACGTTCCCATTGTAGATTTTTCAGAGCATCCGGGGTAATATAATCAAGTGTTCCAAAGGGATGAGCGTAAGACATTGCGGAAAAGTTGCCAATTGGGCCGATTGTGGAGAATAGGTGATTGTTTCTGGATGATTCCAGTCTTTCCGATTATACAAATAATGCCCAACCTGTAAAGTCTCAGAGGTGAGGAAGTCAACAGAGTCTAAGTGAACGGCGTTGATGTTCTTTTGTTTTGCTCAGATGAATCGGTTCTCCACCTCTTGAAATTTGGAATAGGAATGTTATGTTCAACAGACTCACTTTTGACCTCTTATCAAAATGAAATACGCCTTTTTGTCCCTATTGTTCCTCCTGCTGTTCCTGCAATACGGTTGTGATCGTCCTGAAAAGGATTCCAAGGAGTACGGAACTGTCCTCTATGCACTTCCTGATATTCCTGACGCCAAAAAGCCGTTTCCACTTCCCGACGTTGAAGGTGTCAACACTCAAGCTCTGCAAGAGTTTTATGAAGAAAGCCGACATAAAAAAACGGGTCAACCTTAATAATCGGGACAATCGGTTCTTTGGTTTCCGTTCGTTGCCCCTTTTTTTCACATGGTTCCGATCAACCCGGTTTCCACATTTGACTTTTGACATTAGACTTGTTCGAGAACTCAAATTATCAGGCCTATGTTGTCAAATCAATGTATTTTTGGCAAAATAGATAAAGATTTTTGGTAACCGTTTACGGAAAATGACAATTGGAGTCCTATTCTCAGCACCAAAGGTGCGTAACAAAATAGACGGCGGTTTTAACCGCCGGGGTCAAAATGTCAAAAAATATTCGCCCTGTCAGGGCGAAACAACGGATTGTGCTGCCCCTTCAGGGCAGATTTTTCTTTGTGACACTGACCCAGGGTTTGCAACTTCGCTGCGCTCTGTTGCTACACCCTGGGCTATTTTGTCGCGCCCCGTTGGGGCGAAGATTTCATTTTCCTCCCTAAAAATAAGCCATTTCAATTATATTTTGTAAAAATATCCGTGAACGGTTATGATTTTTGAGTCTTTCAATCGGTTGCCGAACCAGTCTATTGAACCGTAGTTCAAAATCCGCATAGTAGAGGATAGGGAATAGCAAAAACAGAATGAGTGATACTTGAACCAACTCTTAAAACTTTCCAAATTCTTTGTCGTCCAGATCAATCGTAATCTCCCGATTCTTTGATTCCGACGACAAACCGCCCCCCCAACCTGATTCGGGGGTCACTGTTCCGGCGTCTGAAATGGCGGAACCGGACGACTTGATCGGCGTCGCCGCTTTTTCCGCAATCTTAGGTTTCGGTCCTAAAGGTGATTCAATTCTCGTACTTGCCGAACGTGCAACTTTCGAGGGTCGTCCCTCTTCTTCATCGGCGTCCAGATTGATGATTATATCTCCCATGTTGTTTGCATGGACCGGCGCAGAAACGGTATGTGTTGCCGGTTTTGCAGGTGTCCCCGCTTTAGGCGGAATCGTTTGTTGAGATGAGAGCGTTGAGTTCGACGTAATCGTTGGTTTGACCGCCGTCTTCACATTGACCGGACTCGTTGGTCGGCTCCCAACCAATGTTGACTTTTGAGAAGTCGAAGATACGGCTTTTGACGGACCTGTGTTCCAAGTTGGTTCCGTCTTTTGAGAAACAACTTGCTTTTCAACCGGTTTTGTAATCGTTCCCACCATTTTCTCGTTCTTGCCCATTTCGCCCCGTTTCTCAGCGATTGGCGATGTTGACGCTTGTTTCGATTCCATGACATTCCGTTGGACCTTCGAGGTTGAAACCGACATCAGCTCCTTTGAAGAACGAAGTTTGAACTGCCCAACCAAACCGCGCAACGTCGAGACCTGCGAACTCATCTGATTCGCAACACTCGCCGTTTCTTCAGCACTCGCCGTATTCTGTTGTGTGACCGAATCAATCTGATGTAACGCAAGTGAAACCTGCGAAACTCCATCTGCCTGACCATGACTTGCTGTTGCAATCTCCCCAATCAAACCCGTCGTCTGCCCCAAATATCCCAGAATCGTCGTCAGCGTCTCCGCCGTCTGCTTCGCAATGTCCGCCCCGCTCTGTATCTGATGATTATTCTGCTCAATCATCTGTGAGGTTTCTCCCGCTGCTTTTGCACAACGTGCTGCAAGGTTGCGAACTTCTTCGGCAACAACCGCAAATCCTTTTCCGTGAACGCCCGCTCTTGCCGCTTCAACAGCAGCATTCAATGCTAACAGATTCGTCTGGAAGGAAATGTCGTCAATCACCTTTATCACTTTCTGAACATCAGCCGCATGTTGAGTGATCGATTGCATCGACAGAACCATTTTGTCCATCATCATCTGACCACTTTTCGCCGCTTCATTCGTTTGCTGCGCGAGATGATTCGCTTCACTTGCATTTTTCGCATTCAGATTCGTCTGATTCCCCATTTCCCCCATTGTCGCCGAAATCTCTTCAAGACTCGCTGCTGTTTGCGTCGCCCCTTGCGAAAGAGCATCACTCGCAGTCGCAACCTCTCCTGCACCTGCTGCAATCTGTCCAACCGAATTATGAACATCATGCAGCGCATTGTTGACCCGATCCAACATCTGAAGAAGACTCAGGTTCATCACGTCCTTTTCACTCTTAGGCCGAACATGGACGGTCCAGTTTCCATCTGCCAATTCTCCCGCAATTTGGGCAACCGCCTGAAATTCCCGGACAACCCGATCTGTTGCCCGAAGAACATCGCCAATTTCATCATGTCGTTTCAACAGGTGAGAATCGAGAGAGGTGTTGACATCACCTTCTTGGGCAAGCGCGGTCAAAATTTGGGCGACGACTTTGGTTCCCGAAGTTATATTGCGGGTAATATAGACAGCTGTTCCACATCCAATGAGAAGAACCAGACCGGCTGCAAAGTACAGTGAAAATTGCATCGTTTTGCCAACTGTTTTAGCAGCACCGACATTGTGAACCACTTCCTGTTCAACTAATGCGAGCAAGTCCTTTTCCAGATTAACGGCCGTCTCAATTGCATTACCTTGTTGCGTGTTCGCCTGATATTGCAGTTCCACTTTGGACATATAGTCGCTGACCAGATTACTCCAGAGTTTCATCTTGTCCAGAATCGTCTGAGAAAGCCCTTTTTCGCTGTCCGGGACGTTTTTGACCAAATCGGTCAGAACATCAACAATGTTATTAGCAGCCTTTTTGAACCGTTCGCCAATCTCTTGACGTTTCGTCGCGTCATTTTCGCCAAGATAATCCCGGGTATAACGACGGATTGATTCAAATTGCGACAATGCTCCCTGAAGTTTCCAAGTCCGGTCAACGATGTCATACGGAATGGTTTTGACCCCTTCCGTTGGAGCCGGAACTTGCACAAGCGTACTCTGTATGGCGTCTAAGTATTTTGTAAAAGCCGTTTCCGTCTCATTTCCAGCATTAGACCTCGCAGTCGCTCCCTCTCGAACGGTTTTGATTTGCGTATTGAACACACTAACGGCATCTTGCGCCGTTTTTATGGCATTGATGACTTCTTGAATCTTGCTTTTTATTTCTGGTGAATTGGCCGAACCAAGAGCATTCTGGGCATGTTGCAAAGCCGTTTTATTAGCGTCAATTGCTTTGACATCCCAATCGGCATTGGCATCTGCCTGAAGATTGATAATGCAATTCAGCGATTCCGTCGTGAATTCCTGGGCAAGATTGACGTCGTTGGAAACTTTCAGTGTGGACTCTATCGTCCCCAGTGAACGGGAAAAATTATTCAGTCCCAAGCACGCAACCAGAGCAACGGCGAGCGCGAGTAAAACGGTAAGACCAAAGCCGAACAACAGTTTTTTGCCGAGAGTCATGGTATAAAGGAAAGTTAAAGGGCCGTTCCGAAAGTCGCCAATGTCAACAAAGGCTGCTTTATTGTGCAGTCTACGATAAAGGTAGCTCACAGTGTAGCGTGATTTTTTTAGGGGGCAAGAAAAAAACGCCTTTTTTTTGTGGAAATGGAGCGAAAAAAGTGTTTTTTCGGGTTATAACGAATAGAAGGCGAGAAGGTACGCAGTTTTACGGATTGGCCGAAAGATGACGATTGTGAAATTTTTTATCAAGAATTGGAAAATTTTCGGGATTTCCTACTCGACACGGAGCGAAAAAAATTGATAATGGTGTAGATAGAAGTGAAATGAGTGGAACCTCGCTCAGAGGTTTCTGCCTTTTGAAAAATACTAAGGGAAACAATCAATGACGGGACCTGAAATTAAGGAAGCGGTGATCGCAATTTTGACGGACATCAATCCAGACGAGGATTATGCGGGCATGCAGGATGATGTTTCTTTTCGTGAACAGTTCAGCATGGACAGTATGGATTTGCTGGACATTGTTCTGGAGCTTCGCAAACGGTATCGAGTTCAGATACCAGAGACTGATTTTCCAAAGTTAGACACGATGAACAGCACGATTGAATATCTCCTCCCGTTGTTGGAAAAAGCGTAAGAAGGTTCTTCGTGTCTGCGCTTAAATAACCTATCTAACTTGCGAATTCACAATTGATAATAGTTTTGTATTTCTTTCGTGTTTTTTGTGTATTTCGTGGCATAGGAGAACCACTAAAAACACGAAAATCACGAAAGGAACAAATGAAAAGGTATCCGTTATTTATACGCAGATACTTCTGTTGACCTAAAAATGTAACGAAGGGAGTTCGGACAATGTACGACAGTGTTATTATCGGAGCAGGGATGTCCGGTTTAGCAGCCGGTATTCGTTTAGCCCACTATAATCAACGTGTGTGTATTCTTGAACGACACAACACGATTGGCGGTTTGAACTCGTTTTACCGATTGGGTTCGAGAAACTACGATGTCGGTCTACATGCGTTGACAAACTATGTTCCTCGCGGTTCAAAAGTCGGACCGCTGAGCCGGTTGATGCGGCATTTGCGGTTGACCTGGGACGATCTCGGTCTGTTCCCCCAAATCGGCTCCTCCATTGCTTTTCCCGGCGTTCGTCTCTGTTTTAGCAACAACTTTGAACTCTTCGAGTCCGAAGTACGTCGCTATTTTCCAAACCAAATCGATGGTTTGAGAAAAATGGTCTCCGAGTTGATTGGTTACGATCAGATTGGTGATGAAAAGTACGCCGGAAGTGCCCGATGTTTCGTCGCCCGGCATATTTCCGATCCCCTTCTGCAAGACATGATCTTTTGTCCGCTCCTCTATTATGGAGGGGCAAAAGAGCGGGACATGGATTTCGGACAATTCTGTATCATGTTTCGTTCCATTTTTTTAGAAGGGTTTGCCCGACCTTTTTCCGGGATACGTTTGCTCCTTAAGAAACTTTTCCAGAAATTCAAGGCCCTTGGCGGGGAACTTCGTCTGAAAACCGGGGTTGACCGTATTCTGTCGCACAACGGTCGCGTTGAGAAAATCCTCTTAAACGACGGAACGGAACTGAGGGCCAAAAATTTTCTTTCTTCCGCCGGTTGGTGTGAGACAATGCGGCTTTGTGATGAGCCGAACTCGATTGTCCCGACCGAAGCTGGACAATTGGCGTTTGTTGAGACGATCAGTGTATTGGATCAGGACCCTAAACAGTTGGGGCATGACCGAACGGTTGTTTTTTTCAATGATTCGGACCGTTTTTCTTATGAAAAGCCCGATTCGCTGGTTGATTTGAGAAGTGGGGTGATTTGTTCGCCGAACAATTTTGATTATGACGAACCTCTTGGAGAGGGGATGATTCGGATTACGACGCTTGCGAATTTCGATCATTGGTCCAAGCTCGACACCCCCTTGTATCGTCTTGAAAAAGAAAAGTGGTATGAAAAAATTCTTGAATCGGCAATCCGTTTTGTTCCTGATTTCCGTGAACGGGTGATTGCGACGGACATGTTTACGCCGCTTACGATTCGTCGTTTTACGGGCAAGGAGAATGGGGCGATTTACGGGGCTCCTGAGAAGAAGTATGATGGGCGAACGCCGCTTGAGAATCTGTTTCTTTGCGGGACCGATCAAGGCTTAGTTGGGATCATTGGCGCAATCATCAGTGGCATAACGATTGCCAATAAGTACGTTCTTGGTGCAACCGGTTCATCCGTTTAACATCACCCCCCTCTACTTATCTACTTAGCCCGGCGCAAGCCGGACGTTTCTTTCCTCAATCCCGTAGGGATTGTCGAATGGTAGCAAACGATTGTTAGATAGATACAAACCCCGTCGGGGTTTCCGAATGGTCTCTTTGAACAATTTGTGGAACCCCGACGGGGTTCAAAATCATTTTTTTTCCGTTTCTGCTACCATTCTGAAACGCCTAACGGCGTTTGAAACCCGGCTTACGCCGGGCTAAATATCCCGTCAACGAAAAAAAACGGTGAGTCGTTAAACTCACCGTTTCACTTGCTATTTTCAACAAAAGGTTCTCGAAATCAAACCTTTAACTTATTTGCGACGGAAACGTCGGACCAAAGGAAGTCCAGCGGCGGCACAGCCGAGGAGCAACAAGGTGGCCGGTTCGGGAGTGACCGGCGGTGGGGGAACTCGTTCAAACGTACCAAAGGTGAACGTACCATTGTTCCAGCTTCCAAAGAGGATGGCACCTGCCGAAAGACCACCGAGCATTGACATACCCGTTTCTTGGTTGTAGACCAAGGCACCCGAAGACCATGTGGTCTGCTTCATCCCACCACTTCCGGTGGAGTTAAAGTCAATCGTTCCAGCCCAACGTTGGGTTGCACCTTCAAAACCTCGGAGCTGTGTCATGTTCGAGAAGGACTTGACATAGCCACCTTCAACGCGAGCAACTGAACCAGCACCGATGGAGAAACCGCCGGTTCGGATATCACCGTGATCTGCGCTGTTGAGCGTGCTACCCGACAACTTGACCTGGCCCGAACCACTGATGGCGAAATAATCAACGAATCCGCCGATAGCACTCCACGCATCAGCATCTGCAGTCCCTTGCTCATTAACGCTAGCAAGACCGTAGGGCGTTCCATTGATAACATAGTAAATCAAATCGTTGCCCAAGACCATACCAAAGCTCAAAGTCGAGCCGAGTGTGCTGTCAAAACCCAGACCCGAAGCGTCAAGGTTAATTTCGCTGGAAAGGCTGCCGTTCTTTTCGAGATCAACTTCACATGGAGTGCCATCAGCATTCCAGAAGTTCATACGAATCGATACACCCTTACCATTGGCATCGGAGAGCGGACCCAATTTGAATGTCATGTAGGTACCGTAGTTGCCCGTCAGGTTGTAAGCCTCTTCCCCGAAGGTATAGGCGGCTCCCAAATCGGCTCGTTCGGTAATGGCCGGACGAATGACGTTTGGTGTGTGGCCATTCTTGTCAGCACTGGCATTATTCATGCTCTTCTGCAGGTTGGTATAACCTGTGTTAACAATTTGGGCATTCGCAACAGTCGCAACAGCGAGCACCAACAAAGTTGCAATAATCTTTTTCATAACGTGTGTTCCTTTCGTAATGTTTTGTGAAATTCTTTCGTGACAGGTTGAATCTTTGGATAGAAAACACCAAAGACCTCTGTTAGGAAATAATCGTGTAAAATGTGTTTTTTTGTAAAAATGAATTGTTACTTGTAAGCGAACTTACTTTTTCCGACGACGAATCATCGGGATACCAGCAGCGGCGACTCCGAGGAGGAGAAGCGTAGCGGGTTCGGGGGTAGCAGTGAATGGAATGTCACGACCACCGACGGTGATTTCGACATATTCCCAACCAATCGGCATTGCAAGGGCACCAACGATACGGAACAACTCACCCTGGCTGAGCATAACCGCAGGCATGTCCTGGGTGTAGACCGTTCTGCCGTAAAAACTTTCGCCCAGCCATTCGTCCTCTTCGGTGAGATTACCAAAGTTGAGCCATGGGTAGACGTCCGTCATGGGATTCGAGTAACCAATCCAAGTTCCGCCATCCATATCGAACTGCGGATCTCCGAGAGACGGATTTGAGTTAAACGTACCACCGACATTGATCGACCAGAGAACCGGACCACCGAGCATCGTGTTGGCTTTTTCGGGGTCAGCTTCGTACCATTCGCCGTCGTTCGGTCCCATTCCTTTGCCGCTGAAGGCCATATAGGTAATGTCTCCAAGGAAGTCGGCAATATTGATCGGTGAATCAATGGAATCAGAAAGGTCCTCACCAACCAAGTCAGCAACAAACACAGAGAAACCCATCTGAGTTCCGCCGGAGTAGGTCAAACCAAAGGGGATGCACATGTCGCCCATGCCCGTAACATAGTTCTCGCCAATTTGAATGGGCAGATCCATGTTCATCATCGGCATGACATCGTCTCCGTTCTTATCGCGGAAAAAGACATCAATCTTGATCCCAACCTCGGTCGGAGCAAAACGGAAGGTGATCGTGTTTCCAGGATCAACTGCGGTGTCCCCCATCGTAGCCCAATTCTGTGCGAATGTCGTTCCGCACACCAGCACCAACAAAAGTGCCACTAAAGTAAATCTTCTCATACCTCTTTTTTCCTTTCTATGGAAAACTTGGTGAACAAACTGTACCTTGCGTGTTAGGTACATAAAAAACCAACGTTTTAACCCAGATATAGCCCCGTCCAAAGTCATATAGGGCAACTCAATTGATACCCTACAATCTGCATGATACACCGAATCTGACGGGTTGTCAATGGTTTTTCCAAAAAAAACCACAATTTTCAAAAAAAACTCTAAACCGGTTTGGCCGGGAACGTGACCCTTTTTTCCGGGTATGATTTTTCCGATTCGTCAGTCTTTAACGACTAACACCTTTTGGTAATGTGCTCCTGTAAAAGATTGAGGTAAGTTTTGTTTGCGAATGACAACAATTTGTACACGTCATCCGCCTTTCTATATCTCTCTATCCGCACGTTGCGCGCCAAAAAGATTTTGTTTTGGCTCTATTTGGAAAATTTTTTGTTTTTTTTCCAATAAGAATTGTAAGTTCCTAAAAAACAAGGATTTTCAAGCGAAAAATTTTTTGAAAAAAATGGCCCACCTCTGACGATTCGTCACAGTTGATTGATTATTTGTTGAAACTGATGTTGCACAATAACGCAATGTGTGTTATTTTGATGCAGCGAAATGATACAGTAGGGGTTGGGGGATAGGGGAGGAGGCAGTCCGCTAACAAGTTTGGTTTTGCGCTTTGAACCGAGCCGTGTTGGACGGATATGTTTTTACCACGAAATACACGAAAGACACGAAAAACGGTATTTTGTGAGGTTTTCGTGTTTTTTGTGATTTTCGTGGTTCAAAAATGAAAA
>JBOFQB010000037.1:0-3631 GCA_051660685.1 Thermoguttaceae bacterium | reverse complement strand
GGTGTATGGTGTTTACGACCGGTTGCGCGATTGGAACTATTTTCAGCACGTTGCGCCCTGTTTGGGAACTGTATCTTGGCCGCATGAAGAGGATTTTTGCCCCGACACCATTTATTTGAAGAGTACGCCGGTTGAGTGACGATTTGAGTGACAAATGAGCAGGGGCATAAAAGTTTGGGCTGTATTGAAATTGTTGTGCAATTGCGATAATGGAAATAACGTATGCAAACCGCCAAATCGAGAAAGTTTGTACAGAGTATAAAAAAGCTCAAAAGGAGCTTGGAACAACGGGGTCGAAGGTTCTGGTGAAGAGACTTCAGCAGTTGCGTTTCGTTGAATCACTTGAAGAGTTAAGATTTCAACCGGGTCATTTTCACGAATTATCGGGTGAAAGGTTGGGACAACTTGCTGTTCGTCTCGAAGGGGTTGTGCGATTGGTTTTCAGACCGGCTCACCCTCCTCCGATCAAAGCAGATGGAGGGTTGAACTGGTCGGAAGTCACTTCCGTTGAGTTGATAGAGATCGTCGATTATCATTGATGCAAAAAAGAGGTTGTGCGATGTCCCTGCAAACACTGGAAAGAGAAACGACGACGGACTGCGATTACATTGCAATACTGTCCCCGGGTGAAATTATCGCCGAAAAAATCAATGAAATGGGGATTGATGTCAACGAATTGGCCCAACAGTGTCATTTGCCTGTTGATACACTTGAGAAACTTTTGCGTGGAGAAATTCCGTTGACTTGGAAAATAGCGGAATTGCTTGAAAAAGTGACTTGGATGAGTGCTGAAGGGATGATGCGGGTCGAGGAGAGGTTTCGCAAGAATATGGCTTTACATCAAGCAAATCCCAGTTTTCCGGTTGTGTTTTGTGACACCTTTTTGACACGTTGATCCTTCCTAGGAAACCGTCTATGAAAAGGTATTGTCGATACTAAGGTCTTGTTGATAAATTTTAGATATACGGAATGAGTTGATCGAAATGAACTGTACCGTTGTAACCCCGGATAAAACGATTTTGGACACTGAAGCGGCGTTTGTTGCCCTTCCTCTTTTTGACGGAGAATACGGCGTTATGCCGGGTCATTCTCCTATGGTCGGACGACTGGGGGTCGGCGAACTGAGAATCAAAACACCTCTCGGGGAAACCTGCTCCTACTTTCTCGAAAATGGTTTCGTCGAAGTCCTCGGTGATTCCGTCAATCTGTTGACTTCTCGGGCAATTCCGACCGCGAACATTGACGTTGCTCATGTCCAGAAAGTCATGGAAGAGACGATTGCGAAATCCGCCCCAACAGAAGCAGCGGTTCAGCTGAAAGAGCGAACGTTGACCGCATGTCGGGCCCAACTTCGATTAGCCGGAAAACAATAATTGAGTTGTTTGAGGACCGATTGGAATACTCGAATGAATGTAACAGTATTTATTGTGTCCTTTTGTAGCTGCATAGCAGCGACCTTTTTGTAGCCCGGGGTGAAGGGAGCAACGCGACCGCAACCCCGGGTTAAGTGGTCCTACAAGAAATTAAGCTCCATCGGAGCGACCTAATGTTTAGCCGCGATACAACGTATCGCGCGTTCTGAACTGTCAAAACGCGCAGAACGTTGTTCTGCGGCTAAACGACCGTCCCGACGGGACTACACAAGTTGAATTGTCGCATACTTTCTTGCAACCGTCTTTGATTTTACGGACGTTCTTCAAGGTGAAATTTTGTCGTTCGGGCTGTTCCATTACGGTAAAACCGCAGTGTCGCCTCTTCCCCAATCGTCGATTGGGCAATCAGAAGGACCAGATGCAGGTCGTCCTCAACCGTTGTGTCATTGTACGCAACGATGATGTCCCCGGTTTGCAAACCGGCTTTTGCGCCGGGAGAATTCGGCGTCACCTTCTCAATGCGAGTCCCAATGTTCCGGTCCAAACCGGCTTCTTCCCCCTTCTCCCAACTAAATTTCGGGTCCAGTTCAACCCCCAGAAAGGGACGAATAACCCGACCCTTTTCAACGAGTTCTCGGGCGTTTTTCATCATGCTGTTGATTGGAATCGCAAACGCAACCCCTTCATTTCCCCCGCTACTTGACGCAATCGCCGTTACAATCCCGATTACTTCTCCCGAATCGTTCACCAAAGGTCCCCCGCTGTTCCCCGGGTTAACAGACGCATCTGTCTGAAAAAAACCTTGTATCGGAACCGGTTGGTCCCCTTGCGGGATTTTCCGCCGACCTTTTGCGCTGATAATGCCGGTTGAGAGCGAACCTTTCATGCCGAAGGGACTGCCGAAAACGAAAACGGGATCGGCGATTTCAACGAGGTCACTATTGCCGATTGGTGCAGGAACAAGAGAATCGGCGGAAATTTGGAGCAGGGCAATGTCGAATTCAGGTGAGGTGAGGACTTCGATAGGTCGCAAAACCCGATGATCGGCAAGAAAGAGCCGAATGGAATCCTGTGTTGCGTTTGCAATGATATGCCGATTGGTGAGGACGAAAAATTTTCCGTTGATTTGGACAATGACGCCGCTCCCCATTTCCTCGATTTGGCGGATTTTGTCCGTTTGATTCGCCGGAACCGCTGTTCGGGTTTCAATGTGGACGACACTTGCGGGAACATGTTGGATTTGCGACCATTTAGAGCGAATACTTTCGGCTCCATAAGCGGGCGAGAAAGAGGTTAAGGTGAGCGCGAGGAGGAGGAGGGAGCAAAAAATGGTTAGGAAAGAGCAGGAGACTTTCATTGCAGGAAAGGTTTCCGATGTTTTAACGGTCGTATTGGACGACACCCCAATTTCAAAGGTGTATGTCCCCCAAAAAAAGCCTAGATAAGAGAAACAAGGGGATAAGAGAAAAAAAGCCTGATCATTCACGAAGGAAAAATCAGGCCTACAAACGTATTGTTTGACACAAATGATGCTTTTGAGGACACCAAAATGTCAAAAAATGGGCGATACGGGACTCGAACCTGTGACCCCTAGCTTGTCGAGCTAGTGCTCTAACCAAACTGAGCTAATCGCCCTTCAACAAAAAAGGCCGCTCAAAATTTCCGACCAACATGCTTCACTGCAAGAGAAACATCTGCTGTCAAGGACCGAAAAACCTCAAGGACAACCTCAATTGCCCGCCGATTCTCGCACATTTCATCACACTGTCAAGGGACGCCCCATTTTTTTTCAGTCCGCTCACAAGTTTTGCGAAAAAGAGTATTTTCATTTTTGAACCACGAAAATCACAAAAAACACGAAAACCTCACAAAATACCGTTTTTTGTGTCTTTCGTGTCTTTCGTGGTAAAAACAAATCCGTCCAACCCGGCTCGGTTCAAATCGCAAAACCAAACTTGTTAGCGGACTGCATTTTTTTTCCGGCAGTTGTGCCGTTTGACCCGCTTCAACAGCGTCCCGCAAAGAAAAAAAATTTTTTTTGAAAAAATTGGCGGATTTTACTTGAGTTTTCGATCCAGTCGGGTAATACTATAACTGAAGTCGTTACCCGCCCCCTTTCTGGATTCTGGAAAATGGCAGGTGATGACTGATGTGCGCGTAAGGTTGTGGTTGCCCTTTTGGGTTTTTCGCGTTTGCAACAGCGTTCCGATCACTTGCAGGAACCGCCTGAATCCGTCTTCGAGACGTGATTTTATCAG
>JBOFQB010000036.1:0-111569 GCA_051660685.1 Thermoguttaceae bacterium | reverse complement strand
CGTTAATTCAAGACCTGTTGTGTATTCACGTTTTTTCATAAAATACTCCTCCCTGAAGAGCAGTATGATTACCAAAACACTGCGATTGACGCAATATCAATCTGCTTAAAGCCAAAATAGTTATGAAACTGGCTCTAGTCAATGTTTGCATAACTTGGGAGTTCGTAATATCTCCAACAGAGCCAATATTTCCCGAATTATGAATTGTGATAGTTTGAGCACTGTTTTTTTCTTCTGGTGTGAATTGTAGACTTTCTCCCAAAATACCTTGTTTTTCCAATTCCAGCGACCACAACAATACTCGATCCCGCACGGATTGCAGTATTACCTTCACATCTCTTTGGTAGTACTGTCTGCAATATCTTGCCTCTGATTGGGAAGGGCTCCACTGATTTAAAATCGCCTCGCATGCGGGCGGGACTGATATAGCCAACTGATTCTCTGGAACATTAAGTATTTCTTCGACTCGGTTGATCGCCCAATGGCATTCATAATAACGAAGTGGCTCTTCGAGCCTTGCATCTTCAAAAAAGCACGGCTTTGCTATGCCGGTATAAGAATCGATTGCAATCAGAGACGTTTGCAACCTGCGATATAAGGGCATTTCAACCTCGGAGGGGTATCCATTAAGTTCGTGTTCCAACCATTTCACATCTTCTTCCTTATTTAATTTTGTGGCAACCACCAATGCAAGCCGTAAGAGATCGGTAATTGAACAATTTGAATCGAGAGCATTCTCTTGAAGTCGTAGAACAAGTGATTGTGTCATAATACTTCTTTCAAAATAGAGCTAATTTTCGCGGCAACTTACAACTTGTCGCCCTACGTTTGTGATTGCATAACTTTTATAAATGGGTGGTTGTGCAGGTACTTCCACTACCCATCCTTGATGAAGCATGTACCTGATTATTAGTTCGACAGCTTCATTTGGAATGTCGTCTAACCAGCCCCAGGCAATTTTTAACATGCGCTCACCTTCTAGCCCATGAATTTCGTTAATACTGCAGTTTGATCTGATTGCTCGCGCAATAATGCTTCGTGCTGTTTCGTCAATACACACGCGATGTCCCCCCGTTTTCTTGTAAAGTTATTGTTCCGCAGAAGGCTGATTTTGTCAGCCGACAACCACGCAGAAAATTGTTGCGGCAAAAAGCGTGCCACAAAATCAGAATAATTGGAAAAATTGGACCTTCTGAGGCAGATGGCAACAAGCAAAATCGTCGAAACCTCCAATAATGAAGGCTTTTACCTAGAGCTTACGTCGCCGGCTCGCTGGGAAATTATTATTTGCGTAGAACGCAATTTTGTATACAGACTTCGTGCAGACTGTCATTTTGGCAGGTCATGCCCTTGCGGCGAAGTTTAGGCTGGGTCGGGTGAACTTGCGAGATTGACGGAGGGACGCGACTGGGGGCAATTTGGCGGGTTTGGGGGGATTTTAAGGATTGATTGGGGCGTTTATCTGAAAGTTGAGTACGGGACGACCCGCAGGTTTGGGTTGTGTTGCGGAGTTGGGGTGGGGCAGACCAGAAACCGAAGGGTTTGGACGGGCGCGACTGGGCGCAAACAGGCGGTTTGGGTTGCGTTCGGGCGCGGACTGGCGGTTTTGGGCGTGACCGGGCAGAAATGCACGGTCTGGGTGAGCTGAAAAGTGGGAAGAACGTGCCAGTTATGCCGGGAGAAAACTTGTGGGGAGGGGACCAATTCGGTCACGCGGTATGTGAAGCGCGGTACGTTGTACACGCGGCTAAACAAAAAGAACGCCGTAAGTGTTTATCCGTTAAATACTTACGGCGGTTTTTGAAAGTACACCCTACTTGATTCGAACAAGTAACCTTCGGTTCCGTAGACCGATGCTCTATCCAATTGAGCTAAGGGTGCTCCTCTGTCCACAATATACTATCCAAGACTCGCTTTTTGGCAAGGGGTAGGAAAATTTTCCGCCGTTCAGAGGCGGTGTGTTTTCGTTCACTACGAAAATAACGAACTTCTTCACGGAAACCTCACCAAATATGCCGTGATACTTTCGTGTCACGTTTCATGTGTTGCATGGTTCTTTTATACCACGAAATACACCAAAAACACGAAATCAATACAAAACATCATCCATTGTGAATCCGCAATCTGGATAGGTTATTTATGCGCAGAACCTAAGTATAAGTACACGCAGAACGTTGTTCTGCGGCTAAACGACTGCATTAGGTCGCAGCTACGCAGCTCATTTTAGTGGGGGGGCATCGAACCCGGGGTTGTGGTCGCGTTGCTCCCTTCACCCCGGGCTACAATAATGTCGCTGCTAATGCAGCTAAGAGATGCAATCCTTGAATTTCAGGTGTCAAAAAGGCGCGCAATGTGTATACCCATTATTGAAATGCGCTCAACGACTGTTTCTTATCTTTTTTGTGAGGTCGCTCCTCGACTGTCCACTTCTATGTCAACCGGGTCATCCCGATATAACATCCCCAAAATGGTCTGGGCTTCACGCGCTGAATCAACCGTCTGACCATTGATTTTAACAATTCGATCACCTTTTTTCAAACCCCTTGAAAAGGCAGGAGAACCGGGTTGAACCTGTTCGATAACGGCATCTCCTGTGTACAAATCAATATCGTCAAAAATAATTCCCGATTCATAAGGTTCCAAGTCCTTACCTTGCTGCAACCGGGGAATCATTGCCCGGACATCTTCGATTGGAATTGCAAAGCCGATTCCTGAATCATATTGTTGCACCACAAATGTCGGATCATTCGGCATGATCGAAAGAGGGACTATCACCCCAAGAACCTGACCTTGCAGGTCAAGCAAGACCCCGCCGTAATTGTTGGGGCTGATCTTGGCGTCCGTCTGAATCGCTTTGCCCCAAATCCGAGCTTTTCCGCTAATGATGCCAAGTGAGACATTCCGTTCCGATTCCGAAAGAACCGAACCAACAGCAATTGTTCGTTGTCCAACCTGAATGGTCTCTTTTCCGAGAACGGGCAAGGGACCGGGGAAGAACTGGGGGTTGAAGTTTTCGATTTTGAGCAGCACCAGCTGACGTAATCGGTCGGTTGCGATTTTTCGAGCAACCGTTCGCGTTCCATCGTTCAAACGAATCAAAATAGAGGTTGGTTTCTCTAAAACCGGGACGGCACTTGTAAGGACAAATCCTTGCGAATCCCACAAAACTCCGGTTGTCCGCCCTCCTTGAACATTCCCCGGTCCCCCGATCACCTCAATTTGGACAATCCAAGGCGCAATTTCCCTCACTCCTTTGCGAATCGCCCGGGACTGTTGCGATTCCTGTGCTGATCCGATTACAACCAGAACAACGGAAAAAAAGAGAGCCCAGCTAACTTTTGTTCTCATCGTTCCCCCGTTCCGGTTCATGTTAAAAAAGTGGGATATAGATACTGAAGGTCAGAAGACGGCCGTGTTTTCAGAGGTTCTTTTATACCACGAAATACACCAAAAACACGAAATCAATACAAAACATCATCCATTGTGAATCCGCAAGTTGGATTGGTAATTTATGACAGAACCTAAGTATGAGTACACGCAAAACATTGTTCCTCGGCTAAACGACTTCATTAGATCGCAACGATGCAGCTAAGAGATGCAGACCTTGAATTTGTGCGTCAAAAATACAGGCAATGTGTATACCCCTTTTTGAAATGCCCTATTCAGTCGTTTATTCCGTCCGTTCGGCCCTCTTACGAATCGTACTCGCTTTTCTTTTTGGGGAAAATGTAGCAAAGACCGATTCCGAGGAAATACAAAATGGTAAGAGGGATTACCATTAACATCATACTTTGGGGATCGGGGGGGGTTAAAAAGACGGAAATGACACAAATGACTAGGATTGCGATCTTCCATTTTTCGAGCAGGGCTTCATAAGGGAGAACGCCGATTCGGTCGAGGACAAAGACAATCATTGGCAGTTGGAAACTGATACCGAAACCGATTGGGAGAATAAAGGCGAAACTGATCCATTCCGAAATCCGTGTATCCGGGTCAATATTCATCCAAGCGTTAAACGAGAAGAGAAAATTGAGGACATATTGAAAAACGATGAAGAAGGAAAAGAGGACTCCGAGGATGAACAGGATGATACTGATTGGCATAAAGATATAGACGTATTTCCGTTCATGATAGTACAATC
Source organism: Thermoguttaceae bacterium (assembly GCA_051660685.1). Taxonomy (GTDB): domain Bacteria; phylum Planctomycetota; class Planctomycetia; order Pirellulales; family Thermoguttaceae; genus JAVBSX01. The sequence continues at coordinate 107,428 of JBOFQB010000036.1, read as the reverse complement.
CGGCTGCAATGAACGACCAAACGCTGTAAAAGATGCCGGGACTTCCGAGAACGACGCCGACCATAAGGGCTGCTTTGATGTAGATCGAAAAAGGTTCATGGACCCCAAGAGCTTTGGATCGGGTTCCTGAAAGAGACTCGATTTTCTTGAACAGTAACAGAGGTCGGGGCACTTCGTTGAGTTGAATTGCCGCATGATGCACCTCGTCCCCCTTTTGCTGATTTGTCATGTTTTGTCGATCAACAGTCTCCTGTTCCACAACCGAAATATCGTGTTGACCCGAGAAACGATATTTTTCGAGATTGTCAATCTGGTCAATCAGTTTGGTCGAATCATTTGCCAATTCCGGCAGAATCATCGTCCGCTGTTCAATCATGTTCTCCAATTGACCCGGAAAGACGTAATAGGTTTCTGGGACCAGATTTTTTTCTCTGAGCAATCGGGCAATACCGTTGACCGAATATCCTTCCTGTGTCAATTCCTTTTCGTCCTGCTGAACACGTCGGGTTGCCTGATCGAGATAGTATTTTTCAAGAGCGGCGTTGAGCGGTTTTTGGACATAGGCAACGACGTAACCGCCTAGAGCGAGACCGATAAGAAATCCTCCTGCGAGCCAAATAACGGCCCGCCAAAGACAAATTCGGAGTTCCTCAAGGTGATCGCCAAAACTCATCGTCGATTCGGCGAATAAATCTTCGTTCTTCTTCAACATGGTATAAGGTTTCAGAGGGATAATAATGATTATTGATTGCAGGAACCCAAGACTTCAGGTTTACCTCATTATAGCTTATCCCGGGAAACCGTAAAGCAAGTTCTCAAAAGATGTTCATTGCAAGACAGTCGGCGAACAAGTTTTGAGAAAAAGAGTCATTTTCATTTTTGAACCACGAAAATCACAAAAAACACGAAAACCTCACAAAATACCGTATTTCGTGTCTTTCGTGTATTTCGTGGTAAAAAACATATCCGTCCAACCCGGGTCGGTTCAAAGCGCAAAACCAAACTTGTTAGCAGTCTGATTGTAAGACGGGGACTTTCCATACAGCCCCTTCTTCAGCTTTTCAGGTTATGACTTTGTACTCCGTCGCTCTCGAATCAGGGCAAATAGGTCGAATTGTCTTCCCTGTTCCACAATGTAGCTGTACAAGGACATTCTGAGCGTCAAATTTCTGCGAATTCGTAAAACGTAAGGTCAATGAACCTGCCAAGTTGAACCAATCGTCAAAATCAGACGTGTTTTCGTCCACTCCAATGAACAGTGTGGTCGGTCCGTTGAAGTTTTCAGGAACCAACATGAAAGAGGTCCGACGATCAGGGCTTGAAAAGGCGTGTTGCAGCCGAGTACACTGCTCCTCGTTCCGGCCCATAACGCATTTGATTTCGGGGGTAATCCGTATTTGCCGACCATTATTGAGCATGTCAACATCCCAATTCGTCAGGTTTTCACCATATTTCAACAAATCGCGTAATCGAGGAGCATACGATTGTTCACACAACAAACAGCCGGTTGAAGGTTGTGGAATTTTGCCGACTGCTAATTTTCGGGCAAGAGCAATCAGGGCAATTCGTCCCCGACCTGTATAAGCGTGTAATTTTTCCCGATCAACCCAACCTTCCAATTCAGGCGTTGTCGGACTGAGGACTTTTGCGGAAAGAGGTCGGAGCAGGAAACCACAAAGACCCGATTCCCTCGAAATCAGGGAGAGTTGATGCTGTTTCTGACTGTTTGGTCGTTGACCTGCGACTTCCCCGGTTGCAACGAACTGGGCATTTTCGGCGTCCATAAGTTGTTTTGCGGCCCGACACATGAGAACGCGACAATCCAGACAGGGATTGAGTGCTTTGCCGTATCCAAATCGGGGGGACGCGACCATTTTCAGGTATTCAGGTCCGCAATGATGAACAAACAGAGGAATGTCGAGCGAAGCAGCCTTTTCCCGGGCAAATGGTGATCCGTCAAAAAAAGGAGTGACGACGTTCAAACCAAGAACCTCAATGTTTTGTTCCTGAAGAAGTCGAACGGTCAGTAGACTGTCCAGACCGCCTGAAAAAAGGACGACTGCTTTTGTCATGATGCAAGGGAAGTGAACAACGGTAATGTCAAGAAAACATCAACATTGTACAGCGACAAACAAAATCCGTCAATGTTGTACAGTCCGCTCACAAGTTTTGCGAAAAAGAGTATTTTCATTTTTTTACCACGAAAATCACAAAAGACACGAAAACCTCACAAAATGCCGTTTGTTGTGTCTTTCGTGTGTTTCATGGTAAAAACAAATCCGCCCAACCCGGCTCGGTTCAAATCGCAAAACCAAACTTGTTAGCGGACTGCAATGTTGTAGCCCTTCTAAAAGGCGGGGGTTGTATTTCTTGTCGGGACCTAATAAACTGGACTTTGTGCGGCAGAAGTAGTCGCGTTGACAAAGCACTACATTTTTATCCCTTTTCGCTAAAGGAATGGTCGATCAAAGGGGCAGATATGATTCACCATGATGAATAATGATGCAAATGTTCGGACAATTCCTTGGCCCAGTGTTCAACGATTACCTGTATATCTTCGTTTTCTAAAAGAACAACGGGATCGGGGCAATTGGGTCGTGTCCTGTACTCAGATTGCCGAAGAATTCGGCCAATTGAGTGTGCAGGTTCGCAAAGACCTTTCCATAACCGGGATCATTGGTCGTCCGCGAGTTGGTTACAAAACGACAGAATTGGTTGACGCAATTGAGGAGTTTCTCGGTTGGAACACAAAACTGACCGCCTGTCTGGTCGGCGCAGGAAGTCTCGGAAGTGCCATTTTAGGATACGAGGGATTTGCCGAACATGGTTTGAATATTGTGTGCGCGTTTGATACGGACCCGAAAAAAATCGGGACATCGATTCACGACCGCCCTGTGTATGATTGTAAAGATTTGGAAACAATTGGTAAGAAATACAAGTTTCAAGTTGCTATATTGACGGTTCCTGCATCTGTTGCTCAACAAAATGTCAATAAACTGTTGGACATTGGTGTTCGAGCCGTTTGGAATTATACGCCCGTTCGACTGGACCTCCCCGACGGAGTGATTTGCGAAGAAGTACGACTCTCCGCCAGTTTCGCCGTCTTATCCTGTCGGATGAAGTATGCACGTCTTTTGGAAGAACCCTCTCCTGAATGAACGAAACTGAAAAAAATTTTTCACACCTGATTGGACTTATTGGAATAATTGGAAGAATAAGAAGACTTGATGATGAATTTAGGAGCATTTACCCCTTTGAACGGGGAGGAGACAGGTTCTCGTAAAGAACGGTTGGACGCGTCAACCCATACAGATCGGTTGACCCGAACAGAAAGCATTGCCCGGGAAAAAGGGGTTCTGGTCGGTGTTTATTGTGAGGGGGATGATCCGCCCGAACAACCTCTTCAGGAATTGCATGGACTTGCAGAAGCGGCCGGGGTTGTGATTCTTGGTCAACTGACGCAACGTCGTCGTCAACCAGAAGGTGCAACCTATTTGGGATCAGGTAAACTGGAAGAACTCAAAGGTTTGGTCAGTTCAACCGATTCGGATGTTGTCATTTTTGACAATGATCTTGGACCGGCTCAGACGAAAAATCTTGAGCAGGCGTTGAAAGTGAAGGTTTTGGACCGGACGGAGTTGATTCTGGACATTTTTGCGTCGCGGGCGAAATCGTATGAAGCCCGACTTGCGGTTGAACTGGCGCAACTGGAGTATTCGTTGCCCCGATTACGGAAAATGTGGACGCATTTAGAACGGCAAACGGTTGGAGGGGTTGGACTGCGCGGTCCCGGGGAGAAACAACTTGAAATTGACCGTCGTCTTGCCCAAAAACGAATCGGCGATTTGAAAGAACAGTTGCACTCCATTCATGCTCGGAGAGAAAGAGAAGTTGCAGCCCGAAAAGGTTCGCGGACCGTCTGTCTGGTCGGTTACACCAACGCCGGAAAAAGTACGCTCTTGAATCGGTTGACCGAATCGGACGTTTACGTCAAGGATCAACTCTTTGCAACGCTTGATACACGAACCCGACGTTGGTTTCTCCCCGGTTGGGGACCTGTTCTGCTCAGTGATACTGTCGGTTTTATCCGCAATCTGCCGCATCATTTGATTGCGTCTTTCCGAGCAACCCTAGAAGAAGCGAATCAAGCTCATTTGCTCATTCATGTTGCCGACGCAACCTCTCCTGAACTTTTACAGCAAGTGACTTCGGTCAATCAGGTTCTTTTGGACATGAATTTGCAGGAGAAGGATACTCTGTTGGTGTTGAATAAGATGGACGCGATTGAATCGCCGGACCAGTTGGACGGGATTCGGTCGCAATTTCCCAATGCTGTCCCGATCAGCGCAGCTCGCGGTTTGGGACTGGAACAGTTGACAGTTGCGGTTTCTGACGTCTTGAGCAAAGAATTTCTCGATTTGAAAGTTGAATTGCCAATTGAAAATGGTAAAATTCCGGCCTATCTTGCCCGGGAAGGGGAGATTTTGACCCGGGAATACACCGAAACAATGACCATTTTGCATTGTCGGGTCCCCCAATTCGTTATTGGGCATTTACAGCAGGACCCAAGTATTGTGATTGAACAGATTTAACCCTTTAGAACCCGTTTCTGATTAGAGACTGAATTTTGAAAAGACCGTGTTAACAGCGGGTCAAAGTGTATGCAATCGGTTTGACCGAACATTTATGATTCCGGCTGCTATTTTGAAATCCGACGATTACTTTTGAACTGTTGCTTATAAACCCTTTTTTAGGAGTTGTTTATGATTTTCCGATCATTGTCCTTTACACGTTCGCTTGCTTATACACTCACCTTGTTCCTTATGTCCTGTTTGTTGAATCAAAATGTTGTTCGTGCTGAAGAGGAGAAGGAAACAAAACCGCAACCGGGGACTCAGGTTGCTCAACGACTGTTCTTTGAGGTCAATCTTTCCAATCCTGAAATTGCAAGTGACGAGGAATCGGCGGAACTGAAGGAGCTGAAAAAGGCCCATTATCTTTATTGGGCGTTTCTTCCGGCTGATTATGAAGAATCGTCGGAAAAAAACTGGCCGATTCTCATTTTTCTGCACGGAATGGGGGAACGGGGACAGAATCTGGACATTGTAGCGAAACATGGTCCCCCGCGTTTGCTTCTTGAAGAAAAATACCGCAACATCTGCCCGTTTATCGTTATTTCTCCTCAATGTGACAAAACAGAAGTCTGGTCGGTTAAAAAGCTGGACAAGTTTTTGGACGAAATCGAGAAGAAGTTTAAGGTTGATAAAAGTCGTGTCTATCTGACAGGATTGAGTATGGGGGGATTTGCGAGCTGGAATTGGGCAATGTTGCGACCTGACCGTTTTGCAGCCGTTGTCCCGATTTGCGGGGGAGGAGATGTCTCTAAAGCGCATAAACTGGTTGACATCCCGATTTGGGCGTTTCACGGCGCAGCTGACTCCGTTGTCAAACTCGATGCAAGTGTCAAAATAGTTGATGCAATCAAAGCAGCAGGGGGGAAAAACGTTGACTTAACGGTTTATCCTGGAGTCAACCATGATTCTTGGACAGAGACGTACAACAACATGGAGCTTTATGATTGGTTGTTGTCCAAGAAGAAGGAAAAGGGAGAATAAAAAGAAGGAAAAAGGTGAATAACATGACGGAAAAAGAGAAAATGTTGGCTGGAGAATTGTTTGACGGGGCTGATCCTGAGTTGCTTGAGATGTGGAATACGGGGAAGACGCTCATGCAACAGTACAATCAGACGTCTCCTTCAGACCGGGCGGAACAGATGCGGATTCTTGATCTTTGGTTAGGTTCGCGGGGACCGCAGACGCAGATAACGGCCCCCTTTTATGTGGATTACGGAAAATTTATACGATTGAGGAACAATTGCGAGATCAACATGAATTGCGTGTTTCTCGATTGTAACTGGATTACGATTGGGGAGAATGCATTGATTGCGCCCGGGGTTCATATTTATACTGTTTATCATCCTGTTCGAGCGTCAGAACGGTTTCTTTCCCAAACGACTGAGGGATTTCCGTTTGCGGTTTCACGAAGTGCGCCTGTTACAATTGGGGATAATGTTTGGGTTGGGGGGGGGAGTATCATTCTTCCGGGTGTAACAATTGGCAACAATGTAACAATTGGAGCGGGCAGTGTCGTTACCAAATCATTGCCCGATCATGTTCTTGCCCTTGGAAACCCTTGCCGAATTGTGAAAGAAATATAGGACCGAGAATAGGGCATCTTGCCGATTTGTCTTCGGACATAAAGACACCTCAAAAATTTCCCTAGAATGCGGGCATTCCGCCCGCATTGTCCCCCGTTTTAAGGTTCAAAGTGTTTAGCGGAACGACATGTGTCCGATTTTTGAGGTCCCCCGAATATTTGTACAAAGACAATCCGGGCATTTCCATGTATTCGTATATTGACGACACTCCATTTGTAAACAATCCATTTTATCGAGTCTGTTTTCTGTAAGGTCTGAATTTTGTAAAGTCTACATTATGTAGAGTCTGTGTTTAGAAAAGCTGTGTATTTGTGGAGTCCCAAAGTATTGTCAACGCCAAAACCACAACGATGAAAGACCGGGGTTATGCGCGAGAACCGCTTGCAATCTGCCTGCTCGTTGCTTGTCTGGGAATCCTGACGGATCGGTTTTGCTCCCCCTCCCTTGTCGTTTGGTTGGGACTCTTTGCCGCTTCTCTCCTCTCTTGGTGTTTGATCGTCTCCCTCTCCCAATCTCGTCCCCTCATTCCAACACTCCTGATTCTCCTCGCTATTTTTGCTACTTTCGGTTCTTGGTATAACCTCTATTGGAACTATTTTGAACCCAATCCTATTGCCCTTTACGCAACAACGGAACCGCAACCTGTCTGTTTACGAGGTGTCGTCTGCGAATCTGCCGATCATCGAGCTGCACAACCGGTTTCAATGGGGCAATTGATCCAACCGGAACCGCAAACCCTTTTTCTCTTGCAAGTCAACGAAATTCGTGATCGTGAACATTGGAAAACGATTGCAGGACGTCTTGCTGTTGTTGTCGAAGGAGAAGCGGCTCTTCCCCAAATCGGAGATACACTGGAATTATACGGGCATTTGTCCTCTCCAACCGCCTCAAAAAATCCTGATGATTTTGACGCAAGTCTTTATTGGAGAACACGAAGAGTGCTCGCCGTTCTCCGCGTTCCATCTCCCGACGCTTGCATCGTCCAAAAATCATCCCTCTTCTCTCTCGCCCGTTTGTTTGAATCAATTCGACGAAATGCTCAAAAAAATTTACAGTTTTATCTCACAGAAAAAGCAAGTCCCTTTGCAAGTGCTGCATTGCTCGGTTTTCGAGAAGAAGTGGATGAGGAAACCAATCGGACGTTGCTTGAAACAGGAACAATGCACATTCTCGCAATCAGCGGTCTGCACATCTCGCTCATTGCCGGTTCACTGTTTATCTTCTGTCGCGCATTGCGCCTTTCCATTCGTCAATCTGTTTTGCTCCTGATCGTTTTTATCGTTCTGTACTTTTTTCTCACAGATCGACGACCGCCCGCTTTTCGGGCCTCTTTGCTCGTCCTCCTTGTCTGTTATGGACTGTTCTTCAATCGCCGCTTAATCGCAATCAATACACTGAGTGCAACGGCCCTGATTGTGTTGATCTGCAATCCAAGTGACTTGTTTCAATTCGGAACCCAACTCTCGTTTCTCGCAACGTCGGTTTTTCTTTGGATGCCGAAAACAGAAACCCTATTCAGGGTCAAAAAAATCGCCCCGATTGACATTCACCATTCTTCTTGGCGATTCGCCTTTCTCCTTGTCGTTCGCGTCCTGTTCTTGCCGTTTTTCCGACTCTTTCTCATCTCACTCTGTATCTCCCTCTTTTCTCTTCCGCTCATTCTCAGCCGTATTCACCTGATTACACCCGTTGCTCTTTTGGTCAATCCCCTTCTTTGGATTCCCCTGTCAATCGGTCTGCTCAGCAGTTTGGCAACCATGCTGTTTGCTTGGATTTTTCCCCCTCTTGCTTATCTGACCGGTTGGTCGGCATCTTGGGCTTTTTCCCTGTTGCAGGACCTGCTCGATCTGTTTCACCAACTTCCAGGTGCTTACTGTTGGTTCCCCGCTCCCCCTTTATGGTGGACTCTTGGTTTCTACGTTCCTATTCTTTTTCTCACCTTTTTTCCCGCAATTCGACCCCAACGCCGTTTCATCTTCGCCGGTTTGCTCATTTGGTGTTTGATCGGTTGGAATTACGGTTATTTCCGGGATTCAGTCCGAACCCAAAACGACCAACTCGAAATCGACGTTCTCTCCGTTGGACATGGTGCAAGTACATTGATTCTAACGCCTGAAAATAAAGTCTTGCTTTACGACGCCGGTTGTTTCTCTCGTCCTCAAATAGGGGCAGATGTGACATCCCGGGCTTTATGGAGTAAAGGTAAAACCCGAATTGATGCAATCATTCTCTCACATTCGGACACCGACCATTTTAATGCGGTTCCTATCTTGGCAGAACGGTTTACAATTGGGGCTGTTTACGTTTCTCCCTACATGTTTCTGAAAGACAATCCCGCGATTGACTCTCTTGCTGAAACGCTCAAAAAACATCAAATTCCCATTTTCCTCATTGGACAGGGCGATTGGATTAACGTTGATTCCAATGTGAAATTGTCCGTTTTGCATCCCCCGAAAAACAGCATGGAAGAAGATTGGGAGTCGGTTGACGCCAATTCAACCAGTCTGGTTCTGTTGCTCGAACATCGCGGTTTTCGGACTCTGTTTTCAGGCGATTTGGAAAAAAAGAATTACTCTCTCGATGTTCCCTTTCTCGAATCTCCTCCCACATCTTGCCCTCTTCTTTTGGTCCCTCATCATGGAGGACAATCGACCTTGACGGAATCGCTTTTGAAATGGGCAACTCCGCAAACACTTCTCATAAGCGGCGGTCGCTTTACGTTCAAAGAAGAGGTGATTGAACAATTTCAAAAGGCAGGATATACCGTTTTTCACACCATGTTAGATGGTCGTCTTCGCTTGATCGTTGACAAATCGGGGGTTGAATTGACGACTTTTTCGGGAAAAAAGCAAAAAATGGGTCCCTAAGGTGAAAAATTTTCTCCTAAAGCCAATTATGTGACCTACATTTGGGGAGATAGGAGTTTAGGAAGGGGGAGATAGGACGTTGAAAATCGAGGATAGAAGAGCAAGTACAGCACAGATGTGAGCATAAGCAGAAACCAATATGGGCATAGAGGTCAGGAACATCACAAAACAGTTCGGCGAGTTTCGCGCGCTTGACAATGTGAGTCTAGCGATTGACTCGGGGGAACTGTTTGCGCTGCTTGGTCCGTCGGGATCGGGCAAGACAACCTTACTCCGAATTATTGCCGGTTTGGAAGAACCAACCGATCCAAGCGGAAAAATCCTTTTTTCTGGAGAAAATGTTGCCCGACAAAAAGTGGGAGATCGCGGCGTTGGTTTCGTCTTTCAGCATTATGCCCTCTTTCGTCACATGACCGTCTTTGAAAATGTTGCATTTGGGCTGAGAATTCGTCCTCGACGAACACGTCCTAACAAAAGCGAGATTCGTCAAAAAGTGATGGACCTTCTCCAATTGATACAGTTGGAAAATCTTGCAGACCGTCATCCACATCAATTATCGGGGGGACAACGACAACGGGTTGCACTTGCGCGTGCATTAGCGGTTGAACCCAAAATTCTTCTTTTGGACGAACCGTTTGGTGCTCTTGACGCCAAAGTCCGTCAGGAACTCCGATCTTGGTTGCGACGTTTACATGAAGAAATTCGCTTGACGAGTGTTTTTGTGACTCACGATCAGGATGAAGCCCTTGAATTGGCTGACCGGGTTGCCGTTATGAATCTCGGACGGATTGAACAGCATGGAACCCCGGATAAGGTCTTTCATCACCCTGAAACCGAGTTTGTGATGAATTTTCTCGGTTCCGTCAACCATTTTCATGGTCGTTTGAAGCAGGGCAAATTACAAATTGGGAACTTTGCTTACGAATATGAGGCGGACGCTCTCTCCTCGGTCGATTCGGCAAGTGAGTTGGCATCTGTTTTCGTTCGACCTCACGATTTAGTTCTGTCACACTCGCCCCAAGAAGACACATTCAGTCTTGAAGCAAAGGTCAGTCGAATTCATTCGGCAGGAGCTCGGGTTCGTATTGAGTTGTTAACCGACACGGATGATATTTTGATTGCTGAAATCTCTCATCAGGATTTCGCCGAATTGCAATTAGAGGTTGGAGATGACATTTTTGTGACCCCACAAAATTTGCGAGTCTTTGGAAACCAATCTTATCTCCCAAGAAAGGTGAAATGAGAAAAGCTGGAAGAGGGACGTAAGTCTCACACTGACACGTTAAATTAGAAGAACCGGGCAATCTGGGAATTTTTTGTCCTACATTGGCAAACATACACGCTTTACGGTCAATACGCTTCTTCTATCAGACTTGTTCAACAACTCAAAAAAATGGTGTCGACTTTGCCGTTCTCTCAGTCCAACCGTTTATTCCTCCGAATATAAACGATGTGTTTGGATGTAGGATTCAACGACCCGGGGTGTTTGAAAACGGATACTTTTTCCTTGCGCAATGCGGGTTCGTATTTGACTCGACGAAATGTCTATTTGCGGCATTGCAACCAAATGATCCCGAAAAAGGGCAAGACGGTTTTGCGGGACAAATTGGGAAAGGGCTTCAAAGTAAGGGGGAGTGTAACCGGGACGAAAAGCGACAATGGGGATTGCAAGACGGCAGATTTCAGCCGTTTGGTTCCAATACGGAAGATCGTTGAACGAATCGGCTCCCAAAATCAGGTACAATTCCGGGTCCAAGAGAGTCGCTTGAAAATGTCGCAACGTTTCAACTGTGTAACAGACACTGTTCGATTCAATTTCAAACCGGCTCACACTGTATTCGGAGTAACCGGAAACCGCCAGATTGATCATTTCGGCTCTTTCATCTCCCCGCAAGACGGTTTGGTTTGGTTTATGCGGGGACCGTCCAGTCGGCACAAAGATGATACGATTCAACTGGAAGACGTGTAAACAGGTTTCGGCTAAGAGCAGATGCCCGAGATGTATGGGGTCAAAACTTCCTCCAAAAATGCCAATTCTCATTGTTCGTCTTGCTCTCTCTGCATTTGACGTATTTCTTATTTGCGATTCAGCACCTTTTCAACAGCACCTAACAGTTTGTCAAGGTTAAACGGTTTGAACAGATAGGTGTTAATACCTTCAGCGCGCGCTTTGACCTGAACATGTTCGGCGTCATAACCAAAAGTCGTCATAAGAATGAGCGGAACAAGAGGAGTCCCCAATATACTGCGTAAATCGAGATAGAGTTCATATCCGTTCATATCACCTAACTCGGCTCTTCGCATTTCGGCCAAAATGACATCGTACTTCTCATTCTGTACCATAAGCAGGGCCTGTTTTCCGCAAGGAGCCGAATCGACACTACAACCATAACGGGAGAGCATTTCGTTCACGGAAACCACGACATTCTCGTCGGGATCGACAACTAAAATGTTAGTCCCCTTCAACCAAGCATATTTATCATCCGGGGGAAAAGGATGTGCCTGAATCGGCGTCATACTCTGTCCAACCTTCTGGATCAACGATTTGACCGCTTTTGCTTGCGATTTAATAATACTCAGATGTTCCAGCATTTCTGGGTCCAGATCGACCTGACGGGAAAGAAGATAAAGCGCATTATTCAGTATCGTGTCAATTGGGAGAGCAACCGCGCTGTGAATTGCTTCAACACTTGCAACAGTCGAACCGGCTCTTTCGGCGGTCAAAAGATCAAGCGTGTGAATTGCTCCTGCAACAGCGTGAGCAAAAATACGAAGAAAACGCAAATCACTTTCCGTAAATGCCCCCACTTCATGACTTTCAACATTAAAGGTCCCGATCACCTTATCATGGTGTATCAGGGGAACTGTCATAGAACTTTTGGCCCCTTCAGCACCCTGAATGTATAAGGGGTCCTCGGACGTATCTTCACATAAATAACTTTTTCCCGTTGCTGCAACATAACCGGTTACTCCATTTCCTTCTGCTTGCGCATACAACCGTCGATTACTTGCCGCTTCGTCCATTCCAAAAGACAATAACGGTTCGAGAACACCAGGTTCTTGTGAGGAAAGCGGCTCCTCAGATGCAAGCAATCGTATCTCAACCACATTATAATCAAGGACTTCCTGTGTATTCCGAATAATGTTCAGACGCAACAGATCAATCCGTTCCTCAACCGACATTTCGAAAAGTCGTTCAGGTGTTAGATTCGATAAATCAGCCCCTACTTGAAGAATCGTCTCAAACCGTTGCTCGGAAAGTGTCAAATCCGTGATGTCTCGCAAGACAACAATCACATGTTGGGGAGACGATTTCGGCGTTGGAACCGGCGCAACATCCATCTGGTAATACTCATTATTGGGCGTTCGCAACGAAGTCTGTGTCGGTTCAAACTGTTCAAAAACCGTATGAAACGGACAGAAATCAGGTCCCGTTATCGTCGGTTCCCCAAACACCTCATAAAAGGGATGTTGCAAAATGGGGTCAATCTCCTCGAAAACGGAAACGTCCATCCCACACCAACGTCGAAACTGATCGTTACACCAAGTCACATTGTGTTGTTTATCGACAAGAACAACGCCGATTGGAAGAATATTCAGTAAGGAATGTTCTTTAGCAAGATGTTCGACATGCAAAGCCGACTTGACGAAGGAACTGGAAAAAAAGGCCCCGCGAAGTTCCGTCGTTGCAATCTGGACAATCGCCTCAACCGGGTCTTGCACCAAATGTGCTTCTTCCGGGCTAAATGTCCGGCCCAAATCCCCTTTGACTTCCTCAAGGGACTGAGCAACCAAAAGCATTTTTTTGTTTGAACTCTCCATACTTCCTTCACCAACTCACGATGTCCGTTTTTTCGCCTGACCTTTTTCACAACATCTTTATGTGGAATCCTTTACCTCTTGCAACACTCACATTGCCCTAACCCGTTGATGCTCCTTCGAATCGACAACTTCCTTTCCGATTCTTTAACAGTTTGCTCGGTTGACACCTTCGACTTCATAGAACATTCACATCAAACGAACTCTAACACCCAACACGCAGTCCGCAAACACGTTTTGCGAAAAGGAGCAATTTTCATTTTTGAACCACGAAAATCACAAAAAACACGAAAACCTCACAAAATACCGTTTTTCGTGTCTTTCGTGTGTTTTGTGGTCAACAAATCCGTCCGACCCGTCTCGGTTCAAATCGCAAAACCAAACTTGTGAGCAGTCGAACCCAACACGGTGATTGTCCAGAGAAACGATTGTACTGACAGAACGTCCCGATTACAACACTTACTCTTATTTTTCCGCAACTTCTTTCACTTTTTCTTCAAAAAAAGCAAAGGAATCGGGATCATCCGATGTTGTCGACGCAACAGGTTTGTCCCCCCAAAGAGCTGCTTTATTACAGGGAGATGCCGCAAAGGAGGTATTCATCTGACTGAGTGAACCAATATCGATAATCAAACTGACGGAACCATCTCCGAGAATGGTACAACCGGAAAAACCATTTGCCTTACCAACATAATCCGGCAATCCCTTAATAACCGTTTGTTGTTGACCAACAATTTCGTCCACAAAAATCGCAAACGAACGACCACTATCTTCAGCAACGATCAGTATACCATCTTTCAACCGTTCGGAACCAGGTCGTTGTCCAAAAACATCATACAGACGGACAATCGGGACCATTTCTTCGCGTAATCGGAGTATTTCCTTTCCGTCCGGCGTGATTGTTATCTGATTCATCATAGGAACCAGACTTTCGCGTATGCTCAAGGTTGGAATCATATAACGACATTGACCAACCCGAACGAGCATCGCGTCAATAATCGCCAATGTCAACGGTATCCTTAAAATAAATGTCGATCCCTCACCTGGACGACTTTGGATGTCAATCCGACCATTTAACTTTTCGATGTTCCGTTTCACAACATCCATTCCAACGCCCCGACCTGAAACATCGGTGATCTTTTCCGCTGTTGAAAAGCCCGGCTCGAAAATCAACCGAAAAATCCGATCATCCGACCAATCCTTGACTTCAGGTCCCGCCAATCCCTTCTCAATCGCCTTGTTAATAATCCGTTCACGATTCAATCCCCGACCATCATCTTTAATTAATATCCAGACCTCTCCCCCCTCATGTCGACCTTCCATTGTCACAACACCGACTTCGTTTTTCCCCGACTTTAAGCGTTCTTCCGGTCCTTCCAAACCGTGATCGCAACTGTTCCGAACAATGTGAACAAGGGGATCGGCAATCTGCTCAATCACCGTCTTGTCGACTTCTGTCTCTTCGCCAATCAAATTCAGTTTGATTTTTTTGCCCGATTTGGTTGCAAGATCATGGACCAGACGAATCATTTTACGGAAGGTCGCTGCAAGAGGAATCATGCGAACCGACATGGAAACGTCTTTAATATCATCACATATACGGCGCAACTGATGTTTGGCCCGATTGTAATACTCATCCTCAACATGCGCAACAGCCTGACATCGTGTTACCATAGACTCGGCAATCACCAGCTCGCCAACCAAGTTGATTAACATGTCCAATTTGTGCAAATCAACGCGAATGTCCTGTTTCGCTTTTGTCGCCGCACTCGAACTCGCTCCTCCAGCTCCGCCCGCCCCGCCTGCTCCTCCCCCCATTACCGATTGGGATACTCCGCCAATTCCCGTCGTTGGAGCCGGTTTTCCCATTTCAATCGGAACCCCTGATGATGTCGAAACCGTCTCCTTCTTGGGTGCAACAACCGTTGAACCAACTGCCCCCCCCTCATTCTTGGGTTGGTCTTCCCCAGAAATGATACTGTTCAGTTTCCGAATATGATAGGACAGGTCCTTGATTCGTCCATCTCCGCCAGATTCCAAGTTGGAAACAGCATCACGCAACACGTCAAGCAGTCGGAGCAGTTTTCCAACAACAAACTCCGAGACAGGCATTTCACCATTACGGAGCATGTCCAACAACGTCTCCATTGTGTGACTCAATTGCTCCAGATCACGCAATCCCATAAAACCGCAGTTCCCCTTGAAACTGTGAATATAACGAAAAGCGTCTTTAAGGGGTTCAACACGGTCCACATTTTCATCAAGCACCAACAACAACGCCTGTTCCAACGAATCAATCTGTTCGACCCCTTCCTGAACAAAACCAACTCGCATTTCAGGCGACATTTGCAACGCCGTTGTCACATCCTCGATTGCATCTGCCGTTTCTGACGCTGTTTTCTCCCCCGATTGCTCTCCCGCTATGATTTCACGCTGAATGTCCTCTTGTGTCTGTTCTTTTGACTTCTCTTTCCCCTTCCCTTTCTCTTTCATTGCCAATTCCAACTCAGCATCTGCCTTTTCTTCAGCAACTGCAGCTGCTTGCAACGCCAGAATATCATCCATTGATATTTTGCACGTTGAAGGAATCTGATCGACGGAAAAATTGGCTGCTGAAAATGGTGTCAACTTTCCTGATCCGGGAACCGGGCCCGGTCCAATCGGTGCTTTAGGTGAGGATTCCTCCTTTTTCGGTTCAGAGACAACAACGGTTTGAACGGATCCCGACTCTTCATCATCCGAATCATCACCCAAAACATGCCGTTTCAGCCGGGAAATCAACTTTTCCGCCCGCTGTTCGTATCCCGAATCTTCCCCCGTTTCGGCAATTTGATCGAGCATGTCCCGAAAAAGATCAATTGCCCGACACAATGTTTCCGTCATTGGACCCGTCAAGTGCAGTTTTCCATTCCGAATTTTGTCCAACAAGGTTTCGGCTTCATGTGTGACCCCGACGACGGTTGTAAAAGCGAGAAAACCGGCACTTCCTTTCATGGAATGAAACAACCGGAAAATCATGTTAATCAATTCCGGGTCAATCTCCCCCAAAGCGTCTGAACCTTGATACAACTCGATTAAAGTCGGTTCGACTTCATCCATGTATTCGCGTGCTTCTTGAACGAATTCGAGGACTAAAGACATGTCGGTTATGGACATTTGCGTCTCCTGCGTGTCTTGAAAAGGTGATACAGTTCAGTAAAATAGTTATAATCCGTCTAGGGAGAGATTTATACTCACCCAAGAATAGGTCACTTTTTCAAAAAATCAAAACCAAATCCTTTCTTTTTTGGTAAGAATTGGAAAAACAGCCGTAAAATGAATCGGTGAAATAACTTTCAAGGAAAAAAACGGTTAATCCATCTATGCTGAAAATAGGGTTTGAACGCCGAGATGCTTCTTGAACAGAGGGACAGGACGCTAACGAAGCGGCGCGAGTCGAGACGGTTCGCACGTTACAAAGGTTTGATAGAGCGACGTGACTGAACGTCAACGGGGAGAAGAGTCGGGTTGACCTTTCATTCGGTTTCGACAGATTTTTCTCGTTTCGTTCCTGTTTTTTTGTTGTTTTTGACAAGGAGTAGGCAACTAACAGGAAATCCGTTATAATCCCGCTCGAAGTCGATACTGTTGGAGACGATTGTGAATGAAACAGGTTCCGTTGTTTTCCCGGTTTCTCCTTCCTTTTGCGTTTTTTGCAGAAAAAATACTATGAAAATACATCAGAAAAAGATTTTAAGTGCCTTGCTGATTTCACTTTTTGTGATTGTTTTGGCAGGAATACCTGTTTTGGCAAGAGCACTTGAAACGACCAATCCGGTTTCACCTCCCTTAAAGGAAAACACCATGATTCACGGTTTCAAACAACTCTGGACACAAGATGTCGAAGAAGTCAAAGCACAAGCCCAACTCTATGAACATGAGAAAAGTGGAGCACAACTCCTCTATTTTGTGTGTGAAGATGATAATAAGGTTTTTTCAATCACCTTTCGTACACCCCCGACGGATGATACAGGCATTGCGCATATCATGGAACATTCCGTTCTTTGCGGGTCGCGGAATTTTCCGTCCAAAGAGCCGTTTGTCGATCTCTTGAAAGGATCATTGCAAACGTTTTTGAACGCCTTTACCTCAAGTGATCGGACTATGTATCCTGTTGCAAGCCGGAATGAGAAAGATTTTATGAATCTCATGCACGTCTACATGGATGCTGTCTTCTTTCCCCGTTTGAAGGATGTCCCCGAAATTCTCATGCAGGAAGGTTGGCATTATGAAGTGGATGAGGAAACGGGCGAACTGACATACAATGGAATTGTCTACAATGAGATGAAAGGGGTCTTTTCCTCTCCACATAGTTTACTGTATCGACTGATTGACCGGAATTTGTTCCCAGATGGAACGTATGGTTTTGAGTCGGGAGGAGAACCGAATGCAATTCCTGAGTTGACGCAAGAACAGTTTGTTGAGTTTCACAACAAGTATTATCATCCGTCGAATTCCTTGATTTTTCTCTACGGAAATGGGAATCTTGAGGAACAATTCCGATTTCTCAACGAGGAGTACCTGAACCACTTTGACCAGCAAATTGTTGATTCGGGGATTGTTTTGCAACCAACTCCAACGGAACCGAAAGAGGTACATGATTTTTATTCGGTTGATCCTGATGATTCGACGGAAGACAAAACATTTTTGAGTTTGAATTACGTTGTTGGGAATTCCCCGGACGCAGAAATGCACTTTGCAATGAACCTGCTCTCCTACATTTTGGTTGATTCACAAGCAGCCCCTTTACGTCGGGCCTTGATTGATGCTGATTTGGGAATGGACGTTGAGGGGATTTGGGAGAACTCGATTGTCCAACCCTGGTTTGGCATTATTGTCAAGAACACGAATCCCAACCGAAAAGAGGAATTCGAGAACATTGTCAACAACACGCTCAAAGAATTGGTTGCAAAGGGGATTGACCGAAAGTTGATTGAGGGGGCAATCAATCGGACGGAATTTTCTTTGCGTGAATTCCAAGTTTCTCGTTATCCCAAAGGTCTCGTTGTCAATATGCAGTTGATTGACTCTTGGGCTTATGACGCTGATCCGCTCATGTATCTGCGGTTTGAACCGGTTCTCAAGAAAATCAAGGAAGAGGTTCCGAATCATTATTTTGAAAAGTTGATTCAGGAAAAACTGCTTGACAATCCGGCTCGTCTGCTCTTGGTGTTGGAACCGAAACAGGGGTTGGATAAGGAAAACAGTGAGAACACTAAACAGCGATTGGAGCAGATTCGCAAGTCACTTTCGGAGGAGCAGGTTGAGCAGATTAAGGCGCAACAGCAGGTTTTGATTGCGCGACAGGCGACCCCGGATTCACCTGAAGATGTTGCGAAGATTCCAACGTTGGACTTGAGTGATATTGATCCTAAAGCGGAAGAGTTTCCGATTGCCAAGTACACACTTGGGGGAACAACCGTCCTCAATCACGATCTGGAAACGAACAAAATAGCCTATTTGACCGTCTATTTTGACGCTTCGTCGATTCCTTTAGAATGGGTTCCCTACACTTCGTTGCTTGCTGAAATTATTGGCAGTGTTGACACGGAAAAGTACACTTATGCTGATTTGACGAGCGAGGTGAACATTCATACGGGGGGAATTGGAACAGGTTATACGGCGATTTCCGGCAAAGATTCCAACACGAATTACTATCCCCGGTTTTCTTTTGGGACGAAGACGATGCTCCCCAAGTTGGAAAAAGGATTGGAGTTGATTGCCGAGATGATGTTGACCTCGAAATATGAGGATAAGACACGGTTGAATGAGATTGTCAAGGAACAACGGGTTGGAATGGAGCAACAACTTCTTTCAGCCGGACATGAATTTGCCCAGTTAAGGGCTGCTTCGTACTTCTCCCCCGTTCATCGTTATAAAGATGCAATCGGCGGTCTCCCTTATTATCAATTTTTGCTTGATTTGGAAAAGAATTTTGACGCCAAATCGGACGAACTGGTTGTGAAGTTGAAAGAAGCAGCCCGATTGCTGTTCAACCGTCAGGGAATGTTGCTTAGCATTACTGTCCCGAAAGACGAATTTGAACAGTTGCAAGGAACCTTGACCAACTTTGTCAACGCAATTCCTTCTTTTGATTTTGTTCGCCAATCTATTATTTTTGAACCAAATCAAGCCAATGAAGCGGTCATTATCCCTTCTCGGGTCCAATATGTTGCAAAAGCAGCCGATTTTCGGGCAGATGGTTTTGAGTATTCCGGGAAATGGAATGTTCTGACAAAAATTTTACAAACGGGTTATCTCTGGAATAACATCAGAGTTCAGGGAGGGGCGTATGGAAGTGGTTTTGGCGCGGATCGATCCGGTTTGTTGACTTTGATGTCATATCGTGACCCTCATTTGGGACGAACGCTGAAAATTTTTGATGGAACGGCTGATTTTCTGGAAAATATGGAGATGTCGGACTTGGACCTGACAAAAGCGATTATAGCGACGACGGGGGGAATGGACCGACCGAGAACTCCAGCCGAAAAGGGGACAAGTGCATGTATCCGATATATTGTTGGACTGACACAGGAAGAGGTCCAGAAAGACCGGGACACGGTTCTTTCAACGACCGTTGAAGATTTGCGAGGATTTGCAACGCCGCTTCGTCAAGCAATGCAGCAGAATAACATTTGTGTTTTTGGTAATGAGGAAAAAATCAACGAAAGCAAATCGGACTTCAAAAATGTTATTCGGATCAACCCTTAACAAGAAGATAGAAGGTAGAAGGTAGAAGATAGGAGTGAAGAAGAGGGAAACGAGAAGAGAACAGTATCCCGTAAATCAACCGGTTTCCTTTTTTTTGTGTGATGCTCCTTTTTGTTTGACTCTGTTTTTCTTCTACCTTCTCTCATTCGTTTCTACATCCCACTTTTTAATAGACTTGTTCGAGAACGGACTGAGAATTGCAGGGGTCTGTGACGAACTACGCACAAAATTTCAACCCGTTCAAAGGTCGGTTCAATGATTTTGAAAACAATGAACCACGAAACATACGAAATTCCTCACGAAAGACATGAAACTCTGTATTTCGTGAGGTTTTCGTAAAAATGTTCGTGTTTTTTGTGGTGATTCCCAAAACAACTTCCTCTGAATGAATTGGGGAATTTTACCTATTCTGCCAAAAATGTTGGCGATTGACAAAATAGGCAAGATAATTTGAGTTCTCGAACAAGTCTATTACAAAATTATCTCCGTTGTGTCGAACAATCACATAAATTCATGCAACGTTCATCTAAATCTTGTTTGTGTGAACACGCCCTAATATTAGTTAAGCATTGAGGACACGGATTTTGAGATACGGTTCAATGAACCTGACCACAAAACGGATTTTTTTGTGAACGCTTCAACATTTCTCTCGCGTTAATAAAAAAGGTCAATGAGACCGATTCCCAAAAGTCCAAGTGAGATGAGCGAATTGAGGTGAAAAAAGGCAAGATTGACCCGGGAAAGGTCCAGAACCTCTGTTGCACCACTTTCTTGAACTGTTTTGGGGCGAATCAGTGCATGTTCCGCAAAAAGCAGCAGACCGATCACGCCGACTCCGCAATAGTAGATGTGTCCAAACCGGGGATAGACAAGGGGTAAGGCGAGGAGGAGCAAGAACATGAGCAAATGGAGGAAAGCGGCGATTTGGAGAGCCTTTTGAACACCAAACCGAGCTGGAATACTTTTGAGTCCTTCTTGCACGTCAAATTCATAATCCTGTGTCGCATAAATAATGTCAAATCCGCTGACCCAAAACAGGACAGCGAAACCGAGGAGGAAGGGGGCGGGGGACAATTCAGGTTGGACAGCGACCCAAGCGGCGATTGGGGCGAGCATGAGAGAGATGCCCAACCAGAAATGGGAGAGAAAGGTAAATCGTTTGGCGAAACTGTACCCTAAGAGGAAGAATAAGACGGGGAGTGAGCCGATGAGGGGGATTGGGTTTTGGGGGAGGAAGAGACAGGAGGATGCGAGAAAGGCGAGCGAGCAGAGCAGGGTGAAGAGGAGGACGGATTTTGAGGAGAGCTGACCGTTTGGAATATGTCGGTTTGCCGTTCTGGGGTTTCGTGCATCGATCTGTTGATCGGCCCAACGATTGAATGACATTGCGGCACTTCGGGCGAAAATCATGCAGAAGAGGATACCGAGAGCGAAACGGAGGAGCGGAAGGGGTGTTGTCGTCTCAGCAAAACTCATCATTCCGGCAAGGATTGCAAAAGGGAGCGCGAAGAGCGTGTGAGAAAACCGAATCATTTCAAGAAAGCGGCGCAACATCATGTCGGTTTTATTGAGAGCGTGAGACCCGAACCGTCGTCCCCTCAAAACGGGGTTGGATTCGGGTCATACCGTTAAGAACAAGGGTCGGGGCCTGATCGAACGCATACAGTTTAAGAGGCGAATCGGTCGATTTCGCGGTCTTCATTATTTTGCCGAATTCCGTCTCCATTTTGGCAAAAACCGGGTTGGATGAATCCATTTTGGCTGCTTTCCCGGCATCTAAAAAAGCCCCGCCAAAATCGCCAATCCGGGCTTTGAGAAGTCCCCGACACGCAAAGGTGATTGCACTGTCGGGGTCCCGCTCCAAAACCTTATCAAGGTAGTCAATGCTCGTTTGACATTCTTCCTGCGCTCGACGTTCAGGGATACTTTCAAGCTGCGCAACTGTCAAAAATCCCCGATTACGGTAAACATTCAAATCATGCTGTTCCTTGCAGTTCTCGATGTCTTTTGCCGATTGGTTTTTCCAAGAACTGATTGCTTTGTGCAGATCGTTAACCGGAATACAATAGGCTGGTCCCTCGATTCCATAACCTTTCAGGGTGATGAGGCCGATTACTTTTCCTGAAGAGTCAAAAACGGGACTTCCACAACGGCTTGGACTGACCGTTAGGTCAAGTTGGAAAAACGGCAAAAAATCAATTTCGGTGTCCGAAGTCATTTTTCCCGTCTGAGCAACATTTTTCTGATAAGAACCTCCATAAAGATTCGGGCAACCCAAGACCGTCACCTCTTTATTCCGGGCATACGTTGAGGATGAAGCAAGGTCAACCGGTTGATTTTTCGTCTTAATCTTCAGCAACGCAATTTCGCGTTTGGGGTCCTCGTACACCAATTCCGGCTGAACGGTTTCATTGTACGAATCCTCTCCAAATGAAAAGGTAATCTGCAAGTCCTTCATCAACTCCATACTGATTGCATGACTGTTTGTTGCGAGGAGTCCCGGTTCAACCAGAAAACCGGTTCCACTGTTTTTTTTTCCCCGAATCGTCACAACACCCTTATCATTTGCGGCAAGAATTCCCTCTTGATCGGTTGTCGAGGAAACCGCAGAAAGGGACGGTCTCGACGACGAATCCGTTGTTGCCGTTTCGTTTTTGACTGAAGAACCGGAAGAACCGGAAGAACCGGAAGAACCGCTTTTTCGAGTTTCACGGTCCGAATCCTTCCCCCGAATCGATTCAGGAACCAACTGTTTGATCGAATCAAGCGTCCTCTCATCTTGACTCAAATAACGCCAAAGAAAGGTTCCCGCAAAAATCAACGCAAAGAGCAGCAAAAAAATCGGCACAAAGTTCAAGAGAACCCGAAGAATTTCTTTTTGAAACCCTGACATTCGGGCGAGCAGAAGAACCGAATGATCGAGAGCGTCGGGAGGAGGAAGCGGGTCTTGTTGCGACTGCAAAAGTGACTGCGGAATAGGAGAAGGAACCGCTTCGTCGGCAAATTCATCTAAAAGGTCCTCTTGGACAGAAGACACAACAGGTCCGGTGTTGCCCCTTGTCCGTTGATCGGCAACTCCTCGCTGATTTGCATACCCCCGTTGATTTGAAGTCCCTCGCTCCTCGGCATATCCCCGTTGATTGGCAACGGTTCGTTGACCTGCAATCGGTTGCCGTTCGGAAGTCGTTCTCGAACCAGTCGCCGACGAAACCTCCTCGTCCTCGGAAACCAGACTCATTTCCGGTTCTTCTTCCAACTCCGATCCCGGTCCCAATTCTTCGGCTGTAATCGGTGTCGGAACCGGTCGGGAACGCCGGACTCCCTGTTGTTGGGAAACAACCGGTTCCAAATCAGGGTGAAACGGTTCAATCGGTTGTCGAACCGGTCGTGAACCTTGCGACGGAGAGGAAGGGGGGGCAGACGATTGAGAGGAAGGAGCAGATTTTGCTGAACGATGAGGAGCCGAATGATGTGCGTTTGAATGATGAGAATGAGGGACCGACGAAGGAGGTGAGGGGTTCGCCCGTTCCTCTTGCGGAAACAGCCCCTCAATACTTCCTGCCGGGACCATTTTGCTCTTGCCCTCTTGATAAACCGGCGTCTCCCGATCAATCACCCCCTGTTTTATCAAAAAACGAAGTGCATCTGTCGGAACCGGACCTGCCATTTCAGGCGAACCGTTGAAATAATACCACATGCGCGGCATAAATTCCTCTCCTCAGGTTAATGTTGGGAGACGCAACAAAGGAATCCTTGACATGTTCCGCTACTGTTCCCAGCCCCGCCTCATCGGCTTACGTCAAGTTCACAATTTCATTTTCTGAAAGCCCGGTAATTCTCGATATGGTGTTTGAATCGAACCCTTCCATCTGAAGTTTGCGAGCAATTTCCGCTTTACCTTCCGCTTTGCCTTCTGCTTTGCCAATCGCAATGCCCCTTGCCTCACCTTCGCGCCGTTCACACTGCATTGCCCAATCATAGTCCCGACGATGTTTCTCCGCATCCTCGATCAACTGCCGCGCCTTCTTATCCGCCGTAAATTCCGTCAAAACCCGGCCCGTACTCGCAACCATTGGATTCGCAAAAAGTACCTTTTTCATCGTCGCCTCATCGATTCGCTTGAAATTCAAAAACCTGATCCAGTCCGCCAACTCCGGCACCAAACCGATCAACGATTCCGCCGTCAACTCGCCCCCAAACTGAATGAAAACATACTGCACATCGTCCGTCAACACATACTCAGGATTCGTCTCGGACGTGATCCGAAAAGGTTGAAACGGACCCGGCAAGTCGTCAAACAGCACAAAATCGGTCAAAACAACGCTAATCGTCGGGCGAAGTCGGTCATACCCCTCACCTTTGCTAAGTTGCGAACCGTGTATTTTTGCATTGTAGTAGACAACTCGCCGGACAAAATGCCCTCGCTTAATTAACTGGACCTCTACATTATACCAGCATCCCTCGCCGTCTTGCGCCTTAATGTCAAGGAAAGTGATTTTCTCGCCCGGATTGGCCGGATAATTCGTCGCACTCTCGATTTTCACCTTCGTAATGAGCGACTGTTGCATCTGCTTACGAACCGCGTTGAGCAAGCTCATCAATCGCGGTTCGGCTTTGCCCGGCTCGCCAAAAAGGTGCTTGAAAATGACATCATTCAGCACGCTAAACTCGCCAAGCCCTTGTTTCAGTCGTTCAAACAGTTCGTCAATCTGAGCTTTGGTAACCGGGCCAAGTTGCGGTTCAGTTGATTGGGATTGTTTCTGCTTCATACGTTGTATTTTACTTGCAAAATCAGGCTTGAGGAGGTACGACCTTCTCCCTCTCTAAATCCCGTATTTGCTCAAATCCGGTTTTCCGTCTGCCGCACCTAACAAATCCGTTTCCGGCGTTGCTTCATCAAACGGGTCAAACCAAGCCTTGTTAAACTCAACCGTCTCACCCCGATTTGCTGAAATGTTCGTCACAAGAGCAATCACAGCATCGGCAAGGGCGACCCCGGGAATACAACGAGGTTGCGGTTTATCTGCTTCAACGGTCGGATTCTCCCGAATACAATACGCCCAATGCTCGATTTCCTCACAATAACCGCGACTGACATCGCCGAAAATCGCCTGTAAACCAATCGCCGCAGAAAGAGGGTCCCCCTCATCCGAAATGTCAAGGTCAAGATACTCACCTTGCGCATTTTTCTTCTTCACCACCTTCGTCTTTTTCTCGACTTCGGCCCCACGATACAACATCGCTTCCTTTTCCAATTCAAGGACCAATGTCCCTTTCGTCCCAAAAACGGTCTCCCCGTATCCCCCAAAACCATTTCCATTGATCGAAGAGTACGCAACCGTTATCTTGCGTTGCTTTCCAAGAGGGTCTTCAACATTGTAACCCGGCCCCGCATAATCATAAACACAATGAACATGATCGTCCGCGTCCCGGTCCAATCCATCTGTTTTCGCATCTTCAGGAAAGATTGACCGTGTACTCGTTGCACTGACCGCAAGAGGATACTGTTTCTTTCCATCATGCATTGCGGCAATGAAAATGCTCGCTGCATCCAACTGATGTGAGCCTAACTCCGCCATAAGACCTGCACTCGTCCGGTCAAACAGTCGCCAACGAATCAATTCTTCCCCCGCAGGACGGTCATAAACCCCGCTCGTCCCGTCAACCTTGATCTGTTCGGACACATAACCATAATCTTCGGCACTTTTGAAGTTAAAACCTAACGCTTCACCCCCGGTTGCAAGAACAGCATCCATAAGTTGTGCTTCTTTTTGGGCAACCTTCTTCTTCCAAAGAGCAATTTCGTCCGCCCTTACCGTTTTAGCCGCTTCAGGAAGTGCATCTAACTCACTCACCTTCTTCTTGTACGACGCTAACTCCCTCTCTATCTTGCCCAGTCTGTGTGGTTTCCCGTCCCGGTCCAGTTCCACCTCTTTCTTCAATCCGTCGGGAATAGACGGTTTCCAACTGTCATTACCCGGCCGGTTGTTACGATGCCATTGCGCTCGAATATAATGCAAATCGCCCAAAACACCGCTCTGAAGCAGCTTGACCGCATCATCATAAAGGACGTTATAATGCCGTTGATGTCCCGTTGCGAGATGTTTGTTGAACTTTTTCGCTGCTAATGCCATTTCTTTACAATTGGCAACCGTATGTCCCATTAACTTTTCGGTCAACACATGATAACCGTCTTGCATTGCGGCGATTGCAGCTGGAGCATGGAGGAACAAGGGAAGGGCGATGATGACCGCTTCGATTTTGGTTTCCTCATCTTCGTGATTCCGTTCTTTTTCGAGCAATTCCTTGTAATCACCATAAACGCGGACATGTTTTCGGGCTTCTTCTTCGCTTTCCCAACCATAAACGTTCATAAGCCCTTTTCGGACTTTCATTGCGGCTTCTGATTCGACATCACCATGAAAAGCGCGGTATTGGTTAAAGGGTCGAATATCGGCAATTGCGACGACTTGCACATATTTCGGGTTAATTGCCCCGATCAGAACGCTTCCTTCATCGCCGGTTCCTAAAACAGCAACACGAACGGGACGATCAACGGTTCCATAATTGAAGTAGGCGGAACCGAGACCTTCTCCTGATTTCAGGTCGGCACCATTTCCACGTTTGAGAAAGGCCCGCAAATTTTCCGATCCCCGGGGAACCAAATCACTTCCGATTGTTGCACAAAAGTTTTCTTTACCAATCGCTTTTTGATCCGCTGTTAAGTGCATAATTCTCGCTCTGCCGTTGTGTTAAATGTTGACCTGATTACTTCGATTTTAATCCAATTTAATCCGACAAAATCATTTCTGTCGTTCCGTAAAAGGACAGTTGCCCCAAATTCTAGTCCCTTTTGCAGAATTTCGCAAGGACATGAAAGAAAAAAGACGCCGACAAACGGCAATCGGTCGAGCCCCCCCCAAACAGCTCTTGTTGAAACGAGCCGTCTCCTGAATTCTTTACCTTATTACCAAACGGACTGTGACATCACGCGATTACGCGATCACGCAATTCTTGCCGGTTTTGCCCCAATTGAAAACCCCGGACGGTAAACCCCTTGTTGTGACCTCAATCCAAGTTGGAATCAGTCGGGATTGCGAATCCGCCAACTCCCGGACCATTTCGCAAACGAAGTTGAGAATTCTCATCATCCCGGAAAAGGACAGGAGTTCAGGCGTGTCCTCGAATGTATGATAGGGACCGGACAAACCCGTAAACAAGAGCAGAGAGGGGATGCTTTCCTCGTAATAGGCATAATGATCCGAATTCTTCCACATTTTCGGTTCCCAACGAAACCTCAGTTCTTCGTTTTGATTGGCTCTATCGAGTAACTCTTTCCAAGTCGTTCCACTCTGCTGTCCAACAATTTCCAACCGGTCCTCACTAAGCATCCCAACCATGTCCAATGTAACCGCACAAACGATTTTTGGAGGGGCAGAAACAGTTGCTTTCTGTCCCGCTTCCTCTTCACCCTCTTGTTCCCGAATCCGTTTCCAACGGTCCAAAAGGGAACGGACAAAATGCCGACTGCCGAGCAAATTCTTCTCTTCTCCGTCGCAGAAGAGGAAAAGAACTGTTCGGTCCAAACGCAATGTGCCGTTGTTGACTGCAACCGTAAGATGTCGCGCGAGTTCCAGCAAAACCGCAACCCCGCTTGCATTGTCGTTGGAACCAGGATAGTGTGCCCCCCCTTTCCGTTGTCCCAAATGATCGTAATGAGCGCAAAGAACAATCCATTCTTGAGCAAGAGTCACGTCCGTTCCGGGAATATAGGCAAGAACATTGATTCCAAGAGTGTCTTCAACACTGAAAAGCTGAAAATACGGATTCTGCAAAATCGAAGTACACGCAAAATTGGAGATTGCCTGATTCCCCGATTCCAACCCCGTTCTTTCACCCGATTGAGTCATCCCCGATTGCGCAACTCCCGGTTGAGCAATCATTGTCCAACCCGATGTTGTCCCCCCCGGTTTCAACCCGGCCTCTTTCAAAGTATTGGCAATGTATTCGGCTGTTTTTTGGGCCCCGATTGTTCCAAATTGACGTCCTTGCAATTCCCGATCCGAAAGAAATCGAACATGTTCCTCCAATTGTTCAACAGTTGACACAAGGGGGGAATCCTCTTGTGCAAGAAGGGAGTGTTGACCGTGAAAAAACGGGGCAATCAGGATGAGAAAGTAGAGGGACGCTTTCATAGTAGGGCAGATGACATTTTCATTTGTTTCGGGACGGTTTTGTGATTGTAAACGGAAGACATACGGATTGCAAGAGAAACAAATTTCCTCGAAACGGCGTTGCAATTCGCTTGTTTTTTTTGGCGGGAACCGTTGACCGGGAACTTCGATTCCGTCTATACTGCACATTGCCAATATGTTAAAGCTCATTCGCTTTGCAAACTCTTGCTTTTCTCACAAAGTAAAGCAAAGCAAGAAAAACTGTTGTTTAATGACCACACAAAATCTTTACTACCGTTCACATTTAGGAGGTTTTTTGATGAAACGTTTTGCTTTCTCCGTTCTCGCCGTTTTGCTCCTCACCCTTAGTGTTTATGCACAACAACCATTTAACGGTCTTTCTGTCGATCAAAGCACCTTGCACCTTCTTTCCGACGCAAAAACCCGTTCCATCTGCCCGGAAAATTTTACAGGGGAAAAAGGTAAGGCTGCAATGTCAACGGACGGACCTGCACTTCATGCAGCACGCGATCTGGGTCAAGGTTGGAAAGTCTCTCCTTATGTCCGTATACCCAAAAATTCGACCTTTACTCTTGCCGAAATCGAAGGAAGCGGGGCAATTCAGCAAATCTGGCTCACTCCCGCCCCGCTTCACAAAACCCGAAGTATGATTATTCGCTTTTATTGGGACGGAGAAGAAACTCCCTCTGTTGAATCCCCGCTTGCTGACTTTTTTGCATGTGGTTGGCAGGAATACTGCCAAAACAATTCTTTGATGATTAACGTCAACCCGGGAAGTGCTTTTAACTGTTATTGGAATATGCCTTTTCGCAAAAAAGCAAAAGTGACAATTGAAAATCTTGAAGATCAGGAAATTGTCATCTATTACCAGATCAATTATGTTTTAGCCGATGTTCCCGAAAATGCCGGTTATTTTCACGCTCAATTCCGACGGAGTCCGAAACTCGATCCCAAAGGGATTTACACCATTGTCGACGGAATCAAAGGTAAGGGGCATTATGTTGGAACATACATGACTTGGGAAGTCCGCAGTCCAGGATGGTGGGGTGAAGGTGAAATCAAATTTTTTATGGACGGAGATAAGGAATTTCCGACGATTGCGGGGACAGGAACAGAAGATTATTTCTGCGGTTCGTACAATTTTGACCGAAATGGTTTATACCGCGAGTTCAGCACGCCGTATTGCGGTTTGGTCCAGGTCATTCCAAATGACATTTGTTATACCGTTGGACAACGATTTGGCTTATATCGTTGGCATATTGCCGATCCAATCCGGTTTGATGAAGACTTGAAAGTGACGATTCAGGCTCTTGGTTGGTACAATGACGGTTCGGGTCGGTATCTGCCGCTTGATGATGATCTCTCAAGTGTTGCATTCTGGTATCAAGCCGAACCCCATGCTGCATACCCGAGCTTACCGAATCGTGAGGAGTTGCAGATTGCCCCTCAAAAATTGGTGAAAGAGAAGAAGTAAGAATAAAAATTGCGGATTGATTGGCGTTTTGTTGGGGCAATTTTGGAAAACCAAAACGCAACAACGCAAAGTGAGTTTGAGGATTGTTGTTGGAAAGAAGTGCAATTTGCCCGACGTCAAGAAGATGTCGGGCAGATTGTCAGGTTGAGACAGGAGAACGGCAAAGTCATTTTTGGAAGAGGTTTCTTGCAAAGACGCTAAGGACGCGGAGATTGGACAGACCGATTACAGACCAAGTTTTTGGATGTATTTTTCCGTTCCCTTCTCTTCTAGGATGATACTTTCCCCTGAAGTGTACTGGAACCGGGAATTGGAGATTCCCCCGCTGTTGAGCGCGACATTGAACAATTCCTGTTGAATATAAGGTCGGTTCCAATCAATTTCATCATAAGGTCCTTGAAAGTAATCTATTCGATAAGGGAAAAAGTCGTCTTTGCCGACATAAAGGGCGACTGCTGTTGGAATCTGAACCTGAACAGTTTGAGGGGTTGCTTCTTTAACGCCGAGTGATTGCATCATTCTTTTGAGGATGTCCTCCTTCATCGGAGCCGTTATTTTCCAAACCCCAAACGCTTGAGAACCCAATTGTGTACTTTCAACGGTTCCACGCGAAAAGGCATACATTCCTTTCATTGACCTTAACGTCCCTTCCAATCCTCCCAAACCGGGCATTTTTCCCATATCTCCCGGATTTTCAAATTCCGTTTTTCGGTCCGACTGTGCAATCGCTTCTAACAATTGGTTGATTTCAACACGGTAGAGACCTTCTGTTGAGGAGTATTTCCAGACATAGACACCATCACAGACAATTTTTAAGGTGTTCGAGTCATTTCCCGGTTGTGCAGCCGAGTTGGATTGAAATTTCAGTTCCAACAGGAAGAGACGTCTGAGCAGTTGATCGTTGGAAGAGGTTTCATCGTCCTGATCCCGTTTTTCAAGGTAAATCCCGCTTCCTCTGTATTCGTTTCCAAAGAGAGCAACTTTGAGTCGCATGTTCGCGTCAACGGTTTGTAAGGTCGCAAGACGTTGCAGAACAACCTGCATGAGGTCCTCACTCAACTGTTGTTTTGTGTCACCTTGTTCCCCCGAATCATTTCCAAAAACAAGCGAGAGTTGTACCCCGTCCAACATTATCATTGCTGTAAGTGCGAGAGAAAGACAAACAGCAGATAGAAACAGACGTTTTGAGAAAAAAAGGTAGAATCGCATAGAAAAAACAGAATACAAAAAATAGGGTGAAAAAATAGAATAGGAGGTATTTGTGCAGCAAGTATTTGTAAAGGAAGAATTTGAATAATACGGATGTCAACAAGGTAGGGACAGAGATGAAGTCATGTTATCCATTCTGCCTGTTTTGATTTTTTGCCTTAAACTGTCTATTGTGATGTTCTTCCTAAAATGCCTGTTTTAATCTTTTATCCCAAACGACCTGTTTTAATTTCTTCAATTCGTTAGGTCCGATTATTCCGGTTATAACTTTTTTTTGGAAAAGTGCGGAATTTTATAAAAAAAGGGTAATCACGTCTATACCGATATTGCCGATATAGTGAGTGAGGACGAGGTGTTCGGTGTTTAGGACGGAACAACCTTTACGGAAACCAAACAGTTGTGAATCAGCGATGTTCCTGTTTGGTCGAATTCGCTTGTAAGTATTTTCAGTAAAACGAGTTGCGTGCAGTATGGGGGAAAACCTAATGCGATATTGTGCAAGTATTACGATTTTGGCGATGTTGGCCGTTTTTTTGGGTTGTCAAACGGCTTATCAACAGGGGGGGATTTTGCGGCATCTGACCGATTGTGACCCCGCTGTTGCGCCCGGAACAGTTCCGCCGTATTTCAATCCCCAAATGGGACCCGGAAACGGTATGTACAACCAGGGAAATGGTCAAACGTCGCAAGTCCAGTTTTTGGCTCCCCAAGAATTGGAAATCAACGTCGACGGAATGCCGGTTCCTTATCCTCATGTGCGGAACATGGTACAAGGTCGCTTTTATCAGCTGGAATTAGCAAACATTCCGAATACACAAGGTCGGAATTTGTATCCAACCCTTGAAATTGCTCCTGCTTCTCCGCGAACACAAGCGTTTTTAGATCACAACATGGTCCCGATTGAGTTCACGGATAATGATTTCGACCAAGTTTTTGCGGGCAACTTCGTTACCAAAGTCATTTACCTGCCTAATCCTGAATTTCAAGGACTTGCAACAGCAGGAGTTGGCACATTGGTCAATACGCAGTTGGAACCGGGAGTTGACCCGATTTCAGAAGCAAAACATCGAGGGTCGATTCTTGCCGTTATACGAATTGGAAACAAAGACTTGAGTCTGGGAAATAGCGAGCAGATTGTTTACATGCGTCCAATGTCCCAACCTTTTGGTGAAAGAGGGCAGAATCCCGCCCTTTCTGTTCCAATGCCCCCTGTTGCCAATCCGTATCCCGGACGTGATGTCAATGTAATGTCGTCTCTTGGTTCAGGAACCATTCTGAATGAAGGTGAAGTATCAGGGTCTTCACCTCTCACAACTCCGACCTATCTCCCCTCACCTGTCCCGGGACAATAAACCTGAAAGAAGTTTTTTTGAACAATCTTCACTCCAAGAGTCAGGTGCAGAATTGGCAAAGAGTACAATTCTTCTCCTGACTCTTGGTTTCCATAATAGTAGGACTATGCGAAGAGTTTTAGCACTTGTGACCCTTCTCTGTTGCTGTTGTCTTTGGGTAAATGGGAACAATTCCATTTTTGCACAAAGTCGGCAAACGGTGTTTCAACCGGTTGAAATACAACTGCCGGACGGAACCGAAGTCTCTTTTGAAACGGAATCCGGTTTTGTCCGGTCTTCATTGACACCCCGGGTTTGCCGATTGCTTGTTGGTCCAGTCTATCAATTACAGATTGACCAACTCCCCTTTTATCCGGGTCGCCGACTTTATCCGACGCTTCAACTGTTGAGCACGATTGCGTCCCAACCTGGAACGGCTTCTTCCTTGCCGATTGTGATCCGTTTGACGCAAGAAGACCTTGAATTGGTTCTTAACGGCAGTTTTGTCACAAAAGTTATTTATCTGGAAAATGCCGAAACCGCTTTACCTGTTCGGTCAGATGATGAAGCTCTCACCCAAGATGCTCCAAGAGGTACAAATCCCATTTGGGTTGCCCAAACACTCGGTCAACCGGTTGCAATCATTCAAATAGGCTCTCGAATTCCTGATTCGCAATTAGTGATGTCGCACAACGGATCGTTCCAACAAGCCCGGTCCATTCCCCCGGTTTTGGAAGTGTCTGCCAATCAATCATCCAACGTGTTGACAAATCAGTTGACAAATCCAATGTCGGTTGAGCCGGAAAAAAATCGACATTCGATTCAACAAGTTGCGTTGCAAACTCAACGGACGGATTCAAGCGTTTTTTCGGACCTTGAGCAACGGGATATTCAGACAATCGGGCTTCGTGATTGGACGGATCGTTTAACGGTTGATCCGGGTTTGTCCAGTCAAACCTTACACCGAACGGTCAATCAGGCAACACAACAGGCAAAGGAAGCAAAAAAGGGGGGAGATTCCAACTCCGAATACATTTTTGATGGAGGTGATCGCGGAAAAAGGGCCGCATTTCGTCAGGATTCCATTGTTTCGGGAATTGAGTCGCAAGATACGGTGATTGCTTTTGAATCCCAAAACGGTCAGAAAATGGTCCAACCGTCCAATCGGGTTGCACTGTATAGTCCGCGATTTGGCTCCATTCGACAAGTTGTTTCTGTTTCTGTCAATGAACAGAAAATGGTTGCAAGTGCGACAAGTACACAGATTCCAACGCAACACAATCGGGGAATCCAAATGTTAGGCGCAACGGGGCAAGAGAGCGGGACGAATTATACCCGCAATCGGATTCAGTTGGACGGAATGAGAGGACGGACGGTTCGATCTTCCTTTAGTTCACAAAACAGTCTGGATGAATACAAACAGACACAATCGGCAATCAGTTATTCTAATTTGTTGCAGCAATCGCAGTTCGATCAATCGGCACAACTGTCGATGATGCAAGGAAAAATGAATACTCAATCATGGAGTGGAACAGAGGGGGTCTTGATTCGGGTCGGCTCTATTACACTCAAGGAAATGACAATGCAGGAAAGTCCGCAAGTGCTTTATGCAATTGATGATAGTGCTGCTTTTCAAGAAGGGATTCGCTTTCTCAAAGTTGCGTCAACCGATTCGGCTGTTCCGGGTGAAATCGTTGAGTTTACTTTGCGTTTTGAAAATACAGGCAATACGGATTTGGAACAGATCACGATTATCGACAGTTTGACAAGTCGTTTGGAATTTTTGCCCGATTCTGCCCGGTCCTCCCAACCGGCCCGGTTCTATGTTGAACCGAATGAAGCGGGTTCCTTTTTACTGCGTTGGGACCTGACCGCTCCACTTCCTCCACACGAATTTGGCGTTATAACGTTTCAGTGTCGAGTCCGTTAAGTTGGTTGGTTAGTTGGTTTGTGGATTAGATTCGTTCGTTGAGAATCAACCCTGTTATTTATTGCTCATTTATGTTCCGCTTTATTCGATTCCTTATTGTTCTTGTTTCCTTGACGATTGTAACGACAGGAACTTGGTTGTCTTACGTTCATGCAGCCGACAATTCAGGTGTTGATTCGGTCAATCAAACCAATCAAACCAATCAAACCAATCAAACCAATCAAAACAACACGAACGATCAGACTCCTCAAACGGCAAAGAAGAGTCTGACTTCAGATTCTCAGAAGGAGGAGGGACCGCCCAAAGAACGGAGTTATCTGATCTGGATGATTGCGTCACTCGGTTGGTTCTTCGCCCCAGTTTTTCTCGCGCTGTCCATTATCATGGTCGCCTTGATCGTCATTAATTCTCTTGCAATACGACGTGAGGTGCTTCTTCCCTCACTTTTTGTTGAACAGTTTGAAAAATTGCTCAATGAAAAAAAGTTTCAAGAAGCCTTTGAAATTGCAAAAGAGAATGATTCGTTCATTGGTCGCGTTTTGGTCGCCGGATTGACAAAAATGTCAAGCGGTTATGAAAAAGCGGTTCAAGCAATGCAGGATGTCGGCGAAGAAGAAACAATTCATCTGGAACAAAAATTGAATTATCTCGCTCTTTTGGGAACCGTTGTCCCCATGTTGGGACTTTTTGGGACCGTTGTTGGTATGATCAATTCCTTTCAAACAATTGCGTCAAGTGTGGGGACACCTCCTGCTTACAAATTGGCAGAAGGAATTGCAACCGCACTTTTTACGACCGAGGTTGCTCTTGCAATTGCGATCCCCTCGATTGCCTTTTATGACATCTTGAAAAATTTCCTTGCCCGTTACGTCCTTGAAATCAGTATTTTAAGTGACAGTTTGATGAGTCGATTCAAAAAATAAAAACAATCCTTGTTTTCAATCATGCGAATTCGTCAACAAAGTGGATTTCGGGAAATGGACATGACGTCGATGATCGACATCGTGTTCTTGCTGATTTCCTTTTTTATGATTGCGGTCAATTTTTCAAATGCCGAACAAAACGCTTTGATTCGGTTGCCCAAAAGTGAACTTGCAATTCCGCCTAAAAGTCCTCCTGCTGAACCGCTTTCTCTGCAAATGACCGAGTCGGGCAATGTCTTGCTAAACAATGAGGTGTACGACATTTCGGAATTGGAATCTCCCCTTTCCTTTGAACGTCGTCTCTATGAATTTCGCGGTATTGACCCTAAAACGGTTTCGGTTTTGATTCGAGGTGATGAACGGTGTGAAACGGGGAAAATTCTCTCCCTTATTGAAAAATGCCGGGATCAGAATTTTGAGGACATGACACTCAAAGCACTTGTCAAAACAAAGGGGACTCTTTCAGGTTTATGAAAAAACAACAACGTAAATCTCAACATAAATCTGTCCAGTTGCAGATGACCGCAATGATCGATGTCGTCTTTCTGCTCCTCGCTTTTTTTGTTATGACGTTCAAAATTATTGAACCAGAAGGTGATTTTGGCATAAAAATGCCCAAACTCCCGGCTGAAAACACAATGTCCGTTCAAGCCGACGAACAGATCGAACCACTTCGAATCCGTTTGATCTCGGATTCTGACGGAAATCTTAACCGGATTGTTTTGAATGACATCCAATTGGAGCCCCAACCTGATTTGTTGCGTGAAAAAGTGATTGCGATTCTTCAACGGGACATTTTGGCTGATACAGCGAGTGAGGTTGAAGCAATTTTGGACTGTGATCCTCAATTACGATATGCGTACACGATTGAGGCATTAACAGCAATCAGCGGTTATTACTCAGAAGGGCGGTTGATCCCCTTGATCGAAAAAGTCACCTTTGCCAAACGTTAAGAAGTCGTATCCAAAAAAACCGATTCTCAACGCCGTTCTTTGAAATGTCCGCGATTTTTCGTTTGGGGCTGATTCGCGTCTTATTGCATCTTTCTTTTTTCTCGGTTAGAATGACCGCTCCTTGAATTGTAATCCTTCACGTTGCAATTCCCCCAAAAAATACGGGTTATTTCGTTGCTTCAAAAAGAAATTTGTTCAACCAAGACAGGAGTTAAGAATGATGATGGAAAAATGGCCGATTGGAGTTTTTGCAAGTATTGACGCCGGACTCGGTGTTTCGCTCGATGTTGTCCGCGATCTTGGAATCAAGACGATTCAGCTGCATACCCCGCACAAAGCGTCTAGGACGCCGGAAAAAGCGAAAGAATTCACTCAAAAACTGGCCGATTATGGGATCACCATTACAACCGTCTTTTGCGGTTTTGACGGAGAATCGTATGCTTCAATCGCCAAAACAGCCGAAACAGTCGGTTTTGTTCCAAAAGCAACCCGGGAAGATCGGTTAAAAGAGGCAAGAGAAATCGCCGACTTTGCGCATCTTCTCGGGGTCAAAGCAATCGGCTCGCATATCGGTTTTGTCCCTCACAACAAAACGGATTCTGATTATGCCCAAATTGTCGACGTAATCCGCGATTTCTGCCAATATCTTGAAAAAAATGGTCAGACATTGCATTTGGAAACGGGACAAGAACCGGCTGATGCTCTTATGGAATTCATTTCGGATGTTGGGGCGAACAATTTGTTTATCAATTTTGACCCGGCTAATCTGATTCTTTACGGAATGGGGGACCCAATCGGTTCGCTCAAAAAAGTCGGTTCCAAAGTTCGCGGGGTTCATTGTAAAGATGCTCTTTCAACGAAAGGACAACCGGGCGTTGATTGGGGGAGTGAAGTTCCATTTGGAAGCGGCGAGGTCAACGCCGAGCTGT
Organism: Thermoguttaceae bacterium; assembly: GCA_051660685.1. GTDB lineage: Bacteria > Planctomycetota > Planctomycetia > Pirellulales > Thermoguttaceae > JAVBSX01. The sequence continues at coordinate 70,831 of JBOFQB010000036.1, read as the reverse complement.
TTTTGCGAACTCTCAAGGAAATCGGATATGACGGGCCGCTTACAATTGAGCGCGAGATACCTGAAGAACCGGCCCGACAAAAGGCGGAAATTGGTCAAGCGGTTCAGCTGATAAACAGTATCAAAGAGAAACTTTAGGAGATGGGGAATAGGGAGTTCTCGTTTAGCCGCGATACAACGTATCGCGCGTTCTGAGAGAGATTTTAATACGCGCGGAACGTTGTTCCTCGGTTAAACGGGGAAACGCGCAGAACGGCGTTCTGCATATTTGGGTGAATTTGACGCGAGATACGTTGTATCGCTATTGTTCCCAAAATACCGCGTCCTCTCTAAGAACCTGTTCCAACCTCGCATTGAATTCGGCTTCACCTTCTAAAAACTCAACGCCAATTCCAACAGCCCAAAGAGGAAAAGAGCCGAGTTGTTGACGTCGGATTTTGACCAAATCCTTCATTGTGCAGATGATCGCCTCAACTTGGTGTTTTCGTGCAACTTCAACCAGTTGCTCCAAATCGGCATTCTCAAAAGCATGGTGATCGGGAAAAACAACCAGTTCGGCAAGTCGGGTTTTACACTTTTTCAAGGTCCGCTTGAAAACTTCTGGTTGTGCAATCCCGCAAAACGCGAGAATTTTTCTCTCTCGCAACCATTCAATGGAGCAAGAACGTTGCACGCTGAAAGAACTAAGGTCAGAAACGATTTGTGAATCGGTTTGCGGACTTTCATCAAAAAACGAAACCAGTTGGGTCGGGGTCTGGATCACTTCGGCCCAAAGGAGTTGCGGATTCAACGAAAAAACCTTTTGACGAATCCGGGCTTTTTCGTCGGACGAAATCAGATCGGCCCGGGAAAGAACGGCGATTTGGGCCCGGGAAAGCGAACGAACCGATTCACGCAGAGTTCCTCGCGGAAAAAGGCAATCATGCCCAAACGGTTCTCGAGCATCCAAAAGAACAATGTCCAAATCCCGCTTGATCCGACGATGTTGGAATCCGTCGTCCAGAATCAACAGATCGACCCGATTTCGTTTAAGCAATTGCCCGGCTGCATGAACCCGATCTGGCGACTGTTCCTGAAGTAGGCCCGGAAATCTCAACGCCAACTCCATTCCCTCATCATTAAGCGTCTGTTGTCCCGTCCTCTTATAACCGCGAGAAATAACCCCAGGTTGTAATTGCCGGTTATACGACCATTGTAAGAGATGAGCAACAAAGGGCGTTTTGCCGGTTCCCCCCAATGTCAGATTCCCAACACTGAGAACCGGGACAGGAACGGGATAAACGGGCAACCAACCCCGGTCATAAAGTTTGTTCCGGGTTCCGACAACTCCGGCGTAAGGAAGTGACAATGCAGCAAGTAAAGAGCGCATTGTATCCGCCCCGATCCCCTTGCGCTCTCCGTTAATCAATGCTCGAAAATACGTTTCCAACACGAAATCAGTCTTTCCTTCATTTCCTAATTTCCTAATGATTGCAACGGGGCGGGAATTCGTCCGCCAAACTGGACAAATTGTTCACTTGCCCCAACATTTCGGACTTCGAGAACAGGAGAGGAACCGAAGAGACCGCCAAAATGGACCCAATCTCCCGCCCGAGCTCCAGGAACAGGAATCAGTCGCGCTGCTGTCGTTTTGTTGTTAATCACCCCAATCACCATTTCGTCCGCAATGATCGCCGAAATCGTCGCAGGAGGTGTATCACCCGGAATCAACACCATGTCAAGCCCAACACTGCAAACACTCGTCATTGCTTCTAATTTCTCAAGAACCAAATGTCCCTGTCCAACAGCGTCCGCCAATGTCGCATCTTCTGAAACCGGGATAAATGCCCCACTTAATCCCCCAACACTGCTTGACGCAAAAAGTCCTCCCTTTTTAACAGCATCATTCAGAAGAGCAACAGCAGCTGTTGAACCGGGTGCTCCTATTTTCGCAATCCCAAGTGTCTTCAGTATTTCTCCAATACTGTCTCCAACTGTCGGGGTTGGAGCAAGAGACAAATCGACGATCCCAAATTCCAACCCGAGAATTGCCGCAACTTCACGACCAATCAACTCTCCAACCCGCGTTACACGAAAACTCATCGTTTTGATTTCTTCGGCCAAATCACCAAGTGTCAACTTGATTCCCGCTTGTTCTGCGCCCGCAATCCGGCGTTTGAGCGCACTCCCAACAACACCCGGTCCTGAAACCCCAATGTTAATCGTCGCTTCTGGTTCTCCCGCCCCCATATAAGCACCTGCCATAAAAGGGTTATCTTCAGGTATATTCGAGAAAACAACCAGTTTGGCACAACCAAATCCGCGATTTTCAATCGTTGCATTCGCTATTTTCGGCAAAAGTTCGCCAATCTGCTGAATTGCGTCCATATTGACCCCTGCTTTTCGGGACGCAACATTGACTGAAGCGCAGACACGTCGGGTTGACGCAAGAACTTCGGGCAAGGAATTCAAAACAATCTGAGCACCAGCTGAGATACCTTTGTGAACGAGCGCGGTAAAACCGCCGACGAAATCGACCCCACATTCGGTTGCAGCCCGGTCAAGCGTTTTGGCGACCTCAACCGCTGCTGAATGTCCATGTCCCGCCAAAATGTTGGAAACCGGCGAAATCGCAATTCGCTTATTTGTGACCGGAATCCCATATTTCCGCCCCACTTCATCACATACCTGAACCAATCGTTTGGCCCGGGATGTCATTTTGTGATGTACCTTGCGACAAACCTGATCGCAACTCGTTGCGGCACAATCATTAAGGTTCAGCGCAAGGGTTACAGCGCGAACATCAAGGTGTTCGGCGTGCAACATGCGGATTGTCGATAAAATTTCGTCCGTTTGAAACATGAGTCTTGTAAAAACGATTTGTCAAAAACTACAAATTCTGTGTGTACCAATCAATTGCCCGTTCCAAACCCTCATCAAAGTAGACAAGAGGTTCATAACCGATCCGTTCTTTTGCAAGAGCAATATCGGCCAAAGAATGTTTAATGTCCCCTGATCGCGGTTCCTCATAAATCGCCTGAACATTGCGGTTCATCAATGAATTCAATTTGTCCAGAATCTGGTTCAACGTAACAGCGGAATGACAGGCGATATTCATAGGCCGACCGTCACAAACATCAGCAGGAGCATGAGCAGCGAGCCAATTGGCCGAACAGACATTTTCGATATAGCAAAAGTCGCGGGACTGTTCTCCGTCACCAAAAACGACGGGGCGTTCCTCTTTCAAGATTTTGCTGACAAAGGCGGGAATAACAGCCGCATACGCCCCAAAAGGGTCTTGTCGGGGACCAAAAACGTTAAAATACCTCAGAGCGACTGTTTCCATTCCGTAAACAGCGGCGTATGCTTGCAAATAGAGTTCGCAACAAACTTTTCCGGCTGCATAAGGGCTGATTGGGGCGGGGACCATACCTTCATGTTTGGGAGAGGTTGGTTGGTCCCCATAAGCGGAACTGGATGCGGCAAAGACGATACGTTTAACCCCTGATTTTCGGGCGGATTCTAACACAGAGAGAGTACCGTTGACGTTGACATCGTGTGAGAGAACCGGTTCGAGAACACTTCGGGGGACGGAACCGAGTGCTGCTTCGTGAAAAACGGCGCGAACGCCCCGAATTGCCTGATCGACGACTTGCGGATTCCGAACGTCCCCCTCGATCAAGGTAATGTCTTTCTCTATTTCCGCCAAATTCTCCCGTTTACCTGTCGCAAAATTGTCTAAAATGATAACATCATGTCCTTTTTCAAGGATGTAGCGAGCGAGGTTGGACCCGATGAAACCCGCGCCCCCTGTAATCAAGTATTTTTCCGACATGATTGATTCTCCTGAAAAAAGAGACAAACTGAAATAAAAGAGACACGCTCAGACGTTTTTGGATGTTTTTGAATAATTGCGTTAAATTTAGCAGAAGTCGGCTAAAATTCCACACCACTTGAAAATTTTTGCAAAAAAAGTTTAGAAATGCCCGATTTGTCCTTGCTTTAGGTTCACCTTCTATGTATTCTTGAGATAGTCCTGCTCCCCATTTTAGTTATGTTCGGGGGTCGGTTTTTAATCGCTAACTTACAAGTACGTTTTATTTTCCCTATTTTCGTGGTTTTCACGGGAGGTATGTCAATGAGTTTTTTCCATTTCTTTTTCGGTTCGAAGAAACAATCAGGTCAACAGAGCACAAGGTCCCAAAACACCCCGAAAAGAGGATTACAACTGGAATCACTGGAACAGCGTGAAATGTTGGCGGTCTCTCCCCTGCTCACTTTTCAGGGAACGGCATCTGCCGGAGTTCCCGTCAGTGAATATGTTGATCTGTCTACACAAGGTGGAGCAGCCGTTCTGGAATTTGACGTTGCCAATTTGGGAGGGAATTTTGACCCCTCTGAAATAAAAATTTACAACCAAGCAGGTCAACAGGTTACAGAGTTTTACGTCAAAATAGACGGCAACACGCTTAAACCGAGTGTCCTGACGGTTTCGCTGATCCCGGACACCTATCGTCTGGAATTTGGGGGGGACCATAACAGCTTTGGAAATTACAAGGTTGACGTTTTCCTTGCAGGAGCCGGTTTGGGTCCATCAGACGCCGTTCCAGAGAATACATCTATGTTGTATCAAGCGGCGAAGAAGCAGATTGACGGGACAATGACGCGGGGAGAAATCATTCTTTACAGTACCGTCCTCGGTTCCGCGTACACCTCGAATGTCTTTGCAAGCAATCCGTATCTGGACATTCTAAAAACCGGTCGATTGAATCCGTTGGACCAAACGATCATCTCGCAAAACCGAGATGCCGGGGTTGTGAGTGCGACACATGAGGTCGTTCGTAAAGCTCCGAACGCTCCCGGAACTCCGACAGTTGGGACAATTCCCGTCAACACCAGCGAAATCACGATTCAGTGGACCGCCTCTTCGGTTGACGTAGGACATGATGCACCTGCAACGTACATGGTTGAATATTCGACAAACGGGACGGACTGGACAACTTGGTCGATTGTGAGTGCATCGACATTGAGTGCGACGTTGACTGGTTTGAGTGCGGGGACGAACTACTATTTCAAGGTAACGGCGGAAAATCTGGGGGGAACGGCGACATCTCCGGTTTCCTCGCCGATTAAAACCCGATTTGCTCCGACTGCGGATTCGTTCAGCCTGCCTAATGTTTCTGACAGTGCAACGACAAGCATTGATGTTCTTGCGCATTGTACAGACCCGAACCAAACGGACCCGACGGACACCCAATATCTTGATGTAACAGGGGTTGGTTCGGTTGTGATCCTTCAACAAGGAGGAACGACGCTTACTGAGGCCCAGATTCAGAGTCTTCTGAAAACGGCAACCGACAAAAAGAGTGTCCTATTTGACGCAACAGCGGGTTTGTTCAGCGACCTTGCGAAAGGTATTGAATTTGAGTTCACCTTTGATTACATAGTTACGTTGACCAATGATGACGGGACTCATAATTGGGCGAAGAACACCGTTACAGTGACGGTTGTGGGGACGTATTCCAAACCGGTTGAGCCGACCAATGTTTCAGGAACGGCACTTGATACGGAATCGATCAATTTCACTTGGACCGCTCCGACGACAGATGCGGGGTTCATTAGCGGTTATAAAGTCCGATATAAAAAAGAGGGGGCATTAACATGGACCGAAGAGACAATTTCTGGTAATACAACCTCTTACAAAGCACAAGGTTTACAGCCGAACACGACCTACGAATTTCAGGTTTTGACGGTCAATCCGAAAGGTGAAAGTGCTTGGTCGACACCTATTATTACCGTCACAACAAAGGCGCAGGTTTTGGCGAATCCGGTTATAACTCGGGGGCTGTATGATGCAACAACCGCGAACATAACTTGGCTCAATGATACGACCAACAATCCGTCGTACAAAGTTCAGTATCGTGAAAACGGACCAACGGGGAACTTTGTCGATCTGCCGACGACCCCGGGAACAGGTCCTTACGTCACCATGACTTCTGGAGCAATCTATTCGGCCCATATTCAGGGTTTAACCGCAACTTCGTCGTATGAATTCCAAGTTGTTGCGCATAAAACCGATTGGACCGACGGAACGAGCAATGTTGTTTCAATCGCGGCGGTTCCGGCTGCACCGACTGCGCCGACCATGACGGTTGATAACACCAAAGATGGTACACATGCCAGTTTCGGTGTCGTGCAAGGAACACCGAGTACCTACAATGCGTACATTCAGGTTGGTTCACAAACGGCCGTTGCAATACCGTTGATTTCGGGAAGTGTAACGGTTGACGGAAAAACGCTCCATTACACGGTTGCAACGATAACCGGGGGATCGACGATTGAGTTTACTGATCTTGATCCGGGGACGGAGTATGATTTCTTTTTGACGGCGACAAATGGGCGGGGAACCTCCTCAAATGGAGCCAAATCGACATTGGTTGCAGTCCCGGTCCGGCCGAATAACCCGGTTATTGATTCGGATGACACAACCTATAAATCGGTTACGATTACAACGACTTCGACAACGGCCCAAGCCGGTTGGACCTTGTATTGGGCACTTGCTTCAGACCCGGATGATGTTGTTGGATCACACATCATTAGTGCGACTGACATTACAGCCGGTTTCTACACCGTCGGTTTGTTAGAAGCGAAAACACCCTACCTTTTCTGGTTTGGGGCGACCAATGATCGCGGAACAGTCCTTTCAGGGACGGTTTCAGAGACGACGCTTGCCAATGTTCCGTATTTGCGGGAATCGGTCAAAACATGGGAGATAACTGGTAATAGTGCAGGTAAGTATGAGACGAAGCTGACGTTGCACAGTTCGGCTGATGAAGGTACGTTGGGGCTGTACTTGTATTCGGGTTTGGGGGATGCAGATGCTGCGCTTGGAGCCTTGTTAGATTGGGCAAACGGCGGGGCAGACCCGGCTGATATTCCAACCGGTTGGTCGTTGGTCGAATATGGTTCGACGATTGGAACGGGTGTCAACGTCACGGTTGTGGGTGATGTGTACACGTTGAGTACAAGTACAGTAACATCACAGCCGTTTAATTTTGCGGTGTTGGAAGAACGGGGAGATGGAACTTACCTGATTTCCTCGCTTGAGGATTTCATTCCGGCGTTGATTCCGGCTCTTCCGACGTATAATCCGGCTGATAATTTCGGGTATGATGACACATCTTACGCGGTTGCATCTGGTAAATGGTCGGTTGACATTTCGTGGACTGCGCCGAGCATTGTAACAGGTGATGTCCTGCAATCGTACACGGTTCAGTACAGCACAGATGGAGGAACAACTTGGGTTACGTTCAAAGATGATGTTTCTAAAGATGCAACGACATTGACGTTGAGCGGTTTAGATGCGGCGAGTGAGTATCAGGTACAGATTATTGCGGTTTTCACGAAGGGAACGACGTACACGGCGCGGCATGTTGCGACGGATTCGACGTGGATTTTCTGGACGCCGAGCGGAAAGGCGATTGAGCTGAACAACAGTGATAATGTCAACATCTGGCAAACGAATGTCGGGGGAACCCCTTACCTTAATGTTTCCGGTCTGGTAAACGGGACGGAATACACGTTGGTGTATCGTGAGTTTGGAGATGATCCCTTGTCCTATTTGACAGGAACGGCAGATGCAGCGGGTGATGTAACCTTTGATCTGACCGGTGTTGCTCTTGGTATGTATGATTTCGTTCTTTACAAAACAGCCGATGTTCCGACGGATGATGAGGTTATTCAGGCCGATTATGCGTATTGGAATAAGTTTCATGCCGATGTTATTCAGAAAATCAGCGCGGTTGCAACCGCCGATTCGATTGCTGTGAGTTGGGATGGAACGGAAGTGGGAACGACAGTCGGATTGTATCGAATTCAGGTCAGTGATGGTATTCCGGCCAATGACAAAGAATACTTTGTGGAGTACACAGGCGGGGCGTTTGAGTTTGGTTTGCCCGGTTTGAACCCGAACACCGAATACGAAGTAAGCGTTGTCCTTGTGAACAGTTTGGCCGACCCGACACCCGTTTCTCTTGAGACCCGAATCACTGCGCGGACCCCATTTGCAGCACCTGTTCTTGGACAAGTCAACATCACTTGGAATGAAGGTGATAGTAATTACCATGTGTTGTCCGCTTGGACGGATAATACCGCCGTTCCGACTTATGTTGTCAAGGTGTACGATGGAACCGACACGAAGACCTATTATTGGGAGAAAGAAGCTGGTGAATGGGTCAATGTGGACGACCCGGATGATGCAACATCGGGTCCTAAGAATGAGTTCTTTTACTTGCAATCGGGACCCTTAACTTACACCATTTTTGCGGCGTTGCTCGATGATGACGGAAATCCGGTCATTGATTCTGAAGGAACCGTCAAAACCGTCAACACGAACGGACCGTTAGTTGCAGCGGATTTGCGACGGACCGATCCGACGGTGAATGATTGGAACGGTTCGGGGTTTGACTTTACACTGAACGCTTACACTCCGGCAACTGGGGGGTATGGTCATATCACCAATCAGCTTCTTCGATACACTGGAAGTGCTGACCCGGCCGATCCAGATTATGAATGGAATGATACCGATTGGGAAGATGTTGATGCTTTGCCAATCGAGGGTATCTATCATCTTTCGATTGGAGCAGGCAAGAAGGAGTATTACGCTCTGAAATCCGCCGACCAATCCGGTCAGGGTGTCCATTCCAACATTCGGACTATTGACGCTTCGTCGCTTTCGGCTCCAACGGCTCCGACGGGAAAGGAACAGGGCAATTCTTGGGTGACCGACGGAACGAACATCCATTACGGGCTTGATTACACGGTTTACAATTCGGAAGATGGCGGAACACTCACCTTCTGGTTGTATACAGGGACAGATAATGCGGCGGCTGCTCTTGCCGTATTGCAGAGTTGGCTGGAATCGAATGATCCTAAGCCGAATGACCCGGATGATCGACCCGAGGGTTGGTTGTTGGTTGGAACAGATGATTTGAGCGGACAAGACTTCACCGTTATCCAAAAGGGTGATCGGTACATTATCACGTTTGATGATGGTGTGGACGATGATACCTTTAATTTTGCGATTGCCGAAAAGGATGGAACGACGGTTCGGCTGTCTTCGGATACCGATTTCACCAAAATCGTTGTTCCGACTGCACCTGATTCGGCTGCTTTCCCGGCTGCTCCTGGGACGGTTGGGGTAACCATTGAGTCGGGCAGTACAAAGATAAGTACATCCTGGGATCGGGTTGATGGAGTCAACCATTACATCGTTGAGTGGTCCGATTCGGCAGGAAACAGTTTCATTGTCCAAGTGGACCAACCGGGTTCAGGGAACCCGACGTTTACCACATTGGGAACGTATGGTGTAACCTACACCCTCAGTGTTCGCTCTGTAATCGTTGATGCAGCACATAATGACGTGCTGTTGATTTCAGAACCGGCAACGTTTGCGGACATTCAATTGCCGTATCCTGCTCCGAAAGAAGATGGGGCAACGTCCACTTCGATCTCGGTCAGCGTCAATAATTTCGCGCTGAACGGAGATGGAATGACGGTCTGGTTCTTCTATCGTGAAGATGGAGGAAGCACTTGGGAGAAGGTCGCGGGAACCCCGAATAGCGGCACATGGTCTGCCGATTTAACCGGGCTTCAATCGAATAAGAAATATGAGATTGCGTATGCTTTTTTTGTGATTGGACCGGATGCTCCGACGGAATTGGATATTAACAGTGACTCGATCACCGTTTCGACACTTAAGACATACGAGGAATTTGGCAATGTCCGGCTTGACAACACGGTCAATGTCGATTCCGAACATTCGACCGCGACGATTCGTTGGGATGTTGCACCATCATCATCGGCGAGTGACTTTATCGTTCGGTATAGGGTGGACGGACGTTGGTCGTATATTACCGCGACGGGATCGTCTGTGGAGTTGACGTTGACTCCGAGTAAGAAATACGATGTTGAGGTTGCTCTTTGGGACCCGGCGACGCATAAAGCGAGTGAGTGGTCGGCCCCGATCACCTTTAACGCAGCCCCTTATGTCCCGGTTTCCAGTCTCAATGCCGTACAAACACAATCGCAAGTCAATCATACGCCGGTCGTTTATGATTTGGCCGGTCTGACAGTCGATCAGTTTTTGGGTTTGACGTTTACAGGCGGGACATTTGGGCCAAGTGTAATGGGGAAGAGAGGTCTTCAGGAAGTGACAACGGCAACGTTGGACGATTTGTTTAAGGAAAAGACGCAAGACCCGGCGTTTATTCAGGCTCTTTCGAGCGTCTGGTCGGCTGCACCTGCCGGTTCGGCACTTCAGTTGCAATTTGACAGTTCGCAACTGGGCGGTCTGTTTGACTTCATGCCGGAAGGTTACACGGCGACGTTTTATTTTAACGCAACCTTTAGGGGGGCAGGTGGAACGCCCTTTAGCGTTCGTCTGCCGCTTACAATCAAGGGAGAAAATGATGCGCCGGTTTTGGATCCGTTCATTGATGAGAATGTGATCGTTAAACGGAAGGAATTCGTTGATTTGTCCGGTGACATTTTTGCAACCGATGTGGATTTGGGCGAAACGGAATCGCTTTATGTCAGCCAATTCGAGCTTGGCGAGGAAACCTACACGATTACGAAAAGTGGTGCGGTTTACACTTTCAATGGAACAGGTGTTTTGAACAATTCGTTGACGATTGATAAATTTGGGACGTTGACGGTTGATTCGGGAACCGGGAAATTGACGTTGACGGTTGATTCCAAGGCCGATGTGAATGAATCAATCACGCTTGCTAACGTCTTTGTTTCTGATATTCATGGAAAAGCGACGCGAAACAGTTTTACTCGGACATTGAGTGTTGGAGCAACTCCGGTTGATGCACCTCAAAGTATTGAGGCTGCGCAAGAAGCAGGTGGAGCCGATGTTGTTTTGACGATTACACCACAGGAAGATGTGGATGATGACCATATTTCGGGTTATTTGATCGAGTATTCCATTAACGGAGGAACACCTGTTCAGGTTTCTCGTACATTGGAAGAATTGACACTGACGTTGAAATATGGCGTTGATGTTAAGGCCGGTGATGTCGTGAGGTACAGCGTTCGGTCTTTGACAACGGACCCTGAATATACCTATTCCGATCCGGTTTTGGGAACTCCCCTGACGGTCAAGGCGGTTGCGCCGGTTGTAACGACTGTTGTACAATCGGCAAGTGAAATTGACTTGAGTTGGGAAGCTGAAGCGGGGGAGTATTACCGAATTGATGTTAACGGAACGCCTAATTATGTTACAGTTTCTTCGGATGGTACTTACACTTATAACTTTACGACGGGAACGGCGAACACGGAGTACACGTTTAGGGTGACAAGGTGGAGCAGTGCGGATTCGTTCGGTCATGCCGTTTCGGATTCGGCGACGAAAAAGGAGACGACTTTACTTGCGACACCGAGTAAGCCGACGTGGAGTGAGCCGGTTTGGGATGATGACGATAAGGTGTATTCGTTGACGATCAAGTGGGATGCGGTTGTTGGTGCAGACGATTACATTATCAGCCGGACGGTTGATGATACCACGACCTATTGGGCGGGGACGGGTTGGTCGGCGAACCTGAATGAAGCTGTTCTGGTTGCACATAGCGAGGACGGATTCACGGTCGAGCTTGGACTTGGCGAAGTTACGTTTGCAATAACTGCGAAGTCGGGTGTTAATGAATCTTTGGAGAGTGATCCTTCAGTTGCGCTGGTGATCGTTGAGGGACCGACCTTTAACAGCAAGCAGACGACTCCGTTTTATGTTGGTGAAACAATCACGAATGATCTGCATGAAGTTGGGGGTAACACCTATCTTTATCAGTACAGCGAATGGGATGCGGATACTGCAACATGGGGAGCATGGACAACGGGGACACATGAATTTACCCCTGAGAAGCCCGGGACATGTCGAGAACGTTACATTGTGACACATGGGAGTGAACCAACACCGACGGTTTACAGTCAAATATCCGTTATTGAAATCAAATTGGCAGATGCCCCGTTTGTGAACGGCGCAGTGATTTCGGATACCGAAATTGACTTGAGTTGGAACGCGACGAAAGATGATTTTTACCAGATTGTGATTAGCGGGGGTACGTCGAAGACGGAGTATGTCACAGTCGGCAGTGTTTCAGGAGGTGTTTATACATGGACGTTTGAGGACGGGACGGCGGACACGGAGTACACCTTTGTTGTGACCAAGTGGAGCAGTGCGGATGAGTACGGTTATGCCCTTTCGGTAGATTCAGACCCTGTAACCAAAAAAACCGAAAAAATAACAGGTCCGGTTGTTTCAGGATATAATGTTTTTAGCTGGGATTCGGTCAATTTGAGGTACGATTACATCTTGACGGTCAGGGCAGGAGTTATGGAGGGCGCGACGACCTCGCTTTGGATTTGGGCGGGAAGTGGAGCGGGCAATGAGGTTCCGAATCCAACGGATTACACCGATTTGACAGAGGCACTCAAACTTGCTCCCGGAAAAACAGATTCTGTTTCGACAAGTCGGGGGAGTTGGACGTATGTTACATTGACCGACAGCAAAGCAAGTGGAACGGTTTTACCCGGCGATGCTAACATCTATTACTGTGCCGTTTCTGCGGTTCAGAATGAGGCCGCTTTGCATACAGCAGTAACGGTTGCTCCTCCTGCACTTGATATGGGGACAAAACCGACCGGAACGGCTGGTGCTGGGACAGTGACGCTGGAATGGACGGGGGATGATGATGCGGACAGTTATGAGATTCTGCAATCGTTGAACGGGACGGATTGGACGAAGGTTTCGGTAACGGCGAGTCCTGAAGGAACGGAAATAACGGGTTTGGCAAATGGAACGCCTTATTATTTCCGCGTTGTCACGATTTATACGGAATCGGGTAAGACGGCGAAGGTTTCGGTGTCCAGTGAAGTCGTAACACCTTCTGCGGCGCAAGCGTCAAGTGAGCCGACTGGTTTGGCCGGTTCTGACATTGAGGCGGAGTCGGTCACATTGAGTTGGACAGCTCCGAGCAACCCGGGCAAGGAGGTCAATGGTGATACGGCGAGCATTTCTTATTACATTGTTGAGTACAGTGTCGATGGAGGTACGAACTGGACCAAGTTTGGGGCAGATGGTTCTATTACAGGTACGACAGTCGTCGTAACGGGTTTGACATCTGATACGGCGTATAAGTTTCGAGTTTCTGCGCATAACAGCGCAGGTCTGACCAGTAATCCGTCCGTTGTTCTGGAGGATGTGAAAACGTTGCTGGAAACGCCGGGGACATTTCAAGCAAGTACCGCAGGGGTTTGGAATGGAGCGAAAGGTTTTTTTAACGTTACGCTGACTTGGGCGTATGCTGATGATGCTGTGGAATATGTTATTTCGCAGACGATTGAGGGAACAACGTTGTATTGGAATAATACCTCAATGAGTTGGGTCAGTGATGAAGCGGGTGCAACAAAAGTGAGTGCAACGGAAACGGAAACAGAGGGGGAATGGACATTTACGGTTGGGCAGAACCCCAGTTTAACGGCGAAATACGCGATTAAAGCGGTTAGTGCGGCGAACAACGTGTCGGCTTGGTCGGCAGGTTCGGCTGATGTGACGACCCCAGCAACCCCTGAGCTTGGTGTGCCGGTTGTAACGGTTTCGTCTCAAAATGCCAGTTCGGCAACCTTGACTTGGAGTGCCGTTGCGAATGAAAATGCGTCAACGACGTATAAAGTTTATTATCAAGAGACATCAGGAGGAAGCTGGACTGAATGGACAAGTTGGACGGCGGGGTCCTACACGGCGGTTGTGTCGGGTCTTGATTCGGCCAAGGGTTACGATTTCAAGGTGGAAGTGAGCTCGCCGGGCATGTTGTCTCAGGAAAGCGTCCCTGTTTCAATTGTCGCGGTTCCGAGTCAACCGGCTGCACCGAGCATGACGGGACGGACGGATACAACGGTTTCGTTGAGTTTTTCGGCTCCTGCAGGTGCAACGACGTATCATGTTGAATGGATTTTGGCGAGTTCTTCGGATTGGTCCGGGGCGTCCAAAAGTGGTAACCTGACGACGGAAGTGTCGTATACGGCAACCGGTTTGACCGCTGCAACCAGTTACAAATTCCGTTTGGTTGCGGTCAATGCCCGGGGAACCGTGAATGGAACGGAGTTGATTCAGGCGACCATGTTAAGTACCCCGGCTGCGCCGCTTGTTGCGACTCCGGTCTGGAATAATGGAACAGGAAAGTACGATGTTGTCTTGACTTGGAGTGCGATTGGTTCGGCGGACTCGTATGTCGTTGAGCGTTCACATGATAACGGATTAAACTGGAGTAATGTTACAACAACAGGTAATGTGTTGACGTATACGGATAATCCGGGAGGAGCCGCTTCGCCTGTTGTTTATCGAATCACGGCGAAAAATTCGGTTAGCAGTAATACATCGGCTGCAAGTCCGGTATCGACGGCCGTTTTTGTTGCGAGCAAGCCGACGATAAGCGGAACAGAAAATATCAGCGGGTCAACCTATGCCGTTGGGTCGCACATGACGCTCTCTTGGTCGCCGGTTGCGGATTACACTTATGCGGTTCAATACTGGACGGGTTCGATGTGGGCGGATTTGTCGGGGGTGACGGTTGACCAAGCGGGGGGAACGGCGACGTTTGAGGGTTCGAGGACGGCGCAAAGTGGTGTCGTGTATCGTGTTTTTGGGACGAAAGTGTATAGTCCGAGTTCGTATTCGGAAGCGACTGATGCTGTGTCGTATGCGCTGTACAATGCTTTGACTGATGTTGCGGCAGTGTCCGATCCGACCTCGCTTAAAATTTCTTTGAGTTGGACACCTGTAGTCGGTGCATTTTATCAAATTGCCGTTTATGACGGCAACCCGGGTGGTGGAGGAACCCGATTGATGAGCGGGTATGCTCAAGGGGGAAGTTTTGTCTTTGATAATGATGTGTACCCCCAGATCAAAGGAGGAACCGATTACTGGTTTGTTGTGACACGATGGAGTAACGGAAATAATTCCGGTTACGCGAAATCAGCAGGATCGAATGTGGTTGAAAAATCAACGCATTTGGCTGCACCTGCCAGTTCGGCGGATTATGTTAATAATGCGCACAAAATTGTGCTAACGATGCCGGTCGTTGATGCTGGAGATGCGGCCAATATGTACACCCTTTATTTGCAGGGAGAGGCAACGCCGATTGGTGCATCACATTACACTGTGACACTTTTAGGGGGTCATGCGAACATCTCTATTACTGGAACTGATACAGATGCGACGCTTGTACCGGGGAAGAGTTACACGTTCTTTGTGAAGTACACAAACGGGCCGGTTGAGAAGGAAACTCTTTTGGTGACGCAAACGACTGTTTCGGTCGATCATATTGTCAACAACGTGAGCGGCGAAACGACGAGTAATTCGGTTGCTGGACAAATCAAGGTGGACTGGACTTGGGCGAAAAATGCCGGAAGTGCTAATGCCGAGACAGTTGGATTCCTCGTTGAGTACGGACGTGCGGGAAGTGAAACGGCGATTGGTTCGTATGAGGCGACACCGAGTGAGAGATCGCATACGTTTGGTTCGGCTTCTTCACCTTTAACGGCGGGAAATGATTATTGGGTTCGTATTACCGCAAAAGCGGCGAGCGGAAATTACGCAATGAATCCGATTAGCAGTACGGGAATTACCGTGATTGCTCCGCCTGTTATTTCAGTAACAAGTGGTTCGGTTAATTACATTGGAACAGGAATTACCTTCTTCCCGGGTGCAAAAACGGGGACACCGGCTGCGAATACCTATCTGGAAAACATGATAACGGGGGGAACGGGGAGTAATACGTTCTCGGGTATTCAGAAGAGTGATGGAACGATTGTGACGGGGACGGAAGGTATTGTTACGCTCTCACATGGAACGGCGACACTTCATGCGGATGGAACCGTGACGTATAAGCCGAGTCGGCCCCTTTTGTTGGGTGAAAGCCTAACAGAACGGATTACGCTGGTCGGTTTTGGGGCAAACGCTTCGACGACACCGACGGAAGTCGTTTTGACGGTCAACGGAACGGTTGCGGTTACAATAACGACGACTGATTTGGCGGTTGACCGCAATAAGGCTGTTCAAGCGAGCGGAAATGTGGTCGGGACTGTTGTTCTTGGAAACACGATTGCCGGAAAGCCGTACACTTATGTGTTTAGTGATACGTCATTGAATACAACAGTGAAGATGATAGACGGAAAACCCGTGACGTTTACGATTGACACACATGGTGTTATTACCTGCACTTCGTTGGTGGGAACGGCATCGACGACTTCTGCTGTGACGCTTGGAGTGAGTGTGACGGGACCGACCGGACTAGGAACGGCGAGTTCGATTTCCAATGTCGCAACGAAGAACATCAATGTTGACATTAGCGATTTGGTTGTCGCAGTAACACCGGGATCGGCGGTTCCTGAAACACCAACGACGGCGACGGTTGTTGCAACACTTGCGGTATCCGATTCCCTTTCGGGACCTGTTGGCATTTCAAATGCTTCATTTACGCTTGATGTTGCGGGAAGTACCTACTCTCTGGGTTATGCGAGTCAGGTTCATGCCCGATTGAATAGTCTCGTTTTTAATACGGATTATACAATCACGCTTGAGCCGTCCGATGGTAAAGTGACGTTTACGATTTTGAGTCCGGCAAAGTTTGATTTTATAGCAAAAGATGCTGTTTTGACGCTCAAATTTAACACGTTGATTACAACGACTACGTCGGGTGTTGTTGGCAGTTCAATTAGCATAACCATTAACGGTGTCAATCAGGTTCCGACAAGCGGGACACTTGCCTTGCCGAGTATTTCGGCAACGGGAACACAGACTGTAACGATAGAGCAGTTGGTTACAGCAGGGGTTATTACGGATGTTGATTTTGGTGACACGTTTACGTTTAATACGCTTGCCGGTTATGCGTTTACAACAGGGACGCCGTTTTATCTTTTGAAGTCAGGCTCGACTTACATAGGTCAGGCGGTTTTGCCCGCTGATCCGACAAACTGTTATGGAAAAATAATCGTTTCTGCGGATAAAAAGTCCTTTACTTATACGCCGGTTGTAACGACCAATAAAAACGAAGCTCTTTACATACTTAGTGTCGGCAAGTCGTCTACATTCTCCTATGCCTTTACGGTTTTGGATTCGGCGGGCGGAGTATCGAGTTCAGGAACCTTATCTCAACGTGTAACAGGAACAAATGTTGCGCCGGTTGCGACCTCGGTTGTGACCCCGCTTGTTGGTTCTTTGGGACAGTCCAATGCGACGTTTGACATTACGGGTTACTTTAATGATGTGGACAGCCCGATGCTAACGTATTCGTTTGTCAATACGCCCGGGACTTTAGGGACGATTTTGTCTTCCGCGAACATTGCGGGGAATAACGTAACGGCATCATTTGTTGCAGCAACGGGAATTACGAGCAATACAAATACGGGACCAATGACGTTGCGTGTTCGGGCGACTGATCCGGGCGGTTCTTTTGTGGATCGTGACATTGTGATTCAGCTTAATTCCAATCAGTCGACAACGGCGAATTTGAATCTTGTTGCGAGAAACTCGGCATCCTCGTTTAACCCGAGTATTACGCCGGTTACGATGTCGACGACTGAACCGACGACTACGGGAAGTAAGTATTATGTGGGCGTTTTCGTTCAGGACCTATTGAGCTTGATTGGCGGAACGGGCGCGGGAATTGATGCAATTGAATTTACGATTCATTATGATACGACCAAATGCTCTGTCGGTGAACCTCGTGAAGTGCCGGTTTCTGGCGCCAATGCTGTTGTTGATGAAATTAACGGAACTATTTCTTTCACCTTCAGTTATGCAAGTGCTTTTGCAGCGGTCAATAACGCCGCTCAAGGATCACTGATGATTCGTGTTCCTGTAACAGCACATGAACTAGGTAATGTCGTGTTCAGCCTCTCCAACGTATTCCTTTCGCGGAGAGACAGTACCGATGGAGTCAACTCTTCGCAGATACATTTCAATTCCGTTACCGTTAATCAAACGCAGGTTCAGGGTGTTGGCGGGGCAAGTGTGTCGATGATGTCGATGTCCTCGTTTGCTGGAATGGAATCAGACGGTTTTTCGGGGAATGAGACGGATTGGGTTACAACAAACGATTTGGGAGATGAAACGACGGTTGCGAGACTGGATTTGTTGGACGGACCTGGATCGGTTGAGGGGAAGGTTGAAACGACGGAATTGTTCTTTGACGAATTGGCGAAAGAGGACGATTTTGTGATTGATTGGGAAGGTGATGAAGTTGCCTATGTTGAAAACCCGAATTTGGTCGGGTCGTTGCTTGGCGATTTGATTTGAGGAGATACGGGATTGTAAAGTATGCAAAGAAAACTAAAATTGTTTCTCGACACGTCTATCATCAGTCATATTGTTGCGCCACATAAGCCGTATGAAGAAGCGGCAACGAAAGCATTTTTTCGCTATTTGGCTGATTACCCTGACGAATATGAACTCCTGATTTCACCTGCTGTAAGAGCAGAAGTTGAGGCATGTCCAGTTCAGATAAAACGGAAAATGATGACTGATTTGCTGACGACATTTCAGATTGCCGTTCTTCCTGAAAGTGATGAGGCGGTCCAATTGGCACAAATTTACCTTCAACAAGGTGTGCTTTCAAAACGGTCGCTAGACGATCTGACACACATTGCGTATGCGGTTGTGAATCACTGTGATTACATATTGTCATGGAATTTCAAGCATTTCGTGAACGTAACGACAATCAACGCAGTCAACAGTATCAATGTTGCGATGTCCTATCGTATGACTTCGATTGTAACTCCGCAATTTTTTACAGGAGAATCGCCAAATGCCGAAATATGATATTTATTCAGACGATCCGTTGGAAATGGTTTGGGCAATCCGTGAAAAAATTCGAGAAGAAACGAAAGACATGACGCGGGAGGAGTACAACGCGTACATTCGAAAAGCGGGAGAGCGACTTGACCGTGATATTGCGATACGGCGAGAACAGATCGCGGCGGACCGTGCGGCAGGAAAACCTGTGAAATTTCCGTGGGAGTGAAACTCTAAAAAATCGAGGAGATTGATCGATGATAATGAAACGGCGTGAATTTTTGGGGGGTGTTGTTGCAGGTTCAACGGCGATGATGACCGGGAAAACGGCGTTGTGCAAAGAGAAACCGAAGAAGCCGAAATCAACCGATCCCGTTGGGATGGTGTCGTTGACGAAAGACCTTTCCTGTTCGCGGATCGGTTTTGGGACCGGAATGCGCGGTTGGGAACAGCAAAGCGAGTTGACCCGATTGGGGAAGGATACGGCAACGGAATTGATTCGTTTCGCTTACGATCAGGGCATCCGACTGTTTGATCTCGCCGATTTGTATGGGACTCATACCCTTGTTGTGGATGCTCTTGCGGATAAACCGCGCGAAAGTTATGTCCTCATTACGAAAATATGGGGACATCCGGGGGGGATCGGGACGGAAGAACGTCTTGCGGCTGATGTTGTGGTGAAACGATTTTTGCAGGAGTGTAAAACGGATTACCTTGATTTGGTTCAGCTGCATTGCATGGTTGATGGAACATGGGCGGAGAAATATGCCGATCAGATGGAAATACTTGCTCGGCTGAAAAAAGAAGGGATGATCAGGGCGCATGGAGTCAGTTGTCATGCCAATGCCGCACTTGATCGGGCTGCGCAGACACCCTGGACGGATGTTGTGCATATTCGTATCAATTCTGAAGGTCCGAATATGGAAGGGACGATTGCCCAGGTGCAGGGTTTGGCGGAAAAGATACATGAGGCGGGGATCGGGACGATTGCGATGAAGGTCCTCGGAGAAGGCAGCTTTGCTAAACGACCTGATTTGCGGAAAAAGTCGGTCCAGTATGTTGCCCCTCTCGAGTGCATTGACGCCATGATCGTTGGGTTTGCCGAGAAATCGCATATCACCGAGTTTATCGAGAACACGGCACTTGCGCTGAAGGAAAACTGAAAAGGTTGACGTGAGGAGAAAAAATGAAAATTATCGTTCTTGGAACCGGTTATGTCGGATTGGTGAGCGGTGTCTGCTTTTCCAAATTTGGTAACACTGTTATTTGCGTTGACACGAATCGGGAGAAAATCGCAAGGTTGGAAAAGGGAGAGGTCCCTTTTTATGAACCGGGTTTGGCGGAGATGATGCAGAATAACATTGCGGCGGGGCGACTTTCGTTTTCCTCACATCTGGAGGAGGTGATTGAAGGGGCAGATGCCTGTTTTCTTTGTGTCGGGACCCCCTCGAATGAAGATGGAACGGCTGATCTGAAATATGTCGAAGCGGCTGCACGCGAGATCGGTAAATCAATCTGTTCCTACACATTGGTTATTACCAAATCGACGGTCCCGGTTGGAACCTCCGAAAAAGTGCGCACTTGGGTTCGTGACGAATTGTCCAAACGCCATGTTGAGGTCCCCTTCGATCTCATTTCCAATCCTGAATTTTTGCGTGAAGGAACGGCGGTTCATGATTTTTTGAATCCTGATCGGGTTGTGATTGGAACGGATACACAAGGGGCAATGGACATCATGTCGGGAGTGTATTCGTTTCTGCAACAGGAAAAACTGCTGTTTATGGACATCGCGTCCTCGGAAATGACAAAGTATGCGGCCAATTCGATGTTGGCGACGCGCATTTCCTTTATGAATGAAATCGCCAACCTTTGCGATAAGGCGGGTGCTGATGTTGAAAAAGTCCGGCTTGGCATTGGTTCGGACGAACGAATTGGCAAAGCCTTTTTAAGGGCCGGATGTGGATATGGAGGTTCCTGCTTCCCCAAAGATGTTCGGGCCCTTCGTGAATTTGCAAAACAGAATGACTGTCATTCTGATCTTTTTGCAACGGTTGAAGCGGTCAATGAACGTCAGAAAAAGATGATGTACCAGAAAATAGCAGCCCATTTTGGTTCGGTTGCGGGCTTGACCTTTGGTATCTGGGGACTTTCTTTTAAGCCGAAAACCTCTGATGTCCGTGAAGCACCTGCCCAGACACTGATTCTGGAGCTTTTGCAAAAGGGGGCCAGAATTCAGGCGCACGATCCTAAAGCAATTGCCGAAACCCGGGAAGTGCTTGGAGAAGTCAAAGGACTCCTCTATGTCGATCATCAATATGATGCCGTGAACGGTGCAGATGCCCTGATTTTGTTGACGGAATGGGACATTTACAAACAGCCGGATTTTGGCAAAATCAAAACGTTATTAAAAGAGAATGTCATATTTGACGGTCGGAATCTTTACACTCTTGCGGAAATGAAACGACAGGGTTTTGTCTATTATTCGGTTGGACGACCTTGTGTGGGGAAGGAGGAGGTTGGGACCTAACGTAGAGCATGAGAAATTTTGGCGTCCTTAAAACGATACCGTCAACCGAAGTGCCAACGAATCGCTCGGTTTGATTGTTGCCTGCGTTTGCCTGTCAAACTGGATTTGACGTCCAAAAACATAAGCAACATCGGTCGTAACCTTGTACAAATCTGTTCGTGTGTGTTCCCATCCGGTCTTAATAACATATTCCCGTGACATCGCATAATCGCTTTGGTCGTTGACACTGGTGATCGACCACGAACTGCCGCTAAATCCGCCGCCAATAAACAACCAGTTTTGTTCTCTCGATGAACAATAGGCGTTTAGTCTTCGGGCAATATTCACCTGCGGTGCTGTCAATTCAAATCGCCAGTCCTCATGAGGTGTGTAGATCGCACCACCTATCGGCAGAATAGGAATATCGCTCCTGTCCAAGTAAATGACTCCCACAGTAACATTCCATTTTTCATTGGGTGTCCAAATCGCGGCGAGCATCGCGGGACAGACCAAAGAGCGATAATTCGATTGCCCATCTCCTGAATATTTAGGCATGACATTGGCCATAAGTTTCCACCGTTCATTGACAATTCCGAAAAGCCCCGTTGTTACACCGCCGGTGTAGAGAGAATTTGGCAGATAACCAGAACCTTCATAATGTAAATTGGTATACTTGAAATTGGGTGTCACACTCAAAAGTGTCATTTGGGGGCGATACCGGAAATGAGGAAGAAAAACAGGAAACATCGTTGTAAAACTGATATTTGCCTCCATAACCTCCAATCCCTTGTCGTTCAAACTCGGCGACCATGTTGTTCCCAAAGACGCATTGCGAACGAGCCCCTTCGTTTGCTGTGATATGATCCCCTGCGTTCCCGAGAAATTGCCTTGTTTAGAGGGTAAACGGACATTCTTGTTGGTGTAGGGACGACTCGTGTAGGAAGCAAAAGCAATCGGTACTTCCTGATTCCGAGACATTTCCTGCCGATTGCCGGCATATCCGTCATATTCGTTATCTCCATAGTTGTAAGCCCCAAAAGTCAACACGGGCGTGCTATCTCCTTGCACTTCATTGTTAAAATAGACGGGAGCTTTCGCATCAACATTATTACAGTTTCTTTGTAATGTCGGTTCCGGCCAGTATTGCGCAAAAACCCTTCCGTTGACAGAACAGGTCATTACAAAGGCAATGAAAAATTTTAATATGTTAACCATTAGCTGTTTTTTCTCAACGTTGCCCAGATTATCTCGATACACGATACGACCATAATAATCCAAATAATTGCTATCCCTTTCAGAAAGAATCCTGAAAAATAGCTTCCTAGCAGTATTCCTGATGTGACGCCAAGCATTTTCAGACAACCGAAATCGAATACCGTGTAATATTTTGCCTGCGACATTAAATAATCGAATACTTTTTTCATTGGCTTTACACCTTTATTGGTCAAATTTTTTGAAAATACCTTAAAGAGTCTTTTTGGCCAGACTGTTAACAAGTTTGATTGCAAACGGGCATCAACGATGACAGGCGGTAATGGAGCGACCAACGGGAGCGGAATGACGCTTGATTTGCGGTTTATTTGAGCGTAATTCCGAAAATTCTGCGAATTTTCTCCATTACCGCCTTCCATTTTAATCAAACTCGGAAACTTGTTAGCGGACTGCTTTTTGGCATCCTTGAGAGGAATTTTCCTTGACTTGAACGGAAAAAACGCTATAATCCGCCCCACAACTCGATAAGCATAGGAATTTTTAGGTTAAGCAACAAGTCCAAGATAAGCCGTTATAATGTCCCTGATTCACTTTCTCAAATAATCTGCTAGACTTGGCGTTTCGGTGTCTGTGTCCTTTGCACGATGCAATTGCCCCCCTTCGCAGTATGCCCCGACTTTTTTCAACAAATGCCCCTTCCAAAACATTAGCCGTTATTGGCGGGGGATTGGCCGGTATTGCGGCTGCTGAATCCGCAATCCATAATGGTTGGAACGTTCATCTCCATGAATGGAGTCGCGTTCTGGGCGGTCGCGCTGCATCCCGTTATGACGCTAAATCCAAACGTTGGATCGATAATGGACAACATCTGCTCCTCGGTTGTTGCTCGGAACTGCTCGCCCTGAATCAACGTTTGGGGCTGAGTGACCTTTTTGCCCGTTCGGACTCCGTTTCTTTTGCGTCCGCAAATGGTCAACAATGGAATTTGAGCGCAACCCCTTTTTTGCCCCGACATTGGCAGTTGACCCCGGCTTTTTTGAAAAATCCGTTTCTTTCTTTTCGGGACCGTCTCGCAACCGGCTTGCTTCTTCGAAAATTGTCCTCGCTCCTGATTCGAGCGGAAAATCGAAAATATACGCAGGAATTTGCCCGAAAACGACTTTCCCTCAAAAACTGGCTCGATCAGGAACAAGCGTCCGAATCGGCAATTCGCCAATTCTGGGAACCACTCATTTTTAGCGCGTTAAGCGAATCCCTCGATAAAGTCTGCCTCTTTGCAGCTGCAAAAGTCGTCCGAGACGGTTTCATGTCCGGCCGGGATGCAATGTCCGTTCATGTGCCCAAATGTCCCCTTAGGGACCTTTATCATCATTTGACGTTGGATAAACTCGAACGGTTGGGAGTACAATTTCACTTCTGCTCCAAAATCATTCGGCTCAACACCGAATCCGAGCAGGTACACTCCCTTATTCAGGAAAATGGTGAAGAACTGCACTATGACGGTTATGTTCTTGCGATTCCCCCCTTTCGAGCTTGGAAATTACTCGAAGAATCCGGTCTGATTGATTTTGCCGACGATTTGCAATTAGAACGATTTGAATTAGGGGCAATCACGTCCGTTCATCTTTGGTTCGATCAACCGCTTTTGCCCGACCGTCAATGTCAAATCGCCTTATTGGACGGTGTTGGACAATGGTTGTTTCGACCTTTACACGGAAAACACACGCTCATTCCGACACTTTCGCCGAATCAACAGGAACCGGTTCAGGGGCATTATCATCAAGTCGTTATCAGTGCATCTCATCGACTTCTTTCCGACGGAGAATTGACGGCGAAAGGATACAGAGAACTGACTGCAAGGGTGCTTCAACAGTTGCGGAGCATTTTTCCCGACCGTTTTTCCGGGCGTGAAGGAGCACAGCTTCTTCACTCAAAAGTTTCAACAGCGTTTGATGCTGTCTTTTCACCAACGCCGGAAATTTTCCGTTTTCGCCCGGCTCAACAGACCCCTTTGAGCAATTTGGTCCTTGCCGGAGATTGGACGCAGACGGATTGGCCCGCAACAATGGAAGGTGCGGTCCGAAGTGGTCGGTCCGCCGTTGCCTGTTTGGAGAAGGAGGGGAATAGGGGACAGGGGATAGGGACTGGGGAATAGGGGAAAGAATTGAGAATGGAAAGGATAAAAACGGAATCTGACGCATGATCGGTCCTATTGCGGCAAAACAAGGATTACTCCTCCCTAATCCCGATCCCCCAACCCCTATTCCCTATCTTCTACCTTCTGTCAAAAGGACGCAAAAATGTTGTTCTGCCGTTCAACATACAACATAAAATGAAGATAAGTTTTTTTGGGGCAACTTTACCTGATGTGGTGAAAATGGTATAAGATGATATTGGGGGAGCAATGAGTTGGTACTCAACGGCAACTTTCCCCCCTGTTCCAGTCATTCTGGAATTTTTTGGTATGGATTCCCCTTGGAAATACCAGAACATGTGTTTCCTCGTTCCCCCCTTTCTTTTGCAAGAGAAATAAGTCCATGAAAACGAAAACGACAACGCAAACAACTGGGACTCTTTCATCCTCAACAGGACCGAATGTTCTCTCTCAACGAATCGCTCAACAGGCAACTCAGGATTATGTCTTTTCATGGAGCTGGTTTTTAGGGGGACTCGTTTTTCTGGTTCTCAGCTGTGCTGGAGTCTATGCCGTTCATTCGATGCAATACGCGGGCATGTCAGCCCAATTCATTCGATTAGCGGATAATCTCGCCAAAGAAGAACGTTATGTCGAAGCAATTGACATTCTTTCCGCCTTTTTATCAGCCCAACCAACAACGGCGAAGAGTACGGACATTTGGTTGAAGCAATGTGAACTTTGGAATACGCTTGCTGATGAGAAGAAGTTTCAGGACATGGAGCAGATGCGATTGGCGGTTGCCCGACAAAAACAGGCAATTGGGCAACTTTCTGGGCAAGACGCTCTTGCGGTTCGGGAACGTACACTCGATTTACAATGGGAATTGGCGGGTGCTGACCAAAGTACGGTTCCCGCTCTTTTGATTGACGCGCGGGATTTACTCAAGGATTGGCCGGACAATCCCAAAGCAGCCCGGGTTCTCGCACTTGGGCTTTATCGACAGATTCCAACCGGTTTCGATTTGCGACCCGAAGACCCGCGAATCGATCAAGTTTTGCTGGACGCGTTGCAAAAGAATCCGGGTGAAGTGGATTTGGTGTCCGCTCTGACTGAATTTTACTGGAACACGGATCAGTCGCGTCAAAAGTATACGAGTGCTGACCTTTTGCGGAAAAATACACAAGTTCGTCAGGCAGAAGCACTGGAATTTCTGAACAATTTTGTGCGTCGAAATCCCGAGAAGGCAGAAGCCTACATGACACGTTATGCGTTCAAACAGAGTCATGGTCTGACGGACAATGGGGCGCAAACCTTGGATTCGGATTTGGTGAAAGCCCTTGAGCTTGCGCCGAATAACACCTTGGCGTTGATCCATACAGGACTTGCGACGTTACAATTTGCGCAAGCATTCGCCGCACGAAACGATCAAGAGGGGACGAAACGGCTGCATGATGAATCGATTGCGTATTTCGAGAAAGCGATTGCAGCGGATCCCAAAGCGGAATTGGCGTATGTTTTTCTTGGGGAGTTGCTGACTCTTGATGGAACCCCGGATAAGGCGATTGATTTATGGGAAACAGCGTTGTTGCGATTTGAACCGGGGACAAGTGTGGAGTTGTTGACGCGATTGGCGATTGCGTATATCGAACAAGGACGTTTTGAGGAAGCGATCCAGAAATTGAATACAATGGACCGATTCTGGCAGATGTTCAGTACGAAAATGGAACGGTCGGTTGCGCTGAATGTGGACCGGACGATCCGTTTGATTCGGGCGAAATTGTACACGGCAATGATGGTCAAGGGTCGTGAACGACAACGGGAGCTCATGCAAGCGATTGCCGAAGCGGAAAATTTGGGGAAGACGGCGGATCGAGAACCGTTGCAGTTGGAATTGCTCGCGGTTAGTGAATCGAATGATGTCAATGCAGCAGCAGCACGGGGATATTTGCATGGTGTGTTTGATACACTTCCGGTGTCGGATTATGATACGGCCGGAATAACGCTTCTCTCGCGTTTGCAGTCGGAAGGATTGATGCTTTTAGGTCAGTATGAGGCGGAGTTGGGTTCTTGGGACAGTGCGGCGGAGTATTATGAAAAAGCGACACGGTATCCAAGAATTGGTCCGGCTGCCTTTTTGCGGGCATCTCAGATGCGGCAAGCAGCGAATCGTCCTGAGTTGGCGGATAATCTTTTACGGTCCGGTATTCAGACCTATCCTGAGAGTTTGGACCTCCGTATGCGTTATGTGATGAATTTATTTCAACAGGAATCACAAAAGCCGGAAAATAGCACTCGTGATTATGGACGGGTCGAAGTGGCGTTGAATGATATGACTCCTTATCGGAATTCATTGCCGAATCCCTGGACGCTTGATGTGATGCAGATACAGCTTCAATATGCGAAAGGGGGAGGAACGGTTGCGGCAATGGAACAGGCGTTGACAGCACTTCGCGCGTTGGAGGAGAGTGACATGAAGGGGATACCGCTTTATACGGAGTTGGCGTCACAGTACAGTTTAATGGGAGCGTTGACGGACTTTAACCGGGTTGTGGAAGAGATACGGAATGAACCGGGGGGGGAACCGGCGTATTATGGGGAAATGATCGCGGATGCGGCGCGGCGTCAGGACATGGAAATGGCACTTTTGTATGCGGATGAGGCCGTGAACACTCTGCCGAGCGAGGAATCGGGACGATTCCGTCAATTGAAGAAACAGTTGGAGGAAGCAGGTGGTCCTCAAACAACATTGACGGAGGAAGAGCAGTATGACTTTTTCAAGTCACAGTTTGCCGACAATCGTATTTTTGATCCCCGGGCGTTTTTTGAGTTGGGTTGTCTTGCGCTCGAACGTGGAGATGAGGAATTGGCGAAATCGATTGAAGAACGACTGGTTCGGATTGAGGGGGAACAGGGTGTTCATTGGCGTTACTTGAGCGCAATGCGTCAGGTGAAGCAGGCGGAAGGAGGAGGAGAGTCGCTGTTGACGAGCGCGCGAACGATACAGCGGGACATTATGGGTCGTCGTCCTGAATGGAACATGACGTATGTCCTTTTGGGAGAGATTGAGAAAGCGGCGGGGAATAATGATGGGGCGATTGAGGCTTATTCTCAGGCGATTTCGCGGGGTAATGTGCAGCGACATGTTTTTCAACAGTTGATTTCCCTTTTGTATCAGCAGCAGAAACCGGAAGAGGCGCAACGGATAAGGGCACGAGCGCAACGGTTGTTCGGACAAGGTTTTGGATCGCAACAGGCCCTCTTTAAGGAGCCTTATCAAGGCTATTACGATCAGATACAGAGGGCGGTTTCCGAGGGGAATGTTGGTTCGGCGGAAAAACTGGCGGGGGACTGTTTCAAGCGGGCGACCGAGAATCGGGAATCGAGCGATCTTGTCGTTGGGTTGAACGTTGCGGTTGGTAAGGTTTTTATGGATGCGGGCCAATTTGACGTTGCGGAACGGTTTCTGTCTTCTGCGGCACATGCGGGGGGGCAGTATGTTTATCCTCTTGCAATGTGCAACATTAACATGGGTCGTGCTGACCGGGCGTATGAATTATTGATTGACAGTTTTTCGCGGAATCCTGAGACGATACGGAATCTTGCGCCGCTTTTGGCGATGTTTGCGTATGCGAAACCGTCGGAACCGATCTTGAACCGACTGGACCAGTTGGTGAAGCAGGAGGAACCGGGGATGTTAGAGCAGATGCAAACCCTAGTGATGCTCGGAGATTATTGGTTGATGAGGAACAATCAGGAACATGCAGTTGAAATCTATGAAAAGGGGCTGGAGAAAGACCCTGAGAATTTGGTGGTGCTGAACAATATGGCGTTGATTCTGGCGGGAGGAATACAGGGGGCAGGTGGAACGGGCGGATCGGATCAGACGAAACCCAAGATGGATCGGGCAATGCAGTTGATTAACAAAGCCTTGGAATTGAAACCGGATAGTCCAACCTTGTTGGACTCCAAGGGCTTGATCTGTTTGCAAGCGGGTAATAATCAGGATGCAATTCCCCTTTTTGAACGTTCGGTCGAGTTGACATGTGAAGGTCCGATGTACGTTTTGCATCTTGCGTATGCAATGCTGAAGAACAGTGATAATGAGTCGGCGATCAGGATGTTTGACAAGGTACGCCCTCTTCTGGTTCCACAATTGCCCCGAATGTCGGAAGAGAACCGGAACATGTTCAACGAGTTGGAGATGCGATTGGGAGCCGGACAGTAGTGTAGGGGATAGAGGATAGGGAATGGGGGGACCGTTTAGCCGCATTTCCAAAATGACTGTGCATCTCACACCCCAGATTGTCCTTGAATTTCAGGTGTCCCTTTGTAGCCGCATAGCGGCGACCCTATTGTAGCCCGGGGTGAAGGGAGCATAAGCGACCGCAACCCCGGGTTAAGGTGGTCCCCTGAAAACCAAGCTCCGTCGGAGCGACACAAGAACCAATTGGCAACATATTTGCGTGTATTTTTTATTGTGTCGCAGCTACGCAGCTCCTTTTTGCGGGGGTTCACTGAACCCGGGGTTTCGCTGCGCTTCACCCCGGGCTACAATAATGTCGCTGCTATGCAGCTAAGAAATGCAATCCTTGAATTTTTAGTTTCAAAAAGGTGTGAAATGTGTATACCAATTATTGAAATGCTCTAGCCGCGATACAACGTGTCGCGCGTTGTAAAATAATTTAATTTTTTTTGGACGGGTGAAATCATGAGTGAAGTGAACAAAACAACGGTTGTTTCAGGAGCGGGTGATACGGAACAAACAACGCCGGAAAAGGGGGGACAAAGCGGTTTGATTGTCCGAGTCGTCGTCGTTCTCCTACTGACCGCCGTTATGACGTATGTTGCGGGCGCGAATTGGGGACGTTGGGGCGGATTTTCCAAGCAGATGGAAAATGCGAGTCAGTCGCTTGAACTGATCCCCAAATCGTTTGGCGATTGGGAAGCGGGCGAAGATGAACAGTTGAACCAAACGTCGGTTGATATGCTGGAATTGGCCGATTATATTGTCCGACAGTTTGTCAACCAAAAGACGGGAGAACGGGTTTCCGTGCTGATGATGGTCGGTCCAACCGGTCGTCTCGTCGTTCATACCCCTCAAGTTTGTTTTGGCGGACGAAATTTCAAGATGATGTCTGACCCCATTCCGGTTTCATTCCCCGGTACTGGAAAAGAGGCCAATAATTTGAGTAAGTTGGTGTTCAAAAACCAGTCGATGAACGGAGGAACGAAGATTTTCTACTATGGAGTCAGTACGGGCGGACCCTGGATGCCGATTACGAACACTTCACGTTATGATTTGCAGGGCAATCGTTTTCTTTACAAATTGCAACTCGAAGCCTTTGTGAAGGACGAATTTGAGCGGGATGATTGCATCAAGCGGTTTTTGAATGAGTTTCTTCCGTTGATCGAGGGTAAAATGGTTTCGTGTAACCAATGAGGTAGGGATTAGAGAATGGGGGATAAGGGATTGGGAACAGTAGGGAAAAACCGGCAGAAATAGCGACTGTCCGTTATTTTGCTCTTGTTTTGCAGGTCAACTTTTTGTAGAGTTCCCAATCGGTTAAGGTCCAGTCTTTACAGATTGCCTGTTTTTCCCCTTTTAATATCCATTCAAATTGTCCTCGTGTCTTTTTTTGGAGTACCTTCAGAAACAATTGGATTCGTCGGGATCATTATTGCGGCGATCATTCTTTGGATCAACCTGAAAAAGGTGTTTGCACGACCGGACAAATCGTCTAAGTCGGGACAAAATCGACGTCGTATTCCGCCCCGCGAAATGGTTCGCATGTACGCTGAACAAGAGGAAGAACTCCGCTTTAAGGGGGATGAGAAACCGACTGTTATTGCAAAATGGGAAGCCGAGTTCTTTGAGTTGACCCGACAGATGAATGCTCAGATTGACACGAAAATGTCCGTTTTGTCGCAAATGATGAATGAGGCAAATCGTACTTGTCAACGCTTGAACATCATCATGGAGCAACTTGAGCAACGGGGAAATTCCCTTTTGCAGCAACGTCAGGAATCGGCGAATTCAGACGATTGGACGGAGATTCCGCCAAGAAGAGGTGAACCTGCAACTGAAAACAGCAGTGTGAACAGAGAAAACAGAGCGAGCAGGGAGAATAAAGAAAATAGAAGCAATGACGCAAGTAGAGTGAATAGTGGAAACAGAGAGAATGGTATAAATAACGAGAACAAAATAAACAGAGAGAATAGTATCAACGAAGGTAACCGGATAAACAGAGAAAATAGCGAGAACAGAGAAGAGAGAGAGAGTCGATGGAATGGTAAAAATCAGGGCGAGAGAGATGAACGAGAAATCCCGGGCGAGAACATCGAGGCGGAAAAACGGCGTTATTCGTCCGTCAAACCGATTCCTAGAAGTCGTAGTGACTCCGATGATTTGCGGGAACTGATGAAACTCGGACATGAACTGTTTGACGACGTGGAACCCCAAAGCGAAATGGAGAAAAAATCAGGTCCCGCCCGGTCAGTTTCACCCCCTCTCTCCCCCCTTTCCAACTCCAGATACCTCGATTCGTCCCCTTCACCCCCTTCTGAATTGCCCTCCTTGTCAACTTTCCGACCTGCATTAGCACCTCAAGACTCACCATTTCCCGGTTCAACATCATTTGGTTCAGAATTTCCTGCTTCAACCTCCCCGGTTTCAGCATCTGCATTTCCCGGTTCAGCATCTCAACACGAACCAATTGCCCGGCATTTTATCGACCCGGCGCGACCGTTTACTTCAGGTCATTCCAACACAAATGGACCTTTTCGGCCCCAAACGGTTTCTCCCACATTAGACCTCTCACCCAGAAATGAATCAGCCGGTTTCCCGAGTCCTTCCAATCATGCCAATCTGACCGATTCGCCCGGTTTAAGGAGTCCGTCCGACCTGAATCATCGTTCTCCCGTTTCCAATCGCTCTGTCCCTAACCCCCCTGTTCTTAATCCCCCCAACGTCAACCAACAAACCGTTAAGTCGGCAACAACGGGTTCCATTCTCAAACCAGTTGGAAATGGTTACGTCCCTCTTCACGAAAGTGTTCAGGAGAACATCCAAGTCAGTCGTGAAAAACAAATCCAAATGCTCCTCAATTATGGTCTTTCAGGTGAACAAATTGCTTATCAGCTGAACATTTCACGAGAAGAAGTGGATGCTTACATGATTCGCCCCAAAAAGGCTGCATAGAGCCTTTCAAAAATCATGGTCATACAAAAAAATGAGCTGCATAACAGCGACCTACAATGTCGTTTGGCCGCGATATGACAAAAGAAGGTAGAAGTTAGGAGGTAGGAGGAAAGAAGAGGGAGACGGGAAGATGACGGCATCTCGCAAGTTAACCGGTTGCTCCTTCTTTGACGGACTTCAATTTTTTATTTTCCCCAGTTCCTCATTGTCACTTCTACCTCCTACCTTCTCAATTCTATCTCCTCCAAAAATACGCGCGGAACGTTGTTCCTCGGCTAAACATGTGTCGCTCTTAACTCCAATTGAGGGGGCAGACTGCTAACAAGTTTGGTTTTGCGATTTGAACCGAGCCGGGTCGGACGGATTTGTTTTTACCACGAAATACACGAAAGACACGAAAACGGTATTTTGTGAGGTTTTCGTGTTTTTTGTGATTTTCGTGGTTCAAAAATGAAAATACTCTTTTTCGCAAAACTTGTTAGCGGACTGATTGAGGGGGCACGATTCTCAATCTTTGGCCCGACCAATAAAATCACCTGTCCGACTGTCAACCTTTATCAGTTCACCTTCTTCGAGATACTCCGGGACCTGAATGATTAAACCAGTTTGCAACGTCGCCGGTTTCGACCTTGATGTCGCCGAATTACCGCGAACAGCCGGATCACAACGGACGACCCTTAACTCAACGGTTGTCGGTAATTCAATCCCAACACATTCATCATTGTAGATTAACGCCCGGATTCCTTCTAATTCTTCTGTCACATACGGCATTTCCTCTTCAATGTCCTCTCGCTTTACCGCATATTGGTTGTAATCGAGATTGTCCATAAAATATCCGGCGTCCGAGTCAGAATACAAATACTTGACTTCCCGACGTGTAAAGTCCGCTTCATCCAGAGATTCACCTCCTCTCAAGGTAATGTCCACTTTCTGCTTGGTCACAAAATTTCTCGCCCGAAATTTGTAAAGTGTTGCAGCACCCCGCGCTGAAGGTGTCTGCACGGAAACATTTTCAATCAAGCAGGGAGAACCGTTGAAAACAACGACTATTCCACGTTTAATGTCTTTTGCGATCATAGAGAATTATTTCAAAAAAGGACAAAAGGAGAGAAGAAAGGACAACATGAGGGACAACACCCCAATTGACCAAACATTGTAAGAACGAACCGAAAAAAGTCAACAAATTCCTGAAGAAATTATCCCAAAACCGAAGAATGAGTCAGATGAGCCGGCTTCTTCTTCTGTTCACCTGTTGGTGTTGCAACAGTCGAAACCGGTTTAACCTCCTTGAGTGTGTCCGAAAAAAAGGATAAAACCTGTTCTGTCAGTTGTTGGGCGATTTCAGGGTCAGGCGCGCCCGGAATAGAAGAACCTTTGAGCAACCAAAGTTTAGGCCGAATCGGCATCTGCTGACAGAACGCATGTATTTGTTCCAGATCGAGACCTGAATCGAGTTCACCATGCAAGATTAAAATCGGTTTACGGAGTCGGCGAACTAAAGCGCGAGCATTAACAAAATGACCGCCAAACCAACAACTGAGAATGAAACGTCGCCAAGCTGCAAACAGGGCGAAAAAGGGACAAGCAATCGTGTAAAGAAGGGCTTTGAACAGCAAGCTCAAAAACAGGGAAAAACGCCGGGTTGCAAACGTCGGACCCGTTTTTCTCAAAACAGTCCAACAATTTTTTTCATACAATCGTTCTTCGGGCGCGGGACAATCCATAATGACGGACTGCACAACCGGTTCAACACTTGCGGCACAAAGGGCAAGGGTCGCCCCTTTTCCCAAACCAAAAACGCCAATCCCTTTGGAATCCGAATCGGTTCGCGTCATCAAATAACGGATCGCCGACTGAGCATCGTCCATGTCAAACGGCGTAATCCAGGGAGTTTGGTAAAACTTGGCAAACGAATCACTGGTTCCATGACCCCGTTGATCGAACGTGAAAATGTCAAAACCGCCTTTTCGGAGTTGGTCAATGTAGGGGGCAAAACTCCAACGAGTTCCGTTCATTTCATGGAAATAGAGAACTGTCCCGCAACGTCGTTCGGCAGTATGATGAAAATATGAACCGCGTAAAGTCAAACCGTCTGCCGTCTGAAAATCGACGGATTCCATATCGCCGGAACTTTCGTGAACACCACTGTTTTCACGAAGGGGCAACCAAAGGGCGGAAGAAAACAGCCGTTTGGATCGTGCAATATCGGACAGAAACAACATTCTGGAGCCGAGATGCAGGAGCAGGAACAAAAGTCCGATCAGGGCGATAATACTGAAAGCGGACGACGAGAGTAAAGTGTACACCAACGCAGCAAAAAAAGTTAAGCAATGCAGCAAACCGACATTCCCCTTTGGAATGTCAACAAGCCTACCTCATTATCGACTGAACTTCAG
The DNA here is from genome assembly GCA_051660685.1 of Thermoguttaceae bacterium. Classification (GTDB taxonomy): domain Bacteria; phylum Planctomycetota; class Planctomycetia; order Pirellulales; family Thermoguttaceae; genus JAVBSX01. Next base: position 36,551 of record JBOFQB010000036.1, on the reverse strand, counting down.
ACACAAAAGGACACCTAAAAACAGATAAACGGGGGAAAAAACCTCACTCTGCCCTATAAATCGTCGAATTTGCCAAATCACCTATTGTCGCTTTTCACGACCGAAACTGCACTATCGACATAACCAATCTATTCCTACAAACTCGCCGTGATCTCTTGTGAGACAGCAGACCCCAATCATTTCGGACAAATCGAGGTCTGTACTCAAGCGAGAACCGCGAACAAACAAATGGTTCAGCTCAACCAGCCAAATGATACCAAACGACAAACAGGATAGAGGGGGGAAGAGAAAAGGGGTCGCACGATCTGGACCGATTGGACGACACAAGAGTTAGATTACCCCGCTTTAGAAATAATTCCAGAGACTCCCCCAAAAAATTTTTAGACGGCATAGTACACCGTTTTTCAATTGCCGCTCATTCGACCAGACCGCAACCGAGTCCCCTGTTTAGCTGCGATACATGTATCGCGCGTACTTAGACCGGCGTAAACCGGACGGACTGCTCCGAAACGGCTCCACCTTCATTCGGTCAACGCCAATGATTGAACCAAGTGTCAGCGCACGTTATTTGCCCTAAAAATAGGTGTAAAAAGCATTGCAATGACCCAAAATACAATGTTTCTCCCCAACCTCGTAGAGGTTGTCTTATGGTAGTAAGCGATTTTTCCTACTAACTCCAACCTCGTAGAGGTTGCGTTATGGTAAAAAAACGTCGGAATAACCATAACGCAACTCCTGACGGAGTTGGGACTTATGTGCAACTCGTTACTACCATAACGGAATGTCTACGACATTCGGGAAATGCCAATATGATGATGCAAAGCATTAGTTCCCTACAATTCGCAATACATTCAATTTGTCTATATTGCCTAAAACAGTGCGCTGACCCAATGATTGAACCGCTCTAATTGGACCACCATAAATCACTTTGTCTTTTGAGAAGACTAACCCTAGTATTGCCAAGCTCGGTGTTGACCTTGCTTAATTCGAGAGCGGACCAGGGATTGATTTCAACACCGCCGCAACCGACAACGGTGTTGCGTGAGCTTTTTTCGACTTTAGCGAGACTTTTGACAGATTTTGGGACTTCGTATTTTGGCAAGTCGATTGCGTCCCGCTCCCAAAGATGACGCGGTTGACAGTCCGACCGGTTGAAAAGGTTTTCACGAAACATCACTGCAACCGCAACTGCCAGTTCCATACAGTTTTGCACTTCCGCAAAAACCGGCTCGGTTTTGCAAAGTTTGCCGTAATCCTTCGTCATTTTCTCCGCCCAATGTTGCGCGGTCAACTCGCGTTGACCACTTCCCGCCCGATTACCCTGAGAATCAATGTAATCTGACTCCGACATCGTAATAACCTTGCATTGCCCCAAATCCCAAGTCAAACGGTCCACATCATGCCCAATTGCCGTATAATTCGGGGTCAACCAGAATCGGGGATTTTCCGGCTGTTTCATCGTTTTAGCGATCATACCGAGATAACTGGCAAAACCGCGAGGTGCTCCCTCAAGACCCAAACCGATCTGCTTGAGTTTGTAATCGGCTGCAACGATGATTCGGGCAACTCGTGAGGTGTTTGGAACGCCGGTTATTTTGACTTCGTTCATCCCGGACGCAATTTCCATGTTCCGGGCATATTCTTGCACATTCTGCCCGGGTCGGTATTGCAGTTGGAGTTCACGAACCCGCAAATAAGAATCCCGGGTCGGATCAATCGAACAGGTAATCACTTCCGGGGTCGGGCTGTTCCAAGCTCTCATCAAGGTAATCAGGTCTTCCAACTGCAAAATCGGTCGTCCTGAATGACTCCCGACAATTGTTCCTGTTGCACTGACGGTCCAACCTTCTCCCGGACCAATCAGGAGAATGTCTTTTTCTTCAGGAACGGCAACGACATAGCGGATTGAGGTCAAACCGCCCAGATACCGGACGGAATCGGCAATATCTTCGCCCGCATCCATACACCGTTGCAGTTCGGCGTTGAGCTTCTTCAGCGAAATTTTGCGAAGAGGAGATGCCTGTTTGAAATCCGCAGAAACTTCCTGCGCACTTTTGAGCAAGTTTTCCCGCTGTTGTTTGAGAATCTGCTGAGGTGTATTCTGCAAAACACCGTTTGCGTCCAACGAAACCCCCCCAATTGCCTGTTGAACGTAAGGAAGAGTAGGAACCGTCGGAACCGGCGGTCTTTGGGCAATTGCCAAAAAGGGCGAAAAAACCAAAAGGAGCATTACACACGCCAAAACGCCCGTTGAAAGTGTCTTCTTCATCATTGTTGGGATTCAGTTCTAAACAGTTTTGGAAATTGCAGTCGAAAAAACACCGACCATCTCGCGTATAGTATAGTTTTTTTTTGTCCAAAACAATATGAAAAAGTGACAAGAAGGGTGATTTTTTTCTTTTTTTCAACAAATTCCAACAAATTCAAACCGTTTTTATTTGTATTGCTCATTTTACTTCCAGAGCATGATGAGTGAGCCGGAAAGAATGAGAAAACCGCCAAGAAGGACTTGCCAACTTAGGCTTTCTCCCAGAATGACATACGCAAGGACAATCGTTAGGGCAACACTCATCTTGTCAATGGGCGCAACCCGGGACGCACTTCCTTCTTGTAATGCTTTGAAATAGCACAACCAAGACAATCCGGTTGCAACGCCGGACAGAATGAGAAATGTCCAGTTTTTAACGGACAGTTCTTTGATGCTGGAGAGAGGAACGGCGTAAAAGACGATTCCCCAAGTGACGCAAAGGATAACGACAGTCCGAATTGCGGTTGCAAGGTTGGAATCAATGCCGGTAATACCGATTTTGGCGAGGATTGCAACAAGAGCAGCAAAAACAGCGGACAGGACGGCGTAAAATTTCCACATCGGTGTTTTGTCCGTTCAAAAAAGTCTATAAAGCTGAAGATCGAGACAGTTGCACGAGAGTGACATTCCGAGTTTCGAAGTATACCTCTTTTTTGGCCCCCTTGATTGTTTTTTTGGAATCGGAGATAATAACGGCAATTTTCCGGGTTCTCTCCAGAAGAGCATACCCGATTCAGTTCCGTTTGCCCTCCATTTAGCTCAGTATTCCTATACATTGGCGAGATGGATTGGATCGGCAAAAGGTGTATTCCCCCCTTCCCCGAAAATCATCGGTTGTAGGACGAATCTATTTCGGTTTTGGTAGACATCCCTAACACACAACAGTATGAGTATTCCTCGCCCTTTCAGTCGGCCTGTTTTGCGTTCTGCCTCTTTGTGTTGCCTCTTCGGTCTGCTTTGTGTTTTTTACGGCTCCTCCCTCTCCCCCTTTTCTTTTGGGCAATCTCAGGAAACCGAAAAAAAAGGGGCAAGGATCGAATCAGATGTTGACGAGGGAGAGAGCGGACATCCGACGATTCCGCCCGAGAATAGAGATCAAAATACGGCGAATGTCGGGAAAACGGGGAAAGGAGAGGAAATCGTTCGGACTGAATTTCAGTGCTTGATCCCCAACCAAAAAGTCTTGTATCTTAACGAAATTCCCCCCCCAACCCGAATCGACCTGAATAAGTTCTTCGACGTTCAGGAAAAATTCCAACATGTTGTGCCAATCATCACAATCGTTGGAAAAGGAAAAAAAGATGTTGTTGAACCAACCCTCGATCACGGAGTGTTGACTCTTAATTGGATCGGTCTGGGGTCTTGTGAACTGATTTTGAAGATCACCAATCCTGAAACCGGTTACACTCTCCATAATCGGACCGCGCTTGAAGTCTGGCGTCCTGATTATTGGAGTATGATTTTGACCGTCGTTGGAAGTCTTGGCATTTTCCTGCTCGGCATGAAATATATGTCAGAAGGATTGCAGACAATCGCCGGTTCCGGTTTACGACGTTTGATTGCAACAGTTACAAACAACCGTTTTCTCGCAGTCGGTGTCGGCTTTCTTGTGACCGCAATTATCCAATCAAGCAGCGTCACAACCGTTATGGTCGTTAGCTTCGTCAACAGTCAGATCATGACTCTTTCTCAAGCGATTGGGGTCATTATGGGGGCGAACATTGGGACAACGATTACGGCTTGGATTTTGGTCCTGAGTATTGGCAAATACGGATTGCCAATACTCGGGGTCGCCGGTTTTTTCTATCTGTTCTCCAAAAATGACCGACTGCGTTTCGTTGCAATGTCGATTATGGGACTTGGAATGGTTTTCTTTGGTCTGGACATGATGCAAAAAGGGTTCTCCGTTCTGCGTGAACTCCCCTCGTTTATTGCTTGGATGGACACTTTTTCCGCCAATGATTATTTCGGCGTCCTGAAATGCGTCGCAGTCGGCTGTATTCTGACACTGATTGTCCAATCTTCTTCCGCAACACTTGGTATTACCATTTCACTTGCCGCAATCGGGGTGATTCGCTTTGATACAGCAGGTGCTCTTGTTTTGGGAGAAAACATTGGAACAACGATTACGGCCTTTTTAGCGTCACTTGGGACAAATGCCAATGCTCGCCGGGCTGCTTACTTTCACATTATTTTTAACACCTTTGGAGTGTTCTGGATCACGCTCTGCTTTTTTCCGCTGTTGATTCCCGCTGTTAAAGCAATTGTTGGTGTCAACGAAGCAGGTGAAATCGCCAATGTCAAACAGGGGATTGCTTGGGTTCATACACTGTTCAATTTGACCAATACAATCCTCTTTCTCCCGTTTGTTGGCATGTTTTCCAACATCTTGACCCAACTTGTCCGGGATCGACAAGGAAAGGGGAGCAAACCTCGTATAACCGGTTTGCAGGTTCGTCTCTTTGAAACGGCTGCTATTTCGATTGAGCGATCCCGGATTGAAGTTCTGCGTATGTCTTCCGGTTGTCTTGATTTGGCTGCAAATGTTAAGGCAGTTGCTGAATCGGATGAAGAGAATGGGCTGTTGATTGAGCAAGCATTTCGTCAGGAAGAGACGCTCGACATTTTACAGGATGAGATTATTGAATACACAGCCGATCTTCTTTCGGGCAACATATCACATGATGTCGCTGAAATTGCCCGAGATCAGTTGAAAATGGCGGACGAACTGGAATCAATCAGCGATTACCTGATTGCGATTTTGAAGTCGAATCTCAAACTCCGCAATGCAGGTCTTTCACTCCCTGAACCGATTAAATCGCAGATTGGCGAAGTCCATACTCGTGTTGTTGCGCTCATGCAACTGATTCACGACGCTTATGTTGGACGTCGGGACGGTGTTGACTTGCTGACGGAAACACATGTTCAGGGACGCAGTATCACGGTTCGGATTAAAGCGATCCGCGATCAATTTCTCAAACAAATGTCTGAGGAGAAATACGATCCTCAAGTGATTATGGCGGTCAACACGCAACTGAACGCTTATCGTCGGGTTCGAGAACACACACAAAATGCGGCAGAAGCGACAGCGGGCGTGAAATGAGGTTGGAAGAGAATCGAAGCCGGACAGTATCTATTGCCTGTCCGGCTCGGACCGACTGCAAGGGAGCGTATTGACGGTAAAAGGGAGCGAATTAGCAACAAAAAAGAGCGTATTAACAGTAAAGCCGAATCAGTTCTCATGTCCATCTGGTCCAAGAAAACGGAAAATCCGCTCATTATGGGGATTGTCAATGTGACGCCGGACAGTTTTTCAGACGGGGGGTGTTTTTTTGACCCGGATCGGGCAATTGCACATGGTATTGCCCTTGCGAATGAGGGGGCAAGTATTCTCGATATTGGCGGAGAAAGCTCACGTTTTGGCGCAAACCCCGTCCTCCTCGAAGAAGAAATCCGTCGGACAATTCCCGTTATTACCGCTCTTGATGATTATTTTTCTTCAAATAACCGAAAGGAGCAAAACGAACAGAATACACACGATATACAGAGTAAATATAGTACACGACATGCACAAGATACACATAATACACGGAATACACATAACACGCAGCATACGCTGAAAGGTCAAATTGGTGCAACCTGTCCCATTTTGTGCATTGACACAACAAAATCTCAGGTTGCCGAAAAAGCGATTGCAGCAGGAGCACAGATTGTCAATGACATCTCCTCCCTTTCCGACGACCCGAACATGTTGGGGGTCCTTCTTAAAACCGGCGCAGCAATTTGTCTGACACATCGTCAAGGAACCGCACAAACAATGCAGCTTCGTCCAACCTATGCAAATGATGATCCGGTTGGAGAGGTGTTAACCTACTTGGAAGAAAAGGCGGATTTTCTGATTCGAGCAGGAGTTCAACCGGATAAAATTGCGATTGACCCGGGAATCGGGTTTGGTAAGACGTTCCAACACAACCTGGAATTGATCCGTGCAATTCGGCAATTCAGACAGTTGGGGTTCCCCGTTTTGGTTGGTCATTCACGAAAACGGTTCATTGGCGATTGTTTGGGCGATTTAGATCGCAATCGGTCCGTTGGAACCCTTGCCCTGTCTCTTTTTCTCGCAAAAGAAGAGGTTGATGTTCTTCGTGTTCATGAAGTTGCAGAACATCACGATTTGTTTCAGGTTTGGAACCGGCTTACAACCGACATCTGAGAGATCGATCATGTTCCGATTCGCTTTTCACCTCCTTTTGATACAAGAGGAGAATTACAACGGACTTGTTCGACAACCGGTTGAAATACTCAAAAAATTTCATCTATTCTGCCAAAAACACATTCATTTGACAAAATAGGCAAGATGATTTGAGTTCTCGCACAAGTCTAACGTAATCGACTTGTTCAGATTACCAGAATAAGAAACTGAGTTGGTAGATGCCGAATGCACACAACCAAGCCAAAATCAGCTGGAAAAAGACAATTCCCAGACTCCAACCTGTTCCCAGTTCGCTTTTGACCGTTGCAATTGCTGCAATGCAAGGGGTGTACAAAAGAGTGAAGACCAGAAAACTGATTGCGGCATGTGTTGTCAACAGATTCTCAAGCGTCGCAGGAAGATGTTCAGGTGTCGATCCCGTCAATACCCCTAATGTCCCTAAAACAGCTTCTTTCGCAATGAAACCGCTCAGCAGCGCGGTTGCAATCTGCCAATTGCCCAAACCTAACGGTTGAAGCAGGAGAGACAATCGGTTGCCAAATCCGGCGAGCATACTTTCTTCAGGGTGATGAACCTGATTCATCTGCAGGTCAAATGTCTGGAGAAACCAAAGAATGATGCTCGCCGCAAAAATAAGGGTAAAGGCCTTTTGCAAAAAATCTTTGGTCTTACCTCCTAATAACAAGGCGACGTTTTTGAGTGAGGGGAATCGATAAGGGGGGAGTTCCATAAGAAAGGGGGAAGAAGGACCTTGCAAAGTTGTGTGTTTCAGACAATAGGCAAGTAAAATGGCGAGGAGGACACCTGAGAGGTAAAGCCCCATCATCACCAATGCGGCATGTCGGGGGAAAAAAGCGGCTGTAAAAAGGGCATAAACAGGTAATTTGGCGGAACAGCTCATCATCGGAATGAGCAGAATGGTGAGAAGACGGTCACGTTTTGCTGCAAGTGTTCGTGTCGAAAGGATTGCCGGGACCGAACAACCGAAACCGATCAGAAGCGGGACGATACTTTTTCCGGACAGTCCCAACCGCTTCATTGGTTGGTCCATAATAAAAGAAATTCTCGCCATATAACCACTATCTTCGAGAAGAGAGAGGAAAAAGAACAGCGTCAGGATAATGGGAAGAAAGGAGAGGACCGAACCGACCCCGGGAAAAATACCGTGAAGGATCAAGTCCTGAATCAGAGGACTGATTGATGTTGCAGAGAGGAATTTTTCGGTCATTACGGACAGAAAGTTAATACAATGAGCGAATTGGTTGCTCAGAGCCGACCCGATTCCGTGAAAGGTCAACCAGAATACTAGGAACATGGTACTGAAAAAGACGGGAATACCGATTATTTTATGGGTTAGCAAATAGTCAATTCGTTGACTCTGTTTTTCAGCCCGGAATTCAGACGGTTTGGTTACTGTTTTTTGGCAAAGTGATTCGATAAAGGAATACCGCATTTCAGCAAGCGCGGAATGACGGTCGATTCCCCCATCTTTTTCCATACACCTGATACAATCTTCAACCGATTGTGAATCCGTTTCATTCAATTCTAGGAGATTGCCGATTGTTTTGTCCCCTTTCAACAGCTTCGTTGCAACAAATCGTGCAGGAAGTCCCCGTTGTTCCGCCCGATCTGCAACGTATTCGGTCAGCATCTGCAAACAGTGTTGAATCGGTCCTTCTCCGAAATCCCTCGTTTGCGGTTTCCTCCCCGTTCGGACCACTTCGAGAATCGTGCTGATTAAATGCCCGATTCCTTCTTGTTTTGCTGCACTGATTGGGACCGTTGGAATCCCAAGTTCCGCCGAAAAGCGTTCGATGTTAATTTCCCCCCCACTTCCTGCCAACTCGTCCATCATGTTCAGTGCAAGAATCATCGGAATCCCAAGATCGGCAAGTTGCAAGGTCAGATAAAGATGACGCTCGATGTTGGTTGCGTTAAGAATGTTGATGATACCATCTGGTTTTCCGTGCAGAACAAAGTCCCGGGCAATGATTTCCTCCTCCGTGTAAGGAGAAAGGGAGTAAATGCCGGGCAGATCGACAATTTTGACGTCGGGATGTTTTTTGAGAATACCGAATTTCTGCTCAACAGTAATGCCGGGAAAATTCCCGACATGTTGATTGGAGCCGGTCAATTGGTTGAAAAGTGTTGTTTTTCCACAATTTTGATTCCCAAGAAGTGCGATACGGCACGTTGCCGATTTGTCAATATTCCTTCGCTTTGCAGACTGTTGCTTTTTTCGCGGAGTAAAGCAAAAAAAAATGTTCTTCAATGACCGCACAAAGTTGAGAATCATCGTATAATCTCCTGAACCATAATCCGTCTCGCTTCCTCACGTCGTAATGTCAGAACATAACCGCGCAGCTTGATTTCCAACGGATCACCAAAAGGAGCCGTTTTTCTTAACGTAATGACAGTTTTAGGGGTAATCCCCAGTTCCAACAAGCGATGTCGCAACGGGTCTTCTCCTGCAACAGCGAGGACATACGCACTTTTACCAACCTGTAATTCCTGTAAAGTCATTGATCGAGGAGAAGAGCTGAAAGGAAGGTGAATGATGATACAAGTCAAAGTTAGTCAACACTAACGACTTTAGGGTTAGTATGCGCTAACAGCAGGTTTTGTCAAGGAGCGGTCAGAAGAAGAGGGAAAAAGCACCGTCCTCGAACAAGTTTTGCGAAAAGGAGCAATTTTGATCTTTGAACCACGAAAATCACGAAAACCTCACAAAATACAGTTTTTAGCGTCTTTCGTGTGTTTCCTGTCAACAAATCCGTCCGACCCGGCTCGGTTCAAATCGCAAAACCAAACTTGTTAGCAGTCTGAGAAAAAGCGAGAAAACGCAAAATCGTTTTGTGAAGAATGTTTCTCGCAGTGTCGCAAAGCACGCAGAGATTTGTGTCTTCTCTGCGTCTCTGCGAACACCGCGCGAGTCTCCTGTATCCGTTCCTTTTTGGGTTATCTGTTTTGGCAATTGTCTTCTCCCTCAGTCCCCTAATCTCGATCTCCTATTCCCTCTATCTATACCCTACAACCGTAATGACCTGAAATTTGACGAGAGTTTTGATTGGTTTCTCCGTTTTGGACGATATAGAGACTACTTACTAATCCCCCCCCATTTTTTTCGTCTTGCCAAAACCGGAATAATTTTCTATACTGCGCGTTGCCAATGAGTCAAAGTTGACCCGCTTGGAAAACTCTCGCTTTTCTCGCCGAGAAAAGTAGGCAGAGTCAAGCAGAAAAAACTGTTGTTCAAAGACCACACCAAGTAGACAATCCCCCAACACTCCCTGTCTGTCACTTCATCGGACGGACAAAAAAAATTTTTTTTGGAATTTTGCGCACATCACATCCTTTCTTGCGTACTGTTGTTTGTACGCCTCTCAAAAGGGAGCAGCATCAAGGATTGAGGCCAACATTTCAATAAAAGAGGAAATATCATGGAAATTTACAGTTCCCAATTTGCACATCGTACACATGGAATAAGTGGTCCCCATTTTCGGACAAGCGTTTCACCCGGTCAGGAAATGCAGCAAACCGAACGGAGTTTTGGTCGGGATGAGGTCCGCTTTTCTCAGGAAGCACAGCAATTGAGTCAAAGTGAAGCCGTATCACCCTCTTCGGCTCCTCTTTCGGCTGCTCAATTGGACCGGATCAACCAAATACGGTCCGAGATTTCAGCCGGGACGTATGAAACCCCGGAAAAACTGGAAAAAGCGTTTGACCGCATGTTGGGCGAAGTCGAACGAGGATTTTAACCTTAATTTGTCGTTGAGTCGCAGAACACGTTCTGCGCATACTTAGCCCGGCGCAAGCCGGACGATTGACCGCTCAACAGAATGTTAGCGTCGGTCAGAGATAACCAAGGAAGGTATGGTAATGAGCAAATCGTTTGACAAAGTTCCGTTTCCCTCGTCAACATTCGAGGATCAGGATACGCTTGCCCTTTCCTCGATTGGACCTTCTGCATCTTCCTCTGTCCCTTCCAAAACAAAAGCAGCAACAGAACCGACCGGGGAGGTCGCTGTTGACAACCCGTCTCGAAAAAAAGGGAAAAGGGGACCGTTGACCCGAATTCTCCTTGCGTTTGCGATCCTCCTTGCTCTCGGAGTCGTTGCTCTCCCCTTTTCACAATCCTTTTGGGCTAAATACATCCCCTTTGGTTCTCTGCAAATCGCTGATAATTCGTCGCGCGATGATAATGCGTCTGATGATGTCCCGTTGTCAACGCCCGATCAGACCGACCAATTCGATCCAACATTCGCTGTATTCTCTGAAAAATACTCTGAAAACGAGGATGATTTCAGTTCGCCCGGCAATAATCCGCCCGGTTTTGCCGAACTCTCCAACATTGATCCAATCAATGATGATTTGGATTTCCCCCTCAATAATGAATTTGATGATCTTTCTGCGGATTTCCCTAAATTGTCCTTGACAGAACAAACAGAAGGTGAGAACGTGACGGACATGATTGGTTTTCCTGAACAAAACCAAACGTCCCAGACTCCTCAGAATACCCAAACAGCCGATTCCAATCAAACAGCCCGTCATCATCAGGTCAACGGTTCAAATCAGGCAAACAATTCGGCTTCTTCTCTTCAAACAGCCGGTATTAGCAATTTGGCGAATCCGCAACAGGGACGTGATTCGGCAAATGGTGTCCGTTCGCCTTATCAACAGACCTCTGTTACGACACCTTCTGGAACAGCAGCATTGGAGGAAACAGCCGTATTGAACCAGAATGGGGCAGAAACGTCGGGATCGCCTTATTCGCCAATTGACAATTATGGAGAGACGACCAATCCGACCGATCCTTATTCTGCGAATTTGACCCAATCACAAGGAGCGTCCTCCTCACAACGTGCCGTTTCAGTACCCGGTTCATCATCATCTCCCGATTTAACATCAACATTTGGTTCAACATCATCGCCCAACTCAACCGTCTCCCCCGCTTCAACTGTTGGACAATCGGGTCCCTTATCTTCTCGACCGCCTGAAAATCATCCCGTTCCCAATCAACAGACCAATCAACAGACCAATCAACAAGTCAACCAACAGGTTCCCAATCAACAGGTCAATCCGGCTCACGGATCACCTTATCGACAGACCAACAGCGTCGTTAATCCCGCTGTTGCGCCCAATGTCCAACCGTTTTCCCAACCTATTGTTGTGACGAATCAGCAAATAGCACCTGCCCAATCGGAACAGAACTGGACAGGTCGGAATCGGGACCGACATCTTCCAGAAACGACTTATCCGATTACGGAATCAGAGCAGGACATTTCGCCGTATCAACCGCAACAAACTGTTGCAATGAACATTCCGGCTGTTCACGATGAAAGAAACATTGCTTCAACGTTGACTGCTCCCCTTTCCTCTACTTCTTCCATGTCCTCAACGGACCCAAATGTCCCGAATAACGGAGAAGGACCAAACCCTTACGCCCCTTCCCGGGGTCGTTATCAACTCCGTTATGCCCGAACACGAACGAACGAATCGGGCGGAATGACGCTTCCCAACACTCACGGTCAATTGTGGTGTGAATATGACATTACTCCGTACACAAAAGCAGTTGGCGTTGTGCCCGGAATGGTCCCTGAACAGACGATTGTTGATTGGATACTCCGCCAAACCGGGGAAAAAAATTGGCATGCAGAACCGTTTAGTATTCTTAGTGCAAACAGTGAAACCCTGTATGTCTATAACACCCCAGAAATGCAGGAGTTGGTTGCCGAAATTGTAGACCGATTTGTCAACCCGAAAACTTCGGCGGACGGATTTGCATTACGAATCGTCTCTCTTAGCGGGGCGAATTGGATGACGCAAGGTCATAGTTATCTCAAACCAATCCGAATTGACTCTCCCGGAGTAAATGGTTGGTTGCTCGAAAAAGAAGATCAGGCCCGATTACTTGCTGAATTGACGCGACGTTCGGATTACAAAGAGCTTTGTTCCCCGCAATACAGTGTGACGAACGGACGACCGCAGATTGTTTCGGCAAGTGTTCCGAAAAATTATATTCGGGATGCACAGACAAATGGTGAGGTTTGGCCCGGTTATGGAACGGAATCGTCGGTCATTAACGAGGGTTACAATGTAACATTCGTCCCTCTTTCCGGCATAGATGAGGTGTCGGCTGATATGATGATTCGTTGCGAGATTCTTCAGGTCGAGCGTTTCAACCCCGTTGTCGTCAATGTCCCGAGTCAAATTGCCCCTCGACAACGTGTTTCGATTGACGCCCCGCAAATGTCCTCTTTTCAGTTAGATGAGCAAATTCGTTGGCCCAAAGACAAGGTGTTGTTACTTGATTTGGGAACGATACCTCTTCCGAGTGCAGCCGGGCCGAGTGATGCAGGGAAGTTGATCCCGGAGATTTCACGTCGGATTGCGGGCAATTCGACGAATCGCGGCAATGTCCTGATTTTCGTTGAATGTCGAAAACAATAGGCGTTGAAAGAACATTGAGGGTGATTCCATGTAGGGAGAAACTCTTTTTGGGTGAATCGTTGTGAAAAATTTTCGGCTCTCTGTTCTTTTCGCTTGAAAAACAGTACGATGTACCGAGCCGGTTTGGACGGTCGCTTTCCCTTTTCGCAAACATCTTGCGCTTTCCGACACGGCGTGTTCTGATTCGGAAATTTCAAACTGTTCCGAGTTTACAGCATTATTTTCCCGTTTTTTCATTTCCCGTTTTGCCCTTAGTTCCCCATTTCCTCGTTTCAAGAAAGGACATCAAAATGTCAGTTGCCGAACAAGTTTACGGTTTTTACATTCCAAGCGTTTCCCTTTTAGGTGTTGGAGCACATAAGGAGGTTCCCGCCCAATTCCAACTACTCGGCGCAAAAAAACCACTTTTGGTGACGGACAAAGGAATCGTCCGATCCGGTCTCGTCAAAAAAATAACCGACCTCCTCGATCAATCCGGCATTTCGTATGTCCTTTTTGACGAAACGGTTCCGAACCCGACGGACAAAAATGTTCATGACGGGGTTGAAATCTACAAAAAGAATGGTTGTGACTCCCTCATTACCTTAGGAGGTGGAAGTGCTCACGATTGCGGCAAAGGAATTTGTATGGTCGTTGCAGGAGGAGGAAAAATCACCGATTATGAAGGGGTTGACAAGCTGGACAAGCCGTTTCCCCCCTATATTGCAGTCAATACAACAGCGGGAACAGCGTCGGAAATGACCCGATTCTGCGTGATTACCGATGTTGCGCGAAAAGTCAAAATTCCAATGGTCTCTTGGAGAATGACCCCGACTGTTGCAATCAACGACCCGCTTCTTATGGTCGGCATGTCGCCTGATTTGACTGCTGCAACCGGAATGGACGCTTTAACACACGCCGTTGAAGCCTACGTTTCGACACTTGCCAATCCGATTACCGACGCTTGTGCTGAAAAGGCGGTTGAACTGATTTTTCGTTATCTGCGACGAGCGGTTGCAAACGGACAGGACATGGAAGCACGAGATGCAATGTCTTACGCCGAGTATTTGGCAGGTATGGCGTTTAACAATGCGGTTTTGGGTTATGTACACAGTATGGCACATCAACTGGGGGGATTCTATGATCTTCCTCACGGAGAATGCAACGCCGTTCTTTTGCCCTTTGTTGAGGAATTCAACCTGATTGCCCGGGTTGAAAAGTTTGCGACATTAGCCCAAATTATGGGGGAGGATTGCGAGCATCTTTCGGAACGGGAATCGGCGGATGTTGCAATTGAAGCGATCCGTCAATTGTCCTTTGACATTGGAATTCCGGGCGGATTGGTTGAACTAGGCAAAAAGTATGGTAAAACCGTCCGTGAAGAGGACATTCCGATTATGACAGAAAACGCGATGAAGGATGCTTGCGCGGGGACGAATCCGCGTGTTGCAACACCTGAGCAGATTGCCGAAATATACCGAACAGCGATGTAGAAGGTAGAGGACTGGGGGATAGGGAATAGGGGATAGGGACGAGGAATTTTGTCGTTTCGCCGCGATACAGGTCGTCACTAACAGGACGGTATTTGTATGTTGTGAACTGAACATGAGTCGTGTCAAGGTTTTGGTTTTGTTTATTTGGGGAAGATGATACTCCCTGAGATTTTTGGGAACCGGTTTGGACAACCTTGTTTTGCCGGGTTCCTTTCGCAGTTGGAATCAGGACACTCCGTTGCTTTGGACGGAGTGAGCGGGTCGGTTTGCGCGCTAATCGCGGCAATTGTTGCTGAGCAGATGCCCGGGAAAACCTTGCTCCTTCTTTATGCAAATAGTGAACCGGTTGACCGGATGCTCGACGATTTGGCCTTTTTTGGTGTTCAATCGCCCGTTGCTTTTCCGCAACTCCAAAATCTTCATTACGCAACCCCGCTTTATTCGTCAGGTCAAAGAAACAACGAATTTTTCAACAGGGAGATTACGGAAAACCAAGAACAAATCGGCAATAATGATGTCCTAAGCGGCAGAGACGATTTTCCGGCGTTGTTTGCGCCGTTTTCGGATGATTTGTTTGGACAACGATTACGTTTGTTAAAACGATTGGACGAAAAGACGGGCAATGAAACGAGAAGACACGGAAAAATCGGCAAGAATGTAGGCAAGGATGCAAGCAAGAATGTCAACGGGGATGAAAGTAAGAATGTAGAGGGGAAGAAAAAGACCGGGGAACCGAATTCGCCCGGTTCTCCCCGAATCATCGTCTCTTCGATTGCAGCCCTGTTGCAACCGGTTCCCGATTCAAAAACATTGCATGAACGGTCCCGCTTTCTTAGAGTCGGTGATTCACTTGACCCTAAAGACCTTGTTCGTTGGTTGCTTGAAGGAGGTTATCATGCAACAAGCGGGGTTGATCTTCCCGGGGAATACGCAATACGGGGGAGTTTACTGGACATTTTTCCCCCGGATGAAGAACAGCCAATTCGGGTTGAATTTTTTGGAGATGAAATCGAATCAATCCGGCGTTTTGATCTTGCAACACAAAGGTCACTTGAATCGATTCCGCAAATCGGGATTACCCGAGTTCGGGCTGACGAACAGTTTACTTCCTGTCTGACCGATTATCTGCCAAGTGAAACGATTGTCCTTTTGGTTGAGCCGGACGACATTGAAAAAGCAGCCCGGGAATATATCGAACGGAGTGAATGTCGCAACGCTCTTCATTCTGCGTCTGAGGTGCTGAAACAATTGTTTCGTTTTCCACAACTTTCTCTTGCAACGCTCAATCGGGGATATAGTGATTCGGTATTTGAGATGCCGTTTGAAACGGTTGAGCGATTACAAGGTGATTTGGCAACACTGAAAACGGTTTTGAATGAACTGGATGATGAAATCTGGGTCATTTGTCCGACAGATGCCGAAATTAAGAGGTTGACAGAAACATTTTCAGAAACGAAAGCATCTGCAACGGACCGATTGCGATTCCAAACCGGTTTACTTACATCCGGTTTCCGATTGTTGGATTCCCCTAATAATCAAAAAGGTGAAGACCGGTCATTTGCAATCAACGGTTGGACTCGATCCCTAGTCGTGATCGGAAGTGGTCAGTTGTTTCAGCGGACTGCAATCCGACGTGTTCGGTCACGAAAATTAGGTCAGGTGATTGATTCGTTTCTGGAACTGAAACCGGGCGATCTGATTGTTCACCTCGCTCACGGAATCGGTCGGTTTCGCGGTCTGAAAACACTCATTCGTTCGCAACAGGAAGAGGAACACCTAGAACTGGAATTTGCGGATGATGCCCGACTGTTTGTCCCGACCTCCAAAATCGCGCTCGTTCAAAAATATGTCGGGGGAACCTCAACGAAACCGGTTCTTGCCAAATTGGGCGGAGTCGCTTGGAGTAAACAGAAAAAAGCGGTTCAGGAAGCGGTTTTCGATCTCGCCGTTGAAATGATTGATCTTCAAGCAGCCCGAGAATCATATCCGGGCATTCCATTTCCCGCTGATTCGGATTGGCAATTGGAATTTGACGCCGAATTTCCGTACAATGAAACGGAAGACCAATTGCAAGCGATTGACGCAATCAAAGCGGATATGCAACTTTCCCGTCCTATGGACCGTTTGATTTGTGGAGATGTTGGATTTGGCAAGACGGAAGTTGCAATGAGGGCCGCATTCAAAGCGGCAGATGCAGGATTTCAGGTTGCGATTTTGGTTCCAACAACGATTCTTGCGGAACAGCATTATCGGACATTTTCCGAACGAATGAGGGAATTTCCTTTTACGATTGCAGCTCTTTCCCGGTTTCAGACGAAAAAAGAGCAGATGCAGATTGCTCAAGGGTTGCAATTCGGCTCGGTTGACATTGTGATCGGAACACATCGTTTGGTTTCCAAAGATATTCAGTTTCACAATCTCGGTTTGGTCATTATTGATGAGGAACAACGGTTTGGAGTCGAGCATAAGGAACGGTTGAAAACGTTGCGCAAGACGGTTGACGTTTTGACGTTAAGTGCAACGCCGATTCCAAGAACGCTCCATTTTTCATTGGTTGGTTTGCGTGACATTTCCAATCTCGAAACTCCTCCTGAAGACCGGATGTCGGTCGAAACTCGATTGGTTCGGTATCATCCTGAACTGATTCGTTCGGCTTTATTGCGTGAATTACGACGGGGCGGACAAGCCTTTTTCGTTCATAATCGGGTCAAGGACATTGAAATGACGGCTGAAAAAATCAGTCGGATTGTTCCAGAAGCGCGAATTGGAATTGGACATGCACAAATGCCCGAACACGAACTCGAAACGGTTATGCGGGCATTTGTCCGACAGGAATTTGACGTTTTGGTTTGCACAACCATCATTGAAAGTGGTCTTGATATACCAAATGCGAACACGATTTTCATTGACCGGGCTGATTTGTATGGACTCTCGGAATTACATCAATTGCGAGGTCGGGTCGGTCGATACAAAAATCAGGCGTACTGTTATTTGCTGATTGACGCGAATCAACCGCTTACCCCTATTGCGGCAAAACGACTTCGTGTGATTGAAGAGTTTTCGCATTTAGGAGCCGGTTTTAGCATTGCAATGAGGGACCTTGAAATCAGGGGCGCGGGAAACATTCTTGGGACGCAACAGAGCGGTCACATTGCAACGGTCGGTTACGAAATGTACTGCCAATTTCTCGAAGGTGCAGTCCGAACATTGAAACAGATGCCGCAAAAAACGGTCATTGATGTTGAATTGGAATTGCCCGGCAAAGCGTTGATTCCCAAATCGTATATTCCCGACCAACGATCCAAGATTGATCTGTATCGTCGAATGATGCGAATCATGGACGAGACACAATTGCAAGAAATCCGAGCGGAAATTCAGGACCGATTTGGACGTCCGCCCAAAGAAGTGTTACGACTTCTCGAACAAGCACAAATCCGAATTGCGGCTCACCATTTTCGAATCCGTCATCTCCGTCTTGAATCCGTCAATCCCGGCGATCCCACTCTCTCGCAAAACGGGGGTTATTTGGTGCTTGATTACGTTTCCAAAAACAAGATCGAGGAATTGCAGGACAACTGGACGCAAAACCGATTACAACCAATCGGTCCCAAAATGCCTTACATCAGGTCCAAAGAACGGATTTTCAGAATCATCGATTCCAAAACAGCTTACATTGCTCTTCCGCAATCGGTTGGAGGTCCAAACGGCGATCCGGCCAAAATACTCCGCTTCATCCAAGCCGTTTTCGGAATCGACCCGATTGAATAACAGGTCAATCAGAACCAGTTCTGTATAACAAGTGAATTTTGTCAAATGGTAAAATCACGTTGACCAACGCAAGGTTGACAACGTGTACACAACGTGCTAGATTCGGCTCTTAGGAGGATTATTCATGCACACAACCCGTATCAATGTTCAAGTGGACAGTGAGACAAATCGTCAAGCACAGGAAGTATTTACGTCGCTCGGACTTGACATGACAACTGCGATCAACATTTTTCTACGTCAATCAGTCCGGCAACATGGTATCCCGTTCCCTATGATGACGGAACAGGTGAAAAAAACGCCGCAACCCGGCTGTATGAAGGGAAAAATTTGGATGACGGAGAATTTCGATGCTCCCCTTGAGGATTTCAAGGAGTACATGGAATGAAATATCTTCTGGACACACACGTTATATTATGGTTTCTCGACGATGTTGACAGACTGTCAGACACCGTGTTGGAGTCTATCCTTGAGCCGACAAACGAGAAGTGTGTCAGTATTGTTTCGGTGTGGGAACTGGCGATAAAAATCAGTTTGGGTAAGCTCCGATTCGAAGGTGGTGTTGATCGTTTCATTGAGGTCATCTGTGAAAATGGTTTTGTATTACTCCCGCTCAAAGGAATCCATATCAAACGACTGGAAAATCTTCCATTCCTGCATCGTGATCCGTTTGACCGAATTCTTGTTGCGTCGGCAATCGCCGAACGTATGTGTCTTGTATCGGCGGATGAGAGTGTTCGGCAGTACAACGTCAACAGTCTTTGGTAACCCAAAGACCAAGTTAGTTGACGGTTTCTAAGCAACGGCGAGCGAGCGACCAGTTGAGAGATGGGGCAAACGGTTCAATTGCCAATGTAACTGTCCCACAATCGCCCCTAATTGTGCTGTTGTATAGGTCTCCTTCTCAAGATAAATCAATTCCAACCAACTCAAACCGCCCAACAAAATGTCGGCAAAATCAAGAACCGTCGCCAAATAAATCTCTTCGTCCTGCAATTGCCGAATCGTTTGATAAGCCCTTAAACCGCAAATCCACAACTTCAAATCAGACCCCGCCAAACTGCCTAATAAGGACACGACATCACGGACAACGGAATCGGCCCTCATTTCCTTGAAATCAAGGATTCCACAAACACCTGAGGAGTCAAAACGCAAATGTCGCCGACTTGCATTACCGAGAACGGGTTGAATCGGGACATACAATTGTGAACCGCGCAAAAGCATGAGCATACCATTACTTCCAAACGCAAAGAACCGTTCAATGAGCGATTGCGATTCTCGGACCAACTCAAACTCAAGCGCGGATTTTGCACGCTTTTTGCCGTTTTTAACCTGTTCAATCAAGGTATGGATTTTTCCGTCAATCCATTCCCGCCAAATCGCCAGATAATTCAAAGCAGCAGGAGACTTGCCGACTGCTTCATTCGGCAAGGGAAATCCTGAACTCAGTTCATGCAATCGGGCAAGAGTTTGCATTGCCGAAACGATCCGTCCTGACTCTGTTGGTAATCCTGTAAACAAACGGTCAAACGCTTCATCCGAAAAAACCGCGAGTGTATTCGGGTTAAACGCCAAATCACTTTCTCCCCCAATCCAGGGTAAAAGTTCCCAAATGAAACCTGCATGTTGCACATATCCTTTGTGCTCAACAGTTTCACAAGGAAGAGGAACTAAATCAAATCCCTCAAAGGTCAAATACCAAAGGACCGCTTGTGAAAATTCCAGTTGGTTCAGGATTGGTGTTCCACGTTTCCAACGACGTAAACAAAAAAGACCGGACGGAGTTGCGACTTTCCAGTATTCGGCCCCGCTCAACCCGGACGGATGTCCGAGTGATTCGACCGTTTCCGCCCGAAATTCTCGCGGATATTCCGCCAAAACCTGAGCCATACTCTTTTGAACGTCCATTGTCCCATTTATTTCCAGTTGATCTGTCTAAAAAAGAAACACCTGCCCTTACATCGGTAAGACATGGACGCAAAAAAAAGAGATTCCGCTCTGAAACGGCGAAGATGTACAATTCAGACAACGGTTGTTCCAGTTGTATGGATAAAATGTGAAAACTCAACCGTTGTGTTCGATCTAACCAAGCGGAGTGTCATCTCCGGCATTTCGGGCAACACGAAACCCGATTACACTGGAAGAGGTTTCGGGACTACAACTATTACGATAAGCGGATCGGGTCGCTTCTGCGCCGAACTGCCAAGCTCCTCCTCTTAACGATTTGGCGGTTCCCGTTTCCGGTCCTATTGGATTCTCCTCTTCAGGACATTGTTGGTAATAAAACTCATTGTACCAATCATAACACCATTCCAAAACATTTCCGTGCATGTCGTAAAGACCCCAAGCATTCGGCTTTTTCCCCCCAACGGCATGTGTTTCCATCTGAGCATTGTCATAATACCAAGCGTATTGTCCGACATCGAGAAGAAGATCACCATGAAACCAGGGTGTGATACTTCCTGAACGACAGGTGTACTCCCATTCTGCTTCAGTTGGCAGTCGAAATCCTTCTCCGCCCAAAATCCGTACATCCGCGTATTCAATGTTATGTGTTGAACGGCGTTTGATGTTCGTCAACTCATAATATCGTGGAAGACCCTCTTCATCACACATTTTATTACAAAACTCAAGAGCGGTATACCAACTGACATTATCAACGGGACAACGCATATCTTCCGTTGCCAAACTCGGGTTAAATCCCATAAGTCGCAAAAACTCACCTTGTGTGACAGGATAAACCCCCATAAAAAAAGAATGAGAGAGGGAAACACGGTGTTGGGGCCGTTCATTGTTGCGGATAAATTCGTCCGATTCATGTGACCCCATATAGAAACGACCCGGGGGAATCCGACGCAACTTCATCCCCCCAGATGTTGTGATTGTCGTTAATTTTTCAATCTTTTGTTGCAGATTTTTCGCTTCTGGATCATTCGCTTTGAGTTCCAGATAACGATGAACACAAGAAAGCAGGGTGTTGTACTTCTTGGTCGCAATTGAGTTCCGTATTTCTTGGACCAGAGAGTTCACCTCAATCATACACTCCCCCGCTTCTTGGTACATTTTCCGCAATTCATCGTTGACCAAAGCAGGAGGAATCTGCGCGAGTGTCTCCTGCACCTTTTCGTACTTCTGTTCCTCAAAAAAGGCTTTTGCTTGTAATCGGATCCCCTCAACCCTCATTCTAATGTCCCGACGTTCCACTTGCATGATCGGAAAAAGATTCTTTGCCCAATCACGAAATGCCGTTAAATCAGGATGTGTCAACAAGGTCATCTGCTTTAACAACGGAAGAGCCTTATCATGCTCATAATGTTCTCTCCACTTCAAAATCTGCTGTTGCTGAGATGATAATCGATCCCGCATCATTTGTTTGGCGAGCATCAAATCCGTATTGCAACTGGAACAGGTTGGGGCCCAAAAAGGGTTGGGGGATTGACAGACTAGACACGGTTCTTCGTAGGGTCGTGAACATTGGGGACAGACCCGATAATTGGGCTGAACAGGCGTTGAGCATTGAGGACAGCGTAATTCGGCACTTCCCGGGGTTCCTCCTGAAATAGGTTGGGAGATTCCTGATTCAAGAGATGTTGGGGCCGAAATGGGGGACAGTGACAGACCGTCCTCACGTTCCGTCGAATCGGTTTCCTGTTCCGAAGAGCCTTGTTGTGATGATGCAGCTGACGAATTGATTTCCATTGTGGGGGAAATAGTAGAGGAAAGGGTTGAGGAATTTGTGTGAGAAGTAGGAGAAGAGAGAGAATTTGTTGGAAAATTTGTTGGAGAAAGGGGAGAAACGTCAGAAGGGTCAACCGACTCCGAGGATGTTGTCACATTCTGATCGGGGACCGTTGTGGAACCTTCTTGCGTTGTCGCAAATAATGTGGGTTGCAACGATTTTAACAGATGATTTAGGGCAAAGCGAACCTCTTCCATATTGACATATCGTTTTTGCGGGTCCTCCTGCATTGCCTTTTGCAAAAAAGCGGTCAATTCTTGCGGAATAGTTGGTTGATCCGGTTGATTCCGGTTAAGTGGTGTACAACCCTCTATTGCATAAGCAAGAGAAGCAGCAAAAGAGAAAATGTCCGTCTGCGGACCCAATTCCCGTCCCATGCTTTTCTGTTCCGGGGCGAGAAAGTCGCTCCAACCGAGCGATTCCGGGTCCAGAACCTGTCCAAAAACAGCAGGATCGAGAAAATGCCCGACATCCGGGTCAACCAACTGCAATCGGTCGGTTCCCGACAGAAGGAGTGAACCGGGACTCATTGCGCGATGCAGCAGTTTCATTCCATGCAATTTGACGAGCAGGGCGGAAAGATTCCAAAATCGTTTTAGAACTTCTAAAGGTCGCAGAATTTTTCCTGAATGAACGGTTTCAAACAGACTTTTGTTTTCGCCGAATGATTCACGCAGAAACCAAAACCAAGTTTCGTCTTCCCCCGATTCGAGAATTCTGGGAAAATCGGGACTACTCAGGTTGAAGGTCGCCGATTGATAAGCACGAAAATCAAGGTCAAAACGTCCTTTTCCCCCGTTACTGTCAAAGACGGAACGCCGAAATCGTTTGAGGACCAAGCGTCGTTTTTTGACACGATCAAAGACAGCCCAAAGTTCGGAATCTCTCGATTTGTCGAGATTCTCCTTAAAACTCAAGGTTTCAGCCGAAAACGGCATACTTATTTCGACCGATTCATGATCCGGTGTACTCATCGAACGTGACTTTGACGTGTGTCTTTTTTAATCTGTTGAATCGTTTATACTGTTATACAGTGAAGTACCTATTTGTGAGCAATATCCTAGAATGTTTGTGTTAAATAACAGTTCAGAACGACTGTTCAGAACAACTGCCGAATTAGGTCGGATGTGAGTATACTGTAAAAATACCTCAACGCCAATACGTCGCGGAACAAACTTCCCCATTTTACTGTTGAGAAAGGGGTGTTTGCAATTGAGGGGGGCGTTTTTTTGACAAAATCGTTTTTTCCAACACCAAACTGAACAAAGAGTCAAACGACCAAACAACCAAACAAACAATCGAGTCCATTCAATCAAACTCATTTTTTCCACTCTTTTTTGCTTCAACCTCAATCAATGCAACTTGCGGCGTACTGTTACGATCCTGTTTTATCCCAAACGATTCAGTCTTCCCTTCTTCCCGACGTGCACCAACCGGGTCAATATATTGGGGGGGAACTCGGTTCCATTGTTAAAAATCCGGCTGAAACGCCTTATCGACTCGCCCTTGCGTTTCCTGACACCTACTCGATTGGAATGAGTCATTTCGGTTTTCAACTTCTTTACACGTTAATAAATCGTAAAGCCGATTGGGCTTGTGAACGGGTTTTCACGCCGTTTCCTGACATGGAAGCGGTTTTGCGGAAAAATCAGTTGCCCCTCTACACCCTTGAAACGTGGACTCCGCTTGATCGATATGACGTGATCGGTTTTTCACTTCAATACGAGATGTCCTTCACCAATGTCCTGACCATGTTAGACTTGGGAAACATTCCGCTTAAATCGTTGGACCGAACGGACCAACACCCGCTCATTATTGCGGGCGGTCCTTGCGCAAGTAATCCAGAACCGATGTCCGATTTTATTGACCTCTTTGTGATTGGAGATGGAGAGGAAGCGTTGGAACAGGTTTGTGACAGTTGGGTCCGCGCAAAAGGGACCCGAAAAGAAAAACTGTTGGAATTGGCGAAAACCTTACCTTTTGTCTATGTTCCCCAGTTTTACACGGTTCAATATGACGAACAAGGTCGAGCCGGGACTCCTCGACCGGTTGAACCGGGTGTTCCTGAAAAGATACAACCGGCTTGGATTGCCGATCTTGACGCTTACACCCCCTCGTTGACCCCTATTGTTCCGCTCATTGAAAGTGTCCAAGATCGCGTCACTCTCGAAATCATGCGGGGTTGTCCCGGTCGATGTAAATTCTGTCAAAGTACGGCAATTAAACGGCCAATCCGAACTCGCAGTGTCGAATCAATCGCCCAAATCGTTCATCAATCCTGTTTGAATACTGGAATGGGGGAAGTCTCGCTTTTGTCCCTTTCAACAAGCGATTACCCGCATTTTGAGGGTCTTATGGAACGATTACGCGAATTACTCGGTCCACTTCATGTCTCCATTTCCGTCCCCAGTTTGAGGGTCAATCACCTTTTATCTCGGGTGATGCAAACATTGACGACGGAAAGAAGTAGCGGGTTGACTCTTGCTCCTGAAACAGCCCGGGATGAGATGCGTAAACGGATTGGCAAACCGGTTACAAATGAAAATCTTCTTGCCGGTTGTCGTTCCGCCTTTGAAAACGGTTTTCAACGGGTCAAAATGTACTTTATGTGTGGTCTTCCTGAAGAAACGGAAGAGGATTTGGACGGAATAACCCAATTGGCGCGGGAAATTGCCTATCTTGGCAAAGAAGTGTCCGGGAAAATGCCCGCTGTCGTTGCCAATGTTTCCAACTTCATTCCCAAACCGCATACACCGTTTGAGCGATATGGAATGTCTAACCCCGATTATTTCCGGGATGCTCATCGTCGTCTGAAATACGTCAACAAGCACAAATCCTTTACCTTAAAGTACCATGAACTTTCAACCAGTCTTCTTGAGGGGTTACTTTCGCGGGGAGATCGGCGATTGGGCCGACTGATTGAAACGGTTTGGCGAAATGGAGGACGGTTGGATTCTTGGACGGAACATTTCAACCGTGATCGTTGGAATGCGGCGATTGAGGAATCAGGAATCGACACCAACCTGATTGTTCATACCCCTTATTCGGACGACGCCGAACTTCCTTGGGGTCATATCGACTACACTTCTGCCCGACAGTAACGCGTTCGATTTAGAACACACTAGACGTAGGAATACTCGATCTCGGCAAGATGATTGCTCTCCGCAAGGTCCGCAACACGTCGATAAGCCCGAACTTCCAGATTGACCGATTGGTCCGGGTCGGCAAACATTGCCGCAAAAAGGCAATTGAGTCTGACCCGATTGTCCTTAACAATAAATGTCAATGCAGAAGGTCTTTTTGAGAGTCTTTTGAGTATTTGGCGTATCTTTTTAACGACGAAACCAACCACTTCGCCTGTTTCCATGTCCAAATAAAGGGTCAAATAATCATCAACACGTTCACCATAATAATCATTTGGGGAGACAAAAAACTCAAGACAGTCTCCTTCTTCGTTGTTGAAAACAAAAGGTTCAAATCGTTCAAGAACGCAAACCTTATCAAGCACTTCCCGCGCAAATTCCTGATCTGTAAGCAAGGTCATAACTCAATCTCCTTAAATCGCTCTTGAAAATTCTTCGGATATTGCGGTTTTTCCAAATCACATGTTTCCCAATACCAATTGTAGACAATTTCCTCGTCGTTCACAAAAACAAGAAAAACCTTATTGTAGGGAGGATTACATTCTTCACCACTTCGAGTGAAATCACGAATCGGGAGAGAACAGTAACACAACCAACCAGGAGCGTCGCAACTGTGTTCTTCATCTTCTTCAAAACGGATACCGCTGAAAATGCCGCTTGGATGCAGCAACGTATCCCGAACAAGGAGAACCCGTTGAATGTCCCCCCGATTTCCACGCCGACCCAACATCTCAATTTTTCGCTTTGAAAGGGTCAATATCAGAGTGTCCTTGCCGGTTTTCGGGTCAATTGCCGAACACTTGTATGGATTTTTTTCTGTCTCTTCAACGGGCATAAGTAACCCTCTTTGAAAGTTGGTTCCAAAACCTGCAACCCAAAACGTCGAAAAGTCATTGTACCTGTTTTTTGAGAAGAAACAAGACGGAAGTTTTTGCATTTGCATGTAACCGGTTGCAAAACCAATCATAATCCGTTAGAAAAGGGGATGAACAGTTGTCCGCTTTTTCTGCGTTTTTTACCCTCAATTTGGAGATGAGCTACAATGCCGGGTCCATTTGAAATGATTATCCTTTTGGTTCTCTTTTTGATTTTCATATTGATTTTCATAATACCGCTCGTGCTTTATTGGATATTGCTTGCCAAAAACGATTCAACGGTCGGGATAATTATTTGGAGTATCTTGATTGGTTGGTTCAGTTGGATCGGGTTGTTGCTTTATATCGGTATTCTTTACATTGTTGAAAGGAAGAATTCTTCAAAAGTTTGTTCCTGTCATAAAGAGGACCTGACCGAATAATTGTTTGTCTCGCACATTTATTGCTCTTAGGACGTTTTTGATTTATGACGTTTTTTCCGTTTACCGTTTGCTGCAAAACTTGTAACGCCAAAATCATTGTCCGCGACCCTAACCTAGTCGGCAAAGCACTCGCT
The DNA here is from genome assembly GCA_051660685.1 of Thermoguttaceae bacterium. Taxonomy (GTDB): domain Bacteria; phylum Planctomycetota; class Planctomycetia; order Pirellulales; family Thermoguttaceae; genus JAVBSX01. The sequence goes on along the minus strand of JBOFQB010000036.1, from coordinate 10,030 downwards.
TGTCCAAAATGCAAAAGTGTTATGCGACTTTTGCCCGAAAAGGTCCCAACTGTTGATTCGGCTCTCAAATCAGCGACACAACTTGAACAAGCCGGACAAACGAAACAATCGCAACAACCGAAACAGCCGGTTAACATCAAGCAGAAATCGACACCAACGATTGCGTCCAACTCCTCGGACGACTTTGCGATTGCGGTTGAACAACTTCTTGCAGCCCAATTGATTGAACGTCCCGACCCGTTTGATACGGCTGAACAATCTGAACATGCCGAACAAACTGAACGGTCGGACATGCCGATCCTTGTTGACACCTCAAAAACGTCCTTAAAAAAATCAAGCGGGGGAAAACAACCGAATGTCGTTGAGCAACAAGGACAGGTTCAAAGGGGTCAGACTTCCTCCGAACGGGACCAATTGGATCAATTGGAACAGTCGGACGAATTCAAGCGTCCCCCAATTTCTTTGTTGGAACGCAAGACCCGAAAAATCACGTTGATTGCGGCATTGATCCTCATTTTCACACTTGGGATCGGTTATCTTGGGATTCTGTTTTTCGGACAACAATCAAGCTCTAAAAACGTCCCTGCAACCGCAACGAAATCAGCAACGGAATCAGCAACGGAATCAGCAACGACAGATCAAACGGTTGAGCAAACGCGGGAAAAGCAGGAAACAAATGATGAGATAAACGATGAAACGGACGGAACGGGGTTGGATTTCGGGGATTCGGCTTTTTCAGAATCGGGCGAAACGGTTTTGAACGGAAGTCCTACAAATAGTAGTGAGACAACGGAATCGACGTTCCCTGAATCGGCGTTGTCCAACATGGTTCCCTCTCTACAGAATGAGGATGCAACATTAGTATCAGATGATTCGTCAACAAGTGAGGACGGAGATGTGCCGAATGAAAACGGGGACCAATCATCCGAAATAGAAGATTTGTCGGTTCCGAAAAAAGACGAAACGGTTTTTGTTCCGAAACCGATTCGGGAACGGACTCCTCTTGATGTTCTTGAACGTCTTAAATTGCCGATTCTCCGTCTGAAAATCGATCAAGCTCCTTTTTTTGAAGTTGTTCGAACAATCAGCGATTATAGCGGGATTCCATTGACGCTTGATTTGAACGGAATGAAAACAGCCGGTTTTTCTTTCCGAACCCCTGTTTCACTCGATTTGAAAAATGGAACAGTTGCTGATGTTTTGGGAGAATTGCTCGTCCCCTTAAATCTCGGTTTTGAAGTGAAAGAAGAACAGATTCTTCTTGGTTGTTCCGAACGAACACCAAAAAGGACAAAGGAAGATGCCGAACAATCGGAATGGGAAACCGGTTGGAAATTACTGAACCAACCAATCACGCTTCACTACTACACCGTTTTACCTCTTTCCGAACTGTTCCGAGGAATCGAACAGTTTACCGAATTGAGAATTCTGGTCAATCATCTTGCACTTAATCAAGCACAAGCCCCACTTTCCGAACTCAAAGGAACCCTGAACATTGAAAACAGCTCACTTGATTCTTGGTTTTTGCAACTGTTCCATTCTCTTGAACAGGTTGAATTGGAATATCGAATCCTTGATTCCAACACCATAGAAATTACAACGGCGGACGAATTGATTCGGCCCGAATCCTTGACCGTTGAATCCTTTTCTTACGCTGAAAAATTGCGGGAATCCCCGGAAATGGGCAATGTTGACGTTTTGGTTCAGCTCCTCAAAGAAACGGTCAAGCCGGACAGTTGGTCAACAGCGGACAATGATTCGGGTTGGGGGACGATTCAGGTTGACCCGAATTCGCAAACACTTATCATACGTCAATCCCAACCCTTACAACGTCAAATTCGGGCTTGGTTGCAACCAACGATTCCAACCGGTCTTTAGAGGAGGGGCAGCGCATGTTATTTGCCCAAAAACAGGTGAAAAAGCATTACAATGACCCCAAAATAAATTGCAATGCCCCCAACTAAAATGTATCTCCGCAACCTCGTAGAGTTTGCGTTATGGTATATCAAACGTTGGAATGACGATAACGCAACACCTGACGGAGTTGGAGATTTTGGGGCAATCCGTTCTACCATAACGGAATGTCTACGACATTCGGAAAATGTCATTTTGATGATGTAAAGCATAGTGTCTGACAATTGGCAATGTACACAAATTGCCTATTTCGCCTAAAATGGCGTGCTGACACCGCTCTTTAGGGTACGTTCTCACAACTCATACTGGGATAAGCGAAATACGATTTGACTCAGGACGGTTTGCCGATCAGCCGGAATTGGACCTCACGAGCGTTAGGGTCAACCCGTTCAAGTTGAACATGAACAGTATCACCTAACCGAAAGGTCCGACCTGTTCGACGACCGCGCAAGGTCTGCTCTTCCCGGTCAAACCAATAATAATCATCCTGAATTGTTTCAAGGGGTATAAAACCTTCTGCGGGAATATCCGTTCCCTCAACAAAAAGACCTGCCCGGATTACACCTGAAATAAGACCTGACATTTTCAAACCGGGTCGTTCTTGCAGATACGAAATCAGTTTCAATTTCACACATTCCCGTTCGGCTGATTCGGCTCGACGTTCCAAATCGCTACAATGTTCGCCAAGTAAACGTAATACTTGAAAATCAAGGTGTCCTTTTTTTTCCTGCAAACAGGAATCAAGTAAACGGTGTATCGTTAAATCAGGATAACGACGAATTGGCGAGGTAAAATGACAGTAACAGGGACTTGCAAGGGCGTAATGTCCTTCTTCTTCAGGGGTGTAAATTGCTTGTTGCATTGAACGAAGCAGGGCAAGTTGGACTGCTGATTCAACCTGAGTCCCTTTGATTGTCTCCAGAATTTCCTGAATTGCAAACCGATTTTTGAGCAGTTCATCAACCACATTTTCGTCCAACAACGGTTGATTCGGCAAAACCGCTTGCAAAAATTCCGTAAACGCCTTGATTTTTCGATACGAGGGGGATTGGTGAACACGACGAAGAAACGGCAGTTCATGCTTTGCAAGAAATTCGGCAACCGCTTCATTTGCGGCGAGCATAAATTCCTCGATCAACTGATTCGCTTCTGTCTGAAATTTCGCAATCGCCCCACATACTCGACCTTCATCGTCCAACTCGATTTTTACGTCGGGACGATCCAACTCAAGAGCACCTCGTTCTTTTCGTTTCTGCCGCAATATTCGGGCCAATTCCCGCATCTCTCCCAGTAAATCCGTTAATTCAGGGCGATCCAAAAGAGTATCCGAACAACACCTTTCACCATTTTTAGTATCACAATGTTCAAACCAATCCTGGACCTCTTCGTATGTCAATCGGGCATTACTCCGAATTGCTGACCGGGAAATATTCGTGTTACATCGAATTCCAGTCGGCGTAAACTCCATACTGACCGTTTTGGTAAAACGGATTTTCCCCGGTTGCAGACTTGCAAGAGCATTGGAAAGTATCTCGGGGAGCATTGGAATAACACAATCAGGAAGATAAACACTTGTACTGCGGGATTTCGCGTCCAAATCAATCGGCGAATGTTCCTTGACAAAATGCGAAACATCGGCAATGTGGACATGTAAAAGCCAATTTCCATTTGCAAGACGTTCGAGAGAAACAGCATCATCATAATCCCGAGCATCGGGGGGATCAATCGTTACAGTGTTCATTGACGTGAAATCGGCCCGACCTTGCGACTGCAAAAAAGTCACAATTGACGTTTTGTCCCCCTTCTTATTCTCAAGTCTCCCTTCTTCGATACTATGCACATGTTTTGACCCGGCTGTAAGCGACGTCCGCGAACTTGTTGTTGAATCGTGAAAATCAATTTCGTCCGGCAATTGTTCAAAAAAAACATGCCCCTCTTCCCGAGCTGCATGAAGAGCTTCTTCCGTAAAACGATTCGGCAAGTTGAACTCCCGAATAATCAGTTGCGTTTCCTGACCGGGCGTTCCTCGCGGACCCAATGTTTCAACGACAACTGCTTCTCCGGGGTGATCGGGACGGGGAAACCGGACCATTTCAATCACCACTTTGTCCTTGTGTTGCAACGTCAAGCCCGAAAAATCGTTGACCTCAACCGGTTCTGAAAATAAATGTCCATCTACTTGAACACAAGCAGAACCGTTGCCCCAACTTTTCTTTTGGTAAAAGGTTCCAACAAATCGTTCTGTCCGACGTTCAATGATTTTGATGATACGACCTCGCAATCGGGGCGACTGAACACCCGACTCTCGCCGTTTGGAATCTGACCGATTCGGTCGGTCAACTGAACCAACTCGACCCGGTTCTTGACGATTCTGACCTCCTCGATTGTCTCGATTGTCCCAACCTTCTCGATGTTCCTGTCGTCCAACATGTCCCCGTTCCCCCAATTCGGCGCGACTGGACCAACGTTCTTCCCGTTCCTCTTTTCGTCGTTGACGTCGTTCCTGTCGATCTGACAGATGTTTATGCCCCTTCTTCTTGTCTATGTCTAAGTGACAATCCAAACCCAAATCACCATCTAAATGCCGCACATGTCGTCCTAACAACTCGACCAGAACAATATCTCCTTCGATTGCGTCAAGAGTTCCGCGACGAAAAATCATTATATCCTGTTCTAACGGGTCTAACTCCGGGTTCAAATCACGAGGTCGGACAAAACAGGTCCCGGATCGCGTCGTCCGCAATGTTCCAATGATGTCTTTTGACGATTCTCCGGCTCTGTCACGTTCACGATTCCGTTCTTTCATCTTCTCATCCCTCTTATCGTTTTCCCGTTTTTTACTCTTTTTCCCGACCGGTTTCTCCCCTTTTGCAAATGTTCCCTCCTCTTCGTCAACATTTTCTTCGTCAACAACACCTTTTTCCCCGATTCTCGCCGTTTGTCGTTGAAATAATCGCTCCTCAGACTTCGACCAAACGGTTCCTGCAATTGATTGTGAGGAAAGGGGCAAATTCGATTCCGATTCCGATTCCGATTCCGATTGTCGAAAAGCCGTTTGCGGAGAAACCCTTTCCAATTGAGAACCGGGATACAGGAGATGACTTTTTCCGTAAGTCAATTGCCCTTTTGCGACCATTTTTTTGAGAAGACGTCGCAAGACCGGGCGATCATCATCGGAAAGTCGAAGTCGTCTCGCCAGTTCTTTCGGCTTACTCGGCCGATAATGGGGAGACTGAACCATTTCAAGAATCCCTTGTTGGAGTTGGGCAACCAAATTCAAATCCGTTTGCATGGAATAATAGGAAAAAAAGTGAAGGGATAAACGTCAAAAACCGGGGTGTAGACCAGACTGCTAACACGTTTGGTTTTGCGACCTGAATTGAGTTGGATTGGACGGACATTTTTTACCACGAAAGACACGAAAAACGGTATTTTGTGAGGTTTTCGTGATTTTTGTGATTTTCGTGGTTCAAAAATGAAAATGACTCCTTTTCGCAAAACTTGTTTGCGGACAGGGGAGTAGACGGGGTGTGGATAAAGTGAGGAACATTCGTTATACTGCGCAATCAGCGGACAGTATACCCTGTTTGCATGAGAATTGCAAAGCATACCAAAGTTGGTATAGAGTAAGGTTTCCTGTTTGGTCTGAAAAACACATTTGAATTTTCTCTCATCCCGATCCTCCATTCCCGATCACCTCATCCCTACTTCCCCCTCACTGTCATGTCCCGACTTTTACTCCTATTCTGTCTGTTATCCCTTATTTTGACCGCTCTGACGTTCGCTGTTGCCCTTGAACGGGATTTGCAAAGCGACACTTGGGTTGCAGTCGATTCGCTTGGTCGTGCTCTTCCAATTGGGGGGACCGATTGCCCTCTTCCCCGCGAAGATCGAACCGTCCTGATTTTTTATTTTCTTTGGCAAGGTCAACATTCCAAGACGGGACCGTTTGACATCTCAAAATTATTGGCTGAAAACCCGACGAATCCGCAATTGGGACCGGTTCATGACTTTCATCATTGGGGAGAAGCGGAATTGGGGTATTATGTTCAACCGGATGAATTTCTTTATCGACGACATGCTCAGATGCTCAGTGATGCTGGAATAGATGTCTTGAGTTGTGACGTGACAAATGATGTGACATATCAGGATTGTTATATGAAACTGCTTGAGACCTTCACGCAGATGAACGAGGAGGGGAATAAGACGCCGAAAATTTCTTTTTTGACGAACACCAATCATGCCCGGGTCAGTCAGGAACTTTACGATGTCTTTTACGCAAAAAATCTGTATCCCCAACATTGGTTTTATTGGCAAGGAAAACCTCTTTTGCTCGCCAATTCCAAAGATCAAAGTCAAACGGTTTTGGATTATTTCACCTTAAAACAATCTTGGGCTTGGACAAAAGGACATTCTTGGTTTGGAAACGGCAAAAATAAATGGGCTTGGTTGGACCATTATCCTCAAAATCCCGGTTGGAGTGAATCCCGTTCCATTCCTGAACAGATCGTCGTTTGTGCCGGTCAACATCCCGTTTCCAACATTGGTCGGTCATTCCATGACGGGAAGGAACCGACAGAAGAGGAGCGAACGGTTGAGATGAAAGCGCAAGGTTTATGTTTTGCCGAACAATGGAAACGGGCCCTTGAGGTTGATCCGCGTGTTGTTTTCATCACAGGTTGGAATGAATGGGTTGCAATGAGGTTTTTGATCCCCGAAAACGGAGAAGGTCCGGGCATGTTGGGAAAAACGTTGAAACCGGGCGATTCTTTTTTTGTTGATCTTTATGACGATGAGTTCAATCGGGACATTGAACCAATGCAGGGAGGAAGCGGGGACACGTTATATTACCAGATGGTTGGGAACATTCGGAAGTACAAGGGGGCGCGACCGATTCCAAAGGGATCGGCTCCTTGCAACATCGTCGTTGACGGAGATTTTGGTGATTGGAACGAAGTGGGACCGGACTTTTTCGACAGTTCTTGTGACACAACACATCGAAATAGTCTTGGTTGGGGATCAACCGGTCCTTACGTTGATACACTTGGTCGCAACGACTTTGTGTCTTCAAAAGTTGCGAGGGACCGCAAGTCGGTCTATTTTATGGTCGAAACCCGGGAACCGATTGTTCTTCCGTCAACCAACAAACAGAATCAAGATCAAAACCAGACGCAGAATCAAGATCGAGATAACGATCAAAACCGAGACACAAGCGGAACCGGCCTGTATCTGCTTGTCAATTCCGATCAGGATTACTCAACCGGTTATAACGGTTATGATTGGATTGTCGAAATCAACTCACTTGATTCGGATTGCGCGGAACTGTTTTCTTTGAGCAAGGAAGGGACAAAGGGGACATCGGTTTCGATTCCGTTAAAAATTGTGGGGAACAGGCTGGAACTGGGGATTGACCGAAGTGTTTTGGGACTTTTGGTTGATCCAATATCCTTTGATTTTCATTGGATCGACAATTTTGAAGCGGGATACGTTTTTGATTCCAAGTTAGGTCAGGTTGGAGAAGCGACGCGGGGAAATGGTTTGGGACATCCGGGTTTTCCGCTTCATGGAGACAGTGCTCCGAATCGCCGGTTCAATTATCGTTATATCGGGGAATAGACAACGGAAAATGAAGTCTGCCGACGGAAAGTATCTCCCCCCGGCGGTTCGCACCGACCAAACGGGAGCGTATTGATGGTTTTTATTTATTTTTTTCCATGCCGTACAAGAGGAAAACAATGACTTTATTGCAACCCAAACGAAAATTGAATATCACAGATACGCATGAAATTGTTTCGGCAATTTCAGGTGGTGTACAGGACGAATCGGTAATGGTTGTTGGAAACGATAAGCCAATTGCCTATTTATTTTCACCTCAATTTTACGAACAACTGATGGACCAGCTTGAAGACATGGAGGACAGGAACATTGTCAGAACACGCGGAACCACCCCGTCCGTTGCCGTCTCACTCGACGAACTATTCGCTTCGATTCCACATGGATTCTCTCAAAGAGTGGAACAAACTTGATTCGGAGACTCGTCTTCAATTTGCAAACATTTTAGAAAGGCGATTGGAAAATCCGCCTGTCGCAAGCGCAGCGTTGCATGGAATGGACAATTGTTACAAAATAAAGTTACGCAGTCGTGGTTGTCGTCTGGTGTACCAAGTGATTGACGAAACCATTTGTGTCGTCGTCATTGCTGTTGGCAGACGCGACAAAATGCCGTATATGAAAAGGCAAACAAGCGACTCAGATGAGTCACCAACATAACGTAGTCATGCTTGACATGATCCTATTTTCAGACGACAGAGGCGGAATCCGACCTCCTCGGGTGTACCTCGCCAAGCAGCTGGGAGAGAAAAAATGACGAAAAAAGAAGCACTTCAAGTATTTGAAGACCAAAAAATCCGTTCTCTTTGGGATGCCGACTCCGAAGAATGGTATTTTTCAATCATCGACGTGATTGCTGTGCTGACGGATAGCACCGATGCAAGAAATTATTGGAAAGTTTTGAAAAGTCGCCTGAAAAAAGAGGGCAATGAGTCGGTTACAAATTGTAACCAACTGAAAATGAAGTCTGCCGACGGAAAGTATTACAAGACGGACTGCGCCACAACCGAACAGCTTTTCCGCCTGATTCAATCCGTTCCGTCTCCAAGAGCGGAGCCATTTAAGCTCTGGATGGCTCAAGTGGCAAGTGACCGGCTGGACCAACTGCACGACCCGGAACTCTCCATTGAGCAGGCGATGACAGACTACAAGCGGCTGGGATATTCCGACAATTGGATAAATCAGCGGCTGAAGTCGCTTGAAATCCGTAAAGAACTAACCGACCAGTGGAAGCGTCGCGGTCTCGAAGAAGGTGTCCAATTTGCGACACTGACCGACATTATTTACAAAACGTGGTCGGACAAGACGACCAAAGAGTACAAACAATACAAGGGGTTAAAGAAAGAAAATCTGCGGGACAACATGACGAACAAGGAGTTGGTGTTGAGTATGCTCGCGGAACTTTCGACGAAGGAAATATCAGAAGTCGTTGAACCGGATACTTTTGACGAACACAAACAAGTGGCTCGGCAAGGAGGCGAAATTGCCCGTAATGCACGGATGGAGCTAGAAGAAAAAACCGGTAAAAAAGTCGTTACCTCACTGAACGCCAAAGAGGGGATTCTGTTAAATCACACACCTAACGATTAAGCTAGAAAGTAGTCATGCTTGAGATGATCCTATTTTCAGAGGACAGAAGTGGGCAATCGACATGCGCAAACTAAAATTATTTTTGGACACATCGGTTATCAGTCACATTGATGCACCACACAAACCGTATGAAGAAGTTGCAACAAAGGCGTTTTTTCGTTATCTCAATCAACATAGGGAAGAATATGAGCTTGTGATTTCCGCAGTCGTAAAAAAAGAAATAGATGCTTGTCCGAAAGTGTCAAAAAGGGATAATATGATTAACCTTATCGACGAATTTCAGGTCGTGATACTTCCTTTTGACGAAGAATCTGAACAATTAGCACAGTCTTACATAAAGCAAGGAGTGCTGTCCAGTCGTTCAATAGATGATTTGACCCACGTTGCGTATGCTGTGGTCAATAATTGCAACCACATTTTGAGTTGGAATTTTAAGCATTTCGTCAATCTAAAAACAATCAATGCGGTAAACGGAATCAATGAGGCTCTGTCTTATCGACGAATCTCAATTATTACACCGCAATTTTTTATAGGAGAAACCACAGATGACTAAATACAATATTGACTCTGACGACCCGCTGGAGATGGTTTGGGCAATTCGGGATAAAATCCGAGAAGAAACCAAAAATATGACACGAGAGGAGTATCATGCTTATATTCAATCGGGATGCGAACGTGTTGACCGCGATATAGAACGTATCCGTCGCCAGAAGGCGGCAGACCGTGCTGCTGGAATCCCTTATAAATTCCCTTGGGAATAGTAAAATCATTATTTTATTTAGAGCCAGTTTCATAACTATTTTGGCTTTAAGCAGATTGATATTGCGTCAATCGCAGTGTTTTGGTAATCATACTGCTCTTCAGGGAGGAGTATTTTATGAAAAAACGTGAATACACAACAGGTCTTGAATTAACG
>JBOFQB010000035.1:0-31914 GCA_051660685.1 Thermoguttaceae bacterium | reverse complement strand
GTTCCTTGACGAATCCGGGCAAGCGAAAGACCGCCCCAAAACCAACGTCGTCCAACCGTCAGATTGAACCGAGCATTTGGAAAACGGGCCCGAAGAAGAACGCGAACAGCGTGAACGGGAGAAAGTGCGGCGAAACCTTGCAGATCGACTTCAGCGAGACAGTTAATCATCTGTTTCATCCCCATTCCCGGATCAATGAGGACAATAACGGCTCCTGATTTGAACAAACCGAACACGAGCGAGATAAAGTCAATCCCTTGCCGGACCATAAGCGCGACCCGGGTTCCCGGTTGCAAACCGATCCCAATCAAAGCAGCCGCAATTTTGTCGCTGTCCCGATCCAACTCCCGAAATGTAATCGTCCCGTATTTTCGTTGTTCCTTAGCCGAACGTTTGGGAATCGGCTCAACAATTGCAATTGCATCTCCCCGTTCCCGAACCTGCTTGGTCAAATACTCCGCAATGTTTGACATAGACTGCACGTTGCCAATCTGTTAGAGTCCTAATTGTCGTTTAGCCGCAGAACAACGTTCTGCGCGTACTTAGCCCGGCGCAAGCCGGGACGGAAATCTTATGACTACAAAAGGACACAGTAAATGCGGTTACATAATTTTAGACTCCCAAACAGTTCTCTACTTCCCCGTTTTTAATTTTCGCGTCTCTTCCGCCGTCCATTGTATCCCCTGATGAACCATTTTCGCAAAATTCGGGTTAAAATACGCCTCTTTGTCATGTCCCAACAATGTTGTCAGAACCGCACTCTTACCATATTGCGTTGTCCAAGCCAATTCCCGTGTCGATTTTGGATGTTCCGTCTTCAACAGAACATGCGAACGGGGTGCAACATAGACCCCTCCATACGTTTCGTCAACAATCGTGAAATCGTCAATCCCCTTCATAACCGGATGTGCCCGGTCAACCACTTCCGCTTCAACCGTCTGATCGTGATCCCAAGTTGATGCTCGATACCGTTTCCCCTCGATCTCCAATCGTCGCGCCAAAATAAAATGTCCCCCAATCATGCGGACAAATTCGTCCCAACCCTCATATCCCGCAACAGAATGGTGCAGAACAACCAAACCGATTCCATTCTCAACTAATTGTTGGAACAAATCGGTTTGTTCTTTGGTGTAAGGAAACTTGTACGAATCGTACATGACCAGAACGTCATATTTTGCGTCCAGACCCGGTTTCAACAAGTCAAGAGCATTCGGCATTTCCGCTTTGTCATAAACCACATCCTTGAACGAATCGAGCATCTGGTACATCTCCGGTTCGTCAAACGAATGACCTCCAAAAAAGAACAGAACCCGAATTTTTTCCGTTGAACCTGCATGAGCAGATTGTTCAACGGCAAAAAGCGGATTCCAAGTCATCCAACCGGCAAGGAGCAGAAAAAGACAAAAAACGTGACGACACACTTTAATTCTGGTCATAAAAGTCTCCTTCCCCATATCCCATTTAGCCGCGATACAACGTATCGCGCGTTCAGAAATAGTGACAAATAATCATATTTCGTTTAACCGCACTCTTCTTCCCTATCCCCCAATCCCAACCCCTAATCGATAAAAACGTCATCTCCCCCCAAATCAGGGAAGTCTGTCGCCGCCTCATTATAAAACGGATTCGCAACTCCTCCCCCTGTAAAGGGTGAAGGAGCAACCGACTCAACAACCGGCTCTAAAAGGCTGAAATTGCGGTTCCGACTCGGCATGTCCTGCAACGACATCTGTTCCGCCGCATTCTGATGATACCTCCATTGCGCAAGTTGATAAGTCTTGAAACCTGTTCCAGCTGGAACCAAATGACCGAGAATGACATTCTCCTTCAAACCAATCAACCGGTCTGTCTTGCTCGCAATCGCTGCTTCGGTCAACACCTTCGTCGTTTCTTGGAAACTCGCTGCGGAAATGAAACTTTGACTTTGAACCGCCGCTTTGGTGATCCCCAAAAGTTGCGAGGACGCAAGAGCCGGTTTCGGTCGCTCAAACTGGACCGGTTTCGCCCCTCTCGCCTGAAGTTCCGCGTTCGTCGCTTCGATCAAATCACGAGGAACAATATCTTGAACCGAAAAAGCCGTATCTCCGGGGTCCGTCACCTTGACGCACTTGAGCAACTCCCGATTCTTCAGACGGAAAAGGTATTTGTCCATCTGCAAACCTTCCAAAAGTGACGTGTCCCCGCCGTTTTCAACACGGATTTTTCGCAACATCTGCGAAACAATAATCTCGATATGTTTGTCGTTGATCTTAACCCGTTGACTACGATAAACATTTTGGATTTCCCGAACCAAATATTCCTGAACCGCTTCTTCGCCCGAAATACGAAGAATATCATGCGGGACAAGAGGTCCATCTGTCAACGATTGACCGGCCCGGACATAATCCCCGGCATGAACCCGAAGATGCTTACCATGTGCAACTTCGTGAATACGTTCGATCCCTGTCTCATCATGCCGTACAACAATCGTCCGCTTTCCATGTCGTTTATCACCCAACTCAACCGTTCCGTCAATCTCCGCAATAATCGAGGGGTCCTTCGGTTTCCGTGCTTCAAAAATTTCCGTAACTCGCGGAAGACCCCCGGTAATATCCTGTGTCCCGCTCACATCACGCGATGTCTTCGCCAAAAGCGTTCCACGTTTGACGTGTACCCCGTCCTCCACCTCAATCAACGCCTTTCCAGGAAGGTAATAAAAGTCCAGCGTCTCCGTTCCCTTCTCATTCTTAAGATCAATCTGAGGATGTCGGTCCCCCTTCAAGTCCATGACCGTCCGACGTGTCTTACCCGTTGTCATATCCATTTCCATACGAACCGTATCTCCATCCACAATGTCCACATAATGGACAACACCGGATACTTTCGCCAGAATCGGAATACTATGCGGGTCCCATTGACAAATCGGATCGCCAATTTTGACATCCTGATTGTCCTTGACCATTAACTGGGCTCCAACCGGAACATTATATTTCTCACGTTCACGACCTCGGGAATCGAGAATCGCAACCGCTCCATTACGCGAAAGGGAAATGACCTGACCATTTTCCGTATCGATCACTTCAAGTTGGACATACTTCGCCGTTCCCGCATACTTGGTCCGAATTTCACTCTCTTCAACATCGCGGGCCGCAACCCCCCCAATATGGAACGTCCGCATTGTCAACTGCGTTCCCGGTTCCCCGATACTTTGGGCCGCGATGATACCAACGGCCATACCAAGCTCGACCAACTTGCTCGTCGAAAGGTCCATTCCGTAACAGAGGGCACAAACTCCAAGCTCCGCCTCACACGTCATTGGACTCCGAATCTGTATCTTTTCAAGACCCAGTTCCTCAATCTTCCGACCAATGTCCGATGTTATCAATTCTCCATCTCGAACAATGACCTCATCCGTAATGGGGTTCACAATGTTAGCACGAGAAACACGACCTTTCAGAGACTCCGAGAGACTGATTTCGACTTTTTCGCCGCGATAAATCACCCCCTTGGTGATCCCTTGTGTCGTTCCACAATCATGCTGTGTCACAACCACATTCTGGGCAACATCCGCCAGTTTGCGTGTCAAATAACCCGAGTCCGCCGTCTTAAGAGCCGTATCCGCCAATCCTTTTCGCGCACCATGTGTCGAACTGAAGTATTCCAACACCGTCAAACCTTCACGGAAATTCGCCTTAATCGGCGTTTCAATAATTTTCCCGGACGGTTTCGCCATAAGACCTCGCATCCCCGCCAATTGCCGTATCTGTTCGACTCCACCTCGTGCTCCCGAATGCGCCATAAGAAAGATCGGGTTCACATAACCCGTCGTTCTCGTGTCATTTTCAAGCTCCTTCATCATCTGAGCCGTAATTTCCTCACGAGCATGGGTCCAAGCATCCAACACCTGATTGTAACGCTCATCGGCCGTTATCACACCGTCCATGTACAACCGTTGAACCCGGGCAACTTTCTTTTCCGACGCTTCAATAATCTTCGTCTTAAGAGCCGGAGTAATTAAATCATCCGTTGCAAAGGACAATCCACTTCGTGTACTCTCTTGAAAACCAAGCCGCATCAAATTGTCCAAAAGTTCAATCGTCGCTTGTCGTCCGACATATTCATGACAATCACTAATGACCGTCTGCAAACCGCCCGATTTCAACGGTTCATTGTAGTACGGCATCCCATTTGGTAAGATGTTGTTGAACAGAATTCGGCCCGGTGTCGTTTCAAAAAGCATACCACCTTTGACATTGGCATCATTTTTCAACCAACGAGTTTGTGGCATTCGGACCTTCACTTTGGCGTGCAGGTGAACGACTTTCTGTTGGAACGCAAAGAGCAATTCCTCTTTCGAGGAGAAGATCATCCCTTCACCTTTCATGCCGGGCAGAGAAATCGTCATAAAATACGATCCCATAACAACGTCCTGAGAGGGGGAGATAATGGGCGAACCATTTGCCGGGCTGAAAATGTTATTCGTTGCAAGCATCAGGGTATGCGCTTCGACCTGAGCTTCAAGCGAGAGAGGAAGGTGAACCGCCATTTGGTCCCCGTCAAAGTCGGCGTTGAATCCTCGACAGACCAAAGGATGCAATCGAATCGCGTTTCCTTCAACCAAAACCGGTTCAAACGCCTGAATTCCCATTCTATGCAGCGTCGGAGCACGGTTCAACAGAACCGGATGATTTTGAATCACCTCTTCGAGAATATCCCAAACCTCTTCATCCTTACGTTCGAGCATCTTTTTGGCCGATTTGATCGTGTCCGCATGTTGAAGTTCTTTCAATCGACGGATGATGAACGGTTGATACAGTTCGAGCGCAATTTTTTTCGGCAGACCGCATTGATGCAGTCGGAGATTGGGACCAACGACGATCACACTTCGCGCGGAATAGTCAACCCGTTTTCCAAGCAGGTTTTCACGGAAACGCCCTTGTTTCCCCTTAATCATATCCGTCAGCGATTTAAGCGGTCGATTACTGGAACCGAGAACCGGGCGTTTACAGCGGCCATTATCGAACAGAGCGTCAACAGATTGCTGCAACATTCGTTTTTCGTTCCGAATGATGACTTCTGGGGCGTTCAGATCGACCAATTTCTTCAACCGATTGTTCCGGTTGATAATACGCCGATACAAATCGTTCAAATCACTGGTCGCAAATGTCCCCGATTCAAGAAGCACAAGGGGTCGCAAATCAGGAGGAATAACCGGAATAGCATCAAGCACCATCCATTCTGGACGGTTGTCACTATCCCGCAATGCTTCAACCAGTTTCAACCGGTTAATCAAATCACGTTTACGCTGTTTCGACTTCGTTTCATTCAGTTCAATACGAAGTTGCGTGGAAAGTTCAACCAAATCCAAACGTTGAAGCAATTTGCGAACCGCTTCTGCGCCCATTTCCGCTTGTAAACCCCCAGAAGGATATTCGGCCCGCGCATTCCGATATTCCTCTTCAGAAAGCAACTGGAGAGGTTTCAACGGTGTATCGCCCGGTTCAATCACCACATAATCTTGGAAATAGATGACCTTCTCCAGACTGCTCGTCTTCATTGCAAGAAGTGTTGCAAGTCGGCTCGATGCTGCCTTGAAAAACCATATATGAACAACAGGTGCAGCAAGATCAATATGCCCCATTCGTTTCCGACGAACACGGGAATGAGTGATTTTCACCCCGCAACGATCACAAGTCATACCTTTGTACTTCATCCCGCGATATTTTCCACATGCACATTCCCAGTCTTTTTCGGGACCAAAAATCTTCTCGCAGAAAAGACCATCTCGTTCGGGTCGATATGTCCGGTAATTGATCGTTTCGGGCTTTTTCACTTCGCCGTAAGACCAGGACCGGATGTCGTTCGGTTTGGCCAAGCTGATTTTAACAGCGGCGTAATCATTGATTCGGTCGTAGGTGAATTCGGATGCAAGACTCACGCTTGTGTCTCCTGAATAGATTATGTTAAATGTTTTATGCTTCTATTGTGCTTCGTCGCTGTGTTTATAGGCTTTATGCGTTACGCCTTTGCTTATAAGTGTGTTGTGTAATCACACTTCATGCTTTTGTACTCTCACATTGTGCTTGAACTTTCAAATTGTACTCAACTTTCACATTGTGCTTAAATCCGTTCTTTTTCCAACTGCATGTTCAACGCAAGACCTCGGATTTCATTCGTCAAAACGTCAAAACTCGCCGGAGTTCCCGCTTCAAGCGTGTTCTCTCCTTTGACCATTGATTCATAAATTTTCGTTCGTCCTTCAACATCATCGCTCTTGACCGTCAACAGTTCCTGAAGAGTGTACGCTGCGCCGTATGCTTCTAGGGCCCAGACTTCCATTTCCCCAAATCGTTGACCGCCAAACCTCGCTTTTCCGCCAAGTGGTTGTTGTGTAATAAGCGAGTAAGGACCTGTACTGCGTGCATGAACCTTATCATCAACCAAATGATGCAGTTTCAACATGTAGATGTATCCAACCGTTGTTTCTTGCTCAAACGGTTCTCCCGTCCGACCGTCAAATAGGCGGACTTTTCCATGTCGGGGAAGACCGGATTCTTCAAGACAATCATTGATTTGCGATTCTGTTGCCCCGTCAAAAACCGGAGTAACCGCCTGATATCCGAGTTTGGCAGCTGCCCAACCGAGATGTGTTTCGAGAATCTGACCGACATTCATACGACTCGGAACACCAAGCGGGTTCAGCATGATTTCAACCGGCGTTCCGTCCGCCAAAAACGGCATATCTTCACGCGGAAGAACTTTGGCGATCACACCCTTATTACCATGTCGTCCCGCCATTTTATCACCAACGGAAACAACTCGTTTGGCTGCAACATAAACCTTGACCATTTGCAACACGCCCCGACGAAGTTCGTCACCTCGCTTCATCGAGTTCAATCGCCGGTCCCGGGCGTCAATCGCCGACTCAACATAATGCCATTTATTGTGATAAATCGTCGTTAATTCCGCTGAAACCTTTTTCGAGAAATTGCCCATTTCCAAAAATCGATCCAACCGGAATAAACACGCCTGTTCGGCAATGAATTTGTATTTTTGATCGTGAACCAGAACATTACCATCTTCGTCTGTCAATTTACGATCAATCACTTTCTCCATCTCTTCTATCATCACGCCAAATGCTTCAGAAATCTTGCGATTGCCCGCTTCTTCCGCTTTGGAAATATCTTGGTCGAACTGTTTCCGTTCTTCTTCCGTCAAACTCATACGGCAGGAGAATTTTTGGGCCCCGATTACGATTCCTTCAACGCCGGAAGGAACTTCGAGCGACTCATTTTTGACATCTTCACCTGCTCGACCGAAAATCGCGTGCAGCAACTTTTCTTCCGGGGTCAATTCTGTTTTTGATTTTGGCGAAACCTTACCAACCAGAATATCACCCGGTCGGACATACGTTCCAACCCGGACAATCCCCGATTCGTCGAGATTACGAAGTGCTTTTTCCCCCACATTCGGGATGTCGCGTGTAAATTCCTCGCGTCCTAATTTGGTGTCCCGAATTTCCACGTCAAACTCTTCAATGTGAATCGAGGTGTAAGTGTCCTTCTTGACCAAATTCTCACTAATGATGATTGCGTCCTCAAAGTTATAACCGTCCCAAACCATAAACGCGACCAAAACATTGCGTCCTAGACAAAGCTCGCCCAATCGCATACTTGCTCCATCTGCAATCCGTTGTCCCGGTTCAACCACATCTCCTGTTCGGACAGTCGGAACCTGATTTTGGCAGGTTCGCTCATTCAGACCGACAAATTTCCGCAAATCGTAAATTTCATCATCGTTGATGATGATACGTTGACCGTCAGCATACGTTACTTTTCCGCCCCGTTTTGCCCGAACAAGCAAACTGGAGTTATACGCCGCTTTTCCTTCCAAACCGGTTGCAACCAAAGGAGGTTCGGAAACGAGAAGCGGAACCGCTTGTCGTTGCATGTTCGATCCCATAAGAGCCCGGTTTGCGTCGTCATGCTCCAAAAACGGAATCAAACCGGCTGAAACGCCGACCATTTGACTCGGCGAAACGTCAACCGCTTCAACTTCATTGACAGGAAGAGGGTGATAATCACCCCGGTATCGAACAATCACAAGGTTGGAAACGGGATCGGGGATAATTTTTCCCCCTTTGACCTCAACATCAGCGGGCGCAACCTTAATCTCATGTTCCTGATCGGCTCGCAACCAGTCAATCTGATCGAGAATTTTTCCATTTTTAACCCGACGATAAGGGGCAATGAGGAATCCGAACTCGTCAACACCTGCATAAAGCGCGAGACTGGAAATAAGTCCGATGTTGGTTCCTTCCGGCGTCTCAATCGGACAAATACGTCCATAATGCGAGGAGTGAACGTCGCGGACATCAAAACCGGCCCGTTTACGGTTCAAACCGCCCGGACCAAGTGCCGAAAGACGACGTTCATGTGTGAGCATCGAAAGTGGATTCGTCTGGTCGACAACCTGAGAAAGTTCGCCCCGCCCGAAAAAATACTCGATTGCAGCCGAAATACTTTTCTGGTTAATCACCTGACGAGGTGTCGATTCGTCCCCCCGCATACTCATTCGTTCCTGAACTGTTCGTCGCAATTTCAGAAAACCTTTGCGAAGTTCATCTCCCGCCAATTCGTCAATCGTCCGCAAACGACGATTCCCCAAATGGTCAATGTCGTCGATCTCGGCTTCACGATCCCCAATCCAAAGTCGGTTCAAATACCTGATCGCCTGAACAATGTCGTCAGGTCGCAATGTCATTTCCTCAAGTGGAATCTCCAATCCCAACTTGCGATTGATTCGAAAACGTCCGACTCGACCGAGACGATACCGGTTGGTGTCAAAAAATTTCTCGCGGAACAAATCCCGGGCTTTATCCAATTGCGGGGGATTTCCCGGGCGCAACCGTTGATAAATCCTCATTAAGGCTTCTTCATGTGAAGAGGTCTTGTCCTCATCCAAAGAATTCAACAGCAGTTTGTTCTTCGGATCGTCCATAATTTCGATCTTTTTGATTCCCGAAGTACAAACGATTTCCGCTTTACTTTTGGTGATGATTTGCCCACATTCGACGATCACCTCTCCTGCTTTTTCCGAGGAGGCAGGATAAGCGATGTCGCCGACTGCTGCTTTGCCCTCAATTTGGGAAACTTGCGAACTTCCCGAAATTTTCACAACGGTTGTACCGTAAAAGGACCGCAAAATATCGGCGTTGGAGCTATATTCCGGGGACATCGCGCGGAGCAACATCATAACCGGCAATTTGCTGCTTTGGTCAATTCGGACGGAAATCGCCTCTTTTCGGGTTATATGGAACTCAATCCAACTTCCCCGTTCAGGAATAACACGGCAACTGAAACTTTTCCGTTCGGCGTCCATTTCGGTCACAAAGTCAATCCCGGGCGAACGATGAAGCTGACTGACGACAACCCGTTCGGCCCCGTTGATGATGAACTCACCTCCTCCCAACATAATCGGGATGTCCCCCAGATAAGCGTCTTCTTCAATGGACTCATTATCCTTGACCATTCTCAAGCGAACCTTAAACGGTTTACCATAAGTCAGGCGCAACTGACGACATTCATCCGGTTCATAACGCGGTTTTTCCAGCTCGTAATAAAGATATTCGAGCCGGATCGTCTTGTCATAACTTTCAATCGGAAAAATCTCGCGCAAAACGGATTCCAGACCTTTGTTTTCCCGATCTTGGGGCGCAAGGTCTTCCTGCAAAAAATTCTTATAACTTGTCGTTTGCAAAACCGTCAAATCAGGAATCGTGTACGTCGTTTCCTGACTACCAAAATTGCGAATCTCTTTGAAATCTATACGTCTTTGGGCTGTTGTCGCCATAATTAACAGACTTTCCTTAAGAGGGTGTATATCAACGTGATTATTCGGGAAAAATAGGACGAAACCTCATTCAAATCAAGCGGAGTACACGATGCCGACTGGGGCTGACCGGGCAATCCGAACAGAGAAGAGTTCAACAAATTCTTAAAAGCATCCTAAAAACCTGTTGACAGGAGAGGTGAACAATCAACCGGATGAAGCGGGGTTGACCGAGCAACGGGGAGCTAAGCGAAAAACAAACGAACCAGTATCAAACACCGACGATCTTGAGACCATTTTCATTAGCTTACTCCGCAGCGAATTGGGGGGAAGTGTAGAATCGGGCTGAATTGTAAACCATGATTTTCCGAAAAGCAACCGGGGGGTGCAAAAAAAAGGCCAATCTTTACAAAAATCAAAATTTTTCTTCCCGCTTGAGAGACAGGTCCGTCGTTCAAAGAGTTTCACTGGGCAAGAAACAGCGAAAAGGGGACCGCTTTTTGAAAAGTTAGAAGCTGGGGAATGGAGAATCGGGGATAGGGACTGGAGAATAGGATGCAGGAGCAGAACCGGGTTGTACACAAGAAAGAATGTCGCAAAAAAGGTGAAACCCGTTGACTTGCATGACACCGTTATCTTCCATGCTCTATCCCCAACCCCTATACCCTAATCCCTACACCCTATCCCCCCTCCTCACTAATGTTTTCCGTATTTCATTATCGTTCCCGTTCGTTGCGCCTGAATATACGCTTCCAACGCCCGCATTTTCGGATCATCACCACTTAAAGGCGTCCCCCGACAGGGATTTTCCAAACACCAGTTAATCATGTCCCGCAAAAGGGATGCACGCCCCAACTGAACCTGATATTTGGGATAGGTCTCAGGATGAGTCCCGCTCGCGTCAGGATGACACATGTCACATGAAACCGCAATTGTACTGCCAAGAAGATCGGCATTGTGAAAAATCAACGATCCCTCGACAACCAATTTTTCGGTTTCCACCTCCCAAAGTTTGAGGTCTGCATCTGTATAATTTCCGTAAACATTCCCCGCCCCTTGCCGATTTTTGCCAAGAACCGAGCGATTATCAGCGGGCGGTTTGATTTCATGCCGCGATTTTTCTTCCGCGATCCAATCTGTCCCTTGCGACCTGATCCATTGAGCGTCAGCACCCGGGAATTGTGACAATTCCGAGGTTGATTCGACCGGAACGGGAACAGCGCGGGGACGGGGTGTTGTGCGGTTTCCAATCGCCCGGGTTTGCGCGGACACCATTCCAATGAGCAAAAGAAGGGCAATACAAGCAGCAACAAGCGAAAGTGTTCGTTTGGGTGACATGGGGAAGTGCAGGTAGAAGGTAGGAAATAGGAGGTAGGAGAGTTGGGATTTTTTAGAAAGGGGGAGACGGGAAAAGATAACGGCTTCTCATCTTCTCATAAGTCAACGGCATCCCCCTTCTTTCCCTAGTACGGCGGGAGATTGGGCAAGGTCGGCACGTCTTTTTCACCTCCACTTGCGAGATAGGCAGCTGAAACAATCATCGGCTTACGGTTCCAAAGTTTGTACACTTTATCGACGAGACCCTCGACGGAGACCCTGATTTCCCCGAGTCCACAACCATCTGCCGGGCTGAAAGGGTCAGGACGGTTCATTGGAATCGTCAATTCAGGAATTCCTTGCGGCGCATAGGGCCAAGGCCAAGCGGTCGAGAGAACACCGTGAAAATCAATGTTGCCAATCCGGTTCGAGAGCAATTGATGTGTGTGTCCATGTATGACCGTTACTGTTTTGAAACGGCCCAGAATCGCCTGAACCTCTTCCGCATCATCCGTCCAGAAATTCCAGTTTTTATACAGTTTGTACAGAGGAGAATGGGAAAAAACAAGAAGCGGCGTTTCGTCGGGCAAATCGGCAAGATGATCTTTTAACCAGTTTCGCTGTTCGGGACCGACGGTAAAGGGACGTTGATTGTGATTGTCAAGACCCGCAACCGTTTGCATTCGTTCAAGCGGGGTCAATTTTCGGGCCGTCCAAAAATCTTCTTCGACAACACTCATGAGCGAGACGAAATGGACCCCTTTATGGTCGAACGACCAATTAGGTGCTCCGAAAAGTGATTTCCATTTTTCGCCCATGTCAAAATACCAATCATGTTCTCCCGGAATGATTTTCAAGGGTGCTTTGAGTTCGGAGAGTATTTCAGCACCCAAATCCAGTTCTTCCGGTTGTCCCAACTGGGCCAAATCCCCGCCGTAAAAAACGAAATCAGGCTGTTCCGGCAAATGATTGACCTCTTCGACGGCGCGATAGAGGGCATTTGCGAACCGGTCGTTCTTTTCTTTGACGTAAAGGTGCGAGTCGGAGATGTAGGCGATTTTGAAACCTTGATTGACATTCGTTTCGGCCCCTTGTGCGAGCCGAATCGTCTGCACGTTGGAACCAAGCGGGACCCCGAGCAGAGTTGCAGCAGTCAGAGAAGCGGTTGCAACCTTCATAAACGAACGTCGGTCGAGATTTTTCAGGTCCCGATAAAATTCATCACATTCCCGTTGCACTCGGGTTTCAATATTCTCTCGTTGATATTCGGTGTTCATAGGGAATAGGGGTAAAGTTGAGCAAATTGATAGGAAACCTGTTCCATTATCTATATCCCGTTTAGCCGCGATACAACGTATCGCGCGTCTGAACCGCGAAAACGCGCAGAACGTTGTTCTGCGGCTAAACAACAGACGCAGTTAGGATATAGTTATTTCTGCTATTTCTGCGGATAAACAAAATCAATCATTGCGTGATTTTCATTCTCGAAAAGCGGTTGGGGTGAGGGGAGCGTTCCCGTCCTCGTTTGCGGTTCAAATTGTAACTTCTGTCGTTTCGCAAGAACCATATCTCGATGTGCCCGTTGATCGCGTTTTTGCGCAACATGCAATTGACGAACCTGTTCACGATGATTCTGATCGGCAAACCGACTGTCTGTCAACGCGAACAGAAACTCAACCAGTTGGGCAACTTCCTGCTCGGAAAGGTTAAGCGGCTCAACCCCCCCGTCAAGATACTCGTTCCTGACCCCTCCTTTATTATAATGGTCAACAACATCCCAAAGTGTTAAAAGCGAACCGTCGTGCATGTAAGGTGCTGTAATCCCAACATTGCTCAAACTCGGCGTCCTGAACGCCCCGATGTCCGATTTGTTCTTCGTCACCAAAAATCGCCCCAATTCCCCCGCGTCACTTGAAAGAGCCAATTCGTCTAACGCCGAATCCGATGAATCCGTTTCAAGTGCTGCAAGAGCTTGATGTGAGAGTTCCTCAAAGTTTTGCAACTGCGCTGAAATCCCAATGTTATGAAACTTATTGTCACTTCCAATCGGGTTGGAGGGGCTGATTGCATGACAAGTGACGCAACGTCCTTTGGTGTTAAACAGTATCCAGCCTTTTTTGGCATTTTCGGAGATTGCGTTTTGATCGCCGTTTAAGAATTGGCGAACCGGACTGTCCAGAAAAAGGAGCGTTCGCTCAAACGTCGCAATTGCCCGACCAATGTCCTTATAGTTGACCGGATTTCCATAAGCCTTTTCAAACAACTCGACATACTCAGGATCGTCCTTGATTCCGGCAATGATCGCCAACTCTTCGTCCGGCATGCCCATTTCAATCGGGTTAATAATCGGCTGCATTGCCTGATGTTCAATCGAGGGGGACCGACCGTCCCAAAACATTGTGTGCAAAAACGCCACATTCATCGTCGTCGGCGAATTCCGCTTGCCAATCTGCGCCCCGATCCCCTCAGATGTTGCCCGTTGATCCGTAAAACCGCGTGTCGTATCATGACAGGTTGCACACGAAACGGTTCCATCTTTTGACAATCGGGGGTCAAAATACAATTTCTTCCCAAGTGCAACCCGATCTTCAGTCGGTCGATTGTCTTCGGAAATCAAAAACGACCAGTATTCAGGGTCAACACCTTCTGGTCGCTCCTCCGTTTCTCGTTGCAACACGCCAAGGACTTTCTGCTGAAACGATTCTGTTGCAGCACCATGAGGACCCTTTGGAATGGGACTCTGCCCCAAGAGGAACATGGGGGTTGCGACAACGAACAACAAAGGGAAAAGCAAGTGTTTCATAGTAGACTTCCGTTCGTCAATAACTTCTGTTTTTGCAAACGATCAAAAAAAGGGGGGGAAGGGAGTAATAACACTCAAACATCACTGTTGAGTGAATCCGAACAGTCTTGGAAGACGGCAAAAAATGAACGGATATGGCTCCCAAAGGGACGGGAAAGCAACATTTGTTCCCTTAACAACGCACACCCCACTATGATACATTGTATCAAGAATAACGAAAAAGTCAAGTGTTTTTCAAAAAATTTTTCTCAACGAATTCTGCAAGGACCGTGAGTCTCCCTCCTTTTTTTCTATGACCGTTGCTGAGACACTAAGGTGTCTTTCCTTCCTCAACCTCGTAGAGGTTGCGTTATGGTAGAAAAGGAATGAAAATCTCGACCACATGTATGGAACGAATCGTCGTCTACCTTGTCTTCATTTCAGTCAATCGAGGGAAGTTCAAACCCTTTTCGGTGTTCGCGTTTGAGCCAAGTATTTGCTTCTGTATCATCACAGAACATCTCTTGTTCTGCATCCCATGTCAAATTCCGACCCAAATAACGGGCAATGTTCAAAATATGGCAGATAGAAGCCGTTCGTATGCCGGTTTCCAATTCCCCAATCGGGGTTGCTCCACTGTAAATGCAGTTGATCCAATCCGTTTCATGTGAAGGAAGTTTTATCTCCGCATGTTCCTTCATCCAGTTTTCCGCCAATTCAGGCGGGTCAGAGACAAAACGATTGCGTGTGATTTCAACCGTTCCTTTTTCCCCAACAAAAATTCCACCTCCCCGGATTCCGCTGTTCCAATCCGCGACACGCGAGAGTTTAACGAGCGGTCCTTCTTTGTAACGGAAGGACAGTTCTGGTTGTGAACAGAGTTCATCACCCCTTCTTTTCTCTTCCGGGACATCATACGTCGGGGGAATCAGTTTTTCACCTGCAACCCGAATCTCAACCGGGCCCGTTAAATCGTTTCCAAGAGCACACTGAATCTGATCAAAACCATGTGTTCCCCAACCGGTCATTTCACCCCCGGAAAAAGGACGAAAGGACAACCAACCCGGTTTTCCGCGCGGTACAAACAGTTCAGGATGAAAGGGAACCGGTTCAACGGGTCCACACCACATATTCCAATCAAGATTGGCAGGAATTTCTTCGCCCGGAAAATGACACAACCAAGGTGATTCGTAATTCGCCGAAATGATTTCCGTAATCCGGCCAAGATGTCCTTCCCGGATAAACTGACAACCGAGATAGTTGGGAAGATACGAACGTTGCATACTCCCGCATTGAACTTTCACCCCCGTTTTTCTCGCCGCTTCCCTCATCCGTTTTCCGTCATCAATCGTCAAAGTGACCGGTTTCTCAACATAAAGGTGTTTGCCCCCTAATGCGGCATTGACACAAATAAGAGATCGCCAATGTTCAGGTGTTGCCGTTACAATTGCGTCAACATCGGCTCGATCCAGAACGTGTCGAAAATCCTGACAATAATCCTTGATTCGATGTTTTTTTGCAACATCCCTTGCTCGGTCGTTCCAGACATCACAAACGCAAACCCCTTGAGTTCTCGGGTCTTTCAGGACAGTTGCAAGGACAGGAGCCCCTTGACGTCCAACGCCGATTCCGGCAATTCCTAGACGGTCATTTGCACCTGGACGGTCTCCTTGAGAAAAAACCGAACGGGGAACAAACATCGGGGTCGCAACAATCGCCGCGCTGAACCCCACTTTTCGCAAAAATTCACGTCGTTTCATCGTTCTGTCCTTTGAAGTCGCGTCAAAATAACTTTGGAAACCAAACACAATCGTTAGGACCTGCGCGTAAATAACCTATCTAAATTTCGGATTCACAATTGATTAAAGTTTTGGATTGGTTTCGTGTTTTTAGTGTATTTCGTGGTGTATAAAAGAACCGCAAATAACACAAACCTCACGAAAGGAACAAATGAAAATAGATCAGTTATTTGTTTACGGTTTATTATCCGCAGAAAAGTCGCAGGTATCCCGGTTGCAGCTCCTCCTCAAGATTCCAAATCTCTCTTAATTCAACCCCTTTGTCAAGGTCCGATTCACAAAATCGAGGACGATTCGGTCCTTGATCCGGGAAAGATCGTCGGACAGTCGATTCGGCTTCCTTGACCTGAACATTTGCGGCGTTTGCTCTTCGGGCATACAAGGAGAGCGACATGAGGGGAAAATAGACGGAATAATAGTGATACCGCAAATAGAAAACGAGCGGAAAACCGGTTCCTGTAAACTCGGGTTCCGTCCATGTTCCATCCTGTTCCTGCCGATCCAACAGAAAACGAACACCTCGCGCAACAGCAGGATGATCGGCACAACCGGCTGCAATCAGCCCCATAATTGCCCAAGCGGTCTGAGACGCCGTTGTATTACCCCGACCTCGCATTTTTGTGTCAATGTAAGCATTCGGCGATTCGCCCCAACCTCCATTTGGTTGTTGATGTGCAAGTAACCAGTTCTTTCCCCCAACAATCATCGGATCATCAAGTGGAACTCCAACCGTACTCAGCCCAGTTAATGCTTGCCAAGTTCCATAAATGTAATGAACCCCCCAACGTCCAAACCAACTTCCGTCCGGCTCTTGCGTTTTACGGAGATAGTTGACTGCTCGTTTGATTGCCCGGTCTTTCTTGACGGAATAACCAAGTCGGCCCAAGGATTCGAGAACCCGACCTGTCAAATCGGGAGAACTTGGGTCAATCATTGCATTGTGATCGGCAAAGGGAACGCGACAGAGTAGTTCCTGAGTGTTGTCCTTGTCAAATGCGCCCCAACCTCCATCTTTGTTTTGCATTCCGAACAACCAGTTGACCCCTCGTTTCATTGCGGTTGAAACGTCTTCCAAATTTCGGGTTTCCTCTTTCGCCTCTTCAACCGTTGAAACAGTTTCCTGCGTAATAAGTCGCAATTCCGAGGAGAAAGCGTGAAGAAGGTTCGAACGCTCTTTCTCGGACGGTTTCTGATCCAATTGACCTGAATCTTTGACACCTTGCCGATCCAATTGGTTGGACCGTCCTTCTTGATCCTGCTGTTTTGATCCCAGATTGCGAACCAGATTCCCCTCATCGTCGGCAAATCGACCCCGCAGAATCATCAACGACATTGCCGTATCATCATTATCAGGATAAAACTCATTGTTAAACTCAAACGCCCAACCGCCCGGTTGGACCTTGACCTTTTTGTTCCAGTCACCTTTCCGGGAAATCTGCTGTGATCGGACCCAATTAACACCCTGTCGAATCGTCGGGTGTTCTGCGGTCATTCCACTTAACATGAGTGCTTTCAAGGTCAAGGTCGTGTCCCAAACCGGCGATTTACATGGTTGGACATGAGCACGTCCTTTACTCGGTTCATACAAAATAAGGTCGTCCAACTGTTTTCGACAGTATTGGATTTCAGGTGAGTCGTCTGCATAACCGAGTGCTTTAAGGGCAACCCAACTCCAGATAATGGGGGGATAGATTGCGCCGGGACCATCACTCCCTTCAAAACGGTCAAGCATCCATTTTTTCGCTTTGTTGACACAGAATTGATGTAGGGGTTTGAATCCGATTTTTCGGCAACCCCAGATCATTCGGTCAACCGTCCTGAAAAAAGTGTCCCAAGAAAATAACGAGTTGGAAAGAGACCGTCCGGGCGCAATAATAGGGGGCATTTTGGCCGGATCACTTGAAAACAGTTCCCGAATTCCCCGTTCAGCGGGAATTTCCTTAACAGGTTGCAGCGCAGAAACAATGGAGAGCGGGACAAAAATGGTCCGGGACCAAGAACTCATTGCGTAAATGTTAATCGGGAACCATTTCGGGAGCAACATCATCTGGGGCGGAACAGCCGGACATTGATTGTGTGGAATTTGTCCCAAAATCGCCAGATAAAACCGGGTAAAACTGTTGACTTTTTCAATTCCCCCCAATTCCCGAACTTTGTTCCTTGCCCTTTCCATGTACTCCATACTTGGGTCATGTCCCGTCAATTTCAATGCAAAATATCCTTTGACCGTGTTGTGAATGTCCGGTTCAGCACCCGGATACATTCCCCAACCTCCTTCAGGATATTGTTTATCAATCAAATCAACAGCACACAATCGGGCCAACTCACTCTGTTCTTCCCCCAAAAAAGCAAGCAGCATGATTGTCTCACTCTGCAACAAAGCGTCCCCTTCCAACTCGGCAACCCAATATCCTTCTGAATGTTGTTGTTCAACCAGAAAATTCTGAGTCCGACGAATTGCGTCCCCTAATTGTCGAACGGAACGTTCATTCATCTGGGGAAGGGGTGTAGATTTGGGCATTTTGGAATCCTTTCTCGAATGTAAACCAAAAAGAGACAGAGACATGAATCATTGTAGACCTCCTGCGACAACGACTCGACCGGGCAGTATAACGTAAAAGCGGTTGTCAATCAAGAGCGAATTTGGCCGGATAGAACCCGCGAACAAGACAATTGCAAAGCAAAAATAACAGTGCAAAGAAGAATTGCAGCCGGAAAGGAGCGACCAGAATGTCGCCTATTGACGGTTGAATTGGGCAACTGGGCAATTTGGGCGTTTTCTTGCGCCGCATTGACCGTCGATACCCTGAAATTGTTCCACAACCAGTCAGTGTACGCAAAAAAACTTTATCTATTCCGCCAAAAATACATTCATTTGACAAAATAGGCAAGACAGTTTGAGTTCTCAAACAAGTCAACTTCCTTTGCGATCAATGTGCTTCTTTTTCGGTCGGCCCGAATTGGACGGGCAATTGATACTTTTTGGCCCTTATTGCTTGTTGAAAAGAGTGTGCCGACTTTGCAACTCCTCATCTCAATCCGGTTGTAATAACGCATGAAATCCTCTAAAATTCTAACATGTACTGCGAACGTGTATTCCGCGCAATTGTGAAAAGGTTGAACGTGTTCGACTTTTTTGACGGGAATCACGTCTTCGATGTTCCACAAAATAAGAAACATGGAAAAACTGGCAAGACGATCATGTTGGGGACACAAAGGTGATTACGGATTAACACTTGTAATCGGCGGTTCTCGCGGAATGTGTGGAGCAGTTGCCCTTGCATCTCAAGCAGCCCTTATTTCAGGAGCCGGGCTTGTTCGGGTCGCTGTTCCCGATTCTATCCTCAATACCGTTGCTGCTTTTGCCCCGGAAATAATGACTGTTGCACTCAAAGAAGATGTTCGCGGTCGCATTTCACTTGACGCTTTGACGCAGATTGCCTCATTGTCCCAATCAGCCCAAGTTGTCATTCTCGGTCCCGGTCTTGGACGTTCAATCGGTTTAACAGCGTTGGTTGCACGATTATATCGTGAAATGACTGTCCCAATGATTGTTGATGCCGACGCATTAAATGCACTTGCCGAATATGGTATGGAACGCTTCAAAAGGATGAATGGTCCCCGGATTCTGACCCCACATCCGGGAGAATTTTCGCGGTTAACACACTGTCCCCTCTTGAGTGAAAAGACAGAAGAGGAACGGTTTGCCCGATTGAACGCCGCGCAGACCTTTGCGAGGGACACCAACACGCTCGTTGTCTTGAAAGGACATCAGAGTGTGATTACGGACGGAAAAAAACTGGCAGTCAATCAAACCGGCAATCCTGGAATGGGAACAGGAGGGAGCGGGGACGTTTTGACCGGGGTGATTGGCGGTCTGATCTCGCAAAAAATGGAGATTTTTGCAGCAACCGTTCTTGGAACCCATTTGCATGGTTTGGCGGGAGATTTGGCGGTTCAGGAATTTGGGGAACAATCTTTGACTGCCCGGTCCATTCTGACGTATTTACCCCGGGCAATTCAGCAGGATGGAATCGAATAGGCTCATCTTGCAACGAATCGGGAATTTGTGTAGAGTCGGTTCTTTAATGTTCTCTGTTGAGTACAACGTACTTAAAGCACATATAACTGACATTTGGTACATTCAGATTCATCTTGTACCTTTTGGAATTGACATGAAGGAGCGGGACAAACAATGATACGATTGAGTTGCGTCTTTATTATGCTGGTGTTTGGGTTAGCGTTTGAATTGTTGTCTGAAAGGGTTGCATCTGCGGAATCGGGTCCCGTTCGGTTTCGCGTTGACAATGAAGTGAGAAGAGAAGGGGGAACCTCTTTTAGCAATAAGACGACGACGTATTTTTACGAGGGGGTTGTTTATGATGTTCTTGCCGGGAATCGTGAAATAACGGTTTTTGACGAAAAGAGCAATTCATTCTCGTTGCTTGACCCTGTTCTCCGATTACAAACCTGTTTAAGTGCGTCGGAAATCAAGACCGAGGTTGCGCAGGTTCAACGTGAAATGAAAAAACATGCCAATCCCTTTATTGCATTTGCTGTTGACCCTAAATTTGAAGAGAAAATCGACGAAACGACCGGAGTTATCCAATGTCTTAGTCCTTGGATTGAATACACGATTAACACAAAACCGTTGACAGATACGGGGATTGGCACAACCTACTTCGACTTTTGCAATTGGATATGTTATTTCAATCTGCGTGTGAATCCTAGTGCTGCAACGTCCTTTGCTCGAATGCAAGTCAATCGTCTTTTGCAGGAAAAAGGGCGTTTTCCTGAACAAATCAAAGTCAATGTCTATCCCAAAGGTCATACAGGAGCAGCCGGAATTGCGAATACACCAGATGTCTACATCAGCACGCATCATCTGGTTTTGCGTCTTGTTCCGGCCGACGAACAGCGGATTGCGGAAATACGGGGTTATCTGGACACTTTCCGCAAAGTCTCTTTGAGTGAATATCAGCAGGAAGTTCGGAAAAACCAACAAACCAAGTAGGTTTTGGGGTTTTGGGTGAAAGAGCTGCGACATCGATTTGGGGAAGGATGTTTTCCGGCGAGAGGTGCAGTCAGCGAACAGGTTTAGACTTGTTCGGCAACCGACTGCAATACTCAAAAAATTTTATCTATTCCGCCAAAAATATGCTCGTTTGACAAAATAGGCAAGACAGTTTGAGTTCTCGAACAAGTCTTTTGTCTTTTTGGGGAACAAACACGAACATCACTTGCGATTTGTCGTACTATTTTGGAAGAATATGGCAATTGGGTAAAATGAAAACGTCATTCTCGTAAGACGTGTTGACCGTTTGTAAAACTTGTTGGCAGACTACAAAACGTGTTGACGGAACGCCCCCTCTTGGTTTTTCCCCGGGGTCATGTTATACTCGGACGCTCCTTATTTTGGGGATTATCTCGGTCCTTATCCTTGCTCTTCCCCGATTGCTCAGTCTTTAGTTTCAAAAGAAAATACCATGAAAGAAGGAATTCACCCCAAATACGTCGAAACGAAAGTGACTTGCGGTTGTGGAAACTCGTTTACGACACGAAGTACCAGACCGGAACTGAAAGTTGACATTTGCAGCGTTTGTCATCCTTTTTATACGGGCAAACTGAAGTATGTCGATACAGCGGGTCGGATCGAGAAGTTCAAGACCAAATTCGGCTCGACGTACGGAAAGAAGTAAGACGGAATGCGAGAATTGCTCGACGAAAAACTGGCGAGATTTACCGAACTGGAACGCCTTATGGTCTCGCCCGAAGTTTTGGCCGATTCCGGTCAAATGCAGTCGGTTGCGCGCGAACACGGCTCTATCGCCAAATTGGCCGGAAAGTATCGTCGGTTTTTGCAACTCAACAGCGAAATTGAAGAGGCGGGCGAAATGCTCAAATCGGGCGACTCCGAGTTGAAAGAATTGGCAACATCCGAACTTCCTGTTTTGAAAGAAGAACGGGAACAACTTTGGAATGAGTTGCTTGATTTGACAATTGGCGGGGAAGATGCGAATCGAGCGAGTCTGGTTCTCGAAATCCGAGCAGGAACAGGCGGGGAAGAAGCAGCTCTGTTTGCCCGGGATTTGTACGAAATGTACAAGCACTATTGTGAGGATCAAGGTTGGAAGGTCGAACTGCTCTCGTTGAACCCGACGGAATTGGGCGGTTTCAAGGAAGTCGTTTTGGGAATCGAAGGTGAAGGTTGTTTTCGACAATTACAATTTGAAAGCGGGGGACATCGGGTCCAACGGGTTCCAGAAACAGAAGCAAAAGGGCGAATTCATACGTCCGCTGCAACGGTTGCGGTTATGCCCGAACCCGAAGATGTCGAAATTGAACTCAAACCTGATGATTATCGCAAGGACATTTTTTGCGCAAGTGGTCCGGGCGGTCAACACGTCAACAAAACAGCATCCGCAATCCGCTTGACTCACTTTGAATCCGGCATTGTTGTCAGTTGTCAGGACGAAAAAAGTCAGCATAAGAATTTTGCAAAAGCGTTGCGTGTTCTTAAAACCCGATTGTATGAACAGAAACGGGAAGAGGAACAGAAGAAACGGTCGCAGGAACGAATGAGCAAAATTGGTTCAGGTGATCGCAGTGAACGGATTCGGACGTATAATTTCCCGGAAAATCGAGTGACGGATCATCGAATTGGTTTAACGCTTTACAAGTTGGATTCGATTTTGGCCGGAAATCTGTTTCCCGTTGTCGACGGTTTGTTGGAATATGAACGACAGGAATTGCGAAGTGCATTTGGCACAATGGAATAAAATGGAATAAGAAGAGCAAACAAGCAGAAGAGCAAAAGAGAGGGGAATAGGGGAGAAGAGAGCAAGGGAGAGAGTCGGATAGAAAAGACGAGAGACGAATGTAATAGAACGATATTGAATAGAATGAGATAGAAGAGCGGGATAATGTATGGAACCGTTGCGATTTACGGACAGTTTTCGGCAAATTCTTGAACTGGCGATTCAGGCAAACGATGAAACCGGCTCGGCTGCTATTTTCTTTTTGGTCAATGGACCTGTCGATTGGGCCCGATTGCGCCGTTTGGCTCCTAAATCAAAGATCATTGCCGTTTCGCGCAAACAAGAATTTCTTCTTGAAACGACAGAAAACCAGTTTCCTTCAATCCAACTTTCTCTCTCAGGTGATGATGTTGCCGTTTACGATCAATTGACACATGCGATCATCGAAGCGGTTGCAAAAGACCTGATTCCAACCGGTTCCCGGGTTATTGCCCTTTACGGAGAGTTTGACCCCAGTCTTTTCGACACCATTACAATCGTCAATCTGCGAGAGCATTTAGACCGGTTAACGGGGCAGGATTTGCGACTGCTGCAAACGAAAGTTCCGCTCAAAACGCTCAAAATGGTTGTCGATCTTGCCCTTGAAATCGGACGAGAAGGTCGGGAAGGAAAAGCAGTCGGGGCCCTCTTCGTCGTCGGAGATACACGCAAAGTTTTGAGCGAAAGTAAACCGGCCGGTTTTGATCCTGTTCGCGGTTATCAACGCCGGGAACGGTTTCTCGGCGATCCCAAAGTGCGTGAAGGGATTAAGGAAATCGCTCAACTGGACGGAGCATTCATCGTTTCAGGGGACGGAACGGTTGAAGCGGCTTGTCGTTATTTGGACACGTCAACTGCGATGATAACCGTTTCCAAAGGTTTGGGAGCCCGACATTGGGCAGCTGCTGCTGTTAGTCGGACGACCAATGCAGTCGCTGTTGCGGTCAGTCAATCGGGGGGAACGGTTCGCATTTTTCACAACGGCGAGGTCGTCTTGCGAATTGAATCGCAACATCGACGACCTATGGTCTGGCGCGACCTCGATTCCGAACCGGAAGACTGAGGTTTAACGTCCTAATCTCTTTCTCTCAACATGTCTGCAATCCTTTGTCAACAATGTCCCCGAAAGTGCGTGATTGAACCGGGTAAAACCGGCATCTGTTCCGTTCGAGGAAATCAACAGGGAGCATTGGTTCTCGCCGTTTATGGACAAAATACGGGTCTTAGGGTTGACCCGATTGAAAAGAAACCACTTTATCACTTTTTGCCCGGTTCCAACACACTCTCGTTTGGAACAATCGGTTGCAATTTGAAGTGTCCGTTCTGTCAGAATTGGACAACTTCACAGTCGCGGGATTTTTCCCTTCTTACGCAGTCTTCCTCGCCGGAATCAATCGCCGAATTGGCGAAAACACACGATTGTCAAAGTGTTGCATTCACTTACAACGAACCGATTGTTTGGGCCGAATATGCGGTTGATACAGCAATTGAATGTCATAAAAAGAACGTCAAAACGGTTGCCGTTTCAGCCGGTTATATTTCATCGGAGAAACGGCAGGGTTTTTTCGGGCAAATGGATGCAGTCAACATCGACTTAAAATCATTTTCTGAGGACTTTTATCGGGATTTATGCGGCATTTCGTTGGAACCGGTTAAGGAAACGTTGCAGTTTATTGCAAAAGAAACGGGGATATGGTTAGAGATCACGAACCTTTTGATTCCCGGGAAAAACGATTCGGATGAAGAAATAACAGCAATGTGCAACTGGATTCGTCGGGAATTGGGTGCTGAACGTCCGCTCCATTTTTCGGCATTTCGACCGACGTACAAGATGACTGATGTTGAACCGACCCCGAGCATAACACTTTTTCGGGCGAGAGACATTGCGAAAAAAGCGGGGCTTTGTCATGTTTATATTGGCAATCTGTCCGACCCGCTTGGTCAATCGACGTACTGTCCCCAATGTCAACAAGAGGTCCTTGCCCGAACGGGCTTTGAGATTGGTGTTCCCCAAATCGACGAAGAAGGGTGTTGCCGATTTTGTGGTCAATCACTTGCCGGTTTCTGGAAAACCTGAAAAAATCTGGATTTATTCGATTCCTAGAATTTCGGCAATCAGTTCGATTTCGATTTTGGCGTTTTTGGGTAATGCGGCAACCTGAACGGTACTTCGGGCCGGTTTTGCCGGGCCAAGATGCGTGGCGTAAACATGATTCATTCGATCAAACTCCCCCAAATCCGTCATGTAAACCGTCACTTTTATCACATGTTCCCAACTCGTTCCCCCTGCATGAAGGATCGCGTTGAGATTCTGCAAAACCTGCTCCGTCTGTCCCTCAATCGTCTCTCCAACCAATTCTCCACATTTCGGGTCAAGCGGAATCTGCCCCGCCGAAAAAAGAAGAGTGCCGACAATCCGACCTTGTGAATAGGGACCAATTGCACTTGGAGCATCTTTTGTCAATATTGTTTTCATTGTGTGTACCATTTTTCGTCTGTTCCTCTTATCATCAGGTTTTGTAGGAATTCCATTAAACTCAAGAATTGACCCGGAATCGTTCAACAACAGTTAAAACAAATTTAACACCTCAACATGTTCTCCGACATTCTAACCCGGAATCGAGTCGTACAAAACGGTATCTCCAAAAAATTTCCCTCTTGACCGTTTTTATCAAAAAAATTAGAATAGCGGCATGAATTGGAGTAGACAGCAACACCATATACCCCAAACGGGTACAGGATGGACATTTTGTCGGAACGCCGGCATCTTGCCTGCATCAAGAAAAAAAGGCGGACAGGATGCCCGCGTTCCAATGCTTTTCGGAAAACAAACCATTTCTAACCGTTTGCCGTATAACATGCCGTGTTGGTCTTGACCGACTTCGGTATCAACATTTCACGTTTCATCTTTTGAATTATATCGTGCAACACCGAACGACGAAACTCCTCGTCCTGCTGTTCATCTGTCTGCAAGTATTAACAGGCGGACATGGTTGGTGTTGCGCTTATGCTCATCCAGAAACGGTCGTTGGACATTCTCCGAAACCGTTCTCTCAGAAACCATTATCATCGAATTCAGGACAGTGCGAACACTTTCAAAATGTCCCGGTTGCAACGGACCATCTTCAGGATCAGCATCTTGAACAGCACGCAAGTCCGCTTTGTCCCGAAGATTCTTGTTCCTGCATCGTCCATGAAGACCCTTGCTCGCACAACCATGATTGTTTCGACCTTCAGCTCAACATTGACATCAATCGTTGGACGGAACGACGTCTGGAATCCCAATTTCAAAAGTTTCAGAACCTCTTAGGCTTGTTTGTTGTTTTTGAACAGCAGCAGAATACTTCTCAGAGGTCTTTTTATACCACAATTTCAGCCGACCAAGCGGTTTTTGCGCCCGAAATCCGTCTGCATCTTCTTTACCAAACCTTCTTAATTTGAAGAAAGGTCTCTTCTTTTGCTCCTTTTTGTTGGAGAACCTGCGTAAAAAGTTTTCTTCTGCGCCTTTGTGTTGATATTCAGGAAAGATAACTTTTCGTAAGCAGGGATGCAATCTGTGTTCTTTGGAACTGTTTTTCGATCCAAATGACAGAGAACACACATTCAGGGTTCCTATACATCATTCCTGAAGTCTCTCCGTTGGAAATTTCCAACCGTCCTGAGTCGATTGACGGACTGAAATCGACAAGTCCAAAAATCTGAATCCCCTTTTATCTATTGATCTATCTCCATGTCTTCACGTCGCCTTATCTCCCTTCTGGTCCTGTTCTGCTTCTTCCTTGCAAGTGTTTATGCAATCGCGCGAATCATTCCCTCATTCGGCGAAAAAATGGTTGAGCTTTCTCACAACACGATACTGGAACCGCTTGTGCTTCCCTTGTTTCCTCACGAGGAACATGACCCGGAAAAGGGACACGATCATGCCGATTCCTGTACTGAAGATCATACCCCGGTCGATTCCTGCATAGAAGATCACGATCATGCCGATTCCTGCACGGAAGATCACACCCCGGTCGATTCTTGTACGGAAGATCACGATCATTCGCCCCCTTCGTCGATTTCCCCCTCCTCTTCAACTTCCTCCTCGTCCCCCTTGTCCCGGTCACTCCCCGCTTCCCAATCGTCCGTCAACTCGATTGCCCTTTCTCCTTATGCCGCGAAAAACATCGGGTTGGACGATTCGGCAATCACGACGATTGAGCCGACAGATTACTACAAATTTCTGACGGTTCCCGCTGTTGTTGTCGAACGTCCGGGCAAATCGACAATCACGGTTCCTTCTCCCGTTTCCGGGGTTATTGCCAAAATTTACGTCGAAAAAGGTATCTCCGTGAAACCGGGGGAACCTCTTTTTGACATTTTGCTGAACCAACAGGAAATGGTCAAAGGTCAGACGGAATACCTTTCTCTGCTGAAAAAGCGGGAAATCAATCATTCCGAACTTCAACGTTTAAGTGGTCTGGACCCGCAAATGGTCCCCAAACAACGTCGGGAATTGGAATTTCAACAGGCGGAAATTGATTTGGAGGTCCGACTGTTAAAAAACACGTTGCTCTTACAAGGTTTAACGCAAGAAAACATTACGGAATCGTTGGAAAAACGGGGAGAAATCATTCGGAACATGACCCTGTTTGCCCCGCCCATGATTGACGAATACGATGATGATACGGCAGAAGGTATCATGGAACACACCTATACGATTGAGGAATTGTATGTGACAACCGGGCAAAATGTACCAATTGGCGATTCGCTCTGTCAACTGTCCGACCTCTGTGAACTCGCGTTGCAAGGTCGCGTTTTCGCCGTTAATCTTCCGAACATCAAACAGGCACTTGACGCTCAAAGTCGCGTTTTTGCCGCATTTGACGGTCCTGCCGGAAAACGTGAAATCATTGAGGGATTACATTTACGTTCGATTGACAATTACATCGACAATAATTACGGTACTGTTTTCTGTTATGTTGATCTTCAAAACAGGGCGGACACTTACGAATTACCGGCTCGGAACAATGCAGCGCAGATGAAGCGCAGATACACGCATTGGCATTTCAAACCGAATCAGCGTTGTGAACTGAACATCGAGTATGAAACCTTGCCGAACTGTATCGTTCTCCCGGTTGACGCCGTTGCGCACGATCTGAATGAAACCTGTGTCTTTGAATGGATTGGTAATGAAGGGGACAAACGAATATGGCGTAAACAGCCGGTTCACGTCCTTTACACAACCAAAGACGTTGTTGTTCTCGCTAATGATGGAGCGCTTTCACAAGGTGCAAAAGTAACAACCAAAGGAGCCGGTTTTATTCTTGCCGCAATGGATGCAGCCAATCAACGGGGCACAACAGGGGGGGGCGTTCAACACGGCGATCATGTGCATTAGGGGATAGGGAATGGGGGATCGGGGATAGGGGGGAGTAATCCTTGTTTTGCCGCAATAGGACCGATCATGCGTCCGATTCCGTTTTTTACCCTTTTTCATTCTCAATTTTCTCCCTATTCCCCAGTCCCCTATTCCCTACACCCTACACCCTAATCCCCCATTCCCTATACCCTAATCCCCATTCCCTAATCCCTAATCCTCTCCATGTTCAACCACATCATTCGATTTTCCTTAAACAATCGTTTTCTGGTTCTGGTTTTCGCTGCTCTTCTGCTGTTTTTGGGCGGTTATCGCGCAACACAATTGCCGGTTGATGTTCTCCCCGATCTGAGCCGACCCCGCGTGATCGTTATGGTCGAATGTCCCGGTTTGGCCCCTGAAGAAATCAAAGCCCTCATTACCGTCCCGATTGAGTCCTATCTCAACGGCGCAATGGGGCTGACTTCCTTGCGAAGCAGTTCAACAGCCGGTCTGGTCATTTTCACGATTGAATTTGATTGGAACATGGAACCGGTTCGATGTCGCCAGATCATTGATGAACGGTTACAATTGGCAGTCGATCAACTTCCAAACGGTGTTAAACCGCGTATGCTCCCCATGTCCTCGATGATGGGGCAATTGATGTACCTGACTTTATGGGACGAGAAATCCGAGCAGACACCTATGGAGCTGCGAACTCTTGCGGATTGGGTTCTCCGTAAACGAATACTGAGTATCAAAGGGGTTGCCGAAGTTCTCGTGATTGGGGGGGATGTCAAGCAATATCAGGTTCAAGCCCGAATCGACGACATGTTCCGTTATGGTGTGACTTTTGATGATTTGAAAAAGGCGATTGAAGAGAGTAATCGGAATGTGACAGGAGGTTTTCTGACCGCGCAAGGACCAGATGAACTGTTACTCCGTTCCTTAGGACGTCTCACAGACCTCGATGATCTCCAAAAATTGGTGGTCAAAGGTCAGGTCGATCCCCCCATATTGCTGCATCAGGTTGCCGATGTTGTGACCGCTCCTGCTGTCAAGGTTGGGAGCAGCGGAGTTTTTCTCAAAAATGCGGACGGTTCAACCTCAAGTCGTCCTTCTGTTGTTCTCATTGTTGAAAAACAGGTTGGTCAAGACACTCGAGAATTGTCCCAAAAAATACTCGCGGTCGCGGGAGAAATTCAGAAGCAGCTCAATACGAAATACCCTGATCTTAAAATTGCTCCTCTGTATCAACAAAGCACGTTTATTGACCTTGCAATCAAGAATGTGGAAGAAGCACTCCTTCTTGGAGCCGTTTTGATCGTGATTATCCTTTTTGTCTTTTTAATGGATTGGCGGATTACATTCATCACGATGCTTGCAATGCCGATTTCCATCATCATTACCTGTCTGGTCTTTGCCCGATTTGGTCTCTCAATCAATACAATGACTTTGGGCGGTCTTGCGGTTGCAATTGGCGAGTTGGTTGATGATGCAATTGTCGATGTTGAAAACATTTACCGTCGATTGCGAGAGAATTATCAAAAACCTTTTGCCGAGCAACAATCTGCGCTCAAGGTTGTGTTCAACGCGAGTTGTGAAATACGCAATTCCATTGTTTATGGAACCTTCATCGTTGTCCTCGTCTTTTTCCCCGTTTTCTTTCTAAGTGGTATGGAAGGACGTTTGTTCGCCCCTTTGGGAATCGCCTATATCGTTTCTCTTGCCGCATCTCTTCTGGTTTCACTGACCGTTACGCCGGTTTTGTCTTTTTATCTGCTCCCGAACAAAGCAAGACGACACCGTAATCGTGAAAGTCTCATCCTGCTCCTTTCAAAACTGTTTGCCGAAAAAGCAATCCGGTTCAGTCTGACTTTTCCCAAAACAATTCTCGCAATTGCCGTTTTGGCCGTTTGCGCTGCAAGTGTTGTTTTTGTTGCACTCCCCCGGGATTTTGTTCCGCCGTTTAATGAAGGGGCCCCGCAAGTGAACATTTCACTTCCGCCCGGAAAATCACTCAAAACAAGCGAAGAGTTTGCGTCAAAAGTTGCCGAAGAACTGTTGAAAATCGACGGTGTGACCTCGATTGTCCGCAAAACAGGTCGCGCCGAACTGGATGAACATGTCATTCCCGTCAACATGTCCGAAATGCTTTGTACACTGGATTTGAAATCCGGTCGTCCCTTGACCGATATATTTGCCGATATTGAAACGGTGATTTCCCCGGAAAATCTTCCAGGTGCTGTTGCTTTTTACGATCAACCGTTACAACACCTGATTGCTCATTTGCGAACGGGAACGCGATCCAAAATTGCAATCAAAGTCCGGGGAGATGACCCGCTTTTACTCCGTCGAACCGCGCAGGAAATCCAACGTCTCATTGCCGGAATCGAAGACATTGGTAATCCGCGTATTGATCCTCCTCAAAAGGACATCCCGCAAGTCCGTCTGAACTTAAAACGGGACGCTCTTGCAACGTATGGTTTGACACCTGAAGAGGTGAATGGACTTGTTGAAACGGCAATGCAAGGTTTTGTTGCAACCAAATTTCTCGAAGGAAACCGGACAATTGACGTGTTACTTCGGGTTTCTGATAATTATCGTGAAAATCTTTCCGCACTTGCCCAACTGCCGATTCAAACGCCGCTTGGAACACTGATTCCTCTTTCGGTTGTTGCCGACATTGACGCAAGAGCAACGGGACCGAATCGGATTGATCATGAAGCGGGACAGACGCAGATAACGATACAGATGAATCCGGGAATTCGCGGGGCGGTTGAAGTCAAGAATGACATAGACCGGGTTCTCGCTCCTTACATGAAGGAATGGACCGGGAAAGGGGTTTACATTGAAATGACCGGGTTATTTCAGAGTGAGCAGGAATCATCCCGACTCCTTATTTTGCTCTCGATCCTTTCACTGATTGGCATTTTTATTGTCCTTTACCGAATGTTCAACTCCGCCAATATGTCACTCCAAGTCCTTTCCGCGCTTCCTCTCGCCCTCATTGGAGCAGTCGCAGCAATTGTTCTGACGGGCCAAGCCCGTTCGATCCCCAGTCTGATTGGAATGATTTCACTCTGCGGGATTGCGTCACGAAATGGCATCCTCATTATCGACCATTATTTTCATCTTGTCCGACATGAAGGGGCATCTTTCAATCGTGAGATGATTGTTCAGGCGGGAAAAGACCGTGTTGCTCCCGTTTTAATGACGACCTTGACTGCAATGTTGGGTTTATTGCCGATCACACTTTCGCCGGACACTCCGGGTCGGGAAATTCTTTACCCGATTGCAACGGTTATTATTGGCGGACTGTTCACCTCGACACTTATGGAATTTTTCGTCCGCCCCGCTTTATTCTGGGTTTTTGGTCGCAACACGGCAGAAAAAATTCTCAAACGAGAACAGGAGCCGGAGAATAGGAGTAACCATTCACGGGTATTTTAGAAAACATAGTTGGTACACCTTTTAATGGGATGGCAAATCGAATCTTCGCCCCAACGGGGCGCAACAAAATAGCCCAGGGTAAGGCGTACTCGCCGCAACCCTGGGTTGGTGTCACACGCCCTATTCTGCCCTGAAGGGGCAGCACAATTCATTGTTTCGCCCTTACAGGGGAATACTTTTTGACATTTTGACACCAGCGATTAAAACCGCCGTCTATTTTGTTACGCATCTTTGGTGTTAAGAGTGATACGACAATTCTAATTTCCCGTGAACGGTTACGAATAGGGAATAGAGAACAGATGTGACGTTGAGCGCATTTCAGTAATTGGCATACACATTTCACACCTTTTTGAAACCAAAAATTCAAGGTCTGTATCTCTTAGCTGCATAGCAGCGACCTTTTTGTAGCCCGGGGTGAAGCGCAGCGCAACCCCGGGTTAAGTGAACTCCCACAAAAAGGAGCTGCGTAGCTGCGACATAATAGACATGTTGCATAACCTATCATGGTCTTTCGGCGTTGAGGATGGCACAGACCAATTTCGTGCGTAACAGGTGTGTTGGACGGCGGTTACGATACGGATGCGACATGATCTTGAATACCTTGATCTTCGCGTTAAT
>JBOFQB010000034.1:0-117132 GCA_051660685.1 Thermoguttaceae bacterium | reverse complement strand
TTCAAATTGCAAAACCAAACTTGTGAGCAGTCTGAGGGGGGTGAAAAAACAGAACGACATGTCAAAACCGCGAAAAAATGGTGTCAAGAACAAGCCCCTCCCAAAGACCTCGCCGAAGAGGCGGTTGCTCTTTCCGTTGCAAATCACGCTTTTGATTGCTGTGTTGACCGGAATATGGTTGGGTCTTTGGCATTTTTGGAAAGAGAACTTATATCAGACGGCGGAATACCAATTGCGGGCTGACCGAATCACGTTGGTTCCTTCTCCCCCGGATTGGGTCCCCTCAACATTCATCCTTCAGGTTCTTCGTTCTTCCAGTCTCGATATGGGAGAGACGGTTTTGGACCGAAAATTGCCGGAAAAAATTGCAGCCGCTTTTTCGGCAAGTCCCTGGATCAATCGAGTCAAACAGGTCAAAATTCACTATCCGGCTCAAATTGACATTGAATTAGAATACCGCGCCCCTTGCTGTCTGGTTGCCGTTCCCAATGAAAGTGGTTATTATCCGGTTGATTCCAAAGGAATTCTTTTACCGACGGAGTATTTCATCAGTAAGCCGGAAAAAATGGGGGATTACCTGATTGTTTCGGGGATTGGTTCCTTTCCAATTGGGAGTATTGGCGATCATTGGGGGGACAATGTGGTCGAAGATGCGGCCCAAATTGCGGCTCTTTTGGGGGAAGATGCAAAAAAATGGGGAATATCAGGGTTGCACGCCTTACCGAGAA
The DNA here is from genome assembly GCA_051660685.1 of Thermoguttaceae bacterium. Taxonomy (GTDB): domain Bacteria; phylum Planctomycetota; class Planctomycetia; order Pirellulales; family Thermoguttaceae; genus JAVBSX01. Next base: position 116,404 of record JBOFQB010000034.1, on the reverse strand, counting down.
CGCTCAGTCAATCAAACGCCCGAATTCGTTTTGAATTGACTTCGCAATCGGGCAAACGAATCCGTTGGGGTGAGGTCGAGCAAGCGGGCGAATCCGGTTTGCCAAACCTTGTTGAAGAGGCAAAAAAGGAACGGTTGAGTCAGTTGATCGCCAAACACGGTTCATTTGCCAAAATTCCCGATTCCGAATCATTGACGAGGGAATAAAACGTTCGCGGGAAATAACAAAGGATTGACGTTTTGCGTCTTCGCGTAAATAACCTATCTAAAGTACGGATTCACAATTGATTGAAGTTTTGTATTTTTTTCGTGTTTTTAGTGTATTTCGTGGTATTAAACAACCACTAAAAACACAAACGTCACGAAAGGAACAAATGAAAATGGATATGTTATTTATATTCAGATACTCAGCCGCGATACAACGGTTTTACAGTTCACCTTTTATTTTTTCCCCTCTTCGTGCAATGACTGGTATCTTGCGGAAACAATCGGTATAATCAACCGTCCGTCTCACACAACTCCAAAAATGACCTTTTTCAAAATTTTAACAAGACCCTTTTGTGATTTTCATGTCTTTTATGGTGAAGAAAATGAACCATGAAATACACCAACAACATGAAAGAAATATACGACCCGGCTCCATTAACAGTTTTCGCTTTCTGAAAGGACCTTATCATGTCAAAATTAACACGTCGTCGCTTCCTCGAAGATTCCCTTTTTGCAGCAGCAGCCGCAACCGCCGCTTGTTCCGTCCCGCTCATCGAGCCGAAAAAAGCACAAGCCCGGGTCGCCCTGAACGATAAAGTTGGCATCATGATCGTCGGTTGCGGCGGTCGAGGAGGAGATCACATCAAAGCATACGGCGGGGACCCCAAATCCGTCATTCTCTATCTTTGTGACCCCGACGAAAACCGAATCAATGAACGTCGCATTAACGCTGTTACCGAGATGCAGGACGGTATTCGTCCCAAAGTCGTTCGGGATATGAGAGAAGCCCTCTCCGACCCCGATCTGGACGCAATCAGCTGCGCTTCTGCCAATCATTGGCACGCTCTTGCCGGAATCTGGGCAATGCAAGCCGGAAAACATGCGTTCATCGAAAAACCGCTCTGTCACAATGTTCACGAAGGTAAAGCCCTTGTTGCGGCTTCAAAAAAATACAACAAAGTGGTCCAGACCGGAACACAATGTCGCTCGAACAAAGCGAACATTGACGCCGTTGAATTCACGCGAAATGGGGGAATTGGCGAAGTCAAACTCGCTCGCGGTCTCTGCTATAAACGACGTGGAGCAATCGGAGCAAAAGGGGAATACGAAGTCCCCGAATCCGTTGATTACAATTTGTGGAGCGGACCGTCGATTCTTGCTCCGTTGACCCGACCGAATTTCCATTATGATTGGCATTGGCAACGACTTTATGGAAATGGTGATATGGGCAATCAAGGTCCTCACCAAACGGACATTGCTCGTTGGCATTTGGGGGTCGATTGTTTCCCGAAATCGGTCATCACTTATGGTGGTCGATTGGGATACCAAGCGGAAAAGAAAGATGAGAATTACGTTGATGCAGGAGATACGGCGAACACGGAAGTCTCGATTTTCGATTACGGCGATAAATGTATGGTTTTTGAGACGCGCGGTTTGAAGACCTCAGCGTTGGAAGCGGCTCCTGGAATTGGTGAAGGGGCAAGTGTCGGGGTGATTGTTTACGGAAGTGAAGGTTATCTGGTCCAGATTGATTATGGTCGTTCTGTCGCATTTGACCTGAAAGGAAACGTCATTAAGGAATTCCGGGGAGGTGGTTCGCATTACGGCAATTTCCTCGATGCTGTCTTGAAAGGTGATCCGGGAATGGTAACCGCCGATGCTCGTTGCGGGGCACTTTCCGCCGATTTAAGTCATTTGGGGAACATTTCGTACTATCTTGGCGAAGAAAACAAGGTTTCGGTTGCCGATTTGAAGAAAGCCCTTGCCGATATTCCGAGTTTTGACGACAATGAGAAGACGATTGATCGGACGGTTGAGCATTTGGAGACGAACGGAACGGATTTGTCGAAGACCCCGATTTCACTTGGCCCGTTCCTGAAGATTGATGTCGAGAAAGAAACATTTGTGAACAATGCGGCTGCAAATGAGATGCTGACGCGACCGTATCGTGATTCGTTCGTTGTCCCAACCCCCGAAAACGTGTAAGTAGGGGATAGGGGTTGGGGAATAGGGGGGACCCGTTTAGCCGCGATACAACGTATCGCGCGTTTGAACGTATCAACAAGAAGGATAATTTTTCCATGAATTCCAAGCAACAGCGATTGATGTTGACCGTTTTTCTGTTGATCGCTGTTCTTGCGCCTGTTGCGTTTGGTTTTCTCTTTTTCTTTGCCCTTTTGCTAACCTATTTCAATGATGCCGTCTCCGTTTCCCTCTTAAACGGGTTTGGCGCAGCGTTTTTACTGCTTTGGATTGTGGACCTTTTCGGATTGCTCTTTTTCCTCGGACTGCAACAATTGTTTCAAGACTCTTCTTCCACACAAGAACAGGAATAAGGAGATGCGTCGAAATAACTTTTTATAGGATGACAAATCGAATCTTCGCCCCAACGGGGCGCAACAAAATAGCCCGGGGTGAAGCGCAGCGAAACCCCGGGTTGGTGTCACACACCCCATTCTGCCCTGAAGGGGCAGGACAATTCATTGTTTCGCCCTTACAGGGCGAATATTTTTTGACATTCTGACACCAGCGGTTAAAACCGCTGTCTATTTTGTTACGCACCTTTGGTGCTAAGGATGCTACAACAATTCTAATTTCCCGTGAACGGTTACCCCTTCAAGGGAAATCTGAATTTGTCGCTGCTTTGCCGTTAAGAGATGCTGTCCTTGAATTTCAGCGTCAGAAATACACGCAATGTGTGTACCAATTATTGAAATGCGCTAAGGACGCGCGATACGGTGTATCGCGGCTAAACGTGCTATTTTCCCCTCTTCCCTATCCCCCAACCCCTATTCCCTAACCCCTATTCTTGTGTTCTGAGGTCAACGAATCCTGACCGGGATGATCGAGCATCGGTTGGATTGCCCGGGCAAAATCAAGAGCGTCCTGAAAATGGAGATAGACACTTGCAAAACGGACATAGGCAACCTCATCCAGTTCGCGCAGAAGACTCATCACAATTTCGCCAATGAAGCGACTGTCCACTTCCGTCGCAAAAAGACCGTCAATTTCTGATTCGACTTCGGCAATCAACGCCGAAATCTGAGCGTCTGTGATCGGCCGTTTCCAACAGGCCCGTTCAATCCCCCGACGTAGTTTATCTCGGTCAAACGGAACACGAATACCATCCCGTTTGCAAACCCGGATCGAAACCGTTTCAACCCGTTCATACGTTGTAAATCGTTTATTACAATGACAGCAGAGACGACGACGACGAATGACGAACCCCTCTTCCCCGGTTCGCGTGTCCGTCACCTTATCATTATCCTGTTGACAATAAGGGCATTTCATCAAAGTTGTCCGGTTAGAAAGGAGGTAGAGAATAGGGGATAGGGACTGGGGAATAGAGGAGGAGCATTGAAAATGGAAAGGGGCAGAAAGCTCATTCCGCGCGATACGTTGTATTGCGGCTAAACGACCGATTTTCTCCCTACACCCTATTCCCTGTCCCCTAATCCCTATATCCTACCTCCTCAAAGCGAGATACGTTGTATCGCGGCTCAACGGGATACGGCATTTCCTAAACTTGGTTGACGGAACCGAGTTCCTTCATCCAACGGGCAACAACGGGACCGATTGCGGCTTTTGCGTCTTGCAAAGCAATCGCCCACCATATTCCTCCCGCCGTCATTTTCTGCACAAATGTTTCGGTGAACGCTTTACCAATTTCGGATGCAACATTAACTTTACGGATTCCGAGTTCGATTGCACGATGCAGCTGGTCACTTGGGGTCCCCGAACCGCCGTGTAAGACAAGGGGAACGGGAACCAATCGTTGCAATTCGGCAAGCAGCCCGAAATCGAGTTCCGGTCGTTTCGCATACATTCCGTGAGCATTTCCTATCGAAACGGCAAGAGCATCAACACCGGTTTCACGGACAAACAAAGCGGCTTCATTCGGGTCAGTCAGACTTTGCTGCGCCGTCCCCTCATGTTGCGCATCTTTGTTCTGCCCAAGTGCGCCCAGTTCACCTTCAACCGAAACACCGCGCGGTCGCGCGTACTCGACAACGTTCCGTGTTAAAGCAATATTCTCTTCAAAGGGCAAATGGGAACCGTCAATCATCACGGAAGAAAAACCGGCGTCAACCGCCTCACAAACCTGTTCATAATTGTTGGTATGATCGAGATGCAAACAAACGGGAACATCGACCGATTCGGCAACGGTTTTGACAATTTTAACAGTATCCGCGATTCCGCAAAGTTGCAGTTCATCGGCCGCACTAATGAGCATGACAGGTGAGCGGAGTTTGACCCCTTGTTGCAAAACAGCTTGTGCGGTTTCCGCGTTGCAGAAGTTAAAACCGCCGACCGCATAATGACCGCGATCTGCCGCATCCAACAGGGTTTTTAAGGTTGTGAACGATTTCATAGACGGAAAAAACGGGAAAAGGAAAAGGCGAATAGGGGATTGTAGTGTTGTTTAGACGCAAAACAACGTTTTGCGTGTTTCCCCGTTTAGCCGAGGAACAACGTTCCGCGCGTATTGAAATTTCTGAACGCGCGATACGTTGTATCGCGGCTAAACATTAGGTCAATAGGGAGCTTGTTTTGTTCGGACACGTTCATCGACCGCCCGGTCTCACCCCGCCAAAACCGCCCGGACGTTGTTGACCTCCTCCTCCCCCGCCAAAAAGTCCGCCAAATGGGGACGGAGGTGCTGCTCCTGCTCCGCCTGCTCCCCCCGGACGTTGTTGTCCTCCCCCGCCAAATAATCCGCCCAAAATTCCGCCCAAAAATCCGCCCGGTCCTCCTCCCGGTCGTCCCCCCCCTGGTCCGCCCGAATAACCCCCACCCGTTGAACTGATCGTCCCCGTCGTTGTCGTCGTTGTTGCTCCTCGAGGAGCCGACGCAACACTGTTCGATGTAATCGCGGCCGGTCCGGCAATCGAACTGAGTGCTTGTCGTAATGCTTGAGGATTCACATGTTTCACCTCAATGACTTCCGTCACTAATTCCTGATCCCCCGCTGTTTGATCGACCATATCAACAAACAGTTTGACTTCTTCAAAGAGGACTTCGGGAGACGAAACAATCAACGAATTGCTCGGCGCATAAACACTCAAGGTCATCTTCGCCTGTGATTCCGCTGCTCCGCCCGCTCCCGCTGCTCCCCCCGCTGCTGCTCCTTGACCGGGGGGAGGTGCTTCGCCTAAACCGGTAAATCGTGAAATCAAACCCGAAATCATGTCCTGAATTCCGCCCCCTCCTCCTCCCCCTCGACCGCCCCGACCTCCTTGCGCTTGTTGTCCCCCCGCCATTTTGTCCGCAAAAACCGTTTGAACCAACATCATCATCTCTTCCGCTTTCATGTTCTTGACCGGAATCAGTCGCGGTGTTGCGTCCTTTTTAATCTCTTCAGGACCGCGCGGAATGTCCAAAAGCGGAAGAAGTTTCTTTTCAATCGTGTAATGATCGACCGGATTCGCTTGGACATACATGACATTCAAACGTGGATCAGCCGTAATTGTCACACTGCCGGTTGCCTGAACGGAACCGAGACTTGCAACGACCGGAAAAAGGTCGGCAACCGCGAGTTCGTCAATCGGGTCTTTCGGCGTCGCCGGGGTTGTTCCCGTTGTCGCCCCCATTAAAGTTGAAAGGGTTGTCGCAACAACCGGGGCAGATGTGTATTGAAGATAATACGGTTTCAAGACAGATCGGGTCAGGATCGCTTCGTTGGACATTGCTTCAATCAGCGATTCCAAAGCGTCAAGTGCATCTGCATCTTCGGACGCAATCATCAAGCCGGACGGTCCCATTGAAAGGACAATCGGTGCTCCTTTTTTTGACGCGTCGTCGGGATTCCCTTGCAAATACGCCAAATCCTTCTCGCTCAACGTCGGAATGTCTTCCTCTTGCGGAAATTGTTCCCGAATTCGTTCACGAAACTTCGCAAGAGCCTTTTTTTTTGCTTGCTCAATATCCGAATCCGTCACGATTGTGTCCTCGTCTTCCGATTCCTCCTCAAACAATCGGCTCAACATTGCATTTTGGTAAACGCCCCGACCTGCTAAACGGTCTGACTGTGTAACCGGATTCGGTTTGGCAACCGGTTTCTGATCGTCTTTTTCCTCACCTCGTTTGGGAAACAATTGTTCGATCTGCTCTTCAATCGTACTGTCCCCTTTTTGGGTCGGATTGGGTCGGATTTGCGGCATTTGCGGGGCCGAAGAACCTGAACCATTTTTGTTCATCATCTCTTTCATCGTCGGGACCATTGCAGAAGGATTGACGACCTTGATCTCGTTTCCGTGAGCATCCGGCCAAACCTGTTGAATCTGGTCCATAATCAAAGCAGCTGCACTTGGAGAAACATTGATCCGACGAATCGTCTCACGGTTTTGCGGGTCAACCGTCTTTTTCTCGGCAAATTCCCCCATATTTTTGAGCAACTGTCGAATCTGGTTCAACTGCGTGTTGGTTCCTTTGACAAAAAGCTGTTTGTTCACACTGTCCACTTCAACAATCGGGGGTTTCCCTGTTCCGCCCGCGCCCGCGCCAAAAAATTTGTCAATCGCCGCTTTTGCTGCTGTCGTCGAAAGTTTCTCCAGCTTAATGATGTCATGTCGGTATGAATTCGTCTGCATCTGATCCAACGTCGATTGAATCGTCTTATGATCCTCTTCATAAGCATAAGCAAGCAACGAATTTGTACTCGGGTCAATCGACAGTCGAATCCCCGGTTTGCCCGACAAAAGCGTCTGTGTGACGGTCAAAAATGTTTGCAAATCAGCTGTATCAACCGGATAAACGTCAAAACGAAGCGGACCATAATTCCGAACACTGTCGGCATAAGCGGCATCCAATTTGGTCAATACGTCAATCGCCTTTTCAATCTGATCCGGTCGTCCGCCAAACCAGATTTTTTTGCCCGACTGATCCGCAATCGCCCGCAAACTTGGGTCTTCCGCCGGAATCCCCATAAGATTTCGCGTCAACATCAACGCTTCTTCCGGTTTCAAATTCTCCAACTCGTAAAACCGAAGTGAACCCGCCTCTGTCGGATTGTCCAACCGGTCAATCACCTTTTGAATTGCCCGCAAATTCCCAACCGTCTCGGTAATCAACAGGGACTGCGATTTCGGGAATGCAACGATCACTCCTTGCGGACCGAGCATCCGTTCGACTTCGGCTTGGACGACATCCGGGGTCGTCCGTTTAAGATTAAACTGAACCCGGACCACTTCATACGTCCCGCGTTTTGCAAGATCATCCGGGAAAATGGTTTCCAACAGGTCCGTCGGAATACCACTTGCCCCTCCCGGTCCTAGATCGCGGACAATGAGCATATTGTTTTTGCGAATCAGGACGAATTCTTTGGGAATCAAATAACTATTGATAAGGTCAATCGCTTCATCAACCGAGTAATAATTCGGGTCCTTATAATTCCATGTCCCTTGCGGATATGTGTCCATTGTCAACGAAAAACCGCCCTGATCGGCAATCCATTCAATTAACTCATTCCAGGGTTGTTTCTGAACATTGAATCGGATTTTTTTCGGTTCTCGCGGTTCCGCTGAATCCGTTGCTCCATGTCCCCGTTGAGAACGACGTCCTTGTTCTGCACGCTGTTCTCCATGTCGGGTTGTTGTCGTTTCCAAAGAAACGGCGTTGGAAGATTCCGATTCAGAATCGGAGACGGAACCGGATATGGATTCCGATTTGGCTCCAACTGTCGATGTTGGCAAAAGCGGATCAACCGCGACTTCTTCGATAATGACTTCCGTTTCCGTCTCTTGGGCTTTCATCTTGGCGAAAACGGATGTTTCGTTGGAAAAAGCAAAGAAACCGAGCAGGAACAGAACGGCTGCAAACGTGAGAGTTCTCATTATGTTCACAAGGAAAAGTTGGAAAAAATACTTCTTAAGGTTCGCTGAATCTAAAGGTTCATACGGTATTCGCAAGCAAATGGAATACAATATCTGGACAGTATACCTCATCATTGACGATCAGGCCCCAAAAAAACGCCATTTTCGCCCAACATACAGGTTATGAGGAATATACTGATTAGAAAACGACACGAGATGCTTGGATTTCAGCTTCTTGGTTGATTGCGTAGGATTGTACAAAGCGCGCAATTCTCCCCCTTTTACCATTTAACCCGATGATCGCCTGTTGAGACCTCAAAAAATAGAATTTTCCGACAGACTCCGGGCTATTTGGTGATTGAATTGGCAAATCGGGCAAAATCACGGTAAAACTTTTCCCAATTACCCCCAAAAATCAACTCAAATTCGTCCAAACGTTGTCGGGATGAATCAGGACCCCCTATTTTTTTCTCCCCAATGACCCGCAAATACTCCCCCAAGTCCTTGTTCCGCTTTTTGAGCAAGTAATAAGTGACCGCCCAAGACAATCCGTAATAATCAATCGCAACATTGGGCTTCAAAATTGCCGCATCATCGTAAATCAGATTCCGAATTGCATCAGCCGGTTGTTTGTCCCTAAATTCAATAAATTGCTTCAACCGCAATTTGTTCACCTTAGGATCATCCAGTTCCTTTTTTACATTTTCCAATTCAGCCGGTTCATGCAGCATTGCGATTCCTTCGAGCAACCAACGAGGAACAGGGGCAAGTCGCTCGAACATGCCGTTGTTGTACCCAATTTGATGTGCCGCTTCATGCAGCAGGGCAGAGACATTATAACCGGAACCGGGTCGGTTCATAATCTCCCGAATCTGCGAACTGGTCAACTTTTTGCCCGTATTCTCCCGGGTCGTTTCTGTTCCGGTCAAATCACACAATAAAATCTGGTTGGTCAATAGATGATAACAGGCCAACATATTGGGGGGAAAGTTGCTGTGTAATTTTTCCCGGGCATACTGATCGAATGCGATTTTATTCGGAAAGATGATAACGACTAAGGGAAAAATTGGCTCTTCAATTGGCAATCCCTTGCGTTTCCAAATCGCTTTGTACTTGCTGTACAGCTTTTCAAACAAGGTTCCACACCATTGTGCATAAGTGTCGCTTGTACTGTAAACAATAATGTAATGATCGGTTGTATGGATGCTAAACTGTTCGCCCAATTCTTCACGCAAGGAGTCAACCATTTCATCTTTTGTGAACGGCAGAAACGGCGTCTCGAGCATCCAACGTTTGCGTATTTCCCGCTGATGCAAGAGGTGAATTTGTCCGTCCCTCGTCCGCAACGCAATCTCACCTTCTGTTCCTTCAACGAGCACCTGACCGTGCAATTCGACGATTGCTCCGTCTTTGCGATGAACCTCAAGACGTTGAACGGGGTATTCGTCGGCTTGAACGGGGCTGATTGTTCCAACAAGGGAAAGAAAAACGACCGTAAGAAGCGAAAGGAGTAACAATCGAAAAAAGGGAGCCTGAATTCTGTTCTTGATCGTCATCTGCACACGGTTGACAAAATTGTGGTCAAATCGTCTATTCCTTCTGCTGGAATTAACGATATAATACCATAATCCGGCCCATGTTTGAAGAGGACGAAGAGTGTTGAGCCGCATGTACAACGTACTGCGCGTATTTGCGAGAGAAGGGAGGAGTTAGAAGTTAGAAGAAAAAAGAGAATCGAACCAAAAGGAGCAATTTTCCTCCTGCAACCTCGTAGAGGTTGTGTTATGGTAGAAAACGTCTGATATTGCAATCTGAACCCCGTCGGGGTTCCGTTATGGTATAAACGCAGCATGACCATAACGCAACTCCGACGGAGTTGAGGACTTATTATACAATCCGTTACTACCATAACGGAATGCCTAACGGCATTCGGAACGGACCGATTATTTTTGGACAACTATTTTCATCCTGTCATCACTCATTGTCGAACCGCGTTAAACGGCAACTCTTCCCCTATTCCCTATCCCCCATATCCCATTCCCTACCTAATGATTTACGTTGATAATAATGCGACAACAGCGGTTGCCCGAGAAGTCCAAGACGCTATGATCCCCTTTTTCGAGTCCGCTTGGTTTAATCCCAGTTCTATGTATGAAGCAGCCCAAACAGTTAAACACGCGATTGATTCGGCCCGGGAATCAATTGCCCGATTCTTGGGGGTTGCGTCGTCCCGCGAATTGATTTTTACCTCTTGTGCAACAGAAAGTAACAATCACGCGATTTTCGGTCTGCTCCGAACAGAACCCAAACGCCGACATGTCATTACAACTCAGGTCGAACATCCCGCCGTTCTTGAAGTTGCCCGGGAATTACAACGTCGCGGAATGGAAGTGACGTTTCTCCCCGTTGATCGGGAAGGAAATCTTGACATTGGCGAATATGTCCGGGCATTACGTCCTGAAACATTGTTGGTCTCCATCATGCACGCCAATAATGAGACCGGGGTCATTTTTCCGATTGAACGATTGTCGCGGATTGCAAAAGAAACCGATTCCGGGATCATTTTTCATACCGATGCAACTCAATCGTTGACGAAGTTGCCGATTAACATGCAAGACAACTTCCGTTATGTTGACATGCTGTCTTTTTCCGGGCATAAATTCCATGCCCCAAAAGGGGTTGGCGGTCTTTACGTCCGACGAGGAACCCCACTTCGCAATCTTTTGATTGGCGGACATCAGGAAAGTGGACGACGAGGAGGAACGGAAAACGTCCCCTACATTGTCGGAATGTCCAAAGCAATCGAATTGTCCCAAGAAAATCACGCTCTCGAACTCGAACAGGTTCGCCAAATGCGGGATCGGCTCGAATCAGGTCTTTTGGAACGGATTCCTCATGTCGAAATCAACGGCGGAAAGGCCCCGAGAATGCCCAACACGCTCAACATCGCCTGTCATTTCGTCGAAGGAGAGGGAATTCTTTACCAACTCAACGAATACGGCATTTGTGCGTCAAGCGGGTCCGCCTGTACTTCCGGTTCTCTTGAACCTTCTCATGTTTTAACGGCAATGCAGGTCCCCTTTACGGCGCAACATGGTTCAATCCGTTTCAGTCTCAGTCGATACAACACCAACGAGGAAATCGACCGTATTTTGGAAGTCTTTCCCGGAATTATTGACCGGTTGCGACGACTTTCCCCTTATTGGGATTACGCCAATAATTCTCCGCGAAACTTGCAATAATCCTTTGGACAGGTTAGACTGGACGGATCGTCGGCGTTTGACTTTTTCCGTCCTCTTTGACCCAATCCGCCCCACATGAAACGATTTACATCTCTTGTCGTTGCACTCTGTTGTTTTATCTTGACCTTGTTCTTCAACATCCCCGTTTGGGGTGAGAATCTTACGTTTAAGACGGACCATTTTCAGTTGACCTTAAACGAAGCGGGAAAAGTGGAATCGCTCCTTGACGCAACGGGTCGTAATCATCTCGATCAAAAAGCCGATTCCCATTTCTGCTTTCTCCAACCAACCAAAATGGGACCGACACATCCCGCTCAACGGGTCATTCAACAGGGAGAGACGCTGATTTTTTCCTTTGCCGATTCGCCGATTACGCTCACGCTCAATGTTCAAGCGACAAAAGACTGGTTGGTGTTCGACCTGCAAGATGTTTCAGGAGGAGAATTTTACTCCGTTCAGTTTGCGCAAGTCCCGCTCCAAACAGACGATCAGGCAAATACCGTCCCGAAGAAGAAAACCGTTGACGATTCAAACATAGACAAATCGAATGTTGACGATTCGAATGTTGACCCGTCCAATGCTGACACGTTGAACATTGACGCTTCAAACAAGGGCAAGTCGCAAACGGCAAACAACACATCTCAAGCGGGTCAAGAAGAGGACTTGGCATTTGTTGCAACCGCAATGAGCCGACGATTGAACACAAGGACGCTCGATTATCCCGGTCGGTCGCGCCAATTGGGAGGTGTCTGTTTCAGCCCAATCGGAATGGAGGGAGCAGGCGTTTTTCTGTTGGGACAACCGGAATCAGGGTTGCGCGAGACGATGAAACGGATTGTCGATTCGTATCCTCAAGGTGAAATGCCGGTTTCCAAAGCGGGGGGACCTTATGCTCTTGATAATCCCAAGAATCAGGGATCGTACATCATCTCTAGTTCTCCTTACACAGTTGGTGTTGTGGACCAATTGAGCGAACATCTGGGCCGATTTGGGGTTGACCAAGTTGACTTTCATCAAGGGAGCGCATTCCGACAAGGGGATTTCCAATTTAACGAAAAGGCTTATCCGAACGGAATTGCCGATTTCAGAAAAGTTTCAGACGCTTTGAAGGAAAAAGGAATGATAACCGGTTTGCACACTTACGCCGAGTTTCTTGCGCCCGAAAGTCGTTTTGTAACGCCTATTCCAAGTGACGATCTGGATGTTTTGCGAACATTGACATTAAGCGAAGACATTGCAACGGACGCTCAAATGATTCCAACGGTTGAAGCGACAACAGATGTTTCGGAGATAACAGGTTTTTTCGTCCGCAACAGCAAAGTGATTCGGATAGGGGACGAACTGATACAGTTTGAAAAACCGAACAAAGAAGCCCCTTTTGGTTTTACACAATGCAAAAGGGGCGCATTTGGAACGAAAGTGAGCGAGCATCCTAAGGGGTCGAAAATCGATCACCTGACCCAGTTCTTTTTCCTGTTTGCGCCGAAACCCGGAAGTGACCTGTTCCTCGAAATTGCAAGGGAAACGGCAAAAGCGTACAACGAAGGGGGATTTGGAATGATTTACTTGGATGCTTTGGACGGAACTTTTTCAATCGTTCCTGATCCTGAACTCGTCTGGTACTACGACGCTCTTTTTGTCAACGAAATCCTCAAATACACGGAAACCGCCCCGTTGCTGGAATACAGCACAATGAACCCGAGTCTTTGGTATGGAAGGTCGAGAATGGGTGCTTGGGATTCCGCTCATCGCGCGTTTCAGCCCTTTTTCGATCTCCATGTTGCTGCAAATGAAGAATCGGCTGCACGATACTATTTGCCCGGTCAACTCGGTTGGTTGGCAATCGGCCCCCCAAACGGAGACGATCTGCCTCATTTTCAGTACGACATTCTTTTTCCTGAAGACATTGAGTATCTTGGCGTGAAAGGTTTGGCGTATAATAATGGTTTTTCCTATCTGGACATTCAAAAGGATCAGGCGAAACCGATCACTTATCGAAACGGGGAACGGTTAAAGAGATACGACCAGTTGCGAAGAAGCAAGTCCTTTGGTCCCGAAATCATTCAGCAATTGAAAGAACCGGGTCAACACTTTGTCTTGCAACAAAAAGGGGAAAATGATTGGCAATTCATCCGGGCTAATTACGCAAAGTTCCTTTTTGACCCTTATCATCTCATCTGGGACTATGAAAATCCCAATGTTGCGCAAACACCGTTGATTCGAATAGAAAATCGGTATTTGACGGATGATTACGATTCGGAAAAGGGAATTGACCTGATTGTTTTGGACGAAACGCAATCAATGACGAATCTGACGACGCGGGAATTTGAACAGCCAATTGACCTGTCGAAAAATCTCGGACTTGGCGTTTGGGTTTATGGAGATGGAGGAAACCAACAAATCAACATCCGTCTGGAAAGCCCGATTGAAATGGTGTCCGGTCATGTCGATCATTTCATTGACGTCGATTTTACAGGTTGGCGTTACATTTCGCTTGTTGAAGCCGAAAATGGAACGCGAACAGAGGTCAATTGGCCGATTCCATGTGGAGCGGTGTACGCCGAATACCGGGAAAAGGTTTTTTACAACAGCATCTCGAAAGTCCATTTTATGATTGTTGGCAACCCGGAAAATTTGCGATTCAGAACGATCAAGGCATTACCCGTGTTGGAGGAAACATTGCGGGACCCGATTTTGGAAATCAACGGGGAAAGGTTAGCATTTCAAGGTCAGATTAAAAACGGACAGTATCTGGAATTTGACCCGCAAACGAACCGGGCGATTGTGTACGATTTTCAGGGCAATGAAATCAGTCAACCCCTTGTGCAAGGCGTCCATTCGCCTATTCCGCAAGGAAAATCGACGATCCGTTTTTCACCTTCCAACGAAACAGAACATCCGAGTCGAATTCGTCTTACAATCCGAACACTCGGCGATGTTGTTTCCGATCATACGGCATTGTAATGAAACACATTCCCAATTCAACCCAAAAGACGCGACAATGATGACACAAACAACATTGTTCAAATGGACATGGAGATATTGATGCAAACATATTCTGATGAGGAACTGGAAAAAATACTGAAAGATGTTGAAGCCGATAATGTCGAACGCAAACAGAGTTTTTCGGGTGATGTCCCCAAAAAAGCAAGAGAAGCAATATGCGCATTTGCCAATGATTTGCCGAATCACCAAAAACCTGGTGTTTTATTGATCGGCGCCAATGATAATGGAACACCGTCCGATTATCCTATAACGGATGAATTATTAAGAAATCTTGCGGACATTAAAACAGATGGAAATATACTTCCACTTCCAGTAATGACCGTTGAAAAAAAACGCTTATCAGGAGCCGAAATGGCGGTCGTAACGGTCTTACCTTCTGATATGCCCCCTGTAAAGTATCAAGGACGAATTTGGATACGAACAGGTCCGCGTCGCGCGATTGCCAATGAACAGGAAGAACGTATTTTGGTCGAAAAACGACGTTATAAAAATATTCCTTTTGATATTAACCTTGTCCCCTCTTCGACACTTTCCGATCTTTCACGGTTAGTTTTTGAGCAGGAATATCTTCCTGCTGCATTTGCGCCGGATATTTTAGAAACGAATCACCGAACCTATGAAGAACGCTTGGCGTCTTGCCGCATGATTGCTTCACCGACGAATACAACACCGACGGTTCTCGGCTTATTGTGCTTTGGAAAATCACCTCAGGATTTTATTCCGGGTGCTTGTATCCAGTTTTTGCGACTTGCAGGTGTTGAATTAGCTGATCCTGTTACAGATGAAGAGAAGATTCAAGGAACCTTACCTGAAGTATTACGTCGTGTGAATGATAAATTCAATGCGCATAACACAAAAGCGGTTGACATTGTTTCCTCTCCAACACATATCCTGACGGTTCAATATCCCGTTGTCGCTTTTCAGCAGTTGATTTACAACGCGGTTCTTCATAGGACATACGAAAAGACCAACGCCCCGGTCAGAGTTTATTGGTTCAATGACAGGATAGAAATACACAGTCCGGGCGGACCTTATGGAAATGTAACAAAAGAAAATTTCAGTCAACCGGGAATCACGGATTACCGCAATCCCAATATTGCAGATGCATTAAAAACATACGGTTTTATTCAGGCATTTGGTCGCGGTATTGCGACTGCGAGACGAGAACTGGAGCGTAATGGAAACCCGCCCTTATCTTTTGACGTTTCATCAAGTGCCGTTGTTGCGATCATGAGGAACAAATCATAAGTCAGCCGATTTTATTCTATCATTAAGGGGACCGTAGATTGAAAGCAGCCGCATTTTGTGGTATCTTTTTGTAGTCCCGTTGGGACGACCCCATTGTAGCCCGGCGGTGAAGGGAGCAACGCGACCGCAACCCCGGGTTGACAGGTCCCTCAAAAAATCGTAGCTCTGTAGGAGCGACCTAATCATGCCCGTAATACGGCCAAGAAGCTCTCTCTGATATTTTTGTGTTAAAATTGTTTTGAAAGCAGGTGTAAAATGTTGGTTTTTTTACTGATTGTAATACTTTCATTGCTTGCCTTTTTTATTTTACTTACAATATACACATATCATGACACCTTCGTCGCTAAAATACAATCGTTGAAAGAAGAAATAAAATCACTGGACGAAGAAATAAAATCGCGGGAAGAAGATTTGCAAGTCTTTGAATGTGGATTGTATCAGCCTCATTTTAACTTTGATGCATCTGCACGATATAAAATCGCAATCAATGCCAATTATGCAAGTCAAAAAGACATGATTAAGCGAGATACGGCAATAGAATACTTTGTTAATGGAGGCAAAGTTAAAGGGGTTTGTATGCTGAAACAAACTTACAAACTTATGCTTAGGGCTTTTAATGGTGAATGTGATAGTATTATTGAAAAAGTTACATGGAATAATGTCAATAAGATGGAAGTCAGAATAAAGAAAGCCTTTGACGACATCAATGCAATGGGCCAAAGTAAGGTAACGTTTAAAAATCACTGTTTACTTAACGATAATTATTTAATTAACAATAACTATTTACGCTTAAAATTAGAAGAATTATATTTAACGTATGAGTATGCAAATAAACAACAAGAAGAAAAAGAAGAACAAGCAAGAATACGAGAGCTAATAAGAGAAGAAGAAAGAGTTCAAAGGGAGTGTGAAAAAGCTCAAAAAGATGCAGAAAATGAAGAAAAACGATATCAAAAGGCATTAGAGAAAGTTCGTTTAGAAATGGAAAACGCAACTGGGGAAGAAATAAACAAATATAAAAATCAGTTGGAGATTTTAGAACAACAATTAAAAGAAGCACAAGAGCGAAAAGAGCGAGCTATTTCGCAAGCACAATTAACAAAAGCAGGACATATTTACGTTATTTCAAACATCGGTTCTTTTGGTGAAGATGTTTATAAGATAGGAATGACCAGACGCCTAGAGCCTATGGATCGGGTTATAGAACTTGGTGGTGCTTCTGTTCCTTTCCGATTTGATGTTCATGCGTTAATTTATTCCGATAATGCCCCCGAACTGGAACATAAATTACACCAATTTTTTGACAACAAGCGTGTTAATTTGGTCAATAATCGCAGAGAATTTTTTAACGTCTCTCTTGAAGAAATACAAAAAGTCGTAACAGAAAATCACGGTGATTTTGAGTTTACAAAGGTTGCAGAAGCGAGAGAATTTAGGGAAACCGAAGAAATAAAAAAACAATATCGATAAGTGTATAGTCCGGTCCCTATCTCCTCCTTTTCCCTATCTCCTCATTCGCGGTTCCGCCCGTTGTTCCAAAACGTCAAGAACGGCCTGAATGTCCGACGGAATTGGCGAGGAAATTTCCAACAACTGTCCACTTCGGGGATGCACAAACGACAATGAACGAGCATGAAGAGCTTGTCGGCGTAACAGAACCGCCCCTTCAGAAATGTCCTGAGTCGGCGCGAAACGTTTTTCCCCCGACAACTCTTCCGCCGTAATCAGCGAACGTCCCCCATAAAGTCGATCACACAAAATCGGATACCCCGAATGTGTCAGATGAACCCGAATCTGATGTGTCCGTCCCGTTTTCGGCAACACTTTAAGTGTCGAAAATCCATGATAACGTTTCACAACCTCATAAAAGGTTTGGGCTTCTTTTGCGTCAGGATCATCCCGACGAATCGCCATTTTTTCCCGATATTTTGTATGAAGCCCAATCGGCAAGTCAATCCAGTCCCGATCCAATTCAGGACAACCGATTACAACGGCGAAGTATTCTTTTTGTATCTTTTTTTCTTCAAACAGTGCAGCAAGGCGTGCATGAATTTCGTCATTTTTAGCAACAAGAATCACCCCGGACGTATCCCGATCCAATCGATGAACAATACCAGGTCGGGCAGGTCCGCGAACGGAACTGAGGGAACCGGCAAAATGATGAGCAAGGGCCCCAACAAGTGTCCCGGTCCAATGTCCGCGCGAAGGATGCACAACCATATCAGCCGGTTTGTCAATCACCGCCAAGTCTTCATCCTCATACAGAATCGTCAGCGGAATGTCTTCAGGAATCGGAGTCTCTCTCACAATTTCAGGAACAGAAAACCGAACCCGTTGTCCCGCAACCAAACGATACGCCGGTTTTCCCCGGGATTCCTCCCCCCCTTCTTCATTCCCCTCATCAATCAACACACCACCTTCTGTAATCGCTTTACGAATCGCCGTTCGACTGTATTGCGGAAAATAAGCGGTCAAGAACAGATCAAGTCGCCAACCTGATTCTTCCGGTTGGACGACAAGGGGTTCTGACATTTCAACAGGTTCTGACATAATAATTTGTTCCAACAATTCCGTCGCTACAATTCCAAGTGAGCATGTTGTAAATCAAAATATGTTACAATTCCGAGAACACAACATCTAAAGCCGTTTCTAAAGGACAAGCGGCAACCAACCAATCCTCCTGATTGTCCAGTTTTAGCAGATCGAGAGACCCGGACCATTCTTCAAACAATCGGTCGCTGACCGATATTGTTGCGTTAGATGACATTGTTCGAGCGTCTCGTTGACCGGCAAGACCAACCGTTTCAAGATTGGCAAGAAGGGAATTCTCTTGATTGACCAGAACCACATCAACAACGATGTTGTTGGAAACCAGAACAGGTTGCGTCATCAAAAGGGTCGCTCCTGTTCCCTTTTTCGATTCGATTTGCGGAGTCCCGGCAATTGAGGATTCAATCGATTGTGCGGATGTTTCAGAAACAGTATTAGACTCGCCGACAACACCGGTTACAACCGATTGCGTCGAAGAAACAGTATTTCCCGTTGAGGTTTGCCCTTTCAACCCGCTTGACTTCATACTGCCTGTCTGTTCAAATCGGGCTTGACCATACATTTTGGCAAACGCGAGAAAATCTGCCGAGTTAATGATTCCGTCTTTGACGAGATCATACTTTTCATACGCAGAATTGTTCGGCACATTTTTTCCAAACGATTTGGCAAACATCAAAAAGTCCGAAGCATTAACAAACCCGTCATCATTAAAGTCCGCCAAAACCGGCGTCACCTTAAACAGTTTCAAAGCCAAATCACTTGCAACGTCAATGTTGTTCCCTCCTTGACGCGCTTTCAAATCAAATTTTGAACTAACCGTTACACCACTGTCAACCGCAATTGCCTGACCATTGACAAGATTTTTCGTAATGCCAACATTTTCGCCGGTCGCGGGAACAAAATGAACCCGAGCAAGTAACACCCGCCCTTTTGCGGTCTCTTCCTGCCCCTGTTTCAACGTCCCTGAAATCGTCATCTTTTTCGTTATATCATCTTCAGAAGACTCAACATCATAGTAGGCCGAATCAACGGCAATCATGTCAAAAAGTTTGGCATTGAATTGAAAACCGCAATTTTCAAACGCCGTAATCAAATCGGCATTTTGTGGTGTCCCCCAAATTTCGATGTAAAAGTCTGACCATTCCGAAACTTCGGTCCGTTGATTGGCGAGTGATTCTTCATACGAACCTTTTGCCGACGTTTTGGAATCAACAACAAAAAGTTGGGTCTGAACGCTCGCAACGGTACTTGTGCTGTTATAAACGCTTAACACCGATGATGGGGCCGACAATTCCTTTACAGGAGTTCCTCCATCTGTCACAAAAACACGATATTGATACAAAACATCTGTGTTCGCCAAAGTATCCGTCCATGTCAACTGATCGGTTGTTCCTATTGAAGCCCATTTGCAAGTCGTCACGTCAAATCGCTGTATTGCATAATTCGTTGCACCGTCGACCTTACCCCATCTCAGCTCAACTCCGGCTGCACCGTTTGCAGTTCCTTGCAAATTCGTCGGAGTTGCCAATAAAGTCGTTGCGGAAATGACAACCGATTCAGAAACTCCCGTTGTATTGACCGCGGTTATTCGATACTGATAAGACGTATTGGCGGTCAATCCGTTTGAAACGTAACTCAATGAGGTCTCGGAATTCTTCAAAACCTCCCAATCCGTTTTTCCGGGACGCAAAATCTCAATTCTGTAGGAAGCGGCGTTTAGACCGGCATTCCATTGCAGAGAAACCGAACCCGCTGTTGCACTCACAGCCCGAAAATTCGTCGGTTTCGTTGGAACCGCGATCATCGTTTTGACCGACAAGACATCCGACCAGTCGGACGGACAATCGGTTGTGACAGAACGCACCTGAAATTCATACGTCGTGTTGGAAGACAAGTCCACAACATTCCAAAACAGTTCTTCAATTCCCGAAACAACCGTCCAGTTTTTATGTCCAACTTGTCGATACTGTAAATCGTAGGAAATAGCATTTTCGACCTCATCCCAAAGCAGTTTCGCTGAATCGGGCGTCACGTTTTCGGCTTGCAAATTAGTTGGAACATCCGGCACGTTCACCAGCGTCGACACTTCACAAACAGCCCAATCAGACGAACCGGCCCAACTCCTTGCCCGAACCTGAAACTCATACTTACTCGCCGACTGAAGACCCGCAATCGTTGCCGTTAAATCGAAGGTCAAACCGGCCGATGTCCAATTTTCTGTACCAGCAATACAGTATCGCACCTCGTAGGATTCTGCATCGGAAACCGCATCCCATTGTAACACCACATAATCAATCGACCTTGCAGTCCACTCAAAATTCTCAGGTACATGAGGGGCAACCGGTTTCTTCGTTTCAACAGAAACAAGGGAAGAGTAAACAGATGCACCATTGTTATTGACCGCTTGCACACGAAAATGATACACCGTTTTTGACTGAAGTCCAGTTACGAAAATAGTCGGGGCGGTTGTCATCTGATATGTCACCCAATTGTCCGTCCCTTCCTTTTGATACTGAACCGTATACTTATTGGCTCCAGAAACGGCATCCCAAGAAAGCGTCACGCTGTTTTCAGAATAAGCGTCACACTTAAAGTTTTCCGGTGTTTTCGGCGGGGCAACTCGGGTTGAAACAAAAACCGAGACCCAACCTGATCCGCCCAAAATGGGTAAAGTAGGCAACTCTTCATCAGTATCAGGAGGGGTAAGAACAATCGCTTGCAAACGGAACTGATATTCCGTCCCTTCTTTGAGTCCGTTAAGAACGTAGAACGATTCTGGAATATAATCCTGACCGGCATGTGCGACAATCCAATCGGCACTTCCAGCCGGTCGGTATTGCAAAACATATCCGTCCGCTCTATCTGCTATATCCCATTTCAACGAAATGGCATCATATTTTTCTTCTGAATTTGTGAAACCGCTTACTTTGGGAGGAAGCTGAACCGGCGAAACAAACTGAACCGCGGCCATATCCAGTTGCCCATTTCGCAACCGACTCGCGCCCGTCTGATCCATTGTTGTTCCAACCGGGAGATAGCGGGAATCGGGATTTCCCATTCCAACGCCGGGGGAATCCCAGCTCGGAATATAATAGTAACGACCATTTTTTCCCTCATCCTTTATCGTCAACTTCGGGTCAATCGGCTTACTCGCCGTCCCAACAATATTTCCATTTAATCCTGACACAAAAACGGTTTGACCATTTCCGTTGCCGATCAGATTGAAGGAACCGCTCATCGTTACGCCCGGTTTCAAGCCAATGTCCACACCATTTGCCAAAATAGTGTTATTCATCTCCAATTTGCCGGAATACAAGTACAAACCCTTCCCATACTTACCCAAATTATTGACCAACGTCGAGCTGTACACAGAGAGGGTTCCCGTACTGTAAATTCCTCCTCCATAAATCGCCTCATTTTCCGCAATTGTTGTATTAAGAACCGACATCATCCCGGCATTTGCAATCCCGCCCCCTCCTTGTAATGCACTGTTTTGATAAATCGAGGACGACCGAACGACCAATGCTTGTGTTAACCCGGACGCATTATAAATTGCCCCTCCATAAGTCTCCGACGTATTGCCCCGCATCGTCGTATCCACAATCGTTACAACTCCTCCATTCGCATTGTAAAGACCTCCTCCAAAAACATTGATTCCAGAAACCATGTTATCAACAATTGCGCAACGCGAGAGTGTTAGTGTTCCGGTATTGTAAATACCCGCGCCCGATTCGGCAACGACACTTCCTCCACTGATTGTGACACCAGCTAAACTAATATTTGCTGCTGTTCCAACATTGAGGACTCTTCGGGCATTACTGCCGTCCAAAATCAACGAATAGTCTTTGCTGTCATAATCAAACAACGTCGCAACCGTAATGCTCCCAAAATTGGCCGCATTGGTATTGATTGCCCAAGTTGATGTCGCACAAATCGTCGAATCACCGACCAGACGGACGACGATCAAATCACTCATTTGGCTTTCGTCCGCTTTTTTCAGTGCCTCTTGAAAATTTTCTTTGGTATTCGCACCATTTTGATCGACAACAATAATGTTGTAATCATTCCAATTGGCCGACAGTTTCAAATCGGGATACTGCACGCGCATTGCGCCATACTCTTTCTGCGTAATCGGCATTGTCGTAATATTGAGGCGTTCAACCCAATCCGATGTTGACCCCTGATTATTGATTGCCTGAATACGGTAAGAGTAGGTCTGATTCAGATCAAGCCCGGAATGTGTATACGATGCCGCATTCCCCCCCGAAAAAGTCACGCACGGTTCCCAAACATCGGAACCGGGTTTCTTCATTTCCAACACAATTTGCGTCACCTGCGTTCCCGTCACTCGAAATCCAAGCGTAATACTGTCTCCATCTTTGCTGGTCTCCTGAAAACTGTTAATGACCGGTCGAGCACGCAATGTCGTCGCGTTGACAGATGCCGTCCAACCTGAATTGCCATAATCCCCGCTTCCATTAGATCGAACACGAGCATAATACCGTGTATTGGCATTCAGTCCTGTAATGCTATAATGAGGAGATGCGGGATTATCTGGATTCACCGTAATCGTTACAGTCGATCCTCCTGTAAAATTCGCATTAGTCGAGTATTGAATTTCATAACTGCTACAATTGGCGACCGCGCCCCAAGACAGATCGAGTTGAGAAATTCCAGCATTGGGCGGAGCAGCAACGATCTTCACAGTGTTCTGAACAGGAGCTGGAAGTGTAATTGTCGGTATCATCACACGCGCCGTTGTGGACCAATCCGAATCGTCCGAATTCTCCCCCGCTTTTGCAGACACTTGAATGTAATACGTCGTGTTGGGATTAAGACCGTTGATGACATAAGAAGTCGCCAGAATGTCATTAACGTAAACCGGCTCAACTGTCTCAACACTCTCATTGGTTGAGTAACGTAACACATAACGATCCGCAAGTTCGACATTATTCCAGGTCACACGAATCGAATTCGTCCCTTTCGGTCCTGCAACCCCCACTAAAGCAGCCTGAACACTAGGTGCTGTCAATAATCCCTTCAAGGTTGTTACTGGAATCTCAATGACCGACCAAGCCGACGATTGATATTCCACCTCGGTTGCCAACGACCGCAATCGCACATAATACTTCCGGTTCGGCAACAGTTTTTCAACAACCACACTGTTTCCAACGGCCGTTCCCGAATAGACGATGTTCGTAAAAATCGCATCAGACCCGACTTCAATCGCATACTTGTTGGTCCCGTCAACCAATTTCCACGAAACGGTAAAACCTCTTGAAGTGGGGTACTCAACCTGTATGTCCGTCGGTACTGCTAATTTCGTTGCGTCTTCCTTAACCGGCGTTTTCAATTGCAGTGAATATGCGTTGACATTATCCTCAAGACCTGCAACGCGAATATAATAGACACCTGCTCCTAAATCCTTTAAGGTCAGACGAACGGTCCCCGATGTATCGCCCCCCTGTCCAAAAATTTCCTTCCCCGTACTGTCAAGAAGAAAGAACATCAACCGACCTTCACTGTCTCGATAATTGAGCTGAACATAATGATCTGACGTGCCCGTATCGGCTATTTCAAATCGGTAAAAATCCACTTCCCCCGGTTTCTCAATCGTCAAACCATAATACGCTTGTTCTCCCATGATAAGACCAAAGTTGGGACTGTTCGGTACAGAAGTCCCGCGATCCCCAACCTGTTCCCAACCATTATTTGGCTCAAAAACATCTGGCATAACGGCCGGTTCGGTTTTGAACTCAAAGGGTATAGAATAAACCGAGTTCGCAAACGTCACGTCATCCCCAACTGCTTTCATCCGAACATAATAGAATGTATCCGGTTTCAATCCGGTCAAGGGCAGTGTCGTTTGCGCTTGTAGAATGTTTGTCAAAGACGGACCAACGAGATTCTCGAAATCCCGATCCGTTGCAATTTCAAGCGTGAAGGAGTCCGCGTCGGCAACCCCTGTCCATTGAACTTCGGCGGTCGTCCGACCGGGAGTCACCTTTTGTATATCTGGGGCAGCCAATTGTCCAAGCGACATTGCACGAATCTTCCGGGCCATTTTATAGACATCAACCCTTTGAAAATCCATGCCCGTATTGGTCACATTATCATCTTCATCATCACCATCATTAACCGTTTGGCCGGAAAACACTAAAACCTCACGGAATTCCTCAACCGTCAGATTGCGGCTCAAATACTGATTGGCAATTTCCTGCGCGAGAACGGCAACTCCGGCAATGATCGGCGACGCCTGACTGGTCCCGGACATACTGCTAACACTTGTATTTGAACTGATTCCCGCCCCGGTCAGCAACGCGCCCGGGCCCATAATCGTCAAGTGATCACTACGCTGCGAAAACGGTACAATCCGATCCGCCTCTGAAGTATAGGCAATCGGACCTTCCCAATCCATAAAACCAAGATTGGCATCAAAAACAGCACCAACCGAAATGACTTCGGGAAGGATTGCGGGATACGCCAAGCCCGGGACACTGCCATATTCGTAAAAATTATTTCCAGCAGCCGCGCAAACAATAATCCCCATGTTATGCAGCGTTTCGATAGGAGTATTGAGAGGACTGTATACGGAACTCTGATAATTGCCCGAACCAAGCGACAGATTGACACTAACAATGTTGTACGTTGCGGCATTAACGATAACCCAATCCAGTGCAGCTGCAATATCGGTCATCTCTGCGACTTGATTATGACCATCTGGAAAGACTTTCAGCGCAATAATACCTGCCTGATCGGCAACCCCCGCTGTTATGTCGGGAATACCCAAACCGGCTGCAATACTCGCAACATTTGTACCATGTCCGTCAGTATCTGTTGCGCCCTCAGTATCTTTGGTAAAATCGTATGAATAAACGATACGACTGTTACCTTCTGCATCTTTGAAAGAGTTGTGCGTAAGATTGATCCCAGTATCGATTATAACAGTTTTGTAACCGAGACCATGACTGGTGCTAAAATTCGGGTCATTACGGAGTTCTTTCAGTCCAATCAGGGGACCGCTTTCCAACATTTGAGGAAAAAGGACTTCGCCCGGTTCATATTCGGGACTGCGAGCGACATCTGGGACGGGAAAGCGGAAATCATCCGGCAAAATTTCGGGAGAAACACCAAGAGGTGTAACACTGAGAAGTTCCCGCGTTTCAAGCGGTTCAAGATTCAACGGACGATTCTTAGGTCCATGATGTCGCTGTTGTTTCTTCGTCCCTGAATTGTCATTTCCAAAAATGCGTTCCAACCAACTCATCATTTTCTCCTTGTTCTCTTCAGAAAATTATCGGGGACCAAAAAAACGACCTTCTTTGCTTTGCGTCCGGCTGACGCCGGGCTAAATACGCGCGATACGTTGTATCGCGGCTCAACGGAACACAACTAAATCAGGTTTTCGAGTAATTCACCCAAACTGTTCTCGAACGACCCCTCATTTCGGGATTCGACTGTCAGAAACGGCAGATGTTCATTGCCCCAGTCCGCAAAAACCTGTTCGGCAACATCAATCACCCTTTCCGGTTTCGTCCCAAAAGTACGTCCGCTCAATCCGAGATAATCCAACTCGGCCAAATTCCGTCCGGACGTCGATGTTTCCCAACCGTTCACAACCGGTATCTGTTCCGTCAGGTCAAAAATACCTGAGCAACTCCAATCCCCGGCAATCGGGCTGATTGCCGTTTCGCCAATCACTTCGAGAACCGTCTCTGAAGTGATAACAGCAACACTGTTCATAACCGCAACATTCGCCGCAATCACCGAACTGTCAATCGGGAGATCGTCAACCCGTCCCTTTTCAACCGAGGAACCGACAATTGACATCTTATCGACTGGGGAATCGACAATCAAGACACTCTCAAGGGAAGAATCAACGATTGACTCACTTGCGAGGGACGAACTTGCAACGGACATTGTGAGAACGGGGGAACCGGCAAGGGATGCTGCGCTGCTGTTGCCGTTATTGCCGTTGTTGGTGTTGCTCTTTGGTTTCGGCAAAACCGAGTTGCTTAATCCGTTTTCCCGGTTTTTACCATAACTCCGGGCAAAAAGGAGGAAGTCGGCTGCATTGATCTGACCGTCTCCGTTCAGATCGTATTTCGCCGAATCGGTTCCGAAAACGTCTTTTTTACCATAAGACTTTGCAAATTGCAGGAAATCGGCTGCTCCGATTCTTCCATCTCCGTTGAAATCGAAAATGACGGGATAAACCGGCAATTCGTTCATTTTCAGTTGCGCTGCACTTTCAACCTGTTGACCGGATTCATTTCGGGTTGCAATTTCCATAGAGGACACGAACGAAATCCCATTTGGAACGAAATTTGTTTGCGAGACACTTGCGATCCCCGAAAGAGCGGATTGAGCCGACTGCGCGGACGAACCGGTTGGAGCTGCTTTGAAACTGACCCGGGCGAGCAGGACCCATTCTCCCTGTTCAGCACCCGAACTGGTTCCTGAAAGGGAAACAACGCCGCGATTGGAAACATCCCCCGTTCCGTCATAACCCGGTCCAAATTCAATCGTGTTAACCGCAAAGAGTCGGGAATCGTAATCAAACCGGCAATTGCGGAATTCCGTAATGAATTCACCCTTTTCCGGTTTCGCCCAAATTTCAACCCAGAATTGCGACCATTCATTCACCCAACTCTGCTGTGATGCAAGAGCTGCATCAAAAGTGTCCGTGTTGGAAGAATTCTTCTCCCGAATGAGAATCTGCGTTTGCGCTTTCAACTCCATCTCTTCTGTATCAAGTGTTACACTGACGACGGACGATGCAACGAACGATTCGTTCGAGAGATTTCGGGCAACGATTCGGTAATGCTGAATTTGACCTGATTGAGCGGACGAATCAACGAAAGTCGTTTCCTTTGTCGTTCCAATCGATTCCCAACGAAGTGTGTCGGTATTAAACCGTTGCACGTCATACGTTTTGACCTCTTTGACGGGGGACCAGTTAAGGTCAACGGAACCGTTACTTGCAATCGACGCGCCTAATCGGGACCGGTTGGAACGATAGAGCGACTCAATCGCCCCAACATCAACCCTGTTGTTGTAAACGCGCGAATTACCAATCTGATCATACGGGTATTGAACGAGGTCCACATACGCAAGATTCCCTGCATCAACCACAACACTCCCTGCCGACTCGGGCATGTAGTAAACCTGACCGTTCGGCAAATCTACCCGATTTTCCAACCCCGGGTCCAAAACATCCGTCTTCGATCCCGTCTTGCCGACCTGATTTCCGTCGATTCCGTCCACAAACGCCGGTTGACCGCTCCCATCTCCAATCACATTGTAACCGCCAACCAAATCGCCGCTTGCATAATACATGTCCGACCCTGTTGCACCTGCCTGTTGGACCATATTTTTCGCAACAATCGTATTGTAAAGGGCCAAATGACCTCCATTCTGATATAACCCGCCCCCCTCAACAATCGCGTTATTTTCGGCAATCGTTGCATTACTCAGTTTGACCGAACCGTCCTTAGAAGCGTCCTGCAAATAGATCGCCCCGCCCAATTGGGCTGTATTCCGTGAGAATGTCGAATTGACGACCTTCAAATCGACTTCACCTCCATTCAGGAACAATCCTCCTCCATTTTCTGCCGCACTATTGTCATACACAGACGAAGAACTAAAGATCGAACTTCCCCCGCTTTGATACAGTCCCGCTCCATACTCCGCCAAATTGCTCGCAATCGCCGATTGATCGACCAAAAGGGCCCCGCCTTGTTGATAAACACCACCTCCCTCGTTCACTGCAAGATTTTGCAGGACTTGGGTTCCTTCAACAAGATTCAAAATACCCCGATCCAACCATATCCCGGCTCCTGTATCGGCAATGTTCTTCTCAACAAAAACGCCCTTGAATGTAACAGTTCCGCCGTTTTGATAAACACCACCTCCCAAAACGGCATGATTGTCTTTCACCAAAACTTCAGAGTCAAACAAGACAGTTCCGTTCTGAACCGCAATTCCACCTCCATTTGTCGCCAAATTCGATACAAAACTCGTCCCGTCATAAGCAGAAACTGTTCCCCCATCTAACCAAAGTCCTCCTCCAAACTCGGCACTGTTTGCAGAAACTGTTACTGCGCTCAATTTGAGCGAACTGTCAACGACGCTGATTCCGCCCCCATTCTTTTCAGCAACTAGGGATGTCAAAGTATTTCCTCCCGTTACAACCAGACCGCCCAACTCGACATGAGTCGACGTTGACGTTGTACCTCCGATCTCAAAGACCCGGGAATTCATCTGAGCATCTATAACAAGCGGGTTCATCACATCCTTTGCAATAATGTTCACCCCCCCTTTCAACGAAGCGTCAATGTCAATGACCAACGCTCCTAACGCCGCACTCAACTGGATACTGTTTGAGGTGTTGTAAACAATAATCAAGTCCGTCTTCGTCGTTTTTTCTGCCGTTTCAATTGCTTTTCGCAAACCGGTTTCAGAAACGTCCGTATCTTTCAAAAGAATAATGTTGTAATCCCTCATGTCGCCCGACAGATTCAAACCGGCATATTGACCAATAATGGTCCGGTATTCCGCTTCACTTATAGGGATAGACTCAATCGCCCCAATATCAATTGCGGCTCCAACAATCCGAGTGTTGCCAATCTGGTCCGTCTCATTCCCCGCATACTGCCGATTGTTCGCCCCTCGATCAATCGCCGGACTATTTGCAATATTCAACAGCGGATAATAAACCTGTCCCGTTTTCAAAACCTCATCCCGTTCCGTCTTGGAACCCAAAAATGGAACCCCCGAATAATCAATCAGATTGTTCGACGATCCCAAAATTGTTCCAACAATGTTCGAGTTCATTTGGTCGGCATTGACATTCGTCCGTTTGTAATTGTAGGACACAATCGTGTTATAAACATTCAGCGTCCCCGCCTGTTTGTAGACACCTCCCCCGTCACGATTCGCCCAGTTGTTGACAATCGTGTTCGAGTACAAACCAAGTGTCCCATTTTCCTGATATATCCCCCCTCCATAAACGGTGTCGGAAACCTCAACAGAAACTGTCACATATCGTCCTAAAATATCGTTCCAAACCTGTTTTTGCGCCCATTTCAAGCCGTTTTGTGCAATCGTCGTACTGACAAGATCAAGGGGTCCACTATAAAGGTAAACACCTGCTCCACTTTGCGCCTGATTTTCCGCAACGGTTGAGGTGATAATCAAACCGGTGTCGGCTCCCTGTTGATAAACACCCCCTCCATAAATCCCGGCCTGATTTCCGCGAACACTGGACGACTCGATCACCCAGTTGCTCGCTCGACCGCTCACATACAAAGCTCCTCCCCGTGAACTCGCCGTATTGTTCAGCAACCGCGAATCATCGGTCACAACCAACTGACCATTTTGAACCGCAATTGCCCCTCCATTTTCCGCAACACTGTTTTCGATCACACAATTGCTAACAAGGAGAGAACCTTCTTCTTGATAAATGGCCCCACCAAAATCGGGCGAAAAACCGTTTTTCATAACCAATCCGCCCAATCCCAATTCCGACGTCCCCACAACATGGAACAGGCGTGATTGCTGTTCCGCATTGATTGTAACCGGGACACTCCCCAAAACAACAATCGTTACACTCCCAAATTCGGCAAAATCAATGTCAATCAGCAATTCCGAACCGCCCAGTTTAATCAGATTCTGGGTCTCAACGGAAGTACGCAGAACAATCAGATCGTTTTCCGTCGAATTTCCGGCCTCTTCGAGTTTCGCTCGCAAACTTTCCCCCGAAATGTCCATTGCCGCTATTTCAAGCACATTGTAATCCTCTTTCCGATTCGCGAGTGTCAGTCCGGGATACTGCGCCCTTAATTGTTCAAATTCTTCATCCGTCAATGTCTGATTGACAAACGGATATTCAATCGCCCCAATATCGACGACACCGTTCACAATTCGGTCGTGATCGTAACCCAATTGATCTGTCCCTGCTGCAACAAAATCATTATTTCCCGCGTCAATTCCAGAACTCCCTGTTCGCAACGCATAATAAGTGAATCCGTCAGGATACAACGCATTTCCAGTAAAGGTTACTCGCGCGCCCAATCGAGCGTCAAGCGGTTGACTGAAAGTCCCAACCTGATTCCCATATCGACCCTGAACAAGCGAACTCTGTCCCGTTCCGTCTCCAATCAAGTTATGACTGGAAGTGCTCGCAATTTTTCCGGCATAATACTGAATATCCGACGCTCTCCCCGCCATATTCGGGTTAAGCGATATTTTCGTATTCTCCGTAATCAACGTGTTATTCAAAACCAAATTGCCCCCTCGCATATAGATTCCGCCCCCTTCCTGCGAAACGGCATTATGCACAATCGTCACATTCAGCAGTTCCAATTCTCCACTAACGAGATAAATTCCCCCGCCAAAACCGCCCGCATCATAAAGCAACGCTCGATTGTCCGAAATCGTCGTATTGACAATTTTAAGACCTCCTTGCGAAATAGACTCATCTGTAATCGGGTCCTTCCGAACCTCACCCCCGGACTGCCAGATTCCGCCCCCATACTGCGCCGTATTATCCGTAATGCTCGACGCCGAAATGTTAAGAACACTCCCCAAACCTGTAAAGTAAACCCCTCCTCCTCGAACCGACTTGTTCCCCCCAATCGCCGTTCCCTCAATCTCCAGAGTTCCGCCCCTCTGATAAATCGCTCCCCCTAATCCGTCCGAGCTGTTTCCGCTTAAACGGCAATCAAGGATTGAAACCGTCCCGCCCAACTGATACAGAGCACCACCCATAATGTTCTGATATACATCTCCAACCCCCGAATGATTATCAGCGAACTTCGCCCGGTTCCCAACCAAATCCGTCCCCCTCATTTCAAGTGTCCCGAGATGATTGTAGATTGCTCCCCCGGAATACGCCGAATTGCCGTACAGCGAACAGTCAATCAATGTCAAATGACCGTCATTGTAAATGCCCCCTCCCTCAATCGCCAATCCGCCTGTAATCGAAACACCAATCAACGTCACTTCAACCCCGGTTTTGACATTCAAAACCCGCGACAGTCCGGCTCCTTCGATCACGAGATTCACACCATTTGTATCAATTTCGACACTCCCAAGCAGTCGGTACTCATCCCCACTTAAGGTGAGTGTATACACCTGAGTGACGTCAAAATAATCCGTATCCAAAACAATCCGATCCTGTTCCGTAAACGAACCCGGTTGAAAGGTCTTACCATTGACCAAAACCGATTTATTCAGGTTCGCCGCTTCTAATGCTCCCTGAAATTCCGTCATATTTTGCACACGATACGTCACGCCCGACCGAATCGGCATGTCTTTCATCTGCGCAACACCAATGTCAACCTGACCGGGGTAATACGCATTCCCAAATATATCCGTTTCAACCCCGTCATAAACCAGTTTATAGTCCCCTTTTCCAAGAGCGGGACTCCCTTCTCGAAGAGGATAGGCAAGACCACCTTTTGGGGTTGCGGTCAATTCCCCCAACATCGGGTCAATCGGTCGGTCAACCGTCCCGACAATGTTACCATTCACGCCGTTGATGAAGCTGTATTGACCTGCACCTGCCCCGATCAAATTGTTCTTTCCACTTAACGACCCGGAATAATGGTACAAATCCCCCGCAATTGTTCCCCGATTGTTCGCAATAATCGTATTGTTAATGACCTGCGAAACTCCGTCCAGATGAAGACCGCCCGACCCTAAAATCGCCGTATTATCCACAATCGTGCAGTTATAAAGCTCCAATCGTCCGCCCAACTGATACACACCCGCCCCAAAATCAGCCGTATTATCTGCAATCACCGTATTCACAAGCGTCAAACGTCCATTCCGTTGCAACACCGCCCCTCCTTCATGCACAACCTTATTCCCGACGAACGAACCGTTAATAATGACCAGTTCTCCCCCGACCATTTCAATTGCCCCGCCTTTTCCCGCCTCATTGAAATGTAAATAGACATCTTGTAGTGTCAACGCACTCCCATCCAACCAGATTGCAGCCCCTTCGATTGCATAATTGTTTTCAATCCGAGAATTGACAATACTGGTTTTACCTTTGGAATCTTTGATATAAACAGCCCCTCCCAGTTCAAGGGCCGCATTGTCAAACAGATCGACATTGTTCACACTCAAATCACTTTTGTCACCCGCAACAAAAATCGCGCCCGCCGATTTTCGCGCATAATTCCCTGACATCTCAGTATCGGTCAACGTGAGGGTTCCCAACGTATAAACCGCCCCCCCATTTCCCAACGTCGTATTCCCCGAAATCGTGCTGCTCGAAATGTTAAGCGTCCCGTTCACCAAAAGAACCGCTCCTCCATCAGCATAAGAACCTTTCGTCGAATTATTGGTCATCAAACTGGAAGAACGATTCGTTCCCGAAATCGTCAACGTCCCCGCCGTTTGATAAATCGCCCCCCCTCCATACTGATCTGCCGCATTTCCATCAAAACGACAATTCGTCACAACCGTACTCGCGCTGTCATCTCCAGCAACATAAACGGCTCCTCCACTCAAGGACGCATTCAAGTTATAAAACCGCGAATTCGTCAACCTCAACTGACCGCCCGCATAATAAACTCCCCCGCCCAAAGAAGCGGATGTCCCATAATCTGAAGCTGAACCCCAGATTTCACAGTTATTTAACGTCAAACTGGTATTCTTCCCCGCAATGTAAAAACTCCCCCCCTCGCCCGTCGAATAATTCCCCTTGAACGTGACATTGCTGATTGTTACGGAAACAGTATTCGTTCCGCTGTCGTAATAAATCCCTCCCCCTTTTGCAAATCCCGGATAAAGCGGCAAGGATGCGACATTGCCAATAAAGTTCACCCCATTCACCGTAAAGTTATTAAAACAGTACAGACCTCCTCCATACACCGCACGATTGTTACTGACCACAACCCCGGCTTGGACCGTAAAAGCCGTTGTACTGACGATTCCCCCGCCAAAATCCGCATGATTACCGTCAATCTCCGTCCAACGATTCTGCCCGGCATTGTTTCCAACCGTCAAGGTCCCTCCATACTGAAAGATACCTGCTCCCATTCCGACATTTTGCAGCAGAGAAACCATGCTGCTGTCTTCCTCCAATGTTGCAAGCAACCCAATCAACAAATCCCTATCATCGGTTCTGTACGTCTGCCGTCCCCCCAGTATCGCAAAGGACCTCGCAACATTTTCCGCAATCCTGACCGTACTGTTCGTCCCCGTCGTGTTAATATTCGTCGTTCCCAGACTCAGAATACCGCCCCCCAACATGACCGCTTGATTACGCACAATCTCACTGTTCGAGTTAATATTCAACGTACTTCCTGAACTGATTCCCCCGCCAAGCAGCGCAATACTCCCCCCAATCATCGTCCCATTCGTTACATTCACCGTCCCAGTATCCGCCAGAAAACCTCCTGCCGGCATTGTAAGAATCCCCCCTCCAAGACCTCTGAGGGCCTGATTCCCTTCCAAAACAACATTGCTGACCGTCAAGGTTCCGCCCGGTTGATATATCCCGCCCCCTCCTGCAATCGACGAATTGCCAACATCATTGAAATCAATGCGGGCAACACCCAACGCCTGATTATTCCTGAAATCAACACCCGTTACACTAATCGTTACTCCCGATAAAAATTGAGTCCCCGTTGAGGAACAGAGACCGCCCCCACTCCGTCCCGCAATGTTCTCTTCGACAACAATGGACGAAATCCCCGTCACAGAATCCCGCGTTCCTGTCAAACTCCAAGAACCCGACGAAAGAAATCCAGCCCCAAGTTCGTTATAAAAACCTCCTCCATCAACCAAAGCTGTATTGCGGGCCAGATGAAAACCCGACACATTCAACGCTAAATTGGCCGCTTGCAAGAATGCCGGGTTTGTCAGACTATAGAGACCTCCACCATTTGTCGCCGTATTTCCACTAACTTCAACATTATTAAAATTGAATTGTGTATTGGCCGACCCTCCTCCTGCAACGGTACTGACATAAATCCCCCCTCCATTACCGGTTCTCACTTCACTGCCCGCCGTATTGTTGGAAATCACAATCGAGGATAACCCAGTTACTGCATTTCGTGAACCCGAAAAATTCAGGCGTGTCGTTCCTCCCCCTGTCGTCTGAACATAAATCCCCCCTCCATCTGTCGTCGCCGTATTCCGTGAAACGGAAACCGTTCCCGTCGCATTAAGCGTTGCACCACTTTGAACGCGAATACCTCCTCCTGTTCCCGCCTTGTTATTGCTAACAGTAGTGCTATAACCTGTCCCGGACGAACCGGCTAGGCTCAATGTTCCACCACCATTAACGTAAATTCCCCCTCCACTTGCCGTTATAGCACCTAACGAATTCAGCAAATAACCATTATTGGTGATTCGGGAACCGCTGATCGTTCCCCCGTTTCCCGAAGTCCAGACCCCTCCTCCCGACGTCGTTGCATAATTATAAACAATGTCGGTGTAGAAGATCGACATTGTTCCGCCCGCATTGTAAATCCCCCCTCCATTCACTGCTCGATTACCCGCAAGACGTTCTGTCACCTTTTCGACGCGAATCCAGTCTCTGAGGTCAAAGTCGTATTCATAGGTGTATGTTGTCCAGACAGTACCCCCAATCAGAACCCCACTATTCGTGTACAGCGTCCCCGTTCCCGCATTGTAAATCCCCCCCCCACTTGCCGTTGCACGATTGTTGCTCACATCCGTACCCGTGTTCAACGTCATTGTCCCCGCATTATAAATCGCCCCTCCATTCGTTGTAACCCCAACATCGACTGCATTGACATAATCCCTATACCAACCATTTCGCGTCAATTCACATCCCGTCAGAAACGCTGTTCCAGCATTGTAAAACGCACCTCCCGACGTATTGGCGTGATTCGAATAAAATGGCGTTTGCGTCGCCTCAAATCTCCCGGTGTTGTAAACCGCCCCCCCACTTGTCGTCGAGCTTTCTCCATTGTTGGAAAAATAACACTCCGTCATAAAGACACTGCCCGCATTGTTGACCGCACCTCCTTGTATCCCTGCTCCCAAAACAAAGCTGATTCCGCCAAACTTGACGTTGCTTGCACTACTTTGGATTATAGCAATTTGCGAAATCCCCGCCCCAGAAAGCATCAGGGTTCCCACTTTATCACTTTTCGGTAGTGCAACGACAACGACGTTTGACCGTTGAACGACTAAGGGACTCGGCTTATAGATGACACTCCCGTCATCCGGGTCCACCTCTTCTTCAATCGTTTCGATCAGATACTGTTTTTCATCAACCCGAACTGTGATGATGTGTTCAAGCCCTCTCCCGGCGTTCACAGCGGTTTGGAGTGAAGCAAGTGAAAACTCCGGGTCAAACGGTTTCGTCGGGTCGTTCGGATCCTCTTTTTCTCCCCCCCCAACATCAGTGTAGACGTAGTTTTCATAGTTTCTCAGGTCCAGATCAGGATACAGCGTTTTGATGAGGTCGAAATCTTCCGCTGAAACGGCGAGAAGTTCCCGACTCTCAAGCGGTTCCAGCGAAAGAGAACGGAAATTTAACCCGTTTTTGCGACGCTTCGTCAGAATCCCCTCCTGTGTTCGCGTCTCCGACCCCCGATTGCCCTTCGTTTTGCCAAGAATTCGGTCTAACCAACTCATCTGAACCTCTGTCGCTGTTTTATAAACGAAATTGAAACCCGATTGAAAATTTTCGGGTTTTTTCAAAAAATTTCAAAAAAATTCCCCGGCTCTTTTCAAAAAAATCGATTTAATCCGCATAAACGGACCTTCTCGACCTGTGTACTGCTTGCGCACAGCATACCATAAAGGGGGGAAAAAGCAAGAAAAATACCCCCCTTTTTGGCAATTCGGGCGTTGATCGAGAACAGTCAAAACGATTTTCACGAAAAAACCAAATACCGAGCCGGTTCGTCTTGGATGCAAACCGCACCTCAAAAGTTTCCCCCAAATGATTTAGTTTGGAGATTTTACCCCTAATGTCACTCAAAACAGTATTGTAGTCCCGTCAAACCGAACGACAATTTTTCTCCCTAGACATTGGAATAACTCATGTCATCTGCTATAATTCCCCCCAGTGTCCCTGCAAGTCGCTTAGACTTTGCCCTTTCCCCCTTTTTGGAGGATCATGTCATGTCGTACCTCATTTCCCCCGTTGAATGGGACTCCCGCTTTTTCGGATTCCCTGTCGGTCGAATCAATTTGTATCCGGATTATACCCTTGATGCTCTGAATGAGACTTTTTGTCAAGGACAACAGGATTACCGATTGCTTTATGTTTTCCTGAAAGGAAAAGGACCCGATTGTATCAAGGGCGCGGATGTTTCTTGTCCCTGTTATGAACGAAAAATCGTCTTTCACAAAGACGTTTCGCAGAATGTGGAAGAAGTGAATCCCCATATTCGGCTTTATTCGGAAACAACCGCCAAACGGATTGAACCCCTTGCTGTTCTTGCGGGCCGTTTTTCACGGTTTCAAAACGATCCCCAAATGCTCCCTTTTTACGAACAACTGTTTTTGACATGGATCAGCAACTCCGTACAAGGTGATATGGCGGATGCTGTCTGGACTTGGCAGAATGAACAAGGCAAGCCGGTTGGTCTCGCAACCGTCCGTTGTGTCAAATCAACCGACCTGAAAACCAAAGAAGTGGTCCGAGAAGGTCGAATCGGTATGCTCGCAGTCGAAGAAGCCTATCGAAATCAGGGCGTTGCTGCAAATCTTCTTCAAGCATGCGAGTATTGGGCCGTTTCTATGGATTTGGCGCAAACCTCCATTGTTGCCCCCTCGGATTGTGCCGAAATTTGTGGGCTTTGCCAAAAAGAAGGTTACACGGCAGATGCCGAAGTGTCTGTTTATCATTATTGGTCGCCGAACTGGGAGTACAGCCCCAAAACCGGTTGGAAAAACCGGGACTAGAAGAACGGGAACAGGAGAAGAAGTCGCTTGGACGGAGAGGGAACAGGAAACCGGGGAGTTGTCGTTTCCAACCCTCTTCATTGAATACTCTGCACCCTATTCCTATTCCAATTATCCCGTATCCCTAAACCTACACCCTAAACCCCATTCCCTAACCCCTATACCCTACACATGCACTTACATCAGTTAATTCAGGATTTGAAGGAAACATCGGGCGGAAAAATCGTTCTTTTTGTTGCAGACGGTTTGGGCGGATTGCCGCTTACTCCGGGCGGACCGACGGAATTGGAAAAGGCCAATACCCCGAATTTGGATCATTTGGCAAAAATCGGCGTTTCAGGGATGTCCTACCCAATCAAACCGGGAATCACCCCGGGAAGTGGTCCCGGTCACTTGGGCCTGTTCGGATATGACCCGCTTGAATTCATTATTGGTCGCGGAGTCCTTGAAGCAGCCGGAATCGGTTTCGCAGTCGGTCCCAATGATGTCGCAATTCGATGTAATTTCTGCACTGTTGACGAAAAAGGGAACATTACGGATCGTCGGGCCGGACGTATTCCGTCCGAAGAAAGTGCTAAAGTCGTCGAATCACTCAAAGTTATTAAAATTCCGGGCGTCGAAATTTTTGTCGAACCAGTTCAGGAACACCGATTTGTCGTTGTTTTCCGAGGTGAAGGATTAGGCGGAAATGTTGCTGATACAGACCCGCAAAAGACGGGGGTCCCGGTTCTGGAACCGGTTGCACATGATGCAGCAAGTCAAAAAACAGCGAAAATTGCGAAAGAGTTCCATTCTCAAGCCGTTAAAATTCTCGCCAATCAACCTAAAGCGAATTCGCATACAATGCGCGGTTTTGCAACGAAACCGTCCTTGCCGCATTTTCAGGACCTTTTTGGGGTCAAAGCAGCCGCAATCGCGGTTTATCCCATGTACAAAGGGCTTGCAAGTCTGGTTGGAATGGAAATTGTCGGCAAACCCCATACACTTTCCGAAGAGATTGACGTTTTGAAGCAGGTTTGGGACGATTATGATTTCTTCTTTGTCCATTTCAAGTACACGGACAGTCGGGGTGAAGATGGAAATTTTGACGAAAAAGTGAAGATGATTGAGCAGTTTGATTCGATGATTCCGCGAATCATGGAACTGAATCCTGCTTGTTTGGTTGTAACCGGCGATCATAGCACGCCCGCCAAAATGTCCTCACACAGTTTTCATCCGGTTCCAACGCTCATTGTTTCGGACCTTGCCCGAACAGATGCTGTACAGGTGTTTGGTGAAACAGCAGCGAATTGTGGGGGACTTGGGCATTTTGAGGCGATGTACCTTATGCCCTTAGCCCTTGCACATGCGAACCGACTTGGCAAATTCGGGGCGTAAGGGGGAAAGAAGGTAGAGAATAGGGAATAGGGAATAGGGAATGGGGGATAGGGCTTAGGGAATAGGGGGGGACTTGGGGGAGAAAGGGAATCGAACCCAACAACGAGTGATCAAGTGATGTAGGACGGGAAAAAGAGCAGAATCGGTTGACTTGCGAGACGCTGTTGTCTTTCCCAGTCCCCCTTCTTTCCTCCTATTCTCTTCTACCTTCT
The DNA here is from genome assembly GCA_051660685.1 of Thermoguttaceae bacterium. GTDB lineage: Bacteria > Planctomycetota > Planctomycetia > Pirellulales > Thermoguttaceae > JAVBSX01. The sequence goes on along the minus strand of JBOFQB010000034.1, from coordinate 77,846 downwards.
TCCCTATGTCTAATACGCCTCAAAAAAACGGTTGTCGGTTCCCCCGGGACCAATTTTGAGGCGAATCGGTTTTGCACATTTAGGGCAACGACCTTCATAAGCGGTTCCGGCTTTGTTGAGATAGACCCGAACATAAAGTCCGCAACAGTTGAAACGGACACCGACGAATTTTTTCTGGTCGGCATCTCCGTTTGTTTTTTCCCCGCCCAATTGTGAGACAATTGGAAGAGGAGCGCGATTGGTTGAAAATCCGGGGTCGCTTGTCAGGTCAAGAGGAGGAGACATGATTCGGGAGATGTATTGGGGGAACAGAGAAATACATTTCCTATTTTACACCACAAAAATAGAAAAAAGCGGGAAAATTTTTTAAGTCGCAGAAAATAGGGATTCACACACATTTTCAGTCATTCAACGGCAAAGGGAGAAAAAATGGCGGTCAACGCAACACAGCAGGAACTTTTGGCGATCAATACAATCCGAACTCTTTCAATGGACGCTGTTCAAGCAGCGAACAGCGGACATCCGGGAACGGCGATGTCGCTTGCTCCGCTTGCGTATTTGCTTTTTAACGAACGGATGAAATTTGACCCGGCGCAACCGAATTGGGCGGGCCGGGATCGTTTTGTTCTCTCGGTTGGACATGCGTCCATGTTGCTTTATTCCACGTTGCATTTGAGCGGCGTTCGTGATGTTGACCCTACGACAGGAAAAACGACCAGAAATGAAGCGGTTTCGCTTGAAGACATGAAGAGTTTTCGTCAATTGGGGAGCAAATGTGCGGGACATCCTGAGTTTGGGCATGTTAGTGGAGTCGAAGTAACAACAGGCCCGCTTGGTCAAGGAGTTGCGACAAGTGTCGGTCTGTCAATTGCCGCAAAATGGTTTGGAGCAAAGTACAATCGGGAAAAATTTGACCTGTTTGACTCGAATGTTTACGCAATTTGCGGGGACGGGGACATGATGGAGGGGATTACATCCGAAGCGGCGTCGATTGCGGGACATTTGAAATTGGACAATTTGTGTTGGATTTATGATGATAACAAGATAACAATTGAGGGGGATACGGACCTTGCGTTTACGGAATGTGTCAAGGGACGGTTTCTCGCTTATGGTTGGAATGTTCTTAATGTTGAGGATGTCAACGATTTACCTGCTCTGAGATCGGCATTTGACATGTTTGAGAAGACGAAGGATCGACCAACATTGATTATTGTCAAGAGCAAAATAGCATTTGGTGCTCCGAAAATGGAAGGTTCACATGAAGCACATGGTGCTCCTCTTGGAGAGGACGAGATTCGGGCAACCAAAAAGGTCTACGGAATTCCCGAAGACGAAAAATTTGTGGTTTCCGACGCTGTTTATCAAACATTTAGAGACGGAATCGGTCAACGAGGAACGGACGCTTATAAAGCATGGTCTTCTTTGTTTGCTGAATACCAAAAGGCATTTCCCGAATTGGCGAATGAATTGACGCTGATTGCAAGGGGTGATCTGCCCAAAAATTGGGATTCGGCAATGCAGCCTTTTCCTGCTGATCCTAAGGGACTTGCGAGTCGGATTTCAAGTGGAAAAGTGCTGAATCAGGCTGCACAGAACATTCCTTGGATGTTGGGAGGAAGCGCGGATTTGGCCCCTTCCAACAAGACGGATTTGACGTTTGGAGGAGCAGGAGAATTTTCGCCGGAAAATTGGGGGGGACGGAATTTCCATTTTGGGATTCGGGAACATGGAATGGGCGCAATAACAAATGGTTTGGTTCTTTCGGGACTCCGGGCCTATTGCGCGACCTTTTTCGTTTTTGCCGATTATCTTCGTCCGGCAATCCGTCTTGCAGCACTCATGCAGATTCCAAGTTTGTTCATTTTCACACATGATTCGATTGGAGTTGGCGAAGATGGTCCGACACATCAACCGATTGAACATCTTGCGTCTTTGCGAGCGATTCCGAATTTGCTCGTCATTCGACCAGCTGACGCGAATGAAGTGACAGAATCGTACAGAATTGCACTTCAGTCCAAGAAAACCCCCTCTGTTTTGGTCTTTACCCGACAAAATTTGCCGACGATTGACCGGGAACAGTTTGGGTCGGCAACGGGAGTCGCAAAAGGAGGATATGTTCTTGCTGATTGTTCAGATAAAAAACCGAGTGTTATTCTGATTGGAACGGGAAGTGAAGTCGGTCTTTGTCTTTCGGCTTGGGAAAAATTGACGAGCGAGGGAATCAAAGCCCGGGTTGTTTCTCTGCCGTGTTGGGAGTTGTTCGAACAACAAACGCCCGAATACAAGGAATCGGTTTTGCCGACTCACGTTCACGCCCGTGTTGGTGTTGAGCTTGGAATCGAACAAGGTTGGTCAAAGTATGTTGGACAACAAGGACGTTTTCTTGGAATGAACGGTTTCGGAGCATCTGCCCCAGTCGGCGTTTTGATGAAACATTTCGGTTTTACGGTTGAAAATCTGATCTCCCTTGCAAAAGAAACCCTAAGGTCCGTTGAAAATTAGAACAATCCGTGTTACAAACCCGCTTGTCTGTCTTTGCGTGAAACCTTTCCCAACATACGCAACCTTTGTTGTGAAAATGAGGAGTTGAACATTATGCGGAAAATTCAACGGGACTCTTATGACTTGGCGTTTGAACAGATTGGCGAACAAGGGCCGGTTTTGCTCTGTGTTCACGGTTTTCCGTTCGATCATGCAATGTGGAAACCGGCAATTGCGGCGTTGCAACAAATCAGCCCCTTCCCCTTTCGCGCAATTCTGCCCGATTTGCGCGGTTTCGGACAGAGCCGAATGAGATGCGATTCTCCAATAAGTCCTTTATCAAATCCTACATCGACAATCCAATCCAATTCGTTGTCCAAAACGTCTATTCGTCAATTTGCGGACGATTTACTGGGACTTCTCGATTCACTTGAAATAAGTGAGCCGATTGTGCTTTGCGGACTTTCAATGGGGGGATACATCTGCATGGAGTTTATGCGGACGGATTCGGGCCGGGTTTCACAATTGATTTTATGTGACACACGGACTGCGCCTGATTCACCTGAAGTTGCGTCCAATCGGTTGAAAACGGCAGATTCCGTGTTGAAAGAAGGACTTGGTCCCCTTGTTGAGGGGATGTTGCCCAAACTGTTTTGCGAAAAAAGTTGGCGAGAAAAACCGGACTTGGTTGCCCAAACACGATTGCAGATGTTGCAGCATGATCCGGCCGGTATTGCAGCTGCATCCCGGGGAATGTCAGAACGAGGTGATTCGACCCCGCTTCTTACACGGTTGACGTTGCCGGTCTTGGTTTTATGTGGAGAACAGGATATGATTTCAACTCCGCAAGAAATGCGGGAAATTGCCAAGAAAGCAAAAGGTGATTTTGTCCTGATTCCAGATGCCGGACATCTTTCCCCGGTCGAGAATCCAGAATTTTGGGCTGACTGTTTGTCGAAATTTCTTTTTGCGCCGAAGTGATTGGGTTCAAGAACGGCCGAACCGTTTGACATATAAGACAATCTCAAAAAACATCTTACGCAATCCGTTGTAAAGCGTTTGTTGAAATGGTCGGTCCACCTCCTCTATTGGCGCAAAAAAAAGGCCGCACTACTTTCGTATGCGACCTCAAAAAGCATGAATTGTGGGAAAACACCAGATTCCTGTTTTCACTTAAGGTAATTTTACACTTGAAATTTGTCTAAAACGGATCGTGCGGTATTTGATCCCGAACAACTCATGTACAAAGGTGAAAGTGAAAGTCAAACCCGGTTCTAATCCGTTCTCTTTAATTTAAGGGTTTTGAAATGGTTCTAAAACGATGTGACCGAGACCTGACTTTCAAACTCACTAATTGACTATAGATCAAGTTTCATGCCAATTTGCAATAAAAAAGAAAATTTGTTGTAAACCCCTATGTTTTCAATGTATTTCAACCCGTTGAACTTTTTTGCCCCTTGACGACCTGTTGAAACAGTGCTTCAAAATTAAACAGGTGTTTCAAGATAAAACATCATAATGATACACTTCTGTCTTGTCTGAAAAATACGGTTTAGATGCGACACAACGAAAGAAGGTAGAAGTTAGGAGGTAGGAGGAAAGAGGAAAGAAGGGTGATACAAGAAGATAACTGCGTCACGCGAGTTAACGGGTTCACCTTTTTACTGCGCAACTTCTGTTTTGTCGGGTTCACTTCTACTTTCTATTGCAATGTTAATCAACGACCTTCTGCTGTTCCGTCCAGTCAAAAAAAACGCGTCGGTTGGTCACATCGAAACCATGTAACAGGTGACAGTCTATTTTCGGAGTTCGACCAAAATTTGGTCTTGACCTGCTAAGATGAAATTCTTATGCTTTTCTGCCCGAGTTGGAAACGAGTTGATGTTGGGAAAAACCAACCCTTGTTAAAATGGGTAAAGAAAGCAAAAAATGTATTTTATGCAGATTATACGAGACCGTCATTCGAGCAAAATGAAGATCAGCTTTATGCTGATTTCGCTCTGTCTTGCATTCGGTTGCCCGGATTTTCTCTCAAGAAGTACCTTATTTTTAAGTGGATTGTCTTTTCACAACCCGGTTTTGGCGCAAACTCTGGTCTTTGAACAGTCGGATAAGGACAATGTGGACGAAACAGAAGACGTAGAAGAGTTAACGGGTTTTCCTGCAAGTGACGATTCGTCAACGGCACGCATTCTTAACCCCGTTTTGGCCCCTCTTCCTCACTCGGCAACCTCTTATTCGGCCTACTCAACCGATCCAAACCGTCCAACCTATGCAACCAACATAACAGGGCGAGGTGTAAATCGTTTGCCGACCTCGCAACAAGGGGTTGTTTTTGCGGTCCCGACTGTCTCCCAACCGGCCAGTTCTTTCTCCTCCGTTCCTTCTTACACGACATCAAGCGGACAAATCCGTCTGGTACAAGCGGTTACACCGTTTCAGGCGAGTACACCTCCAACGTATGCGCCGGGAACCGGGGCGTTGACTCCTGCAACTTCACCTGGATTTCCGAATGCAGCGAATCCCAGTTGGGACCCTTACGCAACTCCAGGAGGAGGTCCGTTATTTGGGTCAGGAAACGGGACCAGTTCTTTGGGACAATTTCCAGATGGAAGCCGAATCATGCGACGTTTCATCGAAAAGGTTTCACTTGACTTCACTTATATTCCTCGCGGAAATGCAACAGAGGGGTTTGGCGTTGACGAAGTTGCGTATCAAACGGAATTTACCTTTCCTTGTCGATTTTTGCCGAATAACGAACCGATTTACGTTGTTCCGGGTATGAATCTCGAATTTTGGGACGGTCCTGACACCTCGGGTCTCCCCTTTGGTATGTCGCCGAACGGTTTTGGAGCCTATGTCGAAGTCGGAGCAGCTCCCCGGTATTCCGAAAATTTCGCGTTTGAAGCATGGTTGCGCGGGGGTGTTTACTCCGATTGGAAAAAAATTGACACGAAAGCATTTCGTCTCGAAGGTCGAGGTGCTGTTTTAATTGGTCTGACAAGAGATATGGAAGCGGTTCTGGGGGTCGTTTACCTGAATCGTAGTCGGGTCAAAATGCTTCCTCAAGCCGGAATCATCTGGAAACCGAATACAGATGTCATTTGGCGTTTGGTGTTTCCTGATCCCAAACTGTCCCGGTTTATTACGACACTTGGAACAACACAATGGTGGGGCTACATTCAAGGATCGTATGGAGGAGGATGTTGGGCGATTTCTGATAATGAGGTTGGCGAGACCTATTTGACGGATTATAACGACATACGGATTGGGGTTGGTTTGGAGTTTACGAATCAAGCATGGATCAACGGTTTCGTTGAAGTTGGCGGAACTTTTGCGAGGGAATTGTATGCGGACGGTGTTGCTTGGTCAAAACCGCCCAACACCATCTACCTTAAAGCCGGATTCCATTTCTAGTTTGGACCACTTCCCCCTTCCTCCTTGTCGCAAATAACATGTTCTTGCAAAAATCGCCGTTTCTTTCCGTTCTGCAATTCGGTTCGCAACGCGGATTGCTCCTCGGATTGCTTTTCCCCCTTGTATTCGGCTTTCTACCAAATCTGTTCGCACAAAATCAATACGGAACTTCTAGTTGGGGACAGGAAATGTCCCGACCCGGCAATGTGGGAGAAGGAGCAGGGGTCTTTTCTTGGTTGGGGGAAGAAGGGCAATTGCCCGCACAACATGGAGCTTATGGAGGAAGTTCTATTTCGGACGTGAACATGATTGCGGGGGAATCGGGACCGGGATTTTTGGAGCGGGTTCCTCGTCGAACCGGTTCGTTTCAAAGTATTTCGGTCAGTAAACTCTGGATTCCGACCGGATCGACAAACACTCTTGGAATCATGCAGTTCTATGTGGGGGTCCTTTTCGGTCTTGCAATGCCGGATATGGAATCACCCCTTTTGATAACCCCTTCATTTTCACCCTGGATTTTAGATGCCAATTCTCAGGGAAATCGGGACAAGAAGACGCTTTACAGTGCTGATTGCGAATTTCGTTGGTCTAAACCGTTGTTTGGTTCTCCCCGATATAAGTTGGAACTTGCAGCGCGACCGGGTTGGTATAGTGACCTCAAGAGCAATTCTTGGGAATCCTTTCGGGTTCCCGTCCGGGCCGGTTTGGTTTGGAATTACAATCCGCGAACAACTTGGGTCTTAGGATGTGGATATTTGGACCGTTCGGATTACAAATGGATGCCGTATGGGGGGGTGATTTGGGTTCCGAACGGATCAGATTGGGTTTTTTCTCTTTTGTTTCCTGAACCGAAGATTGCGAAACAGATCAAATGGTGGGGCGGGGCCGTTGGAAAAGATACGTCCAATTGGCTTTTTTTGGCAGGAGAAGCGGGCAATGGACGTTGGTCGTACAAAGACGGGGATTATACGGGCATGATGGAATACCGCGATTATCGGTTCTGCATTGGTTGGGAACGCAAATCGACAACGGGGATCAATATTGCGTTTGAGTTGGGCGGAGTCTTTTGGCGACGACTTTCAGAAACGAAGGACGGGTTATCTTTTGACCCCAAAGAGAGCCTCTTCCTCCGACTTCGCGGGTCGTTTTGATACAGACGTTTAGCCGCAGAACAACGTTCTGCGTGTATTTTAACGGTTCTAACGCGCGATACGTTGTATCGCGGCTAAACATTTGTGTCACTCATCCCTGAACTGTCCCGAAGTGCCCCTATCAAATAGGTCAGTTCAGCGTCAATCTCCGATTCGTTTGCAACCGTTTCCGCAATCTTGGCCCGAATCGTTTCACGAAACTGTTTTCGTAAACGATGAAGCGACACTCGGATTGCAACATCCGAAACATCCAATTGCCGGGCAAGTTCAATGCGATCTTCCGCCCTCATCTCCCGAATCAACCAAGGAAGCAATTGTTCCGTTTCACAGGACGTTTGCAGCAAAGCAATTGCCCGCTCAAGTAACGTTTTCGCCCAATCCCGGTCAAAAAACCGATCATCCCGCTGTTCTAACTCCGCCGAATTGTCCAACAACGGAATCTGGTGATACTGACCGCCCCGCTTGACAGTTGATTCTTTGTCCCGGACTTTCCCGAGAAAATGCTTGACAGACCCGAGTAAATACGCCCGAAATCGCGTTCCCCGTTGTTGCAACTGTTTGAACGTTCCCCCCTCAAGAAGCCGGGTAAAGAAATCGTGTGTCAAATCCCGGGCGTCCCGACCTCCATACACCCGCGCCGAATCTCCACCAATCACCCGTTCAAGGTAATGTAAAACCGGCTCATAATACATCTCACACAGTTCATGTATTGCTTTTTGCGCCGAGGAGTCCTCCCCTTTTGCCCGCAAAACGACACTCCAATGTGTTGTCTGAAATTCAACATTCTTCATCCGAGTATTTTCAATGATTATTGTGTTTGCCGCGATACAACGTATCGCGCTTTGAGAAGGTAGAAGATAGGGAATAGGGGTTGGGGGATAGGGATGAGGGAGGAGCAATCCTTGTTTTGCCGCAATATGACCGATCATGCGTCAAATTTCGTTTTGAACCCTTTTCCATTCTCCATTTTTCTTCCTATTCCCCAGTCCCTATCCCCTATCCCCCATTCCCTACCCCCCCCCCCAATTACCAACGAAATGCACTTGTTTGCGTTTGGTTATAACGTTGGTCAAACGCCTGATCGCTCATTGTCAGGAACAAAACCCCTTCAATAATGCCGACGATCCAAGTAATGCCTGACCAGAAGAACAGAAGGTAAACCAGACCCCAACCCCAACTCCCCAAATAAAATTTGTGAACGCCAATCCAACCAAGCAGCAGCGCGAGCAATCCGGCTGCAACTCGGTTGTACGGCCCACTTCCCGGCATCCCCGATAATCCCGGAATTCCGCCAAAAAACGGTTGTTGCAGTGATACCCCGCATTTCGTGCAAATCACCTGTTCAGGATTCGTTGCACAACCACAATTATAGCAGAAATTCCTTTTGGATCGGGCTGCAAAACCGCAACTCGGGCAAGCGTAGGAACCTTCTGGAACCGCAGAGCCGCAATTCGTGCAAAATCGGGTCGGCGTTGAAACCGTTGGAGAAAAAGGACTCGCGTTTCCGTTGTTTGTATTTTGACGGATAATTTTGACAATCAACCAGATAAACAGGGCAATAACCGCGAGAGTCAGACAGAGAGAGATGAGACCGAACGTGAGAATGGGAATCGACGGGTAGTCAATGCTAACACTCTGTCCAGCTGCATCGACAGTTTTAAGAAACGGCTCACGAGCGGAATGATTGGATATAAGTTGTGACAGACCCAACATATTTTGGTCTCCTTCAGGGTTAGTTGAATTGATAAAGGCAAAAAGGACGACGCCGACGAAGCAGAAGAGTAGAACGAGGAGACAGCTGGAGAAACAGCCGTTTCGTCGCGGTTGGACACGTTGGACGGATTGGACAGGAACAAGTTGGACCTGAACAGGTTGAGCGGGAACAGGTTGAAACGGTTGAAACGGCTCAACAGGTTGGGCAGGTCCGGGAAACGGCAACCCGGGCTGATTGGGGGCAACGGTTCTTCCTTGCATCTCACTTTGCCCCTTTTGCCGCATACTCCGTCGTGTAAGGATAAACCTGCCAAGAAGGTAGAGAACACAGAGTGCAATCGCCCAAAGACATAAATGACGAAGGAAACCAAACCGAGAGGAGTCGGTGAGGTGGACGGAGTTGAAACAGAATGCGCCAGTAATAAGGGGGAGTAAGGGCCAAAAGGGTCCCATAGATTGGCCCGACGGACGTGAAATACCCGATTGATTACCCTGTGTATTTTGTTCATTTTTTTCGTTTTGTTCATTCTGGCGATTTGATGCACTTTGCCCCTTTTGCCGCATACTCCGTCGTTTGAGTCTGGACCGAACAAGCAGATAAACGGCAAAAAGCAAAAAAGTAACCCAAATATGCTCAGCAAGACCTAATCGGGGTAAGCCGAACCAGAATACGAAAATCGAAATGACGAGCAGACCCCAAAGAGGGAAACCAAACATGTAAGGTTCTGCGATCTGCTCTCCTTCCTTGTTGTGACCGCTTGCTGCATTTTGCTTATCTTTACCATTTACCGCACTTTGGTCATCTGTTATCTCTTGACCGTTTGTTATATTCTGACCGTTCTGCCGTACTCCTTGCCGTTTGAGTGAAAAACGGACAATCAGGTAAATCAGGCAAAGGGCAATGAGACATTCGCCGACAATGACGAGATGGGCACTGAGACCCAATGCTGTTTTTCCGCCAATCAAGCCGATTCCAATTGAAAGGAGCGAGAGGAGCAGGGGAAAAGCGAAAAAGACGACGATTGCGAGCAGGGTAAGCTGGGTTCCAAGAGGTTGATCGAGCAACTTCGCCGGTTTCGGTTGAACGGCGGTCTCTCCTTGTTTTGCTTCAACCGGCCCAATTGGCTCAACCGACTCAGCCGTTTCTGTCGATCCAACCGATTCAATCGGTTTTGGTTCGGACGGAAAGTGGACGCTCTCGACCTCCGTTTTCAGTTCCTGAGCCGATTGTTGTCGCAATTCCCGATCTTTTTTTAAGGCTTTGAGGACAATTTCGTCAATTTCGGCCCCAACCGGGGTCTTTGCACTTGGAACCGGAAAAAAACCTTGCGGTAATTCCCCCGTCAACAACTCGTAAAAAACAACACCAAGTGAGTAGATGTCGGCCCGATGATCGACATTTTGCGGCGTATTGAACTGTTCTGGGGCCATATAACTCGGCGTCCCAAGAATTTGACCCGTTGCTGTGAAGTGCTCCTGCAATTCTCTCGCCTGTTCAACAGAATTTTCCTGATTCTCCTTTTTCAGGTCGGAATCAGGATTCACCCCTTTTTCTCCCGCAACTGTCAACTTGCCCAGTCCAAAATCGGCAATTTTGATCCGACCTTTCGTGTCCAGCAAAATGTTTTCCGGCTTTATGTCCCGATGTACAACCCCTTGTTCATGTGCATATTGCAACGCTTCACAAATTTTCGGGACAATCACAATTGCCTGTTCCGGTCGAAACCGCTCCTCCCTCATTGCCAAACGAAGATTGACCCCCTCGACATATTCGAGCAGGAGATAGAAGACCGTGATCGGTTGCCCCTTTGCGTCCATCATTTCGGTTTGCCCAAAATCATAAACGGTCACAATGTTCGGATGTGACAGTCGGGCCAACAATTTTCCCTCTCTCGCAAACCGTTCGGCAAAAGTTGGTTTCCCCGCCAATTCCGAAGAAAGGATTTTTAAGGCAATAAAACGGTCCAATTTCGGCTGTTTCGCCTTAAAAACAGTTCCCATACCGCCCCGACCGATTGGACCGATAATTTCCAACTGCGGAAACGCCGCTTGAACCTGTTCTAATTCCAGCATTTGCGTCGAAGAGACCGATTCGACCTCTTCCGTCCTTGCACAAGAGCAAACCGAATCTCCTTGAACCGCCAATTCTAACAAACAGGCGGGACATGGTTGGTTGGGATGATCGGCGTCAACGGGACTGCCGCATTGAGAACAACGGGTTTGGGACATGGAATCAGAATCGGGGGAAGGAAAAAGGGGTTCAGACCATCTGAAATTTTACGGTTAAAAGTCTGAACACTCAATACAGAATGACGGTTTATTTCCCGTCGGTTACAAAGAACCGCCAAAAAAAGTCGTTTAGCCGAGGAACAACGTTCCGCGCGTATTGAAATCTCAGAGCGCGATACGTTGTATCGCGGCTAAACATGAGGTCGCTCCTAACGGAGCTTGTCATCGTATTTCTTCTTGTCTAATGTTGCATAAAGTCGGCTTAAAACCGGCGCATAATCGTTTTTAATCAGCCGTACAGACCATTCTGCTGTCACTTCGTCATAAGTGTGCGACAAGGCGTTCCGTTTGCTGAGTGCATCGAGCAGTGTTTCAGCGTCATCTTCGTTGAGTAATCGCACCTCGAACCCCTTTTTGATCGCGTCTCGAGGAGAATTGACCTCAAATCCGTTAAAAAACAGATAATCTTTGAGCGTTTTCCAAGCCAGTTCAAACGTGAACATAAAGGTTTGAACCATTCCGGCAACCTCCAGTTCGGAATAAACCTGTAAACGGCACGCCTTTTCGAGTTGCCGAACCGCTTTTTCGTAATGATCGAACCGTTGTCGCCAACGTATATCGTCGGGGTTCATCCGTTTCCTCTTTTGTTAAATTTTACGAGAGTGTTGCATCAAAGTCAGCAGATACAATTCGTCTGACACGCTTATGCTGTGTCCCTTTGTCGTCCCGTTGAGGACGACCTAATTCTATAAACCCGGGGTTACGTTGCGTTTCACCCCGGGTTACAATGCGGTCCTCGCTCGAACGACGACTTTTTCCTACAAAGGTCGCCTGACTTTCAGCGTCTGCATCCCACTTTTTTTTATGTTAGCAGGACACTCGAACATTTCAATAATCGGTCTATTTTTTCACCCTTCTTGACTTTAGAAAGGTAAAGACAATCCCCGGAGTTGTGAGACATACATGATTTTTGAAATGCCCTAAGTATCTCGTACACCCTTTCTCTATTATGACATCATTACAAAAGGTTGTGTTGCCCGAAATGACCCCGTCTCACAAAATCGTCGCAATCGGCGAAGTCCTTTGGGATTTGTTGCCCAATGGAGCCAAACCGGGCGGAGCACCCGCAAATTTCGCCTATCATGCCCAATGTCTCGGTGCTGCTTCGTCCCTCATTTCCGCTGTTGGAACAGACAAACTCGGTCATGATTTATTGGCCTTTTTCCAATCAATCGGTCTCTCAACGGACCTAGTGCAGCATTGTGAAAATAGCCCAACCGGGACAGTCGGAGTCGTGATTGACGAAAAGGGTGTTCCTACCTTTACCATTCATGAGAATGTCGCTTGGGATTTTATTCGCTGTTCAGAAGAAAATTTGAACTGCGTGAATCAGGCGGACGCCGTTTGTTTCGGTTCCCTTGCAAGTCGCTGTGTCACCTCCCAAGAGTCGATTCGTAAAATGCTCCAACATTGTTCCCAAGAAGCACTTCGTGTACTCGATTTGAATTTGAGAGCCCCATTTTATTCTCGGGAGATGATTTTACAACGGCTTGAATTGGCGAATGTTTTGAAACTGAACGATGAAGAATTGCTCCTTCTTGTCAACCTGTTGGACATTCCAGGTGAGGGGTTAAAAGAACAGGCAAAATGGTTGCTTCGTCGCTTCGATTATCGTCTGCTGATTGTAACCCGGGGTCCAAACGGCAGTCTGCTCCTTTGTGAAAATGACGTGTCCGATCATCCCGGTTTTCCCGTTGAACATTCAGCAATTGCAGATACCGTTGGAGCGGGAGATGCGTTTACAGCAGCCGCAATTCTCGGTTTTCTCGATTCGACACGACTTGAGCAGATCAACGAAGAGGCGAACGAATATGCGGGATATATTTGCACTCAAGCGGGCGCGACCCCAACGGTTCCTGAAAAATACCGAACAAGACAGAAAGCGGGGATCGGACAATAGGTGTCCGCCCCGTCTTTCTCAAGGTTGCGCCAATTTTCTGTTTCCCTGTACTTTGCGGGCAACATCCCAAAAAACGATCTGTCGTTCTCCAGATTACTTCCCGTTTTCCAGATTACATAGCGAGATTGCTCATTTCGTCTTCAAAGAGCAATTTATTGGCGTCGAGAATAATTTTGACTTCATCACCGACTTTACCGAGTCCGCGAATGTAGGCGGCACTTGGGACACCTCCACTTTTAGGAGGGGGGGAAACGTTGGACTCTTCGATTGAGCGGACTTCGTTGACGGTATCGACGACCAGACCGACCTGACCGCCATGTAAACTAATAACGACGATACAGGTTCGTTCGTCATAATCCCGACCCGGCATATTGAACCGTAATCGCATGTCAATGACGGGAATGACCTGCCCGCGCAGATTGACGACCCCTTTGACGTAATGCGGCATGTCCGGAACTTCCGTTACTTTCTGCATCCCGACGATTTCAGTGACGTGACGAATTTCCAGACAGTAATCCTCATCACCGAGACGAAAAGAGAGATACATATCTTTCAAGGTATCTTCCTCTTCTTGGACAAAACCTTCTTTACCAAGTGTTTGGGATTCTGAACCGACCTGATCTGCTTGATCGACCATTGCGTGACCTCGTTGACTGAAATTGTGAAAGGGGAAAAGAACGTTTAGAATAAAGGTAGTATGTTTTTTGGCGATCTAACGGAAGAAGATCGTCACTTTCCCGCAAAAAAATGGGCAAGAGGGAATCAAGTCCGTCATATTCCCTACAATCCTCAAAATTTCGCAGTAAACCGCTCAAAACGGGATACAGATCACTCCAAGGGAGCTTGAGTTTTTGCGGCGGACGGTTTATAACCGGGTCGTTGCTGACGAACCGACCCAAGTCGCAAATGCGGACACAGAATTTTCTGCTCGCAAACTCCAGACTGCTAACAAGTTTGATTTTGCGCTTTGAACCGAGCCGGGTCAGACGGGTTTGTTTTTACCACTAAAGACACGAAAAACACGAAAAACGGGTATTTTGTGAGGTTTTCGTGTTTTTTGTGATTTTCGTGGTTCAAAAATGATAATTGCTCCTTTTCGCAAAACTTCTTAGCGGACTGCGCAAACTCTTAAACGGCCAAAATGACTCTATACAAAACCGGCGAGACGGCGTATAATAAACACGGTTTCCTTTTTGATAGGCTCTCTGTATGATTCGCTTTTTTGGTCCATGATAAGCGTGAGAACACCTTAGCAACAGTCAATAAATATAAACTGTCGATTGGTGTTTGAGAAAGTATGGGGAAAATTTGATCTCATTTCATCTCGCAATGTTTAGCTGTGATACAACGTATTGTGCGTTCAGAACCGTTAAAATAGACACAAAATGTTGTTCTGCGGTTAAACGACGACAGATTGGTTTCACCAAAACCAGAATACAATCGTTTTTTTTTACTGTTTCTTTGTTCTAACAAGCGGAAAGGTATTTCCAATGAGCGAACTTGTTCTTGAAGTTAAAACTGAAGCGGAATTCCAACAGCAGATAGAATCCGGGGTCGTCCTCGTTGATTTTTTTGCAACATGGTGTGGTCCTTGTCGTATGCAGGTTCCCGTCTTACATTCATTGGCTGCGAAATTGGGCAACACCGCCAAAATTATTAAAGTTGACACAGATGCTCTTTCTTCGGTTGCTAAAACCTATGATATTTCGAGTATTCCAACTCTGATTTTGTTCAAAAACGGTCAAATGGTCAACCGTTTTGTCGGACTGCAACAGGAAACGGCCCTTGAAAATGCAATTAAATCGGCATAGAAGGGATTAAAGGTCTGTTTCAGATGTCCCGACGTACCTTAAAAAAATCGCGTGTGTTGCTAACTGGAGCTTCTTCAGGAATCGGTCGCGCGCTCGCTCTCGAATTGGCCCGGGAAGGGGCTGATCTAGTTCTATTAGCTCGACGTCAGGAAAAACTTGAACAGTTGCGAGCGGAAATTGTTGCGCGGTTTGGCGAATCGGAATCGGCTCCTCATGTTCATCTCATTTGCGGAGATGTAACCGATTCGTCCGTTCGGAACCTTGCGATTGAGACAGCCCGATTGCAACTGGGCGGTCTTGATGTTTTGATTAACAATGCGGGGGTTGGGGCAACAGCGTTGATTGAGGAGACTTCGGACGAATTGGCACAACGGTTAATGGAGGTGAACTACTTTTCCGCTCTGTCGTTGACGAATACCGCGATTCCTCTTTTGCAGGAATCGGCAAACGATTCAAACAGGGTTCATCTTGGAATCCGTCCCTTGATCGTCTTTCTCGGCTCCATTGTTGGTTTACGAGGAGTTCCCCATTTCGGGGCTTATGGTGCTGCAAAATTCGCCGTTTCAGGTCTCAGTGAAACCTTACGAGCTGAACTGTATTCCGAAAAGATTGACGTTCTCCTTGTCAGTCCGGGAACAACCAAAACGGAATTTTTCGATTCCCTTTTGGATACAAGCAGTTCCCCTGATTTTCCGACGCATCATATGGTTTCACCTGAATCGGTTGCCCAAAAAATGGTTCTCGCAATGAAATCGGGCAAACACCGGATTATTCCGTATTTCCCGGCTCAAATACTCTACTTTTTGAACCGGCTCTGTCCCTTTGCCGTTGATAAAATGATGACTTGGTATAAAGCAAAGCGTTCATAAGAAGAACGAACTTTTTCCATTTTGTGACAATGGGACGCCGATTCCAAATGTCGTAGTCGATGTTTTCGATTGCATCCAAAACAGCTAATCCCCCGTTGATAAACAGACGCAAATCGGTTCGCAACAGTTTCGGAACAAGCCGAATTAAAGGTTCGCCAAATTTGAGTCGAGTTCTTGCATCCTGAACCAGATACTGCATCATTTCCCGGGCCGAATCGGTTGGTTTTCTCGAACCAATCGGTTGCATGAGCCGTTGTTCCACATCAACGCCAAATTGTTCCGCAACCTGTTTCGGAATATAAATCCGATTTCGGGTCCAATCTCTTGCAACATCCTGCCAAAAATTGGCCAATTGCAATCCGCTGCAAATCGAATCGGAATAGGCAAACATCTCCTCGCTGATTGGTCCGGCATTTTCAGCGTTGACCGCGAGATAGAGGATGATTCGTCCAACCGGATCAGCCGAATATTGACAATAATCGAGCAGATCGTTGATGTCCGCATATCGATTTTGTGTTTGATCCCGACGAAATGCAATCAACAGATCGGCAAACGGTTTCTTGGGAATCTGATATTGATGAACCGTTTCTTTCAATGCAACGAAAATGGGATGTTCGGCATGACCTTCAAAACAGCGATCCAAATCACGGTTCCATGAATCAAGTCGTTCAATCGCTATTTCGGGCGTTTCGCTTTCATCAGCCAAATCATCGGCAAAACGACAATAGGCATAAACGGCGTAAAAGGCGGATCGCCATTTTTTGGGCAACAAAAAGGTTGCGACGGAAAAATTTTCGTAATGCGTCCTTGTATATCGCCGACAAAACTCAAACGCACTTTGAACCGAATCAACTGTCAACTTTGTCATATCCTCAGTTGGTTGTACGCCCTGAATTTCGAGCATTTTATTTAGAGAAGAGAAGAGGTAGAGATTAGGGAATAGGGGTTCATGTCTGCTCGCAAATAACCTATATCTATAATGCGGATTCACAATGGATTAAAGTTTTGCATTGATTTCGTGTTTTTGGTGTATTTCGTGGTATAAAAGAACCACTAAAAACACGGACTTCACGAAAGGAACAAATTAAAATTATTAGGTATCCGTTATTTATGCGCACATACTTAGAAAATAGAAAGACCGATTTTGAGCCGCATTAACGGACAACGGCAGAATGAATTGCGTTTTTGTCCCAATCCGGCGTTGCTAAAATCGTTGGGACAACCTCTTCAGGTTGGTTGACAACGGTCACAACCGAGAGATGTTTTTCCTTCATAAACCGTTCGCTGACGCATTTTTGCAACATTTCAATCAACGGCGCATAGAACTGATTGGTATTCAGCAGGACAATCGGCTTGCCAAATAACCCCAACCGTTTGAGCGTCATTGCTTCAAATAACTCTTCCAACGTCCCCGTCCCCCCCGGTAATGCAACCAATCCGTCAACCCCCTCTAAAAACTTCGCTTTACGTTCATGCATTGTTTCTGTAAAAATAACCTCACACAAACCAGGATGTGTCCATTCCACTTCGTCCATGAATTTTGGTATGATCCCCTTGATTTGTCCCCCAAAAGAAAGAACAGAATCGGCCAAATGCCCCATTAAACCAATTGCCCCTCCTCCATAAACGACTTCAAAACCCCCTAAAACCAGTTCTCTCGCAAGTCGTTTTGTCGCGTCAAAGTAAAGGGGATCGACAAGAGCACTTGACGCACAATAGACACAGACCCTATGTCGAGATGAACTCGAAGTTCCGCTCGACCGGTTGCCGTTCTGCCCGACCTCTTCACGCCCAACCATCTCGTTCTTCTCCTTGACCATGTTGCCTTTTCCTTTGTTCTTATGTCTTCAGAAAATCTCTCTTCTATCAAAACTCCAGATTTTCCGTCCCCTGATATTCCCCCACATAATCTCCTTGATATGCGGAAAATTCGGAATAGTCAGAAACATGCTGATCGGCAAGGTTTGCAAAAAGGGTGTATTGACCCAACCAAGCAAGTTTGATGTCTCCAACCGGACCATTTCGCTGTTTCGCAACCATCAAATCCGCCTGTCCCACAATCCCTTTGTCTTCCGCCTCTTCTTTCGTATGATAATACTCCTCTCGATGTACGAACATCACAACATCAGCATCCTGTTCGATTGCGCCCGATTCCCGCAAATGACTCAAACGAGGACGATTGTCTTTGGTCGTTTCGGTTTGACGGTTCAACTGGGCGAGACAGAGGACCGGGACCTGTAATTCCCGGGCAAGTCCTTTCAGACGTCGGGCAATCTTCGCAACCTGCTCCTGTCGGGGATCGGTCGGAATATCCGGCTGAATCAACCCCAAATAGTCAATCACAATCAATCCTAACGTGTTTTCCTGCCTCTTAATTCGTCGCGCAACCGCGCCAATCTCCGTTACTGTCCGACTCGGGGAATCATCGACAAAAAACGGGGCTGAAGAAAGCTCATTGGACGCTTTTATCAACAGTTGACGTTCGGCAGAAGAAAGAAAATTACCTCGTAATTTGTGACTGTCAATTTTTCCCCGGGAACAGAGCATACGTTGGGCCAATTCAATCCGGGACATTTCGAGACTGACGAAAAGGGTCGGCACTTTTTGAGATGCAGCTGCATGATCGGCAATGTTGGTTGCAAGAGCCGTTTTGCCCATACTCGGTCGGGCTGCAAGAATGACCAACTCCCCGGGATGAAGACCGCCCGTCATTGCGTCGAAATCAGTAAAACCCGTAAAAACTCCGTCACTTACCCCCCCCGCTCTTGCGTCGATTAACGCAAAAGTCTCCATGATGACATCGTTGATCTGAAAAACATGATTGCTGTTCCGGGCATCTGAAAGAGCAAAAATTTTCTCTTCCGATTGGTTCACAATTTCCCGGGGTGTCAAAGATGGTTCATACGCACTTCGCAGAATTTCGGCACTTGTGTGAATCAATTCGCGTAAAATCGCCTTATCACGAACAATTGCGGCATAATGTGGGGCGTGTGCTGCAACATGAACCTGTTCGACGACTTCAGCAAGATAGGCTTCTTCGCCGATTTCATCGAGTTCCCCCGCTTGTTCCAAACGGGCTAACAAAAGGGTCAGGTCAATGCCCGATCCTGAACTGTGCATTTCCTGCAAATGACGGAACAGGCATTTATTGGCGTCCGAGAAAAAATCATCCGCCCGGACAATGGTTGTCACTTCATCACAAACAAGCGGGTCAATCAGGATTGCCCCGATCACCCCTTTTTCAGCATCCAGACTATGAGGGGGTCCATGTTCGGTCAATGAACGTTGGACCGGATTAGCGAGAGAGTCTGTCTTCTTTTTAGCGATTTTCTTCGGCATGAAAATTTTCAAGCATCACTTTTGCGTCGGTTACATTCAAGGCACAACATCTGACAGTTTTCGGGGTTCGTTTTACCGCCTTTGCTCCACGGCGTTATATGATCCGCTTCCATTCCACCAAGTTCAAATTCCTTGCCGCATTTTTGACAAATTCCCTTTTGTTTTTCATAGGTCGCCCTTTTCTGACTTTCCGAAAAGGCGCGTAGACTTAAATGCTTTTCATTGCGAGTTAAAAGATAGGGATAAACGCCTTTTTTACTGGTAACGTCGTCATCCATCATAAGGGATTGTATTTCTTGTTCCAGCTTGATAGTGTCGAACATCTCCCCTTTGAACTTATCATAAAGGGGTCCCCAATCAAGACCTTTCATTTCCTTGCGGTATGAAGTAAAGGTGAGTTTGACCCATTCTATTACGTTTTTAAAATATGTCCATAGTTCGTTGGCATTCGGATTGAGTTGGTGAGTAGACATATATTTTTCAATATCGCCGCTGCTGATCCACTGGATTGCTTTTTCCAAAAATTCTTGACGGATTGGCGAACCATTGACATAATCTTTTGCCAAGAGATATGCCGCACAGTTGCTTTTACTGAATTTCAGTTTCGCATCGGAGAGCCAAGTTCCGGTATAAACGGCGTTGCGCAACTCTTGTTCGGTCAATTTTTCGCCTGCGATGTTGATAATACGGAACCAGTCGAGTTTTTCTTTGTCATTTCCCTCGCAGAAATAGATCATCAGTTTGTAGTCGAGAATTTGCCGCTTTTCGGTTTCCGTGAGGTTTGGAAACCCCTTCGCACGACCATCAAAATTAACTAAAAATTTTCCATTGACATATTGGCAGAAACTGACCGTGCGTTGTTGCCCGTCCAAGACTTCATACGTCCCGTCGCTATTAACCACCCAATACATTACGTTCAGCGGAAACCCTTTTCGGATGGTTTCGATAACAGCATCCCGCTGCTTTTCCTTATAGACGAATTCCCTTTGGAACGGAGGACGAATATTCAATTTGCCGTCAAATCCGACAACGCCTTCTTCTTTATTATCGACGTAGTTTTTCGCAACTTCTCGGATAGTGATTTCTTTGAGTGTAATTTTCATTGTGTGGCTCCTATTCGGCGAATTACAATTCTTGCGTATATTTCTTTTCCGTTTATCATAAACCTTTTATTAGGAGTTTTGTTTCCTTCTAAGTATCTGTCAATGCCAATAATTTCAAACTGGTCGGGATTATACTTATCCAAAAAAGTAATCGGCACACCCATTTCACCATCATAATCACAAGGAATATCATAAAACTTGTCCACATTAATCGCATCGTAATTGTCGTAATGTGGATATTCGGCGGGCGTGTACTTTTTGTATAGTGTCAACAATTCCTTGTGTTTTTTTACACCAAAATTGGTAAACCAGCAGGAAGTGGAAACTCGGACAACTTTTTGTCCATTTTCAATTTTATGGTATTTTTCACAATAGTCTGGCACAAAAAAGTACATCCCAACATTAAAGTTGGTGTATCCAGTCCGTAGCTTGTTTTCCTTAATAAATCCAAACACTTCCTTATAACTTAGCGCATTCGTATTACCGATGATGATAAACTGTTTATCGTATTCAACAAGTTGCGCGACATACTCACGGAAGAGCGAAAACGGTGGGTTTGTAACGACAATATCAGCCTCTTTTAATAGTTTGATACATTCCGCTGACCGGAAATCGCCATTTCCTTTAAGCCGTGTCAGCACGTTTTTTTTGTTTCGGAGCAAAAGCTCGACATCCGCTAAGTCAAACGCCCCATCTCCATTGTAGTCGTCAACTTCGGTAATTTCGATTTTGTGCGGCGATTTTGTCGTTTTGGCTTCCGGTGGTTCATCGTCGAATAACGATAATTGTGTATTCGCTATCGGAGAACCGGCATAGCATGTGGCTATCAGTTTTTTGAGTCCCCAAAAATTGAAATTCAGCGCAAAATACTTGAAAAAGTTGCTTTCGTAAGGATCGTCGCAGTTACAGAAAACGACCTTGCCACGAAACTGCTCTTGGTAATGCTGCAATTCAGTTGCGATGTCGTTAAGCTGCGTATAAAATTCATCCGCTTTGTTTTTTTTTGCGTTGTCAAACAGTTTATTTGCCATGATTTATCCTCACTTTTTGTAGACCTGAGCAGGGTCAAAAACCCGTTCTCCAATAACACGGTGTCCCTCATCCGTCAATTCCCGGAAAAAACAACTCTTGTATCCTTCATGACACGCTGCTCCGCCGATCTGCTCGACTTTGAGCAACAAGGTGTCACAATCACAGTCAATGAAGATACCGTGTACCTTCTGGACATTGCCGCTTTCTTCACCTTTACGCCAAAGTTTATTCCGCGAACGACTGAAATAGACGGCTCGACCGGTTTGTACGGTTTCGTTATACGCCTCTTCGTTCATATAAGCGAGCATAAGTACCTCGCCGGACTGCACGTCCTGAGCAATGACAGGTAAAAGCCCTTCACATTTCTTAAAATCGGGTTTCAACATGGTATTTGACATTTTTGGTCTCTTGAGAGATTGATTTGTTACTGTTTTGTTATCTATTGGGTTTTGAGGGATTGATACATTTCAAACGCTTTATCCGGTTTCAAACCGTCATGAACAACAGCCCGGACGGACTGAATCATTGCAATCGGGTGTTCGGCTTGGAAAATGTTGCGTCCCATATCAACCCCGGCTGCACCCTGATCGATTGCCTGATATGCCATTTCAAGGGCCTCTTTTTCGGGCAACTTCTTTCCTCCTGCAATCACAATCGGGACGGGAACCGAGTTTGTGACCTGTTCAAAATCCTTTTCACAGAAATAGGTTTTGACGACATGGGCCCCGTTTTCGGCGCAGACTCTGGACGCCATACTCAAATAGCGAGCATCCCGGACCAATTCTTTCCCGACTGCGGTTACTCCCAGTGTTGGAATTCCATATCGCGTCCCCCAATCAACCGTTTGTGTCAAATTTCTGATCGTCAATCCCTCAAATCGTTGATCGCCGACCGCGACCATGATTGCGAGCAACGAAGCATTCAGCCGAACCGCTTCCTCAATGTCCATAAGACATTCTTCGTTCAAGGTCGTCAGAATGGTCGATCCGGCTGAAAATCGCAAGGAAACCGGCTTGTTGATCGTCGGGGGAACAATGCTGCGCAAAGCTCCGCGAGTGCACATGATGCAGTCGGCGTACTCAAGAAGCGGATTGATCGTCAAATCCATACGTTCGAGACCACTTGTTGGTCCCATAATGTAACCGTGATCGAACGCGAGCATGACGGTGTTGCCCGATTGAGGGTTAAAAACGCGGGACAACCGGTCTTTCATCCCCCATTCAAGGTGTGAGGAACCTTTGAGGTAGAACCCCTCCTTTTGTTGAGGGACTCCAACGCCAAAGTTTTTACCTGAAAGAACAGAATCATTATCGGCCATTTTTTTCTCCTTGTAATGTTGGGGGAAAGTTGAATTCGTTGATAAAATTGTTCGTTGCTGAATTTGTTGAGGACAGTGAGAGCGGATCAATGATTATAATGTCCGTTGCTAAGAACACCGACCGCTTTGTAGGTTTAATAAGGGGCTTTATATTTCAGCGTATTCTACTTTTTTTCATCGTTCGCTGCAAGACGGGACGCAATGTGTGATGTTGAGTTGTTCAGTTCAGGGTCGCCTGTTGTTTTCTCCAGATCATGGTAGAATGTGGGGCGTAAAATGTCCTTTTGGTCCTTTTTTGCCGATTGTGCGATTCTGCCGATTATGCGATTTCCATTCAATTTAACGTATGCCCTAAGTCGCTATATTTTCAAGATGAAACGAGCCGGGATGAAACGATTTCCGCTCGTTCTCATGCTGGAACCACTTCACGCTTGCAACCTCAAATGTAGCGGTTGTGGACGAATCAGGGAATATGCGCAGACCCTGAATCAACGAATGTCCCTCAAGGACTGTCTCGAATCCGTCGATCAGTGTCCCGCCCCAATCGTTAGCGTTTGTGGAGGTGAACCACTTATCTATCCTGAAATCATCGAACTGGTCAAAGCTGTTCTGGATCGCGGAAAATTTATCTATTTCTGCACAAATGGTGTTTTACTCGCCGAAAAACTGACGCTCTTTGACCAACTGTTTGAAGAGCCTAAGTACAAAAAATTGAAGTCCCGGCTGTTTTGGAATGTGCATCTGGACGGGCCGGAATCCGTTCACGATCTGATTGTCGAACAACCCGGGGTCTTTCAAAAAGCACTTCGCGGTATCACCCTCGCTAAAGAACGAGGTTATTTGGTTTATACCAACACGACGTTGTACAAGGAAACAACGGTTGAACAGTTGATTGATTTGGCGGAAACGCTGAAAAAGGTAAAGATCAACGGAATCATGCTTGCGCCCGGATTTGGGTATGAATCCGTTGAAAATGCCGATCTGTTCCTCTCGCGTGAAGAAGTCCACAACCGTTTTCGTGAAATACGCTCAAAAATGCGGGGATACCGAATTACAACCTCCCCTATATTTATGGACTTTTTGTGTGGGGAACACTCGCTTGATTGTGCGGCGTTTGCGAACCCGACTCGAAATATTGCCGGTTGGAAAGGTCCCTGTTATTTGTTGACAGACCGACATTATGAGAGTTTTGAAGAACTGTACGAACAGACGGATTGGGACAAGACCGGTCCGGGTCACGATCCCCGTTGTGAACACTGCCTGTCTCATTGTGGTTTTGAACCGGCTGCTGTTTTTGCGTCCAATTCGCTCAAAACCTTGATTCGTATGGGAATCTGGCAATTGGGTTGAGAAGGCAGGAGATAGGGAATAGGGGTTGGGGAATAGGGGATAGGGAGAAGATTTGTCGCTTAGCCGCAATACAACGTATCGCGCGTAATGTTTAACCGAGGAACATCGTTCCGCGCGTAAAAAGGAGGTAGAAGGAGAAGACAGAAAGATAACGGCGTCTCGCGAGTCAACAGGTTCCTTCCCTTTTTTGGGGACTCAGTTCCCAGTTCTCTGTCTCCATTTTCAATTCTCCATTCTTCCCCCTATTCCCTATCCCCCAACCCCTATCCCCAACTATAGGGCAGCATCCGGGTAAACATTGCCCGGAAACGCTAACGTCTTGGGAAACGCAATCGTTTGAGGTTCTTCTCGAACCGGAAATTTTAACGTAAATGCCGTTCCTTTACCCAATGAACTTTCAACCCGAATTTTCCCCTTGTGTCCTTCAATGACCTGCTTACAAAGTGAAAGCCCCAACCCGCACCCCCCCTTTCCGCTGCTGTCCGGCCCCGATTTCGTTGAATAGAAGGAGTCAAAAATCAACGGGAGTTTTTCTTGAGGAATTCCACAACCATAATCACGGATCATCAGGTCAACGGTTTCAGTTTTTTGGTCATAACGCAGTTTCATTTGCAATTTTCCCCCGTCCGGCATTGCCTGTCTCGCGTTGATGAGCAGATTCAACAAAACCTGTTGCAATTGATTGGCATCTCCAAGAATTTCAGGGACTTCGGCATAATTTTTCTCGATTACAACCTTGTACTTGGTCATTTCGCGTTCAAGAAGTAGAAGAACATCGTCGCAGAGTTCCGACAAAGCAATCGGCTCAAACTCCTTTTTCCGGTTTCTTGCACTCCCCAAAATCGTTTTTGTAATTTTAGCAGCTCTTTGAGACGCCCCCAAAATTTTCTCAAACGCCTTCTCCCGTGTCGGTACATCCTTATGCCGCATTCCAAGCTGCGCATAATTGATGATCGTCGTCAAAATGTTATTAAACTCATGTGCGGTCGTTCCAAGCAATTCTCCAAGTGCCGTTAAACGTTGAGCTTGTGACAACCGCTCTTCCAGTTGTTGGACTTGTCGCGTAAGACGAATAACTTCGGATTCAGGCTGATTGGACATAACAGGGGCGCGGGTAAAAGAACTCTAATCGGAACGACTAATGCTAGGATCGGTTCTTTTCGGTTCTCAACTGGACAGAAAGACGAATCGGGCGATTCAGTTGGGCCTCTTCTTTTCCCGATTTGCCGAAACAAACCTTATTTTTGGTCAAAATCGCCCATATTGCCTAAACACAAGAATACCGTCCCAACTTCACCCCGCGCAAGGGGGACTGCGAATGATTGAAAGACGCTAAGGCTTCTCCATCTCCGACCTGTTCGCTCACTACGATGTCCGGTTGATGTTGGGTTAATAGGTCAAGACCCGCAAATTGCGGCGTATATTTCACTAAAGGCGGGCGGAATAGGGGACATAAATTCGGAACCAAAGTGTTCAGCCCGGATTTTGCGAACAACCGAACGTGCCGTTTCGACTGCATCCTCCCATTCCGCTTTCGTCCAATCGGCTTGAAGAAAACCGGTTTGCGATATGTCTTTGGGCAAGACAATGTAACCGACTGCGAGTTGGTTGATTTGCGGCATGTTGTGAACCGATTGTTGAAGAACATGTCGATAAAGAGGGAGTTGCAGATCAACCCATTTCCCGCTTTGTCGATGTACTTTTTCAGGCGATTTGGCCGAATCCGAACTCTTGTAATCCAACAAATACCATGTTCCGGTTTCTGCATGAACATCAATCCGGTCAATCCGACCTCGCAGTTTGATTCGTGTTTCTAGGTCAACCTCAAGAACCGCTTGAATCGGTTTTCCGTTGATTTTCTGATCGAGTCCCAATTCCGTAAAAAGAATTCGGTTTCCTTGCGCGACCCAATTCGCTTGCCAATTGGCAAAAGCGTTCAAACGATACCGTAATTGTTCTCGTTGCACCAAAATAACAGCTCGGGGTGTTTGACCATACTGTTGTTCTGTCGCTTCATCAAGCAACCGATTCAGTTCATTGGCAATTTCTTCTTCGGAATCTGAATCCCGGATTGGTCCCGCTCCAAATAATTGCAGCACATTATGCAGTAAATTGCCAAATTTTGCAGCATCTAATTCTTCGTCGGAGTCCTTCAAAACATCCAGTTTCAACAAGTGTCGCAAGTAATAACGATAAGGACAGGCGAGAAAATCCCTGAATTCGGTAATCCGCATTGATTCAACCGGTCGAAGAAGAGGTCGGGAATCGGGAGGTCGAAACGTCGATTCCGCCTGTTCTGCTCGCAGTGTTCCGGGAAAAACAACGGGATGTTGCTTTTCCTCAACGGAAAAAAATCGCTCAACCCGTTTTGCAATTGTTTCAACATCCGTTGCAAAAAACAGACGACTTGGCAAGAGGGGATCGCCCGTTGAAGATCGTCGACCGGCAATCAGAAGAACGGCTCCTTTTTGACGCCGGACAGCGAGCAACACCGAAAGAGCATACGCATCTCGTGCTAAACGACGGTCATTATCTTCGAGTTGCAATTCTTTTCGGAGTTTTTCGGGCAAGAATAGATCGGCGGAAAGGGAGGAGGGGATGATTCCTTCATTGAGACCGGTTACAACCATAAACGGCGAATCGTCCAGAACCAATTCCAACCAACCTAAAATTTCGATTGCATTTTTTTCAGCAGGTGCTGCAATCCGAATCGACCGTAATTGTTGAAGAATCAAATCCAGTAATTCAGCCGGATTCGGCACAAATTTCACCTGAACAGGCAATCCGGCGATCTGATCGAGCATTCTTTCAATCTCTTCAACAACCCGATTGCCAAAATAATCCGCTTTGTCCGAAAAAAAAGTTCGGATAATGAGCCGTAAACCATTTGATTCATTGTTCATAAACGGTTGCAAAACCGTTTCGAGTTTTTTCCAAACCATTTGCAACGTTATTTTTCGGTCAACAACTGAATTATGTTCTGAGTGTAAATCGACTTTTGGGGTTGCTGACGAAATGTCCTGCTTGACAGTTCGCTGTTCAACAAGAGAATCAACGGTTCTTGGCAGGTGATCGGTATAAAACTTGTCTGATTCTGTCAGTACAGGGCAAAATGTTTCCTTTTCATTTTCATTTATGAACCAATTCTCGACCGTTGGAAACCGGAGTAAATCCGCAAAATCGGCATATTCGCGTGTTTGGATCAGTCGGGAGAAAACTTCGAGAAACTTATAAGGGGTTGTCTGTTGCGCGGATCGACCTGCAACGACCCGGGTTTTGACACCTGCTTGTTGAAACTGTTGTTGAACAAAAGGGATCAAATCATCATTGGGGACACCGAGGACGATTGTTTCGGCATTGTTCAAACCGCTTGGATTGTTGGTCTGATTCGCAACCCAAACAGCGGATGCAATTCCTTGTTCGGTTGGAGTGTCAACAATCTCGATTTGTTCATCCCGAATATCAATTGTCGTTGATTTCCAACGAGATGCAACGACGCAACCGTATTTGTCAAAATGCTGTGATTGCTTTTCTGGGGCAGATAGAAGAGCAAGGACCTGATTCTCGATTTGATCGAGCATCATTTTCTGTACTCTGTTCAAATCGGCAACCCCAATCAGAACAATTCGTTTTCTGGTCTGTAATTCACGTTTTTGAATTGCATAGATACGAGCTGTTTGGACATCCCAGTATTCAAGTGAGTCCAGAAACTCGAGATACCGTTTCTGCAATTCGGCGAGCGAATCCCAACGAATTGCTTCATCTGTAATCCCCATTTCCCGGCATTTTTGAGCGACATCGTTGAAGTCAAGCGTCTCTTCCGCCAATTCACGATGTACTTTCGCAAAAATCTGAGCAAGTGAAAACCGCATGTTCCAATCATTTTTGTCCGGGACATGGGGCAAAACTCGAGCCAAAATGTCGGGACTTTCCTGTTGCAATTGATCGAGGGATTCAATCCAACTCAATTGTTGCAACAAATCATCAGCAAGCGGTTTTTGAAGAGGATACAGTTCTTCAAATAAATGTCCAACGGTCAAAAATTGGGGGGGAAACCAATCCGGTTGAATCCGGCCCTTTTCAATTGCCGAATCAACCGTTTCCAAAAGAATTTCTTGCAATCGCTGAATTGCCCGGGAACTGGGAAGAGCAATCACAACATCGCTCAAATCAAACTGTTTTGCTTGGACAAAATGGTCAAGTAAAAACTCGGACGCTGTTTGAAGAAGTGGACGATCCCAACCCAAAAAAAAGCGTTGCATGATACTGTAAACCTTGATTATTCAGGAACCTGATTGTACAGGAAAAGGGTTGTTGATGATTATGCAACAAAAAAACGTTCTGTTGACAAAATTCCGACCGGAATTGTTCATTGTTTTCTCGGTCGATAATCCTTTTTCCTTTTTCTCGGTTTAACCGGTTTTTTCTCAACCAATGAAGCCGCAATATGTTCGGGAAGAGTCGCAAATTTGTCTTTCTGACAAATCTGCAAAACGACACTTCCTTGCGCGACCGACCGACTTGAGAGAGACTTCAGCCCGTTCTCGTTGATTGACGGTATATCATACGTTTTAAGAACACGAAGTGCCAAATTTTTCATTAAACCAACATGTCGGGATTCCCCTCTTTCCTCGACCCAATTGGGTCCTTTGAGGAGCAAAATTCGTTCAAAAAAATGCCAATGTGGGGCAAACATTTGAAGTAATTTCGGCATTTTTGAGACAGCACGAACGACTAGGGTTGAAAAACGGCTTTCTGGAAACAAGGATTCAGCTTTGGAATGATAAACAGGGAGTCGTAAACCCATTTCCTGAATGATTTCGGCAACAACCTTTGCTTTTTTGCCGGTTGAATCACACAGTTCAATATGTAAATCCGGTCGTAAAATGGTGAGAAGTATCCCGGGAACTCCTCCCCCTGTTCCAACATCCAAAATCCGTTCATTCGGAAGTAAAAATTCCGCTAATGCTAATGAATCAACAATATCCCGGGTTACAAACTTCTCACAATCTGTGTGTCGGGTCAGGTTTAACTTTTCATTCCAACCCCAAAGAAGTGACGCATAATGAGCAAGCTGCTTCACTTTTTTGGGAGAAATCGAGATCGAATACTTGGAAAGTGTCTGTGTCAGTTCCCCAATCAATTCGGACGTGTCCGACTGTTCTGTTTGCAACATGAATTCTTTTTTCCTTCATTAAAATTTGTAGACACCTTCTATTGCAACCGTAAACTGGTCTTGATGTCTGTTGTTATTACTCCCGAAAACTCCGCTCATAAGCGTTCCTGCCGAACTGTCAACCCTTACATCCGACCAATCCCAACGAATTTCTGGTCGCAAGGTAAGATGGTCCGTTGGTCGCCAATTCAATCCCAATGTTAGATTGTAGTAATTGTTTCCAACAATTCTAGACCAGTCATTCCCATCTTGAAAATAAACAGGTGCTGTAAAGATTTTGGAATGATTGTAGTCTTGGAACCATTCCAACCGTAAACCGGCTGAAACTCGTGAATTGAAGGAATAAAAGAAGTAATTCGTCAGCGAAGTCCATTCTCCCCGAACTGGAATCTCCATTCCGTTGATTGACATGGAATTTCCGGCTTCTTCTATTCCCAAATCCTGCTGAATCACCCAACCAAAACGTTGTGTGAAATAGTGACTCATGACCAAACTGTAATTCGTCCGGGTATTCTCTCCCTGAACATCATATTTTCCTGTATGGAGCGTCAGTGCAAGAGCAGTCCGATCATCGCAACTGTTCCAAACACCTCCAAAAACGTAGGACATTTTATTATTGGGGTTCTCCCAGACATTCCAACCTTGTGTCAATCCGGCCAAAACACTGAATTGTCGGGACAATCGTTGTGTCAAAACACCCCCAGTCATTGTTGTCGGTTCTCCATAATACATGGACAGGGTATGTGTGTAGAAGAAATTTTCGGTTGACATTGGCGATTCATACCCCATCATCGAGTAAAAATGCCCCACTTTCAACGTCGTCCCCTGTCCTAAAGGAGCAAAAAACTCAGCATACAATTGCGGCATAGACAAACCGTAAAGACCCAGATCAAGCTGATTCAATCCAAGTCGGGTGTCTCCCCCCGAGTTCCAACGCCGTTCCGCCAAAAGAGGGTCCATTGTCTGAACATTGGGAGCAAAAACCGAATTCGTCTTCGTTTCCAATCCAAGAGCACTTGTATAGATGTAATCCGTTCCATAAAGCAAATCAACCCGACCTCCTATGTCAAACGAGCGTTTATTCGGATTGACATTACGACCAAGTGTCAGATACAGCTGATTGAGCTGAAATTGGTTGACCCGATCAAAATAGGGATTGGGAAAACCCGAACTGTTTTCGGAGAGTCTTGGATCAAGGGCAACACCTGCACTCACCCAACCTTCTAAAAAGTAAGGGTTGACCGATTGTGTCCTACACGGATTATAGGAACCGCAAGGATCACAAGGATTCCAACAGGTGATCGGTTCACAAGGGTTACAACCGATTGTATACGTTGTTGCATAACCGTATTCAATGTCATGCTCACCTAGATAGGAATTTTCTGCATACTCTTTTGTACTCATTACCCCGGTTTCATCATTCGATTCATCAAAATTCGATTCATCAAACTCTGCTGCAAACGTTTCTGGGACCAAATCGGAGCTTTTCGGACTCAAATCATCAAGGAGGAGCAGATTGACCATTTGGATCGAACCTTCCTGTGTTGCCGATGATTGGGACGGAGAACCCGGCGTTTTTTTCAGTAAAGTGGGGAGCGGCGCATTATCCGCTTGAACGGGCAGATAAGTGCAAAGGACGAGCGTAAGTACAAAGGGCAAAGACAAGAAACTGGGTCTCATTCCTGGATTCTCCTAATATTGAAAACGATTGGGAAATGTGAGGATGTTCCATTTGCGGGAAGAACGACACTCACGATTTGAATACGGGTTATGTGGTCATTTACCGATTCGGGAAATCGGCAAAATCCGTCAGACCTGAAAAATTGTCTCTTCACCTATTTTTAGACTAATCAGTCTGTTCCTTAGAACAGGCTTATCAGGCCTGACACCTACAATTATCGTCTTCGTTTGAATCGGAACCAAACAAAAAATAGGAGAAAGTCGGGTTTTTGCGATAATTGTCTTGACCCTCAGATGCCGTATATTTTAACATATTCTGCTGTTAGGATCGCTATAGTTTAACTAACCGGATCAAGCAGAACGGCGTTTGGAAAAACAAATGTTAAGACAGACAAAATACAGAAATCTTAACAACCAAAACTCGCCGGAAATGTCAAATTGAGAAAACATTACCGCTTGTTGCGATCATTAGGATTGTTCGGATAAAGATCAATCACAACAATTTCAGGCGGGCAAAAAAAACGAATTCGGGGCGCATATCCCCGTTCCAAACCAATCCCATTTGAAACAATCAAGGTTTGTTTGTCGTTGATTTGGGTTTTCCCTTTCCCCCAGAATCGAGGAATTCCAGGTGCAAAGGTAATAAGTGGGCCAAATCCGGGAATACAAACCTGACCTCCATGTGTGTGTCCGGCAAGTGCGAGGTCGGCGTCCGTTTCTCCTCCTGCAAAAGAAGGATTATGTCCCAACATAATGTGGAATTGTTCGGCTGAATTGCTGAACTTTTTTTGGTTGGCGATCCAAGAATCACCAAGCGACAAAAAAGTCAACAGGATTTCCGTTGAACCTTTTTTAACCGTTTTGGAAAAATTTTGAGGAACCAACTGAATCGGTGTTTCTTGAAATAGCAGTTGCAAAAGGGTTTCAGAAAGGTTCCAGTCATGATTGCCCAAAAGAGCGTAAACACCAAGTGGAGCTGACAAATGACAATCGCGCAGTATCCCATTCAAGAGAGTTGCAACATGAGTTGCCTTTTCAAATCCGGGCTGCATGTAATCTCCCCCGAAAAGGAGCAAATCTGGTTCTAGGGATTGCGCTTTTTTGAGGACATAACGCTCATACTCTCCCGGATCATTGTCTGTTTGCAGATCACACAAAAAAACAATCCGAACGTGATCATTCATTTTTTCAGAAATGATTTCATAATGCGCGACCGTTACACGTCGCGGTTCTATGTAGAGTGAAAATATGCCGATTGTAACAAAAGTGAGGGACAAGAAGATCAGAGAAATGGTCCAGATTTTGGACGGTGTCTTTTTGGGAACAAACAGACACAGAATGAGAAAAAACGCACTTTCAAAAAAAAGGGATTCGGCAAAACGTTGACCAATTGCCCGCATTTGTACCGTTTTACCAATCAGCAAAGTAAAAAAACAGGCACTTCCCAAGAATCCGTAAAGCCCAAATCTTAATAAACGACTGACGGTCAACGGTTTTTTGACCATAAACCAAAACAGTCCCAAAAAAACAACGAGCATAGAAAGATGATACAAGACAAACTGGGCAACAAACATAGATTCTGCTAAATTTTAGGATTGTACTGATTTTCTTAATCTTCTGTTGAAAACACAACGGTTCCTACTTGCCCCATTTTACTTTCCCAAAACATATTCTGGTTCCTGTCGTCCGACGTTTTTCACAGTCTTAACAAAACAACGATTGAATTTGTTGTATGACTTGGTTGGATTCTATTCCCGGTCAAAACGTGAGACAACACCAAGATAAGAATACAATTCCGGTCGCCTTTCTGCAAGATGCGAAACCGTATGTGTCGTTAATCGCCGGATTTCACCTAATGCTGACTTGTCGATTGACATCTGTGTCCACATCCGATTCTGGAATTCCTCCTCCAAAGAACTGGATTGTTGGATGAGTTGACGTAAGAGAGTCAGGGTTGATTGACGAACCGACAAGAGATGAGTTGCGCCGATTCGGCAACGCGAACACAGGATTCCGCCGTTTAGGGGACTGAAACTAACTCGATGTTGGAGAGTGTGTTTGAGATGATTTGAAATTTCTGATGCTGAACAAGCCGAGTCAGAAAACCCAAGATGTTTGTGAGGAGGTGAAGCAACCGTCGAAACCGATCTCGGTATGTCGGGCAATTGTCGCTCGCACTCAACACAGCGATCCAGAACAGGTTTCATTCCGAGCAGATCGAGCATTCTCCATTCAAAACGAATGAGGGATCGTTGAACGAACGAACCGATTGCAAAATCTTCCAATGTTGCTTTTATCAAAAAAAACAAAGGGGGATTGGGTTCGCCGTTTTCTGTCAATTCCTGAATCAAATCGACAAGGATATAACCCGCATACAATCCGGCCAAATTGTGAGAATGAGGACAAAACCGTTGAATCAACTTTGATTCTGTCAAAATGTCGAGCGAATCATTCTTTTTTCGCAGAACACCAAGTCGAACATGGGCCAAAACGTCCAACGATGTTTCAAAAGGGCTTTTTAAGCGACGTCCGCCTTTTGCAATTGCGTTAATTTTGCCAAAATTTTGGGTGTAGATAGACAAAATCAAGCTGGTTTCACTGAAATCGACGGATTTCAAGACGATTCCATCTGTTTGTTCAATCGACATAGAGCACGACAGTGTAAAACGATAACATGCAGGGAGAAACAGGAGAATCTCGATAAAACGGTTTTCTGAAAAAAATACGAGGAATCCATGTATAACCGCAATTATCAGTCAAAGACCCTTATGATACAATTGGGTCGGACGTTTTTTCTTTTTGAAGAGACGAATAGGACGTTTAATAGGACGTCTGAGAAAATAGTCAAACAGGACAAATAGGCAATTTCAAGATGATCCAAATAGATTTAGTTCGACTGAGTAATTTGAATTCGTTGGTTGGAGACTGGTCGATTGATTTTCAAGACCCAGAATACTTGGAAAACGGTATTTTTGTAATTGGCGGACCAACCGGGTCAGGTAAATCAACGATTCTGGACGCAATCTGTCTTGCTCTCTTTGGTCGAACGCCCCGTCTTGCCAAATGCACTCAAACGGAAAATGAAATCATGTCCCGGGGAACCGGTTTTTGTTCGGCTGAAATCGAATTCCGAACCGAATCAGGGCAATATCGTGCAACTTGGTCGCAAAGTCGGGCCCGAAAAGCAACAAAAGGTAAACTCCAGACACCTGAACATGAGATTGGCGACGCAAGAACGGGACATATTCTGGAGGATCGGTTGAAAAACAGGGAAGAGTGTGTCAAGACCCTGATTGGAATGGACTTCGACCAATTTACGCGAACAGTTCTTCTTGCGCAAGGGGATTTTGACAAATTTTTGCGAGCGTCGGCGAATGATCGTTCTCCCATTTTGGAGCGAATAACGGGAACAGAGATTTACTCGGACATTTCGATTGCCGTTTTTGAGCGACAGAAGGAAGAAAAGAACCGGCTTGAACTTCTTCGAGCCGAATTATCAGGTGTTGAGCTGTTTTCGGAAACGGAAGAGGGCGAACTGAATCGACAAAGAGCGGAATTGAATGTTCAAATTGTGCAGATTCAGGATCAGCAGCATGTTATTTTTTCGCAAATCGAGTTTTTAGAGCAGTTGGAAGAATTGAAAAAAAGCGTTCACGACTTGAGTGTTCAGTTGGAAGAATTAACAAAGCAGGAAAAGAATTTTCAACCGGAACTTGCACGATTAACTCGTTTTGAGCGATTTCAGAAAATATTTCCCGCTTACAAAGAATTGCGTGAACTGCGGACACAAATGGAGGTGAATCGAGAGACACTTGCGGAAAAGAGCCGATGTTTACGCGAGCTGCAATTACGACATGAAGTCACAACAAAGGAAAGGGATTTGCTAAAAAACAGTTGGACAAGTGTTGCAGCCGAACAGGAACGAGAACGGCCTCATTTTATCAAAGCCCGGGAATTGGATGTCAAAATTGCTCATTTTTCTGCGGATTTGCGAACCGTAGAAGAAAAATTACAGCAAGCAACAAAGTTGTATGAAGCAACAGACAAGCAGATTAAGGGTCTGCAAGAACAACTGGAGAGACAACAGTCTGTTTTAGAAATGCAACTCCCCTTGATTCAAACAGATTCTGTTTTGCCCTCTTCAACGTCTCCTTCTTCCTCCTCTTCTGCATCTTCTGTATCCTCATCCTTATCCTCATCTTCTTCTGCCTCTTCTCCACATTTTTTGGAGGAATCAACAATAGACGCAATGAAACAGTTGACGCACACTGTTGAAGAAGATGCTTATGAAAAGGTTCAACAACAATTACAAGACCTTCTTAATCGGGAACTGGAACAGTTCAATCAGGAGGAACGATTGATTCAGGACCGGATTGTCCAAATAAATGAAGAGCGGGTTTTTCTTGCAACTGTCCAATCCTTGAATCAACATCGTCAAGAGTTACATCTCAACGAACCTTGCCCTCTTTGCGGTTCTTTGGAGCATCCCTTTGTAACGGAGTCATTCCCGGATTCGGCAAAGAATGAAAAAGAATGGAAACGGATTCAACAGAGACAAAAGCAAATGCAGAGTCAAAAGCATGAAATGGAGACATTTTTTCGTGAGTATGCCGACCATCTCCGTTCCATAAACATTCTCCAGAACAAAATCAATGCTCAAACAGTTTTGCTCCTGAAATCTCAAGCGGAAATGACAGATTATTTTGAGGAAAAGACACGACGCAAAAGTGAAATGGATCAATACAAAAAAGAGAGGAGTTCAATTCTTGACAATCGGGACCCTGATGTTGCCGAACGGACTTTGCAACAAAAAATTGACCTTGCGCGAAAAGAATATGAGGAAAAACGACAACAAGGAGAGCACGATCAACTCGAACAGGTTCGGTTGAATACGGAAATCGGGATGATAGAAGAACGGATTCAAAGTGACCAACAAATCCTCCTACTTGAAAAGGAACCCTCTTTTGCTCGAAAACGGCAAGACTCCGGTTTTTCTTCGGAAGAGGATTTTCTAGCATCCGAACTTCCAGATGATCTGTTGCAACAACTCCAAAATCGGGCAACGTTTTTCAGTACAGAACGGTCTCGAATCAACGGATTATTGTCAGAAAAACAAAAAAACCTGATTGAAAAACAGGAACAACCGATTCCCGAACAACCGCTTGAAATGTTGCGGGAACTCAAACTCACGCTCACAACCAACTTAAATACGTTCAACCAAAAACTGGGAGAAATTAACGGGCGTCTCCTTACCAATGAACAGCAACGAAAACGGCATCTTGAAAAATTGGGACAAATCGCGGTCCAAGAACGTGAATGTCGTCGATTTTCCTTACTCAATGAACTGGTTGGATCGGCGGACGGAAAGAAATTCCGCAATTTCGCGCAAGGATTAACATTCAATCACCTCCTCTCTCACGCCAATCAACAACTCTCCTTATTGTCCCCCAGATACCGTCTGACCCGCGCAAATGGTCCTCTTGAATGTGATGTTATTGATCTCGATCAAAATGGTGAAGTCCGTTCAACCAAGAATCTCTCAGGAGGTGAAAGTTTTCTGACCAGTCTCGCCCTTGCTCTCGGTTTAGCCCAAATGGTCAGCAACAATGTGCAAACGGAATCACTGTTTCTGGATGAAGGATTTGGAACACTCGATGAAGAAACGTTGGAATGTACAATCTCCGCTCTTGCAACACTGCGACAGTCCGGCAAACGAATCGGCATTATCTCACATGTCAATCAGCTCAAAGAACGAATTCCAACCCAAATCCGTCTCATTCCTCTTCCAAGTGGTCGGAGCAGGATTGAAGGTCCCGGCGTTCGTAAGGAAACAACCAAATAACGCCCTTACTCCTTTTGACCGTTTTTCAAAACAACATTATTTGGGGTTCGCTTGCTCCACCAATCACGAAAAGACCCTTCTTGGGGGATTTCCGGCAAGTCCCGACCTCGTGTCCATTGTCCAAGATAACTGGGATGAAACAGCAGAAAAGGGGAGAGACGGATTCCGGTTTTGACTCCCAACATTGTCGTTCGGAATCGGAATTGACTTTGCATTGCAACCGCAAAACTCATCCAAGTCAATCGGTCAATAATCGACCGAACGGGAGACGGTTCGGAAACCGCTTTTTTGCGAAGTCGGACCATTTGGTGAGCGAGATCGATTTTAACAGGGCAAATGTCACTACATGCCCCGCAAAGAGAACAGGCAAAGGGGAGTTTGCCCGCTTTTTTCATTCCGATTAAATGAGGGGTCAGAACGGAACCGATTGGGCCGGGATAAATCCAACCATAAGCCCAACCCCCAACATGTCGATAAACGGGACAATTGTTCATACAGAGACCGCAACGAATGCAATGCAGCACTTTACGATGTTCAGGTTGCGCAAGCAGTTCAGAACGACCATTATCAAGCAATATGAGGTACATTTTGCGACCTAGAGCCGGACCATGAAAAAGGTGAACGTAGGTCGTCAATTTCTGACCGGTTCCCATTCTTGGGAGCATGTTGAGAAACAAGGGAAGATCGGCAAGTCGGGGAACCAGTTTTTCGATTCCCATAAGAGCAACATGAACGGGGGGAGCCGAAGTCGAGAGACCTATATTACCTTCATTTTCAATGAGCGCAAGAGTCCCGGATTCGGCGATTCCAAAGTTGACCCCGGAAATCCCCAAATCGGCGTTGACGAATTTCTCGCGCAACCGTTTTCTCGCAATGATCGTCAGCTCTTCATGCACCTCTGTAAAAGGTTCACCCAATTTCTCGGCAAACAGTCGCCCCACATCTCCTGCTGAAAGATGAAGAGCAGGGGTCACAATATGAGTCGGTCGTTGACCTGCTAATTGAACGATGTACTCCCCCAAATCGGTTTCAAGAGCTTCTACTCCCTGTTCAGAAAGCGCGTGATTAAGGTTGATTTCCTCAGAAATCATTGATTTTCCTTTAACAACCGTTTTGACTTGATGTTCACGGACAATACCGAGAATATAACGGTTTGCTTCTTCCGCATTTCTTGCCCAAAGAACAGTGACCCCTTTCGCTTTGAGATTGTCTTCAAACTGCTCCAAAAGCGTGTCAAGATTGGAAATCGTGTAATTCTTCAAATCATGTGCCTGTTCTCGCCAATTGCTCCATTGATCGAGACCCCAACAAACATCAAGGTTTTGTGCAGCCGATTTTTCCGAGGTCTGCGCAAGGGAAACAGGACCGTTTGGTTCGACCAAACCAGTATTCAAACCGCTTAAAAATTCAGCACCTTGCATAAAAAAAAAGGAGGTTGGGGACAATTATTGACTTTTATCTTTCCAGTATTCTTGGAGCAATCGATAAATAAATTCATCTGGGGGAAGACCAAGTAAATGTTGACGTTTACGCGGGTCCATTTTTTCAATAAACTGGGCCAATTCCG
Organism: Thermoguttaceae bacterium; assembly: GCA_051660685.1. Taxonomy (GTDB): domain Bacteria; phylum Planctomycetota; class Planctomycetia; order Pirellulales; family Thermoguttaceae; genus JAVBSX01. The sequence goes on along the minus strand of JBOFQB010000034.1, from coordinate 39,808 downwards.
AATCGGTCGGCATATTATCAATCCCAGATTCGCCTGTTCGACGATTAGCGGACCGTTGCGAACCGTTCGTTCCCTCATCCAAACCCTGTATCCTGTCTTGCTGTTCCTTGATCGAACGAATCATTGCGACCCGCTCTTGCGCGGTACTCGTTTCTTCAATCAACGCCCGATCATCCGGCGTTAAGGTTTTCAACCATGCAATGTAGGTCGTCAACATTTGATTCAACACAGCTCCGTCCGGGTCTCTGTTGATTCGGTCCTGAATCTGACGTAAATCATTCCGTTGTGATTCCGTCATTCGGGAGTAAAACAGGTCATACCGATTGTAAAAGTCCTTATACCGTGAAGTGTCTTTGATGATCGATTCCAATCGTTGTTGTTGTCGCGCCCGGGTTGAAAGAGACTCCGAAACGGCGGAATGACCATTCTCAAACGGGTCCCAACGAATCACGACCGCCCCAACGATAAGAATCGCGGCAAAAAAAATCGTGATAAGGATTTGTTGTCCAAGCGACATTGAGATAGGGGACAGATTTTCTGAGAAACTCGCCGAAAGGATGACGACACAACACCAAGTATCTTTACCAATTGGGGCCAAAATCGCCCCTCAGTCCTTGCCTGATTGTTGATGACGTTAGTTATAAAACACTTCTTAACCCTAAAAGGGTCGAATTGGTCTTGAATTATTGCGGATTATTTCGTATCTGTTAGGAAAACATTCCAAAAGGACATTAGCCGATTGTTCCCAAATCCTCGATTTCTCCCGGGTTGCTCCCAAATACCATTTCCGAAAAATGAAGCCCCATACTACCCAAATCACCTATTCTGCTCTTTTTCTCTTGATTCTCGGGTGTTCAGGATGCAGTTCCTTTACGACACAATACAAAAACGCAAGCGGCGTCGAGCTGTACAGCAACGGGCAATATGCGCAAGCGATTGAAATTTTTCAGAGCAACATCAATACGAACCCTGAAGACGCAGACGCTTATTATAACATTGGGGCGATTTATCATCAATTGGGTCGGGTCAATCGGGACGTCAATCAATATGTGCAAGCGGAACAGTATTATCGAGCTGCATTGAGCAAGAACCCGAATCATTCGCCGACATATCGAGGACTGAGCGTTTGGTACATGGAGCAGAATCGTCGGGACGACGCATTTGCCCTTTTACGACAATGGAACACGTTCAGCCCCGATTTAGCTGACCCCAAAATAGAACTGGCCCGATTATACCAAGAAACGGGCCAAAATACGGACGCAATTGACTGTCTTTCGGCTGCACTTGCTCTTGACCCGCGCAATGCCCGGGCACTTCGGGCTCTCGGTTATGCCCGGGAGATGAGCAAGGAGTACGATCAGGCCCTTGCCAATTACCGGAATTCTTTGCAATATAATCCGGCACAACCTGACCTGACTGCCCGGGTTGCATCTCTTGAAACACAGCGCGCCTACTGAAAAAAGAGGGAGTCAAAAAAAGAATCAAAGTTCAATATTCGCGCAATCCCCCTATTTGCGACCAAAATAACTGGTTGAAACGGTGTCAATTCGACGAACGAGTTTTCCAGCTGTGTCATATTCGTGTGAAACCCGACTTTTGATCCAACCGGGGATTCGTTGAGAACAGTTGGAAATAGTAACCGTCATTCCTTCGGCACTTTGATGAACCGTTTTAACTTGATAAGCCCCAAAAATCAGTCCGCGCAGAGTGAACGAAGGAAGGTGCTGCACTGTCGAAACGGTTTGAGTGACAACTTTCTCTTCAGGTTGTTCTGTTGTCCCAACACTCGTCTTGATCGTTTCTGTCCGTAAAATATACGGCGCAATCGTTGGATTGTACCAAATGAGCGTTTTGCGCTTCCATTGTGGTGTCGTTTGTTCATAAGAACGGACATCACAGGTCAGAGTGACATCACCGAACGTCAATGTTTCAGCCGGGAGTTGCGAAATGACCGCTTCTTCATCAACCGGTTGTCGATAAAAGTCATATCGCGTTATTTGCGGGGTCCCGAACACCATTTTTCCGTTCAACTCAACAGCAACACTTTGTCGAAGTGCATAACCGTTTTCGTCGACCATTTCAAGTTCGGTTCGCGTCTCAGTAACCGACCGGACGTACTTGGAATCCTGCAACGTCAAGGTTGTTGTTTTCTGTTGAATCCAAGATTCCGGTTGAAAAGTACCCCAGGAACTGTTGGACGCCGAAAGTGCGGGACTGACCGGTTTTTCTGCGCGCAAACTGAGAGACTCCTGCTCGGAAACGGCGAAACGCAAAACGACACCGAAACAGAAGAGTACAACCAACAGTCCAAACAAGGACAATTTGAAGGAATAACGGGTTTTCATCAACAGTGAGTCTAGCTCAGGAACAGGATGAAGGGAAAATCAAAATTTGATAAAAAAAGGAAAAAAGTAACCTAAGACCTCCCAAAAGGCATTATATCACCTACAATCCGATTAATAGGAAAGGTTGAACAAGAAACTCCGTCTTTTTAGAGAAATTCCATTCAATGCAGATATATTTTCTGCTATTCTTGAGGGTGATAGGGTCAAGCTGTATTGATAAGTATGGTAAAACGAATTCCATCTTTCCAAATTTTGAATGATGAGAGAAAGCGAAACATGACAAGCACTGAATATCATGGAGAGATGATGCAGATTTCGACGCAGGAATTTAATGCGATTCGTGATTTGGTTTATCAACGGTTTGGAATCACATTAACCGATCAAAAACGGAATCTCGTTGTCAGTCGCTTACAAAAAATTCTGCGAACGCGGGGATACGAGAATTTCAAGCAGTATTACGATCAATTGGTGACGGACAAGACGGGCAAGGGGATTAGTGAACTGGCGAATCAGATAACGACGAACCACACCTTTTTTTTCCGAGAGTCGGACCATTTTGATTTTTTTCGGAATACGATTCTTCCTGAGATGTGTGACCGGCATAAGAAGATGCACTCGAATGATTTGAGAATATGGTGTGCAGCTGCATCAAGCGGGGAAGAGCCGTACACCATTATCATTTCGATGTTGGAGTATTTTGGCAGTTCCTACAAAGATTGGAATGCCGGTTTGTTGTGTACGGATATTTCGGCAAAAGCGTTAGATGCCGCACAAAAAGCAGTCTACGATCAGTCCCGATTGCAAGGGATTGATCCGGCAATCCTCAAAAAATACTTCCGCAAAGCGGGAGAAAGTTGGGCAATCATCGACGAGGTAAAACGTGAAGCGGTTATACGCCGTTTTAACTTAATGAACACCGTTTTTCCTTTCAAGAAACCGTTCGATTGCATTTGGTGTCGCAACGTGATGATTTATTTCGATAATCCGACGAAAATCGAATTGGCAAAACGCATGTACAAACACACTGTTAACGGGGGATACCTTTTGGTTGGACACTCTGAGACACTTGGTCGGGACCAGACCCCTTGGAAATACGTCCGACCCGCTGTTTATCAAAAAGTTGAGTGAGTTGAGTAAAAAGGTGTTTTCCAACTTTGCCCCACACTGTCAACAAACGGTCAATAAAACGTCTTCTATCTCGTTTATCAACAAGTTGAGTCAAACGGCGTTTTACCAAGTTGGGGCAATCATTGCGGCAACCATCTCTGCGTATTCCGCCGAGTCATCTGCATACTTTGCATATTCCCCATACTCGTCATATTCGACATGCTCGTCGTATTCAGCCAATTCCCCGGTTGTTGCGTCCGAAATTTGGTTCAAAAGAACATCCGCTGCAAATTGAATGTCCTCGTCGCTAAATCGGTAATCAACCGCTTCTTTTCGCAGATTGACAGGAGTCCGTCGTCGACGTTCCTTCTCCTTCTTCTCTTGCTCACTCTCTTGCGCGTCCCCTGCTGTTTCCGAAGTCGTCTCCCCCGTTTCCTCTCCCCCTCCACCTCCTCCATATCCCTCAATGTCAATCTCAACGGAGTTCAAACCATGTCCTAAACCCGCTTTTGAACGTTGTTCTTTCAAATCAAGCGAGTTCGAAAATGAAAGGTCAACATTTGTGCCCGTTGAAGTTCTATCTGAATAACCCCAAGATGAATTCAGACCTCCATTCATAAGAGAGTTGGAAATGGGAACAGAAAAGGGACTGAACCCGGATGATAGTGAACTGTAATAAGCATTCATTTGGGCTGCTTCTTGCGCCAATTGGTCCATTAACTGTTTATTTGTCAACTCAATCACAAATGTTTTCGTATTTGTAAGACCAACATCACCATTTGGCGAAATTTCTTCAGCGAGGACCTCAACGGAAATTTTCCCGGTCAACTGATTTTCCAGAAAACCGGACGGTACATTCCAAGACAAAACTCCAGTGTTAGGGTCAATCGACAGACCGTCGATGTAGGAGTCTTGAACAAGAGAATAGCGAATCCGGTTGATCGGCACTTCGGGATCACTCACATAATCCGGGTCGCGCGCCTGAATTTTTTCATTCAAAAGGGTTCCCGTATTCGCGGAAAACGTATCTTCTGCTTCTGTTTCCCCAAAAACCGGGGGTCGGTCCGTCTCTTCAACCGCAAAAATCAATGTTTTTTGGTCGTACAAACCTGTTTTGTCTGTAACACGAACTGTCACCTCAAACATGAAACTCCCGCAATTCTCGTCCGGCGTCCATTTCAATTCCCCGCTCGTCGGATTTAACGTCAAACCGGGCGGATACGAGTCAACCAACGAATAAACAAGTGCATTACTCTCCCCGGGATAAATATCCGCATCTTGCGCCGTTAATCTCAGTGTAAATTCCTCATGTTCACGCAACGGATACTGAGCGGGGAAATCATTCGTCCATTTCGGCGGATCATCGACTTCAAGGACCGTCAAAGTGACACTTTTCCGTCGAATGGAACCGTCTTCCTCTCGCAAAATGAACACAACATCATACGTTGCAGGACCATCTACTTCTGTTGTGACCCAAGTGAAAACCGCCGAATGATCATCAATCGGGGTCAGTGTATAATTTTTCCCGGACGGAAGAGACCCTGAAAGAATTTCAAACGAAACGGTCCCTTCATAATCAGGATCAGTAAGCTGAAGTCGCAATTCAATCGTCGTTCCTTCATCAACTGTTGTATTGCCCGTAATCGTGTACTCAGCACCACTTTGGAACACAACCTGAATCGACTTTGTTGACGTATTTCCAGCTCCATCTGTTGCCCGAACAAGAATCGTGTAATCAGCAACCTGATCCTTTGTCGGGGTCCAAGATAATTGCCCCGATTCCGCACTCAACACCATTCCGTTCGGAGTCTGTATCACCTTTCCGTCTTTGTCCAAAACCGAATCAATCGTATATCGCACTTTTCCCGCGAGATGATCGTCTGTCTGGAATTGGACATTCAATTCAGTCCCAACAGCAGCGTCAAAAATGGTATTTCCGCTTGGAACGCGAAAAACAGGCGATTTCGTGTCAACAACGACAACCGCTTGTGTTGCAAAAGCACTCGTCATTGCGGCATGTTGAAGCACCGAAGGAGGGGTAATCGTCTGCGTCGCCGAAAAATAATACGTCCCGTCCCCTAAAACTTGCTGAGCATTTTCCGCTTTGAGTTTGACCGTCATTGTCCAAAGATTATCACTCCCCAAAACAGAAGTAACAATGTCAAAAGGAATCTCATAACCGTCTCGATACATCGTTAAACTGGCCTGATCGACAATCCCAGACACCTCAAAAACCAGTTCATTCCCGCTCGCATTGTTTTTTGAGGTCACTTTATCCCCAACCGTTCCTGTATCAGCCGAATCGGCCAATTTAAGAGTTGGAGCATCAGGTGTGACAAAGAGACCAACGTATTGGAATCCGGGTTGGAGACCGGAATACTGCGGATCATCATAGTCAAGCGGGATTGCTTCAACAACGATCCATTGAACACCTGCCGAATTGGGAGGAGCAAGCACAGTTACTGTTTTTCCGCTTATGGAAACCTGTACATTTTCAGAAGACAATTGGGGGTCCCGACTGACTTTGTATTGAATTTCGCCCGGAAAACCAAAATCAGGAACAGTGAAAGAGTACGACTCTCCCGCCCGAATATCCGCTGTTGCCTGAACGGCCCAATTCGGTTGCCCCGTCGGTTTCGCAATCACATTGACCGTAATGTCATAAGAAGTAACTCCGCCGTTTCCGTCCGCAACGGTCACAGTCAACGTCGAAGTGCCCGGTTGAGCATTTGCGGGCACAACAACTCGCAATGTTCCATTTTCCGTGTCCGTAAAAACCTGAAAATCATCCATTTTCAACGGAGATGCGGGCAATGTCTTTGGACCATCCCAAGCATTCGTCTGCCAATTCCAAGAATTCATAACGGGAAGACTGTTCACTTTTTCGCGGACATCATCACCTGAAGTGACAAAACCGAAAATGTTGTGTTTATCCTGCAACCAAGTCGTTGCATTATCCGTGATAAAGAATTGACTGTCGTTCGTGTTTGCCCCACTATTGGCGGTTGCGACAATCCCCCGACCTGAAAACTGGAGCAACGTTTTGTATTCGTCCTGAAATTTCGTCCCAGTCCCCCCCATTCCAATGTATTTGAGGTTTTCCGATTCCGCATTACCATACTGAACATCACCCCCTTGAAACATGAAACCGTCCATAATACGGTGTATCTGAACACCGTCATAAGAGACGGTCTTCCCGTCAACTCCGGGTGTTCCCGCAATAATTTCCTTGATCCGTTCTGTCGTGATCGGAGCTTCATTTTCAAAAAGCTCAAAGGTAATGTCCCCTAAACTGACCCATTTTCCTTGAGAATCTTTTTGGTAAACGGTAAATTTGACACTTTCGTTCCCCTCAAGAACAGAAGCATTCAGCAGAGCCTGATTGGAATTTTCAACCGTAAAGGTCAATGCGTCTTTGTCGGCGTCCAAACCATCTAGTGCAATATGATAACTGGTTCCCGGCGTCAGATTGACGAATTCCGGCAAATCCTTCAAAATCGGAGCCGAGTTCAACGCCAATCGCTCCTCAAGAGGTTCAAACGTCAATCTCCGAACCTGTCGCTGCTGTTTCCCCAAATCGCGCGATGAACGGAGATGTTGCAGATGTTGAAACAGACGCTGAAATACATCACGATGAACTAACATGAGAGATAACTGGCGAAAACGTGAAGTGGGATTGATGAAAAAACGCTGTATGGAGGTCTGTATCGTCTTGTTATATTCCGTTTGAACGGTTTTTTAAGAAACGCCCAAAGATTTTCTCAATTCTGCCTATTGTTAATAATTTCTTCATTCTTTCTAGTCTTCCTGTTTAACCGCGATACATCGTATCCCGCGTTCCCAAACCGCAAAACATAGATGACAGGCGGTAATGGAGCGACCAACGGGAGCGGAATGACGCTTGATTGGCGGTTTATTTGAGCGTAATTCCGAAAATTCTGCGAATTTTCTCCATTACCGCTTTCATTTTAGTCAAAATCGGAAACTTGTTAGCACCCTATTCCCCTGAGATGCCCCCAACTCGGTCTTTGTTCTGTCAAAAACCAAAAAAACTGAAAAAAGCAAGCATTTGCTCTTGATTTATTTTCAATGTCTTTTTACTCTCCCAAAACATTGACCTTATTCTGAACCAGAATTGATGCTTTCTAACAGGGAAGCGGACATTATGTGTGTGTAAAACAGGCTTATTTGCGGAAATTTCCCGAAAATTTGCCGAAAAATTCAAATTCCGTTGTCACTTGCAAATGATTTGGCCGATACAGAGGAATGTTGGGGGTCCGAAAGGACGGTCTCACATCGTCGATGTATTTTGTCCGTCGTAGGCTCTGTCAGATCAAACGTGTTTTGTCAGACCAATCGGTTTCCAGACCATTTACCATGTATTTTATCCGATTTTCAGGATCGGAGTCAACTATTCCCAAATAGGATATTACAAAAGGGAGAATCAAGATGATTCAAAGATGTTCCTCGAAACTGGCGATTGCCTTGCTCGTGTTCGCCGTTTGTTGCAGTCTCCTCGGATGTCGTTCAAACGGCGGTCCGTGGTACAAACCGTCCTCTTACGCTTTCAACAACCCGTTCAACAAGAATAAAGCGGGTCTGTATGATGAAGAGTCTCGATTTGCCGACAATACTCCGGCATCTCTTCCTCGTGAAGGAATGAGACCGAACGTTTCAACACCTCCTGGGGGTTACACCGAGCAGCGTCCTTCCCAGTATGCCGCTTCATCAGGCGTTCCGAACACCGGTGTTCCGTCCGCAGTCGGAATGAGCAACACGCAGGTAACAACTCCGCAAGTTGCTTACAACGGTGTCCCAAATCAGTCATACCCGGGACAAAATACACCGTATAACGCGCAACAACAGCCGAATTACCAACAACAACAACCGGCTTATCAGCCGCAATCGTATCCTCAATCGGGAACACAACCTTATCAACAAGGGGGACAACCGGTTCAACAGCCGACACAGGATACAACCTCGTATTCGCAATATCCCCCGGGGTCCTATCAAGGGACAACTGCTCAGCAAGGTCATGCGGCGCAGCCGGAATATCGACCGGGAAATTATTCCTATTGATTGGGGCCTGATTGTTTGGGTCCCGTCACAACTTAGGTTTGATTGGAGCAAGATCAGAACAAACGTAATATCCTGATTGGAAAAGACTTAGGACGTAGAATGTCCGCTCGTTAATGAGACGGAGATTGTGCGTCTTAAGTTTTTTCCTTTTTTCAGTTGGAAAGGGCTTTCTTTTTTGCGCAACATGACCATAATTGATAAGGTGAGATGAGCGAGCACTCCGTTGTGTACCTCTCATCGTTTTGTTCTATGGTACTCTAGGTCAGATGTCTTAACACGTCAGGTCATGTTGGAACTTCGTAATCTCAAAAAATCGTATACTCTCCCAGATGGAGGGGAATTGCCGATTCTGGACGTTCCGTCTTGGAAACTTCAAAGCGGCGAAGAAGTGGTCGTCGTTGGAGCAAGCGGTTGTGGTAAAACAACCATGCTTCACATCATTGCCGGGATTCTACGTCCCACTTCAGGTCATGTCCTGATTGACGGTTGGGATACTCCGCTTTTGAGTGAAGCGGAACGGGACCAATTCCGGGCGAGACGGATCGGTTATGTTTTTCAGACGTTCAATCTTTTGCCCGGTTTTTCGGCTCTTGAAAATGTCATGCTTGGTATGACATTTGCCGGGGATCGGACGAACAAAAAATGGGCCCGGGATTTGCTCGAACGGGTTGGTCTGGGACATCGTTTTCACCATAAACCGTCTCAACTGTCTGTTGGGGAGCAACAAAGGGTTAGCGTTGCCCGGGCACTTGCGAACAAGCCGAAATTGGTTTTGGCGGACGAACCGACTGCGAATGTTGACGTTGGAAATCAGCAACAGGTTATTGACATGTTGCGCGGGACTTGTCGGGAAGAAGGGGTTGCCCTGATTCTTGTGACGCATGCTCCTGAAGTCGCTTCACAATTCTCGCGTGTTGACAAATTGACCGAAATCAACCTTGCAGTCGGAGATCGCGGTTAACGTTTAGCCGCGATACAACGTATCGCGCGTTTCTGAACCGTATCGTGCGTTCTGAATCGGCAAACCGCCCCAAACACGCCCTAATTCCCCCCTATCCCCCAACCCCTATTCCCTAACCCCTATCATGCCTCTTTGGAAAATTGCTTGGCGAAGTATCCAACATCGTTCTTTGGCGTCAGGTTTAACGGCGTTCTCCATGTCGCTTGGCGTCGCCCTGATTGTAACCGTCATCGTCATTTACGGTGTCCTCGATCAGTCGTTCCGACGAAGTGCGCAAGGTTATGACCTCATCATCGGTCCCAAAGGAAGCGCGTTGGAACTGGTAATCAGCACGGTTTTTTATCAACGGGACCCCATTGGAAAGATTCCGTATGAGTATTACACCGAATTACGGTCGGGACGGTATCGTAATGTCGTCGAAACGGCAATCCCTGTCTCTTTTGGCGAGCATTATCGCGGACTCCCTGTTGTTGCAACAACGAGTGAATTTTTCAGCAAGCTGGAATATCGGGACGGTCACAAATACACGTTTTGGAAAGGGAACAATTTTTCTGACGCCCAGTATTTTGACGCCGTTGTCGGTTACAATGCGGCAATCAAGAACGGGTTGAAAGTTGGGGACAAATTCAAAACGATGCATGGAAAAGAGGTGAGTGAGGAGCACCAGAATGAGTATCAGGTTGTCGGCATTTTGAATCCGACCGGGACACCAAACGATCAGGCGGTTTTCATCAACATTGAAGGTTTTTTTGACATGCACGCCGGTTCTGAATCGGTTTTAGACGCTTCTTATCGTCTGAAAAAACCGGTCCGACCGAAAGTCGCGGATGAATCAACCGCGCACGATGATCACGAACATGAACATGAAGAGGCGGGAGAGTCGGGCGAATCGGCTGAACATAAAACCGAAGAAACGGCAGAAGAAACAGCAGTTGCAACAGTTCCAGCAACGGTTGCGCAACCGGCTGTCCATGTTCACGATCACGGAGAAGAAGGACATCCGAAAGAAATTTCGGCGGTTTTGGTGTTGACAAAGGAGACACTTGCGACTGCCAAAACCTCAACGAATATTTGGGGACAGGTCGATCAGGTGCAAATGGGATCATCGGCAACAAAAGCTGTCTACGATTCGAATGTTATGGCGCTTCCTGAACGGATTGCGAACGACATGAGTGACGCTCAAGCAGTCCGACCAACGGAAATCATTGCGTTTCTCTTTGAAAAAATCATTGGCAACATCCAGATTGTCCTCCTGATTCTTGCCGCATTGGTCATTGTCGTCGCCGGAATCGGTATGATGGTCAGCATTTATAACTCGATGAATGAACGTCGTCAGGAAATTGCGATCATGCGAGCATTAGGAGCAAGTCGGGTCACAGTGATGCTGATTATTCTGCTTGAATCGATACTACTCTCACTTGGGGGGGGAGCATTAGGGGTGATTATGGGACATTCGCTGATTCTGGTGTTTGGCCCGCTCATTTCGAGTGCAACCGGGATTGTGGTTTCGGCTTGGCATTTTCAATGGGCCGAACTGGTTTTGATACCCGGGCTGATTGCTCTCGCCTCATTGGTCGGTTATCTCCCCGCTGTTATTGCCTATAGAACCGACGTTGCCCAATCACTGTAGTTGAACGACTTGTCAAATTTTTTGAATTGACAATCACGAGAAGGGGTCTACAAATGAATACAGTACGAAATTATAGTCCGGAGTTACACAACGCTGTCGATCTGTTGTCGGAAGTTGACGTAAAACGAGTTTTAATCATGGTGTCGGCGTTGATTGATGATTCTGCCGTTCCTGATGCAGAACGCAAGGAAATCGACGCCGGATTTGCCCAAATAGAAAGCGGCGATTGCATTTCCGGCTCGGATTACATGGCGCAGCGCGGCATATTAGTTAATGTCGCCGGACGATGAGAGAGAGACGGGAAGATAACGGCATCTCGCAAATTAACCGCTCGTACCGATTTCGGTATAAGCAATCATCTTTATATGAAAAGAACATCCAAAAATCAGTTGGCGAAATCAAGGCGAACGACGTCTTCAACCACAAAACAGACCTCCTCTGTTTCCAGAAAAACAACGAGACCCGGTTTGAAAAAAAAGACAGCACGAAAAGTCACTTCACTTTTCGGAGTACCTGCTGTCCAATCGGGACGAAAAAAGAGTGAAAAAGCCCGGACGGAAAAAACGGATTCGGGCAAAACAGGGTCTGTGCAGAAAACAAGGGGAGAATCGCCTGAATCCCAACACCGATTGCAAAAGGTCTTAGCAGCATCCGGTTATGGTTCCCGTCGCGCTTGCGAAGAACTGATAATATCCGGTCGGGTCGAAGTGGATCGCAAAGTCGTCAACCAACTTGGGGTCAAAGTCGATTTTGGCAAACAGGAAATTCGGGTTGACGGAGAATCACTGCGTAAAACGCGACCGATTTATTTAGCGGTTTACAAACCGAGAGGGTTTCTCTGCACGAATCAGGATCAACAAGGTCGTCGTCGGGTCATTGATCTGGTTCCCGCAACCTTTGGACGTCTTTTTCCGGTTGGTCGTCTCGACATGAACAGCGAGGGATTGATTCTTATGACGAATGATGGTGCTCTTGCTGAACGGTTAATGCACCCTCGTTATGAAGTGCCGAAAGTGTATCGTGTTCAGGTTGCAGGAACGGTTGAACATTCAACGATTCTGCAACTCCGAAAGGGGATGTATCTTGCCGAAGGATTTGCAAAAGCCGAACATGTTGTTATTAAACGACATCACAAACAGAGTACCTTTCTGGAAATCACGCTCAAGGAGGGGAAAAACCGGGAAGTCCGGCGTCTTTTTGCTCACGTCAATCATAAGGTCCTTGCTCTTTTGCGATACTCGGTCGGTCCCATTAAACTCGGCAAAATGCTCCCAGGTGATTATAGGGTTTTAACAGCCCGCGAAGTTTCCGCCCTTTATGCCGCAAGTGAATAAGAAACAGTAAATAAAAGTAGTAGTCGATTGGTGTTTGTGGAAGGGAGAAATGTTGATCTTATTTCAACTCGCAATGAACAAGTATTTTGCTTTTGTAGCTGCGTAGCAGCGACCTTTTTGTAGCCCAGGGTGCAGCAACGAAGTTGCAAACCCTGGGTTAAGCGGTCCCCCCCAACAAAACAAGCTCCGTTAGGAGCGACCTAATCTATTTTCACATTGACAGGTGCATTTTTTTTAGGTCGCAGCTAAGCAGCTCCTTTTTTTGTGGGACATAGAACCCGGGGTTGCGGTCGCGTTGCTCCCTTCACCCCGGGCTACAATAAGGCCGTCCCTGACGGGACTACAGATTGGTCTCACCAAAAAATTGTTAAACCAAAACACAATCGTTGTTGATCGACGGTTTCTAACCGGGAAAAAATGGTGCTAACTTACGCATATTTCAAGGGGTCGGTTTCCTGATTGCTGGACCAACAGTTGAGGTTGGGGAAGGATTCGGCAATCCGAAGAGCAAGTCGTTCCATTGCAAATCGTTCACTCGCATAATGTCCGGGAAGAGCAAGAGAAATCCCTTGTGATTGGGCGTCCAGACAGGTATGAAATCGGGCTTCTCCGAGCAGGAAGACATCGGCTGATTGGGCAATCGCCTGTTCGAGAAAATCCCCGGCTGCTCCACATGCAATTGCAATCTGGGAAATCAACGGTTTGCCCGAATCAACGTACATCATTTGGGTGATGTTAAGGAGCGACTTGATTTTTTCGAGCACCTTTTGCAACGGAGTTGGTTGGGAAAACCGACCAATTCGACCTGCTGTTAAGAAAAGAGGGCGGATGTCTTCAAGACCGAGACCGACTGCCAATTGTTGATTGATTCCGCAATCGGCATTATCGTGAGCCGTATGAGGACTGTAAAGGGCGATTTTGGCTCCGATCAGCGACCAAAGCATTTTTCCCGGGACGGTCTTACAGTTAATCTGTTGGACGGCATGAAAAGGAAAGGGATGATGTGTAATGATGCAATCGGCTTGATTTTCAACGGCTTCCTGAACTGTTTCGGGGGTCATGGTCAAACAGGTCATAACTTTACGAACATTTTGGTCGGGGTCGCCAAGTAACAGGCCGATATTGTCCCAGGATTCGGCGAGCGTTGGGGGAAATTGGGAATCCAGATAAGCAACAAGTTGGGCAAGTGCGAGCATTGGAAAAGAAGGGTGAAGACAGGAGATAAGGAATGGATCATCGGAAATTGGCGGAAGAAGTCAACAAGCTCATTATCCCAGCTGCAAGTTGTTGACATTGTTGTAATAGATCATTTATGTACACACAAGGGGATGAAGCAGTCCGCTAACAAGTTTTGAGAAAAAGAGTCATTTTCATTTTTGAACCACGAAAATCACAAAAAACACGAAAACCTCACAAAATACCGTTTTTCGTGTCTTTCGTGGTAAAAACATATCCGTCCGACCCGGCTCGGTTCAAATCGCAAAACCAAACTTTTTAGCAGTCTGGGGGATGAAGAGCAAAAATGACAGTAAAAAACATAAACAGGTTGACAAATGACAAAACAACGAGTTGAAGGGTTCATTGTGGTGATCGTTGCATGTGTAACAGGCGGGTTGGGTCTTTTTTTCGGTTCTCTTCCGACCCTTTTCGCCGCAATTCCGGCCGAGGATGCCCCGCCGAAGTATCGGCTTACGCTCCTTTGGTTGCCCCAATCCGAATTTGCCGGCTTCTATGTCGCTCAGAATCAACAACTCTATGAAAAAGAGGGAGTCCAAGTTGTTTTGGAACATCCCCAACCCAATGAAGACGTTTTCGACCTGTTGGAAAAAGGTGAGACCGATTTTGTCCTCAGTTGGCCCCTCTCGGCGTTGGACCGAATCAATCGGGGAGCCGATGAAGAGATTGTCCAAATTGCCCAATTGGCGCAACGATCTGCGTTGATGCTGATTACCCGAAAAGATTCGGGGATCGAAAAACCCCAAGACCTCGAAGGACGTCGAATTGGTCTTTGGATTGCTCGCTCCTTACAGATTCCTATTACCGCTTGGCTGAAATATGTCGGAGTCCAACAGTACACTATTTTGCCTGTTTTAACGAGTGTGGATTTGTTCCTTTACAAAGGTGTTGATGCAACGGTTGGTGTGGAATATGACGATTATTATCGCATTTTGGGGTCAGGGATCAACGAGGACGAGTTGCGCTGTTTCCGAATGAATGAATTTTTTCCTGAATTTGTTGATGACGGACTGTACTGTAAGCGAAGTCTGTTGGAAAAAGACCCTGACAGTTGTGAAAGGATAACACGGGCAACACTTGCGGGTTGGAAATTGGCATTTCAGGACAAGGAGAAAACCTTAAAGCTGATTGAACGAATCTGTGAGGAGCATGGGGTTGCTTTTAACATTGCGCAACAACGTTGGATGCTTGAGAAGATGGAGCCGTTGATTTTTCCTGACGGTTGGGAACACACAGGTCGTTTGCGGGAGGAATCGTACAAAGAAATGATACAGATACTTGATTGGGACCGTCCCACATTCCGTTTAAGTGACTTTGCGCCGTAACCCCTTTTCCCCTCGAACCGTCAATCGCTCCTCCTCCAAATTTTACGTTCTGGATTGTTCAGCAGTCTGCTAACAAGTTTGGTTTTGCGAGTTGAATTGAATTGGGTTGGGTTGGGTTGGACGGATTTGTTTTTACCACGAAACACACAAAAGACACGAAAAACTGTATTGTGTGAGGTTTTCGTGACTTTCGTGATTTTCGTGGTCCAAAAAAGAAAATGGCTTCTTTTCGCAAAACTTGTTAGCAAACGGGATTGTTCAGGACGGGGGATTCCGTTTTTAACCCGGTTAGGTAGAATTGGTCCCGTGTTCGCTCAACCCTAGTTGTTCACCCAAGTATTGCCCAAACCACACCTTAACCTTTTTGTTTTTTTGTTGTACAGGAGTCCATCATGCAGCTTCCTCTTTCGAGTCCCCAAGTCCCGAAAACGGACATCAAAAAAGTCGCAATCCTCTTCTCCGGCGGTCCCGCTCCTTCGGCAAATGCCGTGATCGGAGGTGCCGCAATCTGCTTCGCAAGAGCCGGAATCGAAGTCTACGGAATGAAACATGGTTATTCCTCGCTCGTCGATTTCAAAGACGGTCAGACTCTCAAAGAAGGGGTCGATTACATCCGGCTCGACAAATGTCGAGAAGAAGGGTTGCGGACCCGACAGGGAATTTGTATTGGAACAGCTCGGGCCAATCCGGGCAAATCGCTCAAGGAACCGGCTGATTTGCAGGATGCGGCCAAAACGGCCCCGCTTATGACCGTTTACAAAGCTCTTCAGTCGCTCGGTGTTGACGCCCTGATTTCAATCGGCGGAGATGACACGTTGACAACAGCCGCAAAATTCAAACTGTTTCAGGACACTTTGCCGAAAGACCAGAAACGGATTCGAGTCGTTCATCTCCCCAAAACGATTGACAATGATTACAAGGGGATTGACTTCACGTTCGGCTATTTTACTGCGGTCGAGATTCTTGCAATGCAGCTGCGTAATCTTTTGGCCGACTCCGAAGCATCCGGGGCCGGTTACATCTGCCAACTTATGGGCCGCAAAGCGGCTTGGTTGGCGTATGGTGCTGCAATTGCCGGAGAAGCAAGTCTCGTAATCGGTTTGGAAGACATTCCTGACGCTTGGTTGGGCAAGGAGGAAACGAAAGACCCGGATACAGGGGCGGTTGTCAAAAACGCGGACGGAACACCTCTTATGCGGGAAATCGTCGATGTTAGCAAAATCGTTGACCGTTGCGTTGATGTTCTCATTGCAAGAGAAAAAGAGGGCAAAAACAGTTTCGTTGCAGCCGTTTCAGAAGGTTTGGCCGAATATCTCCCGCTCTCGGAAATACAGATGTGTCTTTCGGACGATGAATACCGTTCGCTCAAACCGGACACGTTTGGTCATTTCCCGGTTTCCCAACTCAAATACAGTAGTCGTCTGGGCCGTTTGATTGCGGACGCTTATAAAAAGAAGACCGGAAAGTCGAAGAAACTGGTCGGTTTGCAGTTCGGTTACGAAGTCCGTTGCGGCATTCCGACCGCGTTTGACGTGATTCTTGGCAGTCAGATCGGTGTTGGAGCTTATCGCGCTCTTGTTGAAAACGGCTTAAATGGCGTGATGATCTCCGTTGGCGGAACACTCGATTTGTCATACCCGAGATTTGAAGAGTTGATTGACTTCAACAAACTCAGGGCTTATCAACGTCCGATTACTGTTGGAAGTGACGTTCACCAATTGGCCCGTTATATTGAAGCATGGACGTAATGTTTAGCCGAGGAACATCGTTCCGCGCGTAATGAAGCGCAGAACGATGTTCTGCGACACGCGATACGTTGTATCGCGGCTAAACGGGATTGATTCCGTCGTCCTCCCTATCCCCTATTCCCCAATCCCTACCTCCTCACACCCCATGTACCTTGAAATTATTCGCCCGGGAAAAATTGGTCCCTTCCGCGCTGCTGTTCTTGACTTTGACGGAACAATCAGTCTGATCCGCGAAAGTTGGCAAAAGGTGATGATTCCCTATTTTTGCGAAGTGGTCCGCGAAACACCGCAAGGAAAAGACCTTGACCCGGGTGTGCTTCACCAACGGGTTCGGGATTTTGTCGATTTTCTGACCGGGAAACAGACGATTTATCAGTGTATTCGGTTAGGTGAGGAAGTAACGGCACTTGGCGGAAAAGCCGAGGAGCCGCTTCTTTACAAAGCGGAATATCATCGTCGTCTGCTCGAACAGATACAACACCGTCTTGACCGGCTCGAATCGGGTCAGGATGACCCGCGAAAACATGTCGTTCCCGGTTCTTTCGAGTTGCTGGAAATGCTTCGTCAACATGGACTGACGCTTTATTTAGCGAGCGGGACGGACGAAGTGTATGTCAAGCAGGAAGCGGATTTGCTGAAAGTGACGCCGTATTTCAATGGGGGTGTTTACGGTGCTCAGGACGATTACAAGACCTTTTCCAAAGCAATGGTGATACAGCGTATTTTGAAGGATCACCAGTTAAGCGGGCCTGAACTGCTTGGTTTAGGAGATGGTTATGTGGAGATTGAGAACGTGAAAGAGGCGGGAGGAACGGCGATTGGTGTAGCGTCGGAGGAGGAGAAGCGGGCGGGGATTGACGAATGGAAGCGGGGCCGCTTGATTGGCGCGGGGGCAGATGCTATTATCCCGGATTATACAAACATTGCGGAACTGGAGACCTACCTTTTCGGCTGAGACCTTCCGTCCCTATCCCCTATCTTCACCATTTTCTCATGTCATTTAACAATCCGTTGACGGATCCTCGATTGAAGGAAGAGGAGTTGTACGCTATTTCGCAGCAACAGTTGCTCAACTCGATCATAGCCGAAGAGGAAAAGGTCCGTCGCAAGACGGAAGAGCGGAATGTCGAATCGCGGGGAGATGAGGAACCGGGTGATTCGGAAAATTCTTGAAAAACTCCCTGTTTCTTTCCCGAATTCTCTGGAAAATTCCCCCCCGTTGTGGGATAATAGAAATAGTTTAGCCGCGATACAACGTATCGCGCGTAATGTTTAGCCGCGGAACATCGTTCCGCGTGTAATGAAGCGCAGAACGTTGTTCTGCGGCTAAACGGATTCATTTGCAATTTATTCGAGAAAGGATTGATACCATGCAAACCTCTCAAACTCGTCGGAGCGGTTTTACGCTGATCGAACTGTTCGTTGTCGTCGTTATCATCGGCATCCTCGCCAGTCTGTTGACCGTTGCATTGGTGAGTGGACGTGAAGCGGCGCGGCGAACGACGTGCATCAACAATCAGGGGAACATTGCGAAAGCGATGCTCTCGTATGTTTCGGCCAATGACGCTCTCCCCCCGCTTGTCACACAAAAACTTGGCAAACAGTGTAGTTGGGTCGTCACCCTCCTCCCCTATCTCGGCGAAGAACCACGATATAAGGAGTATCTGGACATGCCGGTCGGTGGAATTCCAAATCTAAACCCGCTTCCGTTTCTGCTTTGTCCTGCTGATCGTGATAAAGTCGATTTGAAACAATGTGCGTTGAGTTACATCGTCAACGCCGGGACTCCAGAAAATCTTGCAGGAACATCAAATGGTACGAATTTTGATTTTTATAAAATGGGGGCAGACGATTCCCTTTTTGTTCAATGGGGACGTGGTTTCAAGATCGACAAGATCAAACGAGGGGCAAGTCAAACTGCGATGATGACGGAAAATTTGCAGGCGACCAATAATTTTTGGGTAACAGCCGTTGCGCCAACCGGTCCCTCGCTTCAAACGGTTTTGAATCCCGTTCTGACGGAGATACAAACGAATGTCTTGCCAAATGCCAGTATCCCTGATGCAGAAAAGGCCAAGGTGTATACATTTCGGGGAAGTCTTGCGGCGACTTCGGTTTCCCCTCCTATTGGAGGATCAATTGGCGGTTTTGGGTTTTGGTGGACATCGTTTCCTGACGCCTATAAGCCCGCAACTCCAGATGGAAAAGAGATTTTGCGCGAGTTGTGTTATTACGATGTCGCACAAAAACGAATCAATGCGGGTAGAACCGATCCTGCCAATTTTCCAACAATCGGTATGTCGTCTTTGGATCCGCCCCTTTCAACCGCGATTCCGTATGGTACTACGACGGAGAGCAACTTTTTTTATGCCCGACCGTCGTCGAATCATCCGGGTGTTGTCGTCGTGACGTATGCCGACGGACATGTGGATACACTTAAAGACACGGTTGAAGCGTCGGTTTATTTGCAAATGTGCGATCCTTGCGGGCAACACTAAGTTTAACACGAATGATTGTGCCGCCCTCAATGTGAAACTCTACGGGAAAATGTTGAATGTTGCCGGAGAAGATGATGAAGCCAATTGGATTGACAACGGAAATTTTGGCCCCGATTGAAATTTGGGAGGTGCTCCTCGATGATTGTTACATCAAATTTCATCAACCCCTCATTCTCCAACCGTATTGGTTGCCCGATGAACCGGATGATAACGAATATCTTGCGGTTACGGTTCCAACATTGAACATTTCAGCGTTTGGAAGTAACCGTGATGAACTTCTCTCTTGCGTGCGAGGTGACATTGTTTCAAGCTGGAAACGGATCGTCCGCATTCCCGATGCTGATCTTTCGATGAGAGGACGGGGAATCAAATCGCATTACCTTCAAATTGCCGAAGAAATTAAACGTCCGGCTTGCGCCGGGCTAAATCAGTCCGTTTGAGAATTTGTTGGACGATTTGGGCGTTGTGAGGGGTTAGGCCAAGTTCGTCCAGCATCCGAGAACAGACATCCCAAGCAACTGTCAACGTTTCAGGAGAGTGCGCGTCCGCGCCAAGAACGACCTTGACTTCACGCTTTGCGGCTAACTCCCAAAACCGTCGCCAAGGATAACCATGTCGTTGACCGTCCGCCGTGTCGATCAGCCCCTTGCGGATTCCATAAGCATTCAACTCAAGCGGAATGTCCAACGAAACCGCACTCTGGATCAGTTCGTCAAACCCCGATTCCAATTCCTCTGTCCAAACCCCAACCGAAACACCAATAATGTCAGGGTGAACGTAATAATCTAACAAGCCCGTCTCCATTAACTCTATCGATTGCCGGATGTAATTCTTCAGATAGACATTGCCCGAACTGCCCCGCTTCGGTCGCCAAATCAATCCCCCCTCATCATCAAAGATGTAATGAACCCCCCCAATAAAATAGTCAATGTTCCACCTCTCCCGCAATTCTTGGTAAAATCCAACCCCGTATTGCGGAAAATAGTCCAGCTCCAGCCCCGATAAAATTCGCAATTGAGGATACGCCGCTTGCGCTTGCTGTATCCCCTGACAATACGACCGCATCTCGTCCCAGTTCATTCGGGTGTCCGAATAAAAACCGGTGTCTGGAAAAGGGCTGTGATCGGACATTCCCAGAACCGTCATGCCGTTTTCGAGGGCAACCTTTGCGTAATCAATCGTGTCCCCGGTTGCGTGTTGACAACGAAATGTATGTGTGTGTAAATTATTGTCCATCTTCGTTTATTGACGAATCCCTTCTCGTTATTTGAGAAACTCTCTCCTACTTCCCGATCCACCTTTCCAACACCTGACGCAATCGGTCAGGGTCAATCGGCTTCGTCAAATGATCGTTCATGCCGACCGCAATGCTCTTCTGGTAATCCGTGTCCATTGCATTCGCCGTCATTGCAAGAATCGGCAATTTAGCAATCCCCGGCTTCTCAATCTGACGAATCAATCGGGTTGCTTCTAAACCGTCCATGTTCGGCATCTGAACGTCCATCAAAATCAAATCAAAGTCCTGCTTCTTCACCAATTCAACCGCTTCGACCCCATCATTGGCAATCGTCAACACAACTCCATGACGTTTCAGCAAACCTTCTGCGACCAACTGATTGATCTTATTGTCTTCCGCCAAAAGTATCCGGGCCCCCTCAATACTCCGCGAAATGACCGACTCGCCTTGCAGACGGTTGATCTGCGAAAACGCCCCAATCACCGCCTCTTTGAAGGAGGATGCCGTGATTGGTTTGACCAGAAATCCCGCCAAACCCAATCCTTCGGACTGACGGATACATTCACCCCGATCATACGAGGACACCATCATAATTTCCGGCGGGGTCGTTATCTCTTCATTCAACCGTATCTGCCGTATCGTTTCAACTCCGTCCATTCTCGGCATCTTCCAGTCAACCAGAATCAAATCATACGGTTGACCCGCTTTTAACGCCCGTTCGATCTCCGCAATCCCTTTTTCCCCATTTTCCGCCGTTTCAACATTGAGTGTCAACGACCTCGCAATGTTACTGATAAACTCCCGCGCTGTTGAATCATCATCAATAATCAGGACCCGATGTTCCGTATAATCCCCCTTTTCATCTGGGCTGAACGCATAATTCTCCATAAAATGAATCGTAAACGAAAAGGTTGTCCCGACTCCAGGACGACTTTGGACATCAATTTTGCCCCCCATCATTTCGACCAGATTCTTGGAAATGACCAATCCAAGCCCCGTCCCTCCATATTTCCGCGTCGTCGAACTGTCGGCTTGCGTAAAGGACGCAAACAACCGCCCCAACTGTTCTTCCGTCATTCCGATTCCCGTATCCTGAACCTCAAACGAAAGAACAACCGGTATTCCATGTCGTTCTTCTTCACTTTCTGTTTCGACCCGTTTCACCACAATGGAAACCCCTCCATGATCGGTAAACTTGACCGCATTATTCGCCAGATTCAGCAAGATTTGACGCAATCGAAGCGGATCACCGATCAAATCATCCGGCACATCACTGCCAATATCGGTCTGCAACGTAAGACCTCGTTCTTCCACCTTGAACGAAAGAACGTCCGTATTTCCCGGACAACCTGAGAAAGACGAAAAGGTATCTCTTCGATTCCCAATTTGCCCGCTTCAATCTTCGACAAATCCAAAATGTCATCAATAATCCTTAACAGGCTCATTGTCGCCGATTGCGACTTCTCAAGATAATCACGCTGTGTCTTCTCCAAATCCGTCTGCAAACACAAATACGTCATTCCAAGAATCGCATTCATTGGCGTTCGTATCTCATGTGACATGTTCGCCAAAAATTCGCTCTTCGCGTTCGCCGATTTCTCCGCCATTTCCTTCGCCCGTCGAAGTTCCGCCTGTTCCTTCGCCAATTCCTCCTGCATCTTCTTGATCTCTCGCAAATCACGCGAATACGCCGCAACGACTTCGGTTTCTTCGTGAAGAACACGGACCAGGGTCACTTCACAAGGTAAAGGGGTCCCCTCAAGTGTCCGATACATCCATTCCGCCCGTTTGCACCCTTTTTCAAGGGCTTCTCGCATGAATTCCACCTTCAACTCGTCGGAACGACGTCCACATGGTTGACATTCGGGCATCAATTCCGTGTATCGTTCGAGAAATTCCTCTTTGCTCTTCACGCCAAACATCGGCACAACGGCATCATTACAATCTTCAAGCTCGAATTGTTCATTCCATATCTTACAACCAAGCGGTGTTGCATTGAACATCACCCGAATCCGTTCATCAGCCCGTCGGGTTGCTTCTTGCATCTGACGCATCTGCTCATTGTACGCCCGGGATGCGGCAAGGGAATTCCGAAGATTACCGACAAAGGCAATTCCACCTAAGGTCAGAGCAACGACAAAAAGCAACTGCGAATGTTCAGCCGCATGTAATTTTTGTGCGCGTTCATCCCAATCCTCCTTACGAAAGTCAACACGGAATACGGACTCGACCTGACCGTTTTGGTCTTTCAACGGAGCAAGAGAAACGATCCAATCCTGCCCGTCTCCTCCAAAATTCTCTTCGATAACCGCAATTCCCGAAAACGCTTTGCCGTAATTCTCCCCCCAAATGGGCTGCCCTTCTTGGGTATACGCTGTAAACAGTGTTCCTCCAACTTCATCTGCCCCTTCAATTTTTCCGTCCATATTGACATCACTCTCACAATTGCAAACATACTCCATCTCTTCAGGTCCAGTTTGTCGAAAGGTGTAAGCATTAGCAACGAACATCAAATCCCGACACCAAGAAGCGTGAAGACGCATGATTTGTTCGTACAGTTTCTTGTCAAAATCGGGACCCGGCTGTAATCGCCAATGTCCCAATTCCTGCGTCGATTCGGCAAACGCCGCAGTCAAACTCCGTAAATGACTTTCCCAAGCGTCACGCTGATTTTTTTCCTCATCGATCATGGAGTTAACACTCAGGTACAAGATGCCGAGCAGGACAACCCAAGAGAGAGTGATGAACCAGATACTACTTTTTTTGTGATGAAGCCAAATGGAGAGTCCGAACATCGCCAAAAGCGTCAACAGAACGATCCAGATGGTGTAGGTGTTGGCGAACAAGTAATCAAGGTACAATTGCATAGGATAATCCAACCGTCTTGGGAGAAAACGACCAATCGAAACAGGGTATCATCAGGTATTCTTCTGTCGTATGGAAAATTCTGTACAAAAAATTCACACAGATAGACCCCTCGGTCCTCCGAGATTGTAATGCCCCTGATTTCACCTGTCAATCAGGTACTTCATTCCCAAAATCGTTAATAGTTCTGTCTATTTGACCACGTTGAATAAAATTTCAAAAAAAACGGCTTTTCTCAGTTGACATTTACTACCAAATATAGTATTATTGATGATAGTATTACTGTGTGTAGTATTTCTCTAATGTGCATTTTGGCAAAAAGTTTTTCACCTTCAAATCGTTTGCGGACACAAAGACATGGAAAAGAATGAGTTAAGTTCTCTAGGTCAACAACAGCGTCGGATGCTAGAAATTCTTTGGGAAAAAGAGGGAGCGACGGTTCAGGAGGTACTTGCTGAGATTAACCGGGATGCTGAAGTACCGATTGCGTACACGACGGTCCTGACGACGATGCAGAAGTTGGAAAAACAGGGTTGGTTGACGCATACGACTTCAGAAAATCATGCCCGGGCCTATTTGTACAAGGTGATTCAATCGCGTAATGAAGCAATTGGTTCGTCCCTTGTCTCTTTTGCGCAAAGTTTTTTAGGGGGGAATAAAACATTACTTTTTCAACATTTTGTTGATGATGCGGGACTGAGTAATGAAGA
The DNA here is from genome assembly GCA_051660685.1 of Thermoguttaceae bacterium. Lineage (GTDB taxonomy): Bacteria > Planctomycetota > Planctomycetia > Pirellulales > Thermoguttaceae > JAVBSX01. The sequence goes on along the minus strand of JBOFQB010000034.1, from coordinate 15,733 downwards.
GATTGCCGAAATTCAAAAAATGATTGAACAACGAATGAGGGACAAATAACATGACTGTTCAAATCACCTCTTTTGCAGGAACCTGGTTCCTTTTTGCGGTCGTCCAATCGACGGTTTTGCTCGGCTTGGCCCTGCTGTGTTCAAGGTTCATAACGCGAATTCCTCGAAAATCGCACTTTCTCCTGCTCCTCGGCGTGATCGCCTCGTTTCTTGCTCCTTCACTTTCGACTTACATTGCCTGTCAAAATGCCGGACTCTTGCAGTCAAGTCTTGTGTCAAAGGGGTTTGCTTGGTCCATTTGGGAGAATGGGTCCAACGGGTCGGCCGTGCTTCTGTTCGGGAAAACACTTTGCTCGGGAATTCTTCTTCTTGGGTCTATCATTTTTTTCCTCCTTCTCCTTTGGGGGGTTGTCAATTCACGCCGAATCATGTTTCACGCCAAACCGCTCGCAGATCGAGAATCGCAGGAAATTTTGCTCTTTTATGCCAAAAAAATGCAACATCTCGCCCAACCGGTTCTTTTCACGTCCCAATCGATCCAATCACCAACCATTTGGAGTTGGAGTTTACATCCGGCGATTGTTTTGCCCGAACAGTTGTTGGAACGGTTAAGCAAACAAGAACGGGACGCTGTCTTTCTGCACGAAATCGCTCACCTCATTCGTCGGGATCACTGGTGTACCCTCTTGGTCCAGATGCTCGGACTGTTCCTCTTTTGGAATCCGCTTTACTGGATCGCTCTTCGAGAATTGCAATTTCAGGCGGATGTCGCTTGTGATTTACTCGCCCTGTCTACTGATCGCATTTCTCCCGAACAATACAGTGCCGTTTTGTTGAAACTGTCCGCGAAAGACTCTTCTCGTTTTTCCTTTCAATTCCTCTCACGCAAGGAGACCATGATGAAACGTTTGAACACCCTTTTTGATTTTGGGGGAATTATGAATCGTTTGCCCGACCGTATGTCCTTTGTCTGGACGTTGAATGTTGTGTCTCTAACCTCTCTGTTGATTGTTCTGTTTGCCTTCTTTCAGGAAGGGAGACTCGATTCCGCCGAATCGCAATCGCAGAAAAAAGTAAACGCCGAAATGCTCTCGGACGCTGAACGGGAAAACATCGAACGGTCTATCGAACGGTATGATGTCAATAAAAAGGTTGACGATTTTCCCGACGAAACAGATCAGAGTACACCAGAAGGAGCGTATGTTGTTTATACCCGGATATATGGGAAACCTGAAAAAAGTGGAAAGGAAATAGCGGACATATCGATTCCGACATTCCGTAAAGGATTACAAAACGCAACATTGGACCCGATTTCGGCAGAACGGTGTCAAGCGTACAACGAAAGTCTCATTCTTGAAGTTCAAATCAGTAACGACTTTGCCAATGTGATTGCCCAAATACAGGAACCGAATCAGGAGATGAGATACGATCATCGTATTTTTCAGCGATTGGACGGAAAATGGTACAATGCCGGACAGGGTTTTGTTTCTTCTCTCGCAGATGCACGACATCAGATGTACAAACAGATCGACAATGCGGCGAAACGGAATATTCTCCAACGTCGGGCCGAATCCTTACGTCATGCAATCGCCGCAATTCAGGGCGGAAAAAGTTATACCGTTGAAAAACGGGTTTCGGAATTTCCTGAATCCAACAATGGAACGCCTGAAAATTTGTATGCAACATTCAACAAAATCATCGGGTCGCGGGATTCCAAAGTCATAAGGAGATTGAAACAGTACAGCAAAACAAAGGAAGAGATTCCGGCCCGGGAATTGAAAATGATAAAGGAGATGGAAGAGGGTTGGGCCAATGTTCTCAAAACGGCAACGATCAAAGAGGTCCTGCTTTTTGGTCAAGACGCAATCGTTATTGCCCTTTTAGATGAAGGACGTAATCCGTATGACATTCGTTGGATGCAAAATGAGAGCGGAAAATGGTTGAATACGGGCAATGGCCGTGTTGATTCCCCCGACGAGATGATTTGTCGTTTCGCCGAGATGCTGAAAAAAAAACATCATCTCAATCTAACACAATCCGAAAAGGGGGAATCGCCAAGCCTTTTATCAGTCGAGTGAAATGGTTCCTGAGAAAAACAAGGTGTGACAGGAATTGCAACTGTCCGTTAGTTTTTCAAACGTCGCTTCAACCGCTTCATAGTCCGCCTGACCGTCCATGTAAGACCGGGTTGTCTGATTCACTTTCAGTGCAGCATCCCGAAATTCACGACAATGACTCTTCCATTCTTTTTCAGCATCCGGTTTGATTGTTTCAGCAACATTCGGCAGACTTCCTTGCGCAATAACGGCAAGGGCTGCTGAACCTTCCAAAACCTTCTTGTCCCCTTTTTTAAGAGCCGCTTCTGTCCGCAAATTCCGCTTAATCAACGTATTGATGTTCGGAACCGCTTTCATCAGCGGTTTGAGCGGGGCAATCTTTTTCCACGTCAACACCGTTGTCGATTGAGAAGTCATTGCTTTTTCCAATGCCGCAACGACTTCGGTTGCTTCTTCAATGCTCTTGACCGATTGCAACTTTTCCGCCGTCTGAATGATTCCAGGTGCTGCTTCCTTATACTTGCTCTTTTCTGGTGAAAGGGCTAATGCAAGGGCAATCATCGAAAGGGTACTTGCATCTCGATACAGCACTTCGGCATCATCGGCAAATCGAACACTTCCGTCCAAATCGTCAAGTGCCTTTTTCAACCGGGCAACGTATTGTTCGACTTGCGGTTCCAAATCGGCAATCGGAGGAAGTCTGACCTCAGATTCAGCCGCATTGTTCCCGTATTGCGCCAATGTTGGCACTTGGTGTACGGATGTCGGTTCCTGCAAGGTCCGGTCCAAGAATGTCAGATCGTCCTGTTTCGTTTTCGGTGCAGCCGGATACATCGGTTCATATTCGATCACTTCAACTGTTACGCCGGGCAACATCGAGGGGGGATAATCCGCATAATCCTGCGCGCTGCAACCGGAAAGGGTGAAGAGCAGCAACGAAAAGGGGGGAATCAAAACGAAGCAGGTCGAAAAACGGCAATTCATATTGTTCATACTCCAAAAAGTAATCGGATATTCAATTTTTTGAGAAATCAACATGTTCAAAAAGCAAGCGTCGCGCAAAAAACAAAGGTCGCAGAATCAGTTCTGCAACCTCAGTATTATAAAACTTATTTAACCGCGATACAACGTATCACGAGTCGAACGTTTAGCCGCGATACAACGTATCGCGCGTTCTGAGATTTCAATACGCGCGGAACGTTGTTCCTCGGCTAAACGACCCCTATTCTCCCCCTAAAACAGTTGCGTAAAGGTCAGGAACGCGGTTTGCGAGGTTGACCGTTCGGAAATAATAGCGTCATACGAACCGGAAAGTGTGCGCCGTTTATGTGGGCCAAGATACAGGTTGACACCTCCTCCAACGGTCAGGAAATCACGCGAATTGTCAATGCCGCGAAATTGAACAAAATCAGCACCTCCATTTGCTAATCGGGTTTCCGAATCGGTGTACGCTGTTCCGCCAATCAAACGGGAGTAAAAGGCGCGACCAAGCAGACTGAAATTGGTTGCCCCGACTTCCCCGGAAAGACCGGTTCGGACGAAGACCTGATCGTTGCGACGCTTTGCGTATTCCAGATCGTACAAATCGGCTCCGTATTCCCGGGTTGCCGTTTGCCAAACATGCTCACTTTCAAACGCAACAACAGGTCGCAAGGTAATAAAATTGTCAATGTAAAACGGTCGGGCAAGTTCAATACTCCCAAAAAGCGTATTACCGTCATAATCCGCCCCAATCCGTTTCCATCCCAAACCGTCATTTCCGACAACGGACGCATTTCGGGACATTTCATATTGTTGGAATCCAAACCCAATGAAACTTTTCATCTCGATCTTGGTTGTAATGCGGGAAGAAATTTGGGCCCCGATCAGAAAATCATTGGCTTTGACGGAATCGCCGGATCGGGACAATTCAGGTCGACCATATCCAAAAACGATACCGCTTGACATGCTTGGGATCAACTGCCGATTGATTCCGGCCAAGAATCCTGTACTTGCAATCGAATAATCCGACGCATTTCCGTCACTTGTGTACTGCGTCTCATTATGATAGGGGGTCAACCAAACGCTCGTCCGGGCACATGTATTCGCCCCAAAACGGTTCTGATTCCCCAAAAATCCTGTTCCCGCCGAATTCCAGCCAATCTGCTCTAACGCGGCTCTCCACGGTGTCGCACGATACATCGTCATACTGTCCGCTTTCAATTCCCCCGACATCCCCGAATAAAAGGCAAACAATTGCGAATCGTTCAGCGAACCAAGATTCGACAACGCATTCCACCATTTATCTTGTGTAATGTCCGTACTGTCCAACAATCGACCTGTTTGTTGCTGATTATAAGTCCGTCCAAATTGGGCAAAATAATTTGTACGTGTAATGTCCAACTGAAAATCACCCGAATCCTGCATCGTTTGCGTTGCCGATAAAAAAGGCAATAACCGATCATCTTGCAGCAAATGAATTGCCCCAAATTTCCCCTTGATCGTTTGAGATTCATCAATGTTGATGATCGTGATTGGGTTTTCGAGAATGGAACCATTGACCCCCAGACCGAGGACCAAATCCAATTGGGCATTGTTCAGATTGACGTAACCGTTGGGATAAGCATTACCTGTTCCACCATCTCGAACCAAAACCTGGGAATTAACGATGTTACCTGAAGCGTCGTTCCCCGCTCGAATCTCAAGTGTACCTGCCGAATCGAAAATCAATCCGCCCTGTACTTCAAGGATTCCATAAGGATTATCAACCGAACCCGGGCTTAATGTTGCTCCGTCTTCAACGAACAAACCATTTTGAGTCCAGACGACCCCGCTCCCTTCCAACCGGCTGTTGCCCGTCAAATTCATTGCATCAAGAGCAACAATCCCCCCCGCGCTCGCCAAACCGTTCTTGAGAAAAATCGTGTGATTGTCAAAAACAACATCCTTGCCAACTTGCAGGACCCCCGGGGTACCCGTCACGTCACTTATGCTGATACTGACCGAAGAACCGACTGTTTGGGAATTCAGCTGACTGTCATCTCCCATTGTAAACAGACCCCCGTTAATGGTGATCGAATCTGTTTTGATCGAAGAGTTCTCATCCAACAACAGCGAACCTGTCTCCAGCTTGATCCCTTGTTCGGCAACCAAATAGGCCGCTTCTGTCGAATCTCCGACCCAAACCGTCCCTCCATTGATCGTCAACAAACCTTGCGAGGTCAACGTCGAACCGTTGGAAAGGGTAATCTGTCCATTGACCTTTGTTTCGTCGCTCGCAAGAACATCAGCTCCGTTTCGAATCCGTAAATAATCATTGACCGTCAACTTGCGAGCGTCTTGTGATTCGGTCGGACCATCCAATGTCGTTGCCGTATCAATCGTCGTATCATTTCCGCCCCATTCACTGAACACCGAGGTTTCGGCGAGTACGAAGACGGCGAGGACAAGACCGAGCAGGGTTGCAAGGGAGTCCTTAAGTTGGATTCGGGCAATTGTTTTCATCTCTTCTCCTCTGAATCTTCAGTTTTTCGGCTCCCACAATCCCCTAAAAAAAGGGTTGTGAGACAAAGACAGTGAATCATCTGTTTTCCGGCTAAATTTTGCAAGACCAATTTCCCAGAAATTTTCCAGACAATGGATATATTCGATTCAATCGTCACACTTTGTTGCTCCCTGTATGTTTTTTAGGAATTTTCCAAAAAATCGTCAGCATCAATGCAATTGCAAATCTTTTTCTAAATTACCAAATCGTTATAACCGATACTTTTGAGTGGACATCTGTCTTTAGGTCCCTTTAGGTCTGTTTTTTGAAATCGAAGAAGGAACATGGTACAATGAGAAAATTGGTGAAACTGAATCGACTTGGCATTTTGGGTATGCTGTTCCTGTTTTCCAGCATACTGAACGCTGAAGAGGGGTTCCGTTGGGAAAAGGACTTCAACACGGCGGTTCAGAAAGCAACGGAAAACAATCAGTTAGTCTTGGTTCACTTTTACGGCAATCACTGTCCCCCCTGTCGAAAAATGGATCGAGACATTTTTTCGAGGTCAGACCTTTACCAAACGCTTGCCGATTACTTTGTCCCGATCAAGGTCGACACCAACGAAAATCTCAACGCCGTCAAAAGTCTGGAGATTGTTTCGATTCCAACGGACATTATTGTGACACCTCAAGGACGGATTATTTACCGACGAGTTGGGGGCGCGACACCTGAGCAATACCTGAGTGAAATCCTTGCAATTGCCGAACAGTATTACCGCAATCAGTTGCAGCAACAGGGGGAACAATCGGGACAACAACCGGCGCAACAAGCGAACCAAAACACACTTCAGCAGAACCAGCAATTGCAGCAACAGGGGCAAGGGGTCCAAGAGCAGGCGGAACCGTCGAATTGGCAAAACCCCTTGTTTTCCGGGGAATCCTTATTGGATCATTCGGGCCTGTTGGACAATAAGGGTCCCACAATGCAGCCGCAATCCCCTCTCACGTCGTTGCAAACGACGGAACCGTATGATCCTCTGCAATCGGAAGAATCCGTTGAAACCGATCCCTTCCAAACGTCCCTCGTCTCAACCGAAACATTGCCCGAACGTCAACCGGCCGTTGTCCAAGCCGGTTCCATTCCGATTCATTCAACCGTTGCAACACAAGCCTATGTTCGGGACGGTTTGAATTTTCCGAATCTGAACACGCAGGGTCTCCTAACGCAAGAGGTCTCTGAAGAGGTGCAGCAACCCTCCTTCCCAACATCTTCTTCTTCTCCTTCGATCTCGACTTCTGCTTCTCCTTCCACTTCAAGTTCTCCTTCGAGTTCGGGTCCAATCCCCTCTCCAACGGTTTTCAACTATTCTGGTCCTGAAAACATCCCGGTCACAGTGCAGCCGGTTTCCAACGAAACGGTTCCCGCGATCAACCCGATCACACCTCAACCGGTTTCCAACGATTCTGCGCCGAACATTATGTACGAGGGTTATTGCCCGGTTGAATTGCAGAACAACAAGCATTGGGTTCTCGGTTCAGCGGAATGGACATTACATTATGGAGGGGCTGATTATGTTTTTTCGGGCAAAGAGGCAATGCAGACCTTTGCGCGGGACCCTCACCGTTATATTCCCGTCCTGCTCGGTTCTGATGTCGTTGCAACGCTTCGTGAACACAAGCGAATGCCCGGGGTCCGAAAATATGGCGGTTGGTTCCAAGACCGTATCTATCTTTTTTCGTCTCGGGAGAATTACGACCTTTTTGTTCAAAATCCCGCCTATTATGCCGAACATGCGGAAAAACTGGAACCGAATTCCAACTCGGGTCTAAGGTGAAGGTGGAGAATCTCCCGTTTAGCCGCTATACAACGTATCGCGCGTATTTACCAAACTTGTTAGGTATCTCTCGCAGTGTTTGCGGGGTTCGCAGAGAAGACACGAAAAACAATACACGCAACACACAAAACAGGCGAAATTATTTTGGAGATTCCGTACGAACGGGTCCCTCCAATCTCCGCGTCCTTTGCGTCTCCGCGAGATACATTTCCTACAAAAAAACACGAGAAACGTTGTTCTTCGGTTCAACAACCTTTATATGTCGCAGCAATGCAGCTCTTTTTTTGTGCAGCATGTAACCCCAGACCGCTAACAAGTTTGGTTTTGCGATTTGAACTGAGCCGAGTTGGACGGATTTGTTTTCGCCACGAAACACACGAAAGACACAAAAAACGGGTATTTTGTGAGGTTTTCGTGTTTTTTGTGATTTTCGTGGTTCAAAAATGAAAAGACTCTTTTTCGCAAAACTTGTGAGCAGACTGCATGTAACCCGGGGTTGCGCCGCGCTACACTCCGGGCTACAATAATGACACGGCTCCGTCGTTAAGATACTCTGTTGTCGCCTACACGAATTCTCGACCAATCCTCGATTCGCGTTAAACGACCAATCTCCTCCCTATCCCCCATTCCCTATCCCCTATCTTCGGCCAAGATGAACCCGATTTTTTCATCAACCTCTCAATACATCATCTGGTTGCAGGAGATTTGGTACGACTCCCCCCCGATCTGGGGTCATGTCGTTCTTGACCCGCAATTCGGCCCTTACGCCAGTTTCGCCCGAATCGCTTTACAAGCTGTTTTTCCGCAACTCCTCTTTTCAGCAATCCGGGACACCCCCGATCCGCACCTCGCGCAGGAATGTCAAGATGTTTCGGACGAACAATGTTTTTTTCCGTTAATCGAGGAGGTCCGGCAACACGGGGCATTCGCCGGTTTTTCGCTTTTTCAGGACGGTCAGCGACTTGCGTTGGTCAATGCTCAGGGAGTGCCGGTTTTGGGGGAAGAACGGGATCGGCAGATACTTCAGGGGTTGGGGGGCGCGCTTGAAAACGAACAGGTTGTGTGCCGCGACACCCTATCGAGCGGGATGATGAGGTTCTTGGAAGAGCATCGCGCAAAAACGGTGATTCTTTCCCGGGCTGATTGGGAGCAATCGCCGAATTTGTTGATGAAAACGATGCAAGAACAGGACGCTTTTTTCGGTTTCGACGGGGAAGGTCGTTATTGTTTCCGGGCAACGGGGGGAAGGGTTGACCCGTTATGGACGATCTGTTTTCTGCTGGATGATTGGGGACACCGAATCGGGCAACAACGTGTTCAGCGGTCGGGCAAGCGAGCGAAAACGTGAAAGGGGCATTGCGTAGGTTTTCCAACGAGGTGAGATGAGGCGGACCGACGCGAGATAGTCAAAAAAGGGAACGGCGAGAAAAGCGTATTCCCGACCTCGAAAGCGAAACAGTTCTTCATAGGGGAGGGGGGACCGATCTCCGCAAATCAGGTAAGCGAACACGAAGAGGCCGGAGTAGTGATTGCCGAACAATTGTTCCCATCTCGCCATACCGCGCAAATCATCATAGGTTGTCCAGTGTCGCCAATACCCTGAACAGGCTGTTCCGCCCGGAAATTTCCGTCCCTTGATGTCAACCAAAAAGGAGGAACGACCGGGAAAAGAGATAATAAAATCGAGATTTTTAACCGATTCGCCGTTTTCGAGGACACTGCGATGATGTTCCCGGGTTGCAATGTAGGGAATCCGAAAAAACCGCAAATAGGCTTCAAAAGCCGCTTCATAGTGATTTTTCCGGTTTGCCATATTTCATCCTGACAGAGCAAAAATGGTACAAAAGTAACCCCCAAAACGTCGACCATTCTACCCCCTTCTTTCGCTCTTTTCAACAGGGCTCTGTTCAGCAATCAGACGGCTAACAAGTTTGGTTTTGCGCTTTGAACCGAGCCGGTCGGACGGATTTGTTGACCACGAAACACACGAACGACACGAAAAACTGCATTTTGGAGGTTTTCGTGTTTTTTGTGATTTTCGTGGTTCAAAAATGAAAAGACTCTTTTTCGCAAAACGTGTTCGCGGACCGGTTCGGCAAATCGGTTAATCGATTTTGAATTGGCCGATCAATCGTTGTAATTGTGCGGCTTGCGCACTCATTTCCCGCGAAACACTCGCCGTTTCTTCGGCATTCGCCGTGTTCTGCTGCGTCACCGAATCAATTTGATGTAAGCCCTGTGTCACTTGGGCAATCCCTTGCGCCTGCTCGTTGCTTGAACGGGCAATCATATCAATCAATTCCGCCACTTTTGTTGCCTGACCCACAATCTCATTGAGCATTTCCGCCGTTTGGGACGCAATCCCAGCACCCGCCTGAATCTGCTTACTGTTGTTCTCAATCATCTGCGTTGTTTCCGCAGCCGCTTTCGCACTTCGGGCTGCAAGATTACGCACTTCTTCCGCAACAACCGCAAATCCTTTGCCGTGTTGACCGGCCCGCGCCGCCTCAACCGCCGCATTCAGCGCCAAAAGATTCGTCTGGAACGAAATGTCATCAATCACCTTGACCACTTTCTGGACTTCTTGCGAATTTTTCGTGATGCTCTCCATTGCCGAAATCATCTGCTCCATCAACCGTTGACCATTGACTGCCGTACTATTGGCATCTTTCGCCAAATGATTCGCTTCGGTTGCATTTTGCGCATTTTCCGAGGTCCGACCACTCATTTCATTCATCGACGCCGAAATCTCCTCGATACTGGACGCCGAAACCGTTGCCCCTTGCGAGAGACTGTCACTTGCACTTGCGACCTGGGCTGCGCCTGTTGTCACAACCGCCACATCCTTAGCAAAGGTCTGCAATGTCTCCTTCACTTTCGCAATCATCCGTTTTAAGGACTTGTTAATTTCGTCTTTTTCCCCGCGAACATCAATGTCAACACACCAATTCCCTTCCCCGAGAGAAACGGCAATGTTCTCTATCGCTTTCATCTCCCCGATAATCGCCCCAAAAGAGCGGGCCATTTTTCCAACCTCATCACGTCGGTCCAAGTCGGCTTGAGGAATTTGCAAATTGACATCACCTTCCTGCGCAATATACGTCATTGCCATAACCGCATGACCTATTCCTGTTGTGACATCACGAACAACGACGATACAGAGCAAGGTGCCGACCAAAACCGCGCCAATGACACAGCCGAGCAACAGATAAACGGAAAACGTCTCGGAATGAGATGCCGCTAATTGGGCTGTTTCAAACTTACTCCGCGCAAAGCCGGTCAATCGGGAAAGTGTTGCATCCAGCTGAATCGACTGTCCATGAATATCTCGAATCACTCGGTCCACGTTATTATAAGCGTCAACCGATTTGTCCAAATACTCCAAAAAACCAAGAAATTTCGCATGAACATCAGTCGCCATATCCCTTGCCGCTTGATCGGGCGCAAATTCCGCTATATTAACAAGGGCAATACATTGATCCCGATATTGTTTATACGCCTGATTAGCCTTTTCACGCCCTTCAGGGGTCTTCGAGATCGGAACGTCCCGAACAGCGCGACCCATAATCCAACGTGCGGTTACGGTACCATCCACTTTTTGCATCCAGTCGACCAACGTAATCGGAATCGCTGTATTGGAATTCCCCGCTCGAACCGCTTCTTCCCGGGTCAAGGTGTCCTTCTCCATATCCCCAAGTGCTTTTTCAAAGGCGTTCGCACGCTCTCGACGTGCTACGTCCATCTCATTTTGTGCAACTGTCGCCGCAAATAACGCTTCAACCGTCGTTTTGTAGGCCCCTATCTGTTTTTCCAGCATCTGCCAATCCTCCTGAGGCAGGTCGGCACTCCAACCTTTGCTCACCAAATCCATTTCCGACTGAATTGTTCCGAGCAGGTCCTGAGTCACTTTCGATGCGGTCGCATCTTCCATGACCGCATTGTTGACCGTAACGGCTTGGGCATCCCGCATTGCCAATTGAATCGTTTCAATGTGTTCAAACAGGTTCCACTGTGAACCGATTCGGACGATTTCTTTTTGAACGGCGGAGAGACCGAACCAACCGACCCAAGCGGTGAAAACGAGGAGAACGATCAGAAAGGCGGAGTTAAAAGATAATTTTCGTCCAAAGGAGATGTTCGATAACATGATCTCAAGGGGGTTAGAGACAAGTTGCAGGGGAGTGTCCGTTCCGACCCTCTACACCTTCGAGCGGGAGAATGTCAATCCGTCTGGTGTAGAGAGCAAAACAAAGGTTGAGCTGGACTCAGTAAAGAACACTTTACGAAGAAACTATAGGTTGTTTTTTCACCTTTGGCAACTTGAATGGAATCAGGTCGAGAATTTTGTCAAAAAAACAAATCACCCTGTTTGCCCAAAATGCTCAATCCCTCCAATCACTACAACCATTACCAAAACGTTTAGCCGCGATACAACGTATCGCGCGTTCTAAACTAATGCGTTGTCCACTTTGAATTTTGGGATTGGTGATTCGGGATCAGATAAAAAATCGCGTGCATAGAGTTTGCATTGACACAATCACCTGAAAGTCCCCCGTTTGTTTAACCCGGTTTGACAACTTGTGTAGTCCCGTCGGGACGACCTTTTTGTAGCCCGGGGTGAAGGGAGCAACGCGACCGCAACCCCGGGTTATGCGGCCCCTCCCTGAAATTTGTAGCTCCTTAGGAGCGGCCTAATTAAAAAATACCTTATGTTGACGCATGTCGTTTTTTTAGGTCGCAGCTACGCAGCTCATTTTTTTTGCTGCACCTAACCCGGGGTTTCGCTGCCCTTCACCCCGGGCTACAAAAAGGTCGCTGCTACGCAGCTACAAAAACAAATTGCTCGTTAATTGCGAGATGAAATTATATCAAATTTTCCCTATTGCTCAACAACAATCTACAGATTTTATTTTTTTACTGTTTTTTAATTAAAAATTAGATTGGTTGTTAGGAGGGAAAACCCTATTAACAGGTAGCGGGACGAACTTAGCAGAAAGGCAGATTTAAAAAATTTAGTAGACAAAGAAAGTGGATACTATTAGCTAGTAAAGGAACCCAATTTATTCGGATTTTGATGAAAAAACGGAGTGCAAATACCTTATTTTTTAAAGTTTTTTTTTCACCACCCGTTTTGTGGGGTCAAATCTATAATGATGTTATACGAACAATCTTAAAATCAGAAAGGAGACCCATGTCCGACAAAAATAACAAGATGGAACCATTCACGCACAATCATTACATCAACTGTTCCTTTAGTGGATGCAATTTTACGGATCACCAAAGTGAAAAAACAAACAAGGATTCAATATTGGGCAAACTACTATTGCCAACAATAATTATTGTTAATACTGCCCTCATTATCATTCAATTGTTCCCGATGTTCCTGAACAAGTTCCGCAATTCCTAATCCGGTTTCCAAGAATGGACCCCCTGTTGAAACGAATCGGAAAGGACTTCGCGGACAGAAAAATGGGGTTGGGGGGAACCAGCACCAACATTTTCACTGCGCAGCATGAACAAAACGGGAATATTTTTCGCGTTTGCCAATTTCAGCCCTTTTTCCAACCCAAGCACAAACAAACCGGTTGCAAGAGCATCGGCCCGCGCACAACTTGCATCGATAACCGAAAGAGAACCAAGCCGTTCTCGCCCTAAAGGGGTCTGAATGTCAACCAACTCGGTCGGCGATCCCGTTCGCGGATCCAAAATATGCGAAAAGGTCCGCCCTTTACCATCTTCGAGAAAATTCCGATAATCCCCGCTCGTCGCCATACTTTTTGAGTCCAAATGAGCTAATCGCTCAATTCTCGGTTCACCCAACCATTCTGGAATCGGAATTTCAATCCCGATTAACCAGTCTTTGCCGGGCGATTTCTCTCCCCGCGTCCGCGTTTCCCCGCCAACCTCGATCATGTAATGAACATGCTTGCTCTGTTCCAATTCAGCCGCAATACGATCAACGGCATAACCTTTTGCGACTCCTGAAAGATCAATTTGCAGACTCGGAACCGCTTTTTTCAGGGCAGGAGGGTCAAGCCGAACGTCTAATTTTTGATAACCGACCGACTGTTTCAATGTTTGCAACTCTTCGTCCGTTGGAACAGCGGTCAATTCAGGTCCTTTTTTTTTCGGTCCAAATCCCCAACGATCAACAAGGGGTGCAACGGTCACATCGAACGCCCCCTCGGTCAGTTGCGAAACCTCTTGAGCGATTGCAACAACCTGCGCGGTTTCGGCGGAAACGGGAAACCAATCCGTTGAATCAAACGCATTAAAACGTGAAACGTCCGAATCCACTTTGTAGGTTGACATCATCTGATCAACAGCATCGAGTGCTTTTTGAACCGCCGTTTGCAAATTTTTCAATTCAGCCGAACTTTGCTCTTGAGAAACAGTCGAAACCACTTTCACACAATAGGGAATGGGCCCCATTGTTGTCCCCTTGACCGTTATAATCTGCCCAGTTCCCTCCATTTTGGCAATATCATCAGGAGCATTGGTGATTAAGGAATCAACGGGCGATTTCATGGACCACCATATCAGAAAAATTGCCAATGACGCAATCGCGGCATAACGAATCCAACCCAAAATCGTCATTTTTTCCTGCGTGTTTTGCTCAGTCATCTTGTTTTATCCATTTTGTACTGTTGAATTTCTCCGCTTCTCCGCGAGCACTGCGAACACCGCGAGAAACACAAACTCTCTATTTTCTCTATTGTACGCTTTACCCTTTTCCGTCGGCTTTTGCCTGACAAATTTTCAGAATGAATTCCCCCGCATGTCGGACCGGGCTTTCTCCGTTGTCCACTTTCTCCAAAACCGAAACCAACTGTGACTTTTTCTGCTCCAAAAGCGATTCGTCCTGCAACCAACTGGTCAGAATCGCCGCAACTTCTCGACTTTGATCCCGATTCGTCAAAAATTCCGGGAACACCATTCTCGCTTTGTCATACACAGAAGGTTCATACGGCGCCAAAAATTCCGTGTAAAACAGGTTTTGCGAATCATTTTGGTCAATCCAAAGCAAATTGACAAGGGTAATATAACGACTTCGCCGAAAAAATTGCTGAACACGATAAGCAAAAGGGCTAATTCGGTAATAAATGACCGAAGGTCGCTGATTGGCAAGCAATTCAAGCGAGACGGAACCGGAAACGCCGAGACAGCAATCGGCCAAATGAATCAATTCGGGTGTTTTGCCGACGTAAATCGGAATCGAACAACCTTGCGCGGTGAGTTGTTCCTGCATCCATTCTTTTTGTGACTCCTTAAAAGCGGCAACAACCGGTTGGACATGGGGGTAATTTTTCAAAACCTGCTGAACAGCGCTGAGAAAATCCTTAAAATTCCCCGTCACCTCCTGATTTCGTGACCCGGGCAAAAGGGTCAAAATTTTTCGGCCCGAATCCTGAACCAATTCCAACCGCAATTGCCGCACTTGCTCCTCGTCAATTTTTCGATGACGGACTTCTTCAAAAAAAGGATGACCAATATATTCAACCTGACAACCTTGTTTTTTGAACCAATCGTATTCAAAAGGGAGACAACAGAGAACATAATCGACAAGGCGTCGCATTTTTTTGATTCTCCACGTTGCCCAACTCCAGATTTGTGGGGGCATGAAATAAAAAACAGGTATTCCATGTTTTTTGGCCCGTTTGGCAATCAACCAGTTAAAACCGGGATAATCAACCAAAATAACAGCATCGACCTTGTTTTGCGAGAAATACTTGTCGGCATCATTCAACAGCCGCAAAAATTTTCGGATATTCCAAAGAGCGCGGCCAAACCACATAATGGCCAATTGGGTGAGGTCCTTGAGCAAAGAACAACCCGCTTTTTGCATTTGCGGACCGCCGTAACCGACAATTTCAACCGTTGGGTCAAGTTCCTTCAGTTGCTGAATAAGCTCAGCAGCGTGCAGATCACCACTTGGTTCTCCGGCGGAAAAAAAAAGACGAATCGGCGTTTCGTTTTTGTTATTCATCTGATCTCCCAAATTAAACAAAAAAAACGCCGCAAGTAGACCTGCGGCGTTTAATATAAAAAAGGTTGCGATACTGTACAGTGAGATTGAAATCAGCTCCAAACTTCTCTTTTCATCATTTTGTGAAAAATGACGTTCTAAGTATCCTTAGAAAGGAGGTGATCCAGCCGCAGGTTCCCCTACGGCTACCTTGTTACGACTTAGTCCCAATCGCAGAGTTCATCTTCGGCGCTTAGCTCCTAATGGTTGCTTTGGCGACTTCGGATGCCCCCCACTTTCGTGGCTTGACGGGCGGTGTGTACAAGGCTCAGGAACACATTCACCGCGGTATGCTGACCCGCGATTACTAGCGATTCCGACTTCATGGAGTCGAATTGCAGACTCCAATCCGA
>JBOFQB010000033.1:0-124252 GCA_051660685.1 Thermoguttaceae bacterium | reverse complement strand
CGGCTGCGATGAGCCGGTCGCCGACGACTTTCCGTCCGAACTGGTCGTGCGGGCGAAACGGTTTCCCCGCCTCAATCAAGTCGTCCGTTTCCGTCGTCATTGCAATTGCCAAAAAGGGTCAATCATTGCCAAACTCCGCGACTACATTTTACCTTGCCAAAACAAGTTTGGCAAGACAGTTTTCGCGCGGTTGACAGTTGGATACCTCTAAAAATGGACTTTTTGTACTTTCCCCCAACATGTCAAACCTTAACATCAGCGTCTGTGCGGGCAGAATGCCCGCATTTCAGTCTGAAGAGACCACTAACATTCTACACCAGTTTAGGTGATTGTGCAACAATCGGCGAAAGAGTATACTGGGAGAAAAGTTTTTTGGAAAACGGGCCGTTTGTTTCCGATGTTGCCCATTTATTTCTTTTCCTTGTTTTCAAATATCTTTTTCAAGCCTACCATGAAATTGTTCAACCCGTTTTTTGTCATTCTTCTGCTCATTTTTGTCTCCTGTCCAACCTTTGCGCAGGAAGAACCTCAGGAACAACGACCTGACGAAAACGTTTACAAGGGGGAATTGGTTGCTTTTCCCGGACCCTGGTCGTTTTCCATTCCCAAAGTCAGCATCATTCTCACAAGTGATGAAGATTTGGAGATTCTTTCGTCGGACCCGGATCGCGTCATTGACATGAGTTTGACGTTTGACAAGGATATGTCCAGTTTGCGAGCGAAATGCGAAGCAGCCAAGAACATGGGTTGTCGGACTCTGATTGTCGCTTTTGACCATTTTTTTCAGCAATATCGGCCCGGTCAGGATACCGAACGCCGTCTTATGCCGGATATGGACGAATACATTGAGAAAATGGCGAAGATTGCCCAATTTGCCGAACAATACGGGCTTGGTCTGGAACTGAGTCTGTTGACCCCGCTTGAAATTGGTCGGGCCTACCGTCGTGATACAGGAGAATGTGGTGTTTGGATGCAGTATCGTAAAGGTTTGCGAGACCCTAAAACCGGTTCTTTTAGTGTGGAACTTTGGCGACAGAATCGTTGGGCGAACAACAAGGGGGTTTTTGACATTGAAGATGCAGGTGTTCGGGTTTTTGCGTTCAAGGAAGCGGGGATACCGGGGACCCCTTATCGTGCAGTCAATGAACGGAATATTGTTGAGATCAAAGACGGGATTCAGGTTGAAGTCTTGGGAGAACCTGACGCGAATTATCCGGGGACACGAATCAGGGTCTTTGGAAAGACGCCGCTTGCTCAAGAAGGTTTGAATCGGGTTTTGATCGTCCAATCGTACAAAACGCCGGAAATGGATTATTTTTCAGATGAGGCGGGAAAATACCTGAAGAAACTGGTTGACCGTTATGCAGATGCCGGAATCAGGTTGAACGCTCTTTATTCCGACGAACCTCATTTAATGGGGGATTGGGGGTATCACAATCATCACGATCACGGTCAGTTCACCTTGCGTTACGTCAGTCCCGGTTTCGCCGACAAATTTGCCAAAAAATTCGGAGAAAAATACCGTGATTTTGCCAAATACTTGGTCTACTTCACTTACGGACAGGAAGATTTCTCGCACGATTTATCGGCGACAGAAGGAATCATGCACACATTTGGCACATCTCCCGTCGAAGTTCGTCAAACGGCTCTGTTTCGCGCTCAGTATTACCGATTCCTGCAAGATGGTTTGACCGATCTTTTGGTTGACGCGAAACATCATGCTGAACGGAGAATGGGGCAACGTTTGGAATCGAGAGCACACGCAACTTGGGCGGAAAGTCCAACCTGTGATGCTTGGTTACGTTCGCAAGGAGTTCCCGGAAATGCCCAAAAATATGAGTACACGTCCGATTTTATCTGGTCGAACACCGTTCAACAATCGGCAGTCGCCTGTTCCGACTATTTTCGTTGGGGTGATTTTTTGACAGGCAACGGAAACGATCATGCAGAAGGGGGATATTTGGACCGGAATTATTACGGTTTGGCTCTTGCCTGTTCAACCGGCATTTTGAATGAGATACCCTTTTCGTATGGAGCACATTGGGGGATGCCGGACCCCATTGCTCATCGAAGACACCTAGTTGCTCAGACTTTTGGCGCACTTCAATCCGTTGCAAGTGATGTTCAGGATTTCCAACATCGTGATGTCGATGTTCTTATGCTGTATCCGCTCGATTTGGTTGCAGTCGACGAACAGTTCGGTTCTTGGACGAATCAGTATGGATATTCCAATTACATTACACAACAAAAACTGGTTCAACTTGGGACGGTCAACAACGGGGCGATTGAATTGGCGGGACGACGTTTTACGACCCTTGTTGCGACGTTTGAACCGTTTCCCGACCCCAAATTGCTCTCGATGATGCAGCAATTGGTTGAACAAGGGGGAAAAGTGATTTGGTCCGGTCCCGTCCCTTTGTTGACTTCGGACGGAAAAGATGCTTATGCAGCATGGACGACCCTTTTTGGAGTCGAATATGCTCCAATCGTCAACGAAGGAATCCCGCTCCCCGGTCGTCAAATCAATTTTCGCGGTTCTTTCCAGAGAATTGCCCCGCAAATGATTCTTTCACATTTTCTGGTTGACCATGTTTACACGGTTGCTGATTCCCGGGAAACAGAAGTTGTTGCAACAATTGGCGACCGAATTGTCGGGACGGTCCGACATTTTCCAAACGGGGGAAGTGCGACATTTTTGGGATTTAGGCCGCTTGATAATCAGGCGTGCAGTTTGGGATATGACACGCGAACTTGGTTTGACATTTTGACCGCTTTAGGTGTCTATGATCCGTCGGGACGCTTTTTGCTTGATGATAATCAAACGGTTTTGAATGACAACACGGAATTTCTCTCCCGAACAGGAGATTATATTGTGTGTCGTTTTCCAAATGGGACAATCAGTGTTGCACCTCACTTGAAGAATCTCGAAGAGAACTGGGACGGGGGATTTGCACGCAATCAGGAGCGAGACGCTGAAGTTATGAAAGGGGTCGTTCTTCCGTCCGACCAAGTTAAGCTGAATGATTTCAAGGTGAACGGACATTCGGTCGATTTTGAAGGAACCAACTTCCTGTCATTCCGTCTTGACCCGGAAAAAAATCTGCTTGCATTTGCCGGACAGTACATGAAACAGATTACGGTTGACGGAAAGACATTCACCTTTGCGGACGAACCGATTCCGTTGTTGATGTTTGCTCCTGTTCCGCAAGAGCGTCAGATTCCAAACGGGGCGATTTTCGAAATTCAGGTTCATGGAACAATGCCGGTTCGGATTCCGGCAAGCGGATTGCCGCAATCGGTCAAAGTGTTTGCAAACGGAGCAACACTTGGTTCCAAAGGACATGAAGTTCCGGTCGAACTGAAAGACGGACAGTTACACCTGAATGTCACTCCGAATGAGTCCGGTCGAACACTTTGGGTTGTCCCCAATTAAGACACCATTTCTCCCGTCAGTTATACGGTTCAATCAACGAGTTGATGTCCGAATTTGTGCATAAATAATTGATCCATTTTCATTTGTCTCTTTCGTGAGGTTCGTGTTTTTAGTGGTTCTTTTATACCACGAAATACACAAAAAACACGAAATAAATACAAAACTTTAATCCGTTGTGAATCCACAATTTAGATAGGTTATTTACGCGCAGACACTCCGTTGATGTCAATCGTCATAAAAAGGGTGTTCTTGTCGGTCTCTCAGTCCTTGACGGGACTACAGTTTGGCTTTACCAAAACCAAAACACAATCGTTGTTTTTTTTCTGCCCTTTATTCCCACATCTCATGTCCAAAATCAAATACCTTATTTTTGATATTGAAAGTGTTGCCGATCCCAATTTGGTTGCCAAAATTCATTATCCGGGAGAGTCGATTGATCCCAAAACGGCCGTTCGTAAGTATCGTGATGAATTGATGCAGGAACATGGTTCGGACTTTATTCCTTACACGTTTCAGATTCCGATTTCCGTTGCGATTGCGAAAGTAACGGATGATTTTGAGATGACCGATTTGGTTGTTCTGGACGAACCTCATTTTCGACCTCACGAAATAACGAGACGATTTTGGCGCGGTTGGACGGAGTATTATGGGCGACCAACCCTTGTCAGTTTCAATGGTCGCGGTTTTGATCTTCCTCTGTTGGAATTGGCTGCTTTTCGATATGCAATTCCGATTCCCAATTGGTTCGCAACCGAATCGAAAAGTTTTGACCAACCCCGAAATCGTTATAATTCGCGTACACATCTTGATTTGTATGATTTGCTGACGAATTATGGAGCAACACGGTTGAGCGGGGGACTGAATTTGATCTCGAATTTGCTTGGCAAACCGGGCAAAATGGGGGTACAAGGCTGTATGGTGCAGGACATGTATGATGCCGGGAAATTGCAGGAAATCAACGATTACTGTCGTTGCGACGTTCTGGACACCTATTTTGTTTTCTTGCGAATGATGCTCTTGTTGGGGCATATCACCTTAGAGCGGGAACAAGAGCTTGTGAGGCGGACGAAACATTGGTTGGAGGAGCGACCCAACATTTCTGCCTATCTCAAATACCTTGAAAATTGGGGTGATTGGACGAATCCTTGGGAAGAGGAAATAGGGGAATAGGAGGATGAAAGCATCATCCGGTCGTCCGTTATGAACCGGCTCTCGACCAATGAAAGTCTTCGACAAGTCTTATGTTGCAATTGCAAATGAACGAAGAACAGGTGTCCAATAATCATACACATTGTATTAAAATGATGCACCATAATGACACAGATAAAAATTTAGTGATTTTCTCAAGTTACAATTCTTAAAAAAAGTAAAAATTTTTTATCGTGAAAAATTCAGTATTATCATCAAAATGACGCTGAAAAAACCGGCGTTTTGTTGTTTTTGGCATAAAAAGTGCCTGTTCTTAGAACGGGGGAGTGTTTTGCTCATGTGGTTCGGCAAGGGTCGTGGTACTCAGCTTTGCGTCCTCCCCGTTGAACACTGGTCCTTCTCCAGCTTGTTCCAAATGTCACATTACGCGGTATCCTGTCACATCAAGAAAGGAATGACACTATGAAGAAACTCAGTATCGTCGCAACGCTTGTTCTCGTGTTGCTTTGCCCGTTGATTCTCAACGCTCAATCGTACACCCATTTTAATGGTCCTTGGGGAACTGGACCGATTCAAAATGAGCGCGGTATCAGTATCGGAACCAGTCGTTTGGAAGGAAATGGTGAACCATTTCAGGTTTTTTGTGCTGATTTAGAGGTCACAACCGGAAATTACAGCGGACCGTACACCTTGAGCGGAGAATGGGTTGGGAAATATTCCGACGGAATGTTGAATAAGGGGACGAATGACATCATTTTGTATCCCCCGGGGTCAGAAGTTCACAACAATTATTCAGCCGAACAGTTGGGTTGGATTGGAGACATTTTCCTTCATGTTTCACCCCAGTTGACAGGAACTAATGACACTGAGTATTCTTGGTTGAATCGAGGGGGGGATATGGACACCGACTGGAATTTGTACGGCGCACTCCAGTTTGCCGTTTGGAAAATTGGCGGGGAAACGGATGAGACGCTCAAACCGGCGACGAACATGTACGCACAATGGGCGCAGATCGTCCCGGCGTTGGAATTGGCTGATTCTTGGATTTATGCAGCCCAAAATGGGAACTGGGATGAAATTGGATACGGTATTGACCCGGGGAAGAACTATACAGTGACCCTTTCGATGTATCAGGTTAATGGAGGAATGACTGTCCAACCGTTATTGGCATGGAATGTGAGCGAGGTTCCAGAACCGGCGACGATTGCGATTCTCGGACTTGGGATGATTGGAGCTGGATTGGTTGCCCGACGACGGAAAAAGTAAGCGGAACAAATCCAACCGTCTTTCGTTTGAATGCAGAAAAAAACGCGAGGAACAATGTTCCCCGCGTTTTTTCATTCTCGGCTTAACCGTCAACCGACGTTCTGCGTCTTTTGGCGTTTTCCTAGCGTTTCTGAACACGCGATCTGCTGTATTGCGGTTACATGGGAGAGCGTTCTAATGCTTGCTCAAATGGGCCGAATCAATCCAGATCGTGACAGGTCCGTCGTTGATGAGTTCGATTGACATTTCAGCTTGAAACACCCCTTCCTGTACAGGGATTCCGAATGACCGGATTGTCTTGATAAAATGTTGATAAAGGGCGTTTGCTTTTTCCGGTCGGGCTGCTTCTGTAAAACTGGGACGACGACCTTTTCGACAGTCGGCATAAAGTGTAAACTGGCTGATTACCAACATTTGACCGGAAATGTCGGCGATTGGTCGGTTCATTTTTCCTTCTGCGTCCTCAAAAATGCGAAGATGAACGACTTTTTCCGCCAATTGTTCGGCATCTCGTTCGGAATCCGTTTCACAGACCCCGAGTAAGAGGAGAAAACCCGGCCCGATTGAACCGGTTATTTTTCCTGATTGTTTGAGAGAGACACTTGCTTTTTGGACACGTTGGAGACATACTCGCATATTGTTGACCGGGATGAAGAGAGCATAAGCGAGCGCAACCCCGGGTTAAACGGTCCCCCACAAAAAAAGGAGCTGCGCAGTTGCGACCTAATGCCGCGATACAACGTATCGCGCGTTCAGAGAGAGATTTCAATACGCGCGGAACGTTGTTCCTCGGCTAAACTACAAAAACAGAGGACTCGTTAATTACAGGTTGAGATAATATCAAAAATTTCCCATTTCTCAAGCAGCAATCGACTGATTTTTATTACTGTTCCTTATTTGTAAAAAACGATGAAATTTATTGACGATAATTTTCTGCTTCACAGTCCGGCTGCAAAACAATTGTTTCACGATTTTGCGGAACACTTGCCGATCATCGATTATCATTCGCATCTTCCTCCCCGCTTGATTGCCGAGAATCATTCGTTCTCCAACATGACCGAAATCTGGTTGTCCGGGGATCATTACAAATGGAGAGCAATGAGAGCAGCCGGGATTCCAGAACGTTTGATAACGGGAGATGCAAGCGATTGGGACAAGTTTCAGGTTTGGTCGGAAGTTATCCCGCAAACGCTCCGAAATCCGCTTTATCATTGGACTCATTTGGAATTGCGACGTCCTCTTGGAATGGACGAATTTCTTTTGGGACCGGAAACGGCCCCGAAAATCTGGAAACGGGGAAATGCGTTGCTCAGAAAGCCGGAATTTTCGACTCACGGAATTTTGCGGCAAATGAACGTCGATTTGGTTTGCACGACGGATGATCCGGTTGATTCTCTGGAGTATCATCGAGCGATTGCAGCCGATCCCGATTGTCCGGTTCAGGTTTTTCCGACATTTCGACCGGATCGGGCAATGAACATTCCGCGATTGACATTAGCCGGGTGTTCGGATCGGGCCCAATGTATTCGGCTGTATTGCGGTTATCTCGACCAGTTGGGAGAGGTTGCCGATCAGGAAATCCGTGATTTGGACCAATTGATTGCCGTTCTTGCTCAACGACATGAAGTCTTTCACCAAGCCGGTTGTCGTCTTTCCGATCATGGTTTTGGACATTTCGATTTTGTTGAGGTCCCGGATCAGGAAGAAGCGGGAACCATCTTTCGACGTTTACGCAAAGGGGAACTCGTTTCAGATACGGAAGAACGAATTCTCCGTTCGGTTCTCCTGCTCGCAATCGGTCGTCTAAACGCCGAAAAAGGTTGGACAATGCAGCTTCATATAGGGGCACTTCGCAACAATAGAACCCGGGCTTATCGTGAGTTGGGACCCGATTGTGGTTGCGATTCGATGATTGACGGGCCCATTTCCTGTCGTCTTTCCCGCTTTCTTGACCGTCTCGATCAGACGGATCAATTGCCCAAAACAATTCTGTACAATCTCAATTCAACGGATTCGGATATGTTGGCGACGATGATTGGTAATTTTCAGGATGGTCTGACACCCGGAAAAATGCAATACGGAAGTGGATGGTGGTTCTTGGACCAAAAAGAGGGGATGGAACGCCAACTCAACGCGCTCTCGAATCAAGGTCTGCTCAGTCGTTTCGTTGGAATGTTGACCGACAGTCGTTCTTTTCTGTCCTTTACCCGACATGAATACTTTCGACGTATCCTTTGTAATCTGCTCGGAAACGAAATGGAAACCGGTTTGTTGCCGAATAACTTCGACCTGATCGGTTCGCTCGTCCGCGATGTTTGTTATCTCAACGCCAAAAACTATTTTGGTTTTCCCGAATAATTACCTTTTCCGAATAATTACCCTTTTTTGATTCTGAAAAAATGATAAACAATTCACTGTTTCGATTGATGTCGGTTTTGTTGCTCCTGCTCCTCGGTCCCTCTCTCTTGATCGAATCCGGTCTTGTTGAATCCGGCGTTCTCAAATCGGGTTGGGCAAACTCCGCGCTCGCCAAAGAAATTCCTGTTCGCATTTCAGCGGACAGTGAAAATCAAGGTTTTGAGGCGTATCGCGCAATGGACGGGAATGTCGGGACACTTTGGCATACACAGTTTAGTGGACCTGCTCAAAACACCGCCGATTTTCCGTTCCCCATTTCTTGCGGATATGGTTTTGGTTGCAATTCCTCTCATCCTCATTCGAGCGGAAAACCGGTTCAATCAACCGGCAATAATGCTCCTCTCCCTCATCAACTCAAGGTCGATTTGCAAGGAGAGTACGAATTGACCGGTTTTGTGTATCATCCGCGAAAAAATATCGAAAATGGAGCAATTGGGAGATATGAGTGTTTTGTGACGAAAAATGAGCAGGAACAATGTCAACCGGTTGCACAAGGTGAATTTCCCCGATCCGACGAACCGCTCGAGATTCTTTTTGACCAACCGGTCAAAGGTCGTTATGTCAAATTCGTTGCTCTTTCTGAGATGAACGGACAACCGTTTACTGCGATTGCCGAACTGACACTTCTTTCAAAGGGGAATACCTTTGTTCCCGAAGTCGGCGGGATCGTCAAATCCGGTTTACAACGTGTTGCCCGGACGGAACAGGACCGGGAACTCTGCGACGAATTTAATGTCCTGATTGGGGAGTTTGAAAAACCGAAGTATTATGCGGCAATCAAGGATCAGGTTCCGAATGAACAACTCTTGATTTTTGCGACCGACCGTGATCCCGTCGATGTCGTGTTTCGTCGGACCTTTGTTCTTCTCGAAGAGTTGAAAGAATTGCAAGGTTCACAAACTTCAGAAACGGGACAGAATTCACAAGGTTCACAAGGTTTGCAGAATTCGCAAAGTTCGCAGAATTCACAAAGTTTGCAAGGTTTACAGAATTCGCAAGGTTCACACACTTCTCAGAGTTCAGAAGGTTCACAGAATGTCCCGGGTCGTCCGGCTGATTTGAAACAGTTGGCCGATTCGTTGGAAACATTGCGGGAACAGGTTCGGACGGTTCCGGTCAACGCGACGCAAGAACGGTTTGACCTTTTCAAACGAATTGCGACGATTCGTCGAGAATTGATGTTCTCGCATCCTTTACTGAATTTTGACAAGTTGCTGTTTGTGAAGAAACATCGAGCGACGTTTGAACACATGTGCGATCAGTTTTATGGAATCAATTCAGAACCGGGCGGGGGTCTTTACGTCCTCGAAAATCCGTTTGATGTAACCGGCAAAACGCAAAAAGTCCGTAATCTGCTTGAAAAATCGGTTGTCGAAAACGGGCGATTGCGAGGAAACCGGCTCGATTCGGGGTCGTTCGTTTCCCCCGCACTTTCTTACGACGGAAACGAGATTGCATTCGCTTTTGTGGAATGTCGGGGAACCAAACGTCAATCCTTTCATACGGATTTATCACGCGGACATTGGAACAAGGGACGTTCTTTTCATATTTTCCGTTGCAACAGTGACGGAACCGGGCTGAACATGATAACGGACGGAACATGGAACGACTTTGACCCTTGTTTTCTGCCAAATGGACGTGTTGCGTTCATTTCCGAACGACGAGGAGGTTATCTCCGTTGTGGTCGGGAATGTCCAACCTACACTCTCTTTGACATGAACCCGGACGGAACCCAAATGCGTTGTCTGAGTTACCATGAAACGAATGAATGGAATCCGAGTGTGACGAACGACGGAAAAATCATCTGGACACGTTGGGATTACGTCGACCGATTTGGTTGTGTTGCACATCATCCTTGGACAACTTCTCTGGACGGTCGGGACCCGCGAGCCGTTCACGGTAATTATTCGCCCCGACATGTCCGACCCGATTGCGAATTCAGTTGTCGGGCAATCCCGAATTCATCAAAATACATTGCAACAGCCGGACCACATCACGGACAGTTGTACGGTTCGATCATTCTCATTGACCCTCAAGTTGAAGATGATGATAATATGGGTCCCGTCAAGCGTCTGACCCCGGATGTCGGTTTTCCTGAAAGTCAGGGAGGAGGACAGGTGTATGGAACTCCTTGGGCGTTGAGTGAAAACCTGTTCCTCGCTGTTGCCGATTACGGTTTTCAGCCAAATGGAGGAATTCCGCAAACCAATCGGGGGGATTACGGCATTTACCTTTGCGATTCGTTCGGTAATCGGGAATTAGTTTATCGTGACTCCGAACTCGGCTCCATTTCGCCAATCCCCTTTGTTGCACGAACGAAACCGATTGTTGCTCCTGATCTGATTCCGCTTGAGGAGATCAAGGACCAACCTTATGTTGCGCTTCCTGAGTTTGACGGACCTCGTCCTCTTGCAACAGTCACGATCTCGAATGTTTATCAATCCCGATTGCCGCTTCCTCCTGACACCAAAATCAAGGAACTGCGAGTCGTCCAGATTTATTGCATGTCGGTTCCGTCCGGTTGGAACCCGCATGAAACGGGACCTCGTGAACCGTCTTCGCTTGATTCGGTCAACTTAACACGAGGGGTGCTTGGAACGGTCCCGGTTGAAGAAGACGGCAGTGCTCACTTTACAGTTCCGGCCAACATGGAGGTTTTCTTCCAGCTGATTGACGAAAAGGGTCTCGCCGTTCAGTCAATGAGAAGTGCGACAAACCTGCATGAAGGGGAAACTCTCAGTTGTGTCGGTTGTCATGAACCGAAATACAATGCTCCTTTGCAACAGACTTCGGAATTGCCGATTGCATTTCGTCGTCCTCCTTCGACGTTAAAGCCGGATGTTTTTGGGACACGTCCGGCCAATTTCCCGCTTTTGGTGCAACCGTTGATTGAAGAAAAGTGTCTGGACTGTCACAATTCGGAGATTGCGAAAGGGACGCCGAATGTTCTGGACTTCAATCGGGAACCGACGCAGAACAAATGGTACAAATCGTACAACGAGCTTGTTGGTAAGGGATATGCGTTCACCGATTATGGTAATCCGTTGCGGACGATCCCGGGTCAATTTGGGGCGCGACATTCCAAATTGTATGACATTCTGAAGGACGGGAAACACCATGATTTGACCTTGACGCCCGAAGAGATGCACAAGATCACGGTTTGGTTGGACATGCTCTCACCGTTTTACGGCGTGTATGAAAAGGAGGGGGGCGAGCGTCAATTACGGGGCGAAGTTGCTTATCCGACGTTGGAATAGGCGGTCAGTCTTAGGGAATAGGGGTTGGGGGATAGGGATTAGGGGGGGAATTGAGAATTGAGAATGGAAAAGGGTAAAAACGGAATCGGCGCATGATCGGTCATATTGCGGCAGAGCAAGGAATGTTCCTCCCTATTCCCTATCCCCATTACCCTATTCCCTACCTTTTCCAAAGACCAGAAATTTGCGGGCAAAAAAATTGCCCAGGAAAATGATACCGGCGACGGACACTTTGGAAATGGGGAGAATCAGGGTCAAATCGAGACTGACTCCCAGAACGGCAATTGCAATCTGAAAGAACGACTCCATCATGCCGCAATCGATGAGTCCGTAGAGCACAAGGGTCTGAATTGGCAATCCAATCAGCCCGATCAGCGTAAACGGCACAAAGTCGCCAAGAATGTTGATATGCGGCTTACGAAAGACCCATTTATAGGTTCCAAAGTACAACAACAGCAATCCTGTTGTGAAGGAGAGGGTATTTGCAAGAAAATGGTTCCAACCCAGACCAACGGTCAGGAACGTAAAACTGCCAATATCGACAAAAGCAGCGAAACCCCCGACAATAAAATACTTCAAAAACTGCAACATGTCGATTCCGTTCGCAATCCAACATAGACATCCCGTTTTGCACTTAGTCCCGCGCAAGCGGGCCGTAAAGCAGAAAGAAGTCAGACAGGGACGATCCCATTGTAACCCGGGGTGAAGCGCAGTGCAACCCCAGGTTCAATGTCACACAAAAAAATGGAAGGCGGTAATGAAGTGAGCGCAGCGAACGGAATTACGCTCAAAACGATTTATCGTCATTAAGCGTAATTCCGAAAATTCTGCGAATTTTCTCCATTACCGCCTTTCATCATGTCCGTACAGTCTACCGCCGACGAAACCGCCGTGCAAGAGGCGCAGCGACAACGGCAAGACCCAAAATCAACAGCGTTCCCGGTTCAGGAACCTCATTCCGGGTAAACTCCAACAGGCTATTCGTCAACACATAGTCAAAACCATTCACCCCCGAAAGGTTAAAACTCTCCCAACCTTGAATCGAATAGTCTCCAAAGTTGGTATAGCCAACAAAAAGGGTGGAGAGGTCAAACGACGCGCTGTTCATGTCCGTCGCCATTCCAGCCAGATAGTTGGTAAAATCAACCGTCACCGCACCGTTCAGGTTAATGCTGTTAGCAATAATCCGAGAATAAGCGTCCATGACGAGCGAACCGTTTTGGCCGAGTGTGAAGGAAACATTGCCGTTCGCCCCATAAACCGCCCCATTGGCCAATTCCACCGTCCCGTTATGAACCGTCGTATCACCATAAACCTTTGATTGATAGGTGTCAAACAGAATCGCCCCGGTATAACCCTCTCCATTGTTAATGTCAATCGCCAACGTGTTGTAAACACTGTTACTTTCCACCGGATCGTAGAACAGCACACTTTTCCCTTCGGTCGCCGCCAGATTCAGACGATTTCCGCTTGTGCTGCTACTTGTGTTCACATAAACAGCATTAGCTTCTTCGTTGGCGGTTCCAACCCGATGTTTGTTCCCCTGAAACAGAATGTCACCATCTTTGGCAATCAACGCATTTTCTGCACCCATATAAATTGCCCCACCAAGTCCACCTGCCGAGTTGCCTGTAAAGGTGTTCGTTCCACCCAAAATGTGAATATCTTCGGGATTGTAAATCGCCCCACCATGACTTCCTGCCGAGTTGCCGGAAAAGATGTTCTCTCCCCCATTGATCGTAGTAACACCATGAATCGCACCACCATGACCGTAATGATGGTATGCGCCACTTCCTTTCGCCGAGTTGCCGGTGAAGGTATTCTCTCCGCCGTTGATCACGGCATAACCGAATAGTGCCCCACCATCACATGCCCAGTTATCGGCAAAGGTGTTTGTCCCACCACTAAGTACACAAGGACCAGTCACACCAGCCAAGCTGTCAACAGCCGAGTTCCCTCTAAAAGTGATCGTTCCACCACTAATCGTGATAGGAGGACCACTAGCGCAAATCACTCCGGCCATACCATAACCATAGGAATCTCCAAACCCGGAAAAAGTCACACTGGTATCGTCCGCCACTTTGAGACCAAAACATTCAGGTTTATATCCAGGAATGGTGACATCAAACAGCTGCGTACTCGCAACAGTGGAAATGGTGAATGCCCCATTACCCCCAAAGGTAATCGTACCAGAACCAAGAGAAAACGGTCTCGTCAAGGAATTGTCATCCCCCGTCAAAATGATGGTATCGCCACCTGCCAACACGTCCGCAAGACGCAATGCCTCAAGATCAGCATAATCTCCACCGGAGCCAATGGTGTATTCGGCGGCATTAAGGTTGGGGAGAAAGCCGAGAGTAAGGGCCAGAAGGAGGCTGGAAAGAAGAGTAAAACGACGGCGATTAGAAAAGCGGGGGGGGGGGGAGTAAAATAGGTAATCTGGCAAACATAGATTCAATCCTTTCGAGAAAAACTTTTTGAAATTTTTTGGCAAATTCCCGTTTAGCCGCGGAACAACGTTCCGCGCGTCTTTTAACGCTTCAGTACACGCGGCTAAACGAAAAAACGCATCGATACGTTGTATCGCGGTGAAACGGGGGAAATCTGACACCACACGGAGTCCACTATCTTTATGATAACCGAACTTGGGTTGGATTACAACTAAAAAAGGGGAATTTTTTTGAAATTTTTTTTGTACGCGCGATACGTTGTATCGCGGCTAAACGGGGGAGAAATCGCGATTCGTCGTTCCGCGGGGGAGGAGGGGATTACGTTGAGGATGTCCCGCTTGCGCGGGGCTAAGGAGATTTCCGGGGATTTTGGGAGGTGTTCCTAACGTAAACCGAACAGCCCGGCGATTTGTTCCATAATGGGACTGGTCAATAACGAGGAATCCTGACCCCAACTCCACATGTTCCGAACCAACTCAAACATCATCATTCCGGCAAGTCCTAAAAACAAGACACACGGAATCAACCCCAGTCCAATCGTCATACCACTATATCTCGGTTCAAAGGGTGAGGGTCCGCTCGAAACAGCCGGTTGCGACAGAGAAGGAGATGTCCCAAAACCCTGAGGAGAAAACTCGACCTCTTCCGACATGTTACCTGCTGAACCGGTTGCCCCTTGACTGCCCCCTACACTGACCGTTTTCGGCTTCGTCGGTGTTGCTGATGTTGAAACGGAATCCAGATCATCACCAAATGACCCCAATCCGTCCCCCTCTCCAAAATCAATCTCCGTCTCAAAAGGACTTGCACTGTCCAACTCATCCTCAAACGACACCTCCAGATTTGGCTCTTCATCCATTTCCGCCGATCCCAGATTCCGCTCCTTCGTTTGCAAATTCTGTGAACCAACTGTATTCTTAGGACCGGCTGTCTTCTTTGCTCCAACCGTATTTTGTGGACCAACTGCTGCGACTTGGACGGTCGCTTCTTCCTCTTCAAGATCAGGTTCTGCAAAGGAAGACATAAAATCGTCCTCTCCTTCACTTAACCCCAAATCACCTGAATGTAAATTCATTTCGTGTGCTTCACTCAGCATCGTCGGTCCCTCGGAATCCGACGCCCCGCTTAACGCCAATATGTCGCTGTCTTCATCAAGCTCCAAAACAGCATCACCCGGTTCTAACTCAAATTCCCGCCCCTCTTCGTCAACCAAACCCAGTCCGCTCAGTCCACTTCCCGCTCCTAACGCCAAACCGCTGTCCGCCCCCAAACTCAGCCCGCTTGCTGCGCCCAGAATCACCTCATCATCTTCGCCCAGTTGCAACCCCGAATCGCCCCCCAAATTCAAACCGCTTTCACTCTTCCCCAAATCCAGACTACTCTCCAGACCGTTCGAGGAGGAAACAAGCTGGATCGTTACCTCATTTTCGTCGGCATAACTCGCACTATCCTGTTCAGAATGGGCCGAATCGGCAAGATCAGAACTGATTTCTTCGGCAATGCTGGAAATTTCTTCTGCAAAAGAATAGACTTCCGACTGTAAGTCCGGCTCGGTCTCTTTAGGTCCCTCTTCAACCAATATCATGTCATCATCAGCCAAATCAATCGACTGAAACAATTGGGTCGGCAATTCCTCATCTTCGGCACTCAAGGAAAGAAGGTCTTCATCTTCGACATCAGCGACTTCCTGTTTCCTGCGAACAAGAGACGCAAGCGCATTTTCAACGTCTTCCCGTCGAAATTTCCAGTTTCCCCCGTCACGGAATGCACGCAACTGGTTTTGTTCACGCATTCGGTTGACCTCTCCCGGCGTAATCTTCAAAATCTCGGCGGTCCGTTCCAGATTGTAGTATTCCTGCGACATCGTTCAAAAGAAGTTAGTGTGAGGTACAAAAAGTGAGGGGCGAATCGGAAGGAACGAGGAAAGAAAAGGAAGGAATCGAAAATCGTGGAATGTCACTTCACGAGTTTTCTTGGCCCTCTTTCTGTTGCTCATTTCTTAACTCTTTCCTCAATCGCTATTTTCCCTGCTCCAGTTGTCGTTCTATTTGTTGAGGTAAAGGGTCCTTACCATTATGGACCTTCATTCGAAAATCGGCGGTCAGTTCTCTCATTCCGCAAAATTGGATCGAACCGTCTTGCAGACTGATTTCGTAAACGCCGATTCGTTTTTCTTCCGGGTTCACAATAATGACTTGCTTAACCTGTTTTTGTTGAAGGTCCGTAAAGCTGACCAACCAAGTTGAGGGAACGGGTTGGACGGGGATTTCAAAAGGCATTTGCTGGACTGGGGCAGGACCGCCCCAACCTGAATGTTGTGCATAAACTTTCGTTCGAGTTGTCTGGGCAATTGACCAACCAATCCCAACAATCAGCAACAGGGTTACAATCAGTACATACGACCGTTTCAGAGTCATCTTATTTCACTTGAAGGGACAAGGGAGGGACCGAGTAAGGAAACACTGTCAATCCTAGCGAAAAAGCGAACTGAACACAATGCCAAAAATAAACAGACAATTCAACGGTTAAAACAAGTTTTCACCTGACTGAAACAATCAGACCAGCTAATATAGCATAAAAAGCGAATCTATGTTGCCTATTTTTTCATATTTTTCCAGAATCACCATTTTGCCCATTTTGACATTCTTGATGAAGCACCAGCAAATGGGGGAAGACACTCCAAGTAACAAAGGGCAACATGGTGGACATTATTTTCTGGAAAAAAATCTCCCCCTTTCTTGAAAAGTGTAAGATGGAGTGTAAGATTGATATTGTCTGGAGTGTTTTTGCTTGATAAAATGCAATCGATTTTCAGTCAATCCCCCTCTTTTCACCCCCAAAACACAATATGAACCGTCCTCCATTACCCCGTTCCCCGCTCGCGCTGGTTGTCGCCCAAGTGCGATTTTCTCCGATTGAAGATATTCAAAAATACATAAGCACAATACAAGAGGACTTGCGAACCGCCGGTTTTCCCTATTATGAGCAGAATGCCGTTCAGCAGCTTACGATCATGGGAGGGCAAGGGTTTCAGGTTTCTGCCGAAGAACAGTGGACTTTTACCGACAAGAAGAAGGAAAACAACATTGTGTTGACCAAAAACACGTTGACGGTAAATACGGTACAATATGATACTTTTGATCAATTTCTTCGGCAAGTGTTAGAAGCGGTGAAAAAAGTATCGACGATCCTAAAATTGTCCAAAGATAGAGCTTTAGAGAGGATTAGTTTACGGTATGTTGATTGGATTTATCCGTTAGATGGTCTTGCACCAGAAAAAATGATTAAGCCGGAATATGCTGGCGGTTTTCTCGAGGGAGACAATGAGGTGCTGTTGCGTCAAGTGATTATGGAGCGAAAAACGTCTGAGGGGATGGTTCGTACCATAATTCTAAAACCTACCGATTTGAATAATGTTTTGGGCGAATTTCAAGCGATTCGGCTGAATCAACCTAAGTTTACACAAGGGAAGGACTTTTTGATTTTTGATATTGATCACACCAAAACAATGCAAGGTGATTTCTTGATTGACAGCATTGAATCAACGCTCAAAGCGCTGCATGACGAAGTTGATGAGCTATTTTTTGAGAAAATGACGACCAAAGAAGCACTCGCCATTTGGGGAAAGGAAGGTGAAAAATGACAACTATAGGTTCACATCTACAGTATACTCAACCAGTAAGTAAAGAACAGAAGGTAGTAATTCCTAGAGATAATCCTCTCGATAATGCCGACTTGAGGAAATCGCCCTACTGTCGCTCTCAACCAACGACTATCAGTACCAGTGCATCTCGAACGGCAGAAGTGCTGGAGCGTGTTGTTGAAATATACAATAGAGACAAGCAAAAATTTCAAGGTAACACCAGCGAACTTGACCAACTTGAATCGTGGTTCAAAGACAAGAGCCAGCAAATCCTCGATGATCCGCGAAAATCATATGCAAGTCCTGTTTCCGTCAATACACCTCTTACTTATGCAGAAGCGAGTGAGATGGTTGATGCGATAACGTCTACGCTCGGGTTATCAACCACGGAAATTGCGTCCATACTGGGAGTTACTCGCCAGACGATTTATGCGTGGTGTCGACAAGATGGGGATATGTCATACATCTCTGATAGTGAACGTTTGCACAAAGTTAATGCATTTGCCAAGTATTGGAGAAAACTTTCCGAACATTCGGCAAAATTAGCTTTGAAAGTGGAATTTTCGGGAAAATCGCTGCTTACCGAATTGCAAAAAAAAACGATCCAAGAAGATATTGTCTATCAAATGATGTCCTCTGCCGCTCAATATATTAACGAGAAGAAAGCAAAACTGTCTAAAGAAACTGAGAAATGGGCTCGCCCAAGAGTATCTGAGGCGGATATTATGACACTTGAAGCGTTTATTCCGAAACCGCCTAAAAAATGATTGATATTGATACACTTACATCAAATAACTGGCGACAATGTTCAGTTTTCCCGCTCGATGCAACCGCTGAGATCGCGGACCGTTTGCCTATCGAGAAAGACGAACTCGTAAACGGATCATGTTGGTTGGTTTTTTCACACAGTTGCGACATCAATTCGAAATCACAGAGCGAGACCCACATTGAGATTCTTCTGCTCACCCCCATTGCCGAACAAAACAATTCGTACATACATGGAAAACATCCGCGATTTTATCATCTCGAAATAAATGGTAGGTGGTACGAAGCACAAATTGACAATAGGTTTCGTATTGATCGTGATTTTTGTGCTCGATATGTACCTTGTCCAACGACAACCGTTTCAGCGGAAGACAATCGAAGCATAGTACAATGGATCACATACCGATATGTTCGTTCTGCTTTTCCAGATGAGTTTAATGAGCGAATAAAGCGAAAAAAGGACACAAAAGACAAACTCAAGAAGTTACTGGAGAAAGGGGAGTCTCAATTATTATCAGGATTGTTTATCAGCATTTCGACGAATGACGAGCTGCCTGAAGAGACCGATTATGAAGTCCAGCTTCTTGGTCTGATGAATGATTTAATAACAGAGTATGACCGGAAAGTTGCTACAACACTTGTAAAAGAATTTGCCGACTTGCTTAATTCATGCAAAGGAATTGATGTTTCGTGTGAATGTTTACAAACAAGTGATGTGACTCTTGCGAAAATACAGCTGTATCAGCGATTTACGGACTATGATTACCTTTCTTATGACGCATCTGAAACATAATAGGGCTTCCTTCACACCATTTCAGTTCAATATAAAGGACATGTTAAATGCTGGAAGTGGGTGTTCTACGACTTTAGAAGAATCGTCTTCTCACCGTTCTTGGCATAACATAATAGGCCGAAACATTTTGTAACTCGTTAGATGTTTCAGAAAAGGTCTTCTTGCAACTTATTCGCATAACTCCTTTTCTATGACCCGCATGTCCTTCCATTGGCCCTGAAAAAATCTCCACGCAAAAATTAAACCAAGCACATAAACCCAAACCGTTAATACAATCCAACACCAATAGAGGCCAAATCCAAAACAATGAATGCCGATCCAACTCCCAAGCGGGGCAAAAGGTGCCATAATTCCCGTCACAACCATCACAAACCATGTATCTCCCGCTCCTTTGATTGCCGACGTGAAAATGATACAAAGTCCGTCCAACAACAGATACAGCGCGACAAAACGCAATAAATATGTCGTGATAATCTGAATTTTGGCAAATTCGTCCGGACTTGTAAATGCCGCAAAACCTGAAAGAAGTTGATTCGGAAACAGAAGAAAAAGCAGTCCGAAAAAGGCCGAATAAGTGGTCCCAATCAAAACCGCAGTCAACGTCGCCCGTTGAGCAAGATCAGGTCGGTTCTTGCCCAGTTGATTACCAACCAACGTCGTAACCGCAATCCCTGTCCCGACAATCGGCAGAAACGTTAAAACATTAAGCGTAAAAGCAATCGTCGTTGCATCATGTTCGGCTTCTCCTAAACCGCCAATTTGCATCAGAAAACAGGTAAAAGCAGCTGTATCGATCAATGTGGGAATACTCCCCGCCCCGCCGTAATAGAGCATCCGAGTTAACAATTGAAAATCCACTTTCATGCCGGAAAACACGCA
The DNA here is from genome assembly GCA_051660685.1 of Thermoguttaceae bacterium. GTDB lineage: Bacteria > Planctomycetota > Planctomycetia > Pirellulales > Thermoguttaceae > JAVBSX01. The sequence goes on along the minus strand of JBOFQB010000033.1, from coordinate 104,199 downwards.
AAAACGCTTTTCCCGCGAATCCGCAAGAAACATCAACGCAATCATGACAAGTAATCGGCCCCATTGCGCAATGACGGTTGCAATTGCAGCCCCTTCCAATCCCCAAGCAGGAAATCCGCCAACTCCAAAAATCAAACAGTAATCAAGAAGAATGTTCAGCAAAACGAAAAAAATGTTGACGTTCATAACGACCCGCATTTTTCCGCGACAATAAAAAAATGTTGCAATTGCTTCTGTTGCAATCACAGGACCACTTCCATAAAGAATCAGTCGCAAGTAGGAATCTTCCAGAACAACCAAATCGGGCGAATGTCCAAAAAAAACAAAAACCGACTTGTAAAGCGGCGTCAACAGGAGCAGAAAAGGGGTCAGAACCAATCCCAACCCGACACCTTGCCAAACAGCGGGACCAATTCGGTGATGATGTCCGCTTCCATGATACTGGGAGACAAAAGCGTTGGTGTAAGCCGCAATCCCCATTGGAAGTGCGACCAGGGTCCAGAAGAACATCCCCGCTTGCATCGAAGCGGTCATTGCGCGGGGTGAAAACCACATGAGAAACATGCGGTCCGTAAAGGTCATAAGCGAGATGGAACCGGCTGAAATAATGAGCGGAATCGCATAACGCAACACCTCTCGTCCCCCGCAAGGACGGTTCCACCATTTCCAAATGCGGGACTGATTTTGTGATTCCAACACTATTTCGACTCCATTTCAAAGAGTACAACTCGCGGTTGTTTCTTCAGATCAAGCGTTTGTGATAATTGTTCCATGATCCTGATTGGTTTCTGCCCCGTTAAACCGGCGTATGTGACGAAATAGTGACATCCGGGATAGTGTTCGATTCCAACACCTCCACTTCCAGCACCCGGTCCAACCCCAAATCGTGAGGTCTGACCCGGCGTCGCCAATCCAAGTATTAAATTCTGCCCGTCTTGTGCAACGTATTTTGCAGCCCAATTGGTATTATCCTGAAAAATTTGCGCTAAGGGAATTGGTTCGTCCGACTTCGCAACCGGCGAAAAATAACCGTTTGAGAAAATCGCGGTCCCCGGCGTTGCCGAATCGGCTGCAAAATGAACTGGATTGTCAAAATCCCAATAATACCCGGTCGGTTCCATCAAAACCGTTTCAAACCAATTCATCCCCGCACAAAGCGTGATTGTTTTGACCAGTTCCCCCTCGTCGCTGAAAAAACCGTAACGGATCATTGCCGGACCGGATTCCAGTCGGTGTATCGTGTATCGTCGATGTCGGTTTTCAAGGGACGTGTCAGAAAAACCAAACCAATCCGTCTCCCCGGGAAAAGTCATGTCCCGATCATTCATCTCTTTCAGTTCACAACGATAAACATGACCTCCTTCAGGACATAAGAGCAATCGCAAATGATTGTTTTCGATCCAGACTTTTTCCAGATCAGGCCTAGTTTTCCCGACTTTTGCACTCTCCCCGGAAATCGGTTCCTCTGAAAAACGGACAAACGTGTTTGACAACTCCGGTTGCGGTTCTTCCTGACTGCCAAAATAGGCGTAAATGTAACCTGACTTGCCCTTCTTCAATTCAGGAATGATGCAGCAAAACCGACCAACCATTTTTTGTCCGTTCACCTTTGTCCCAATTTCATTTTGTGCGATTTCATTCTGCCCGATCTCATTTTTTCCAACCTCACCTTTTCCGTTCACCTTTTGCTCGATCTCATTGTGTTGGACCCCTTCACGTTCCCCGTTTTGTTGAACCGACGTGTCATTTTGACCGGCATGTTTGAGGTTAAAAGAAATTTGTCCCGGAATTTCGCGGACCTGATTGTCATCTATCCAAAAAACACGAGCCGGTTTCAAAACCGTCTTCTCCCGAAATTCGCCCGAAATCGGTATATCAAGTTCAAAAGGATAATCTGTCCGTGTATTGGAACCGGCGTTGACCTCCATTCCGATTCGATAAGAAGCATCGGCAACCAACCAGTCTTTCAGAGGACGTTGGACAACCGGTTGCGAATTCCCAGATGTTTCAACAGATTGTGAATCGCCAAGTTGTGAACCCCCGAGTTGCGAATTTTCAAGTTGTGAATCTTTGGATTGAGAATCAACTGGTGTTTCAACGAGTTGCAAATCACCTAATGATTCAAAAAGCGGTTGTTGACGAAACTGGGCCGGTTTGGTGTTGCGCAAAAATTCCCCGGGAAGAGGAATCCCCATTTCTTCGGAAGAAGGTATCTCAAACCCCTTTTCCGCCAAATTTATCGCATTTTGCAAGCGTTGTTCCAATTGGACAAACCCATGATCGAACGTTCCATATTTTTTGAGCGTCCAATCAAGCGCATACGGTTGACTTTCCGTTTCCCAAATCGCAATAAACTGATCTTTCAGGTCGTTCAGTCGGAATCGATTGGTTTGGACCCGATCCAACGCTTGTTGCAGCAATTCCATCTTCTGCTCTGTCGTTTCACTTTCCAACGCCGCTTGATACAGTTCCGCTGTTTCAAGACCGTCAATCATTCGCGTTGCAATCCATTCCATTCTTTTTGCGCCCAAAAGATACGAATCGAGTAAATCAACATTAACGGTTGCTTCTTTTCGGACCTGTTCGAGATGTTCAATTGCCGGTTGGACCCGACTTAAAATTTTTGCGGCATCCTTGCGAATTGCGCTTGGATTCCGTTCAGGAACAAAATCATTGCTCCAAAACCGACCATTCATTATCAAACCCAGCTCCTGAGCTTGTTCCAACAGTTCAATTGCCGATCCAAAATGGTCTTCCTTTTCGCCAAATAGAACTGCCCCAATTCGACGGTTGAAATCAGCAATAGAGGTTGTTGAGCCGGACCAAGCGCATTCTCCGCCCCACGCAATTCCATACGAGTTGGAACCATGTAACGATTCCCCGTCATCTTCCCAACAGGTATTTATCATTCCAAGAGCCCCGTATTTGACACCATCTCGGACAAAATTTTGGGTGTTTTTGACGGACATTTTGAAATCGGGCAACATCCGACTCCAATTGGAGAGACCGGGACAGACGAAGAATTCAAAGCCGGATTGGGAAAACGGCAGAATATAAGCGTCAAAATCATCTCGCGGGGCATAATCCCAACAGAGAACAACGGTATCTGGGGGAATCTCCTTAATCCGATCTTCGTGATTCATAATAATGTCCCCCCACATCATCATCCGTTTCCCCCGATTCTTAAGCAGTTCATGCACTTTTTGAACATGCTGAAGATACACCCCGACTGCTCCTATCTGTTCAACCCGTTCTTTCGACGGTCCTTTGCCCAGATCATAAACTTCATCACAACAGACGTTAAACATTTCAAACGGTAAAACGGGCAACACTTCGGCATAAATATCATCCAGAAACTGATAAACCCGGGGAACAGCGGGGGAGAGAATGTAACCGGCTTCACCCATTTCTTCATATCCGGGAATCTTCAACGTGTTGTACGAATGTCCAAACGATTGTTGATTCCCAAGTATTTCCACATTCCGCCGATTACCATAATCAACAACAGCCCTTAAATCCTCGACATCAATTGCTCCCTCTTTTGGGGCAATCTCAGGATGCTTTTTCCAACGGAATTGTGATTCCATGTAGTAAGTGAACATGTTGTGTTTGAATTCCGTCCCGAGATCAATGTATCGAAAGATAAACGGACGTTTTGGACTTGGACCCCGCGTCCAATCGTCCATGAAACAACGATATGTCAAACTCGGCCAATCTTCAATTTCCAATTCCGGCATTTTTCCATTTCGAGTATTCGCTCGCAACAACTGCCGAATCGTCTGAATTGCGTAAATCAAACCAGCTTTTCCTCCCGCTTTGACGTAGATACCATTTTGGTTGACCAAAAGGGTGTACCTCTCGGACGGATTGACGGTTGTCTCATTCGGCAAAACCAACCGGGGAACAGGCAGTTCCGCCTTATGAACCAATTGTAGATCAAAGTCGTTCTCACGAACTTCAATCCGACGTTTGATCGCAAATCCCAACGGTTCTAACTCGCTCTGTAATTGTTCCACAACCACATCACTCTGTAATTCCGGGACAACAAGTGTCAGATTCTTATTCAACTCAAAAAAAGACCCGGACGTGATTTGAGCCTTTTTGGGTTGCGGAACAAGACGCAATTCGTCGGAAAAACTACTTGTTCCGAAAACGCAAATGCTCAAAAAAACCAACAGATAACCGACGATACAACAGGTTATTTTCTTCATCGTGATTGTCTCTCTCTTTGTTCGTGCTTTGTTCATGTTGACCGTATTCCAAGTAACAAGTTCTGATCTCTTTCGCGCATTTTTCACTTCTCGCCCCCTCAAGTCACACCTCAAATCGACCGTCGAATCGACTGTCATTCTCCCCCCATTTCACGTCGTCGCCGTTTCCCGAACATGCGTCGTCGTCAAATCATCATTCGTCAGGTATTCAATAAGTGACGAAGCGTTCGAGAGAAAATTGCCCATAAAATTCTTGCGTAAATAACCCAAAAAACAAACTTTTTGCAGTTTGCTCAAGGACGCGGGACCGTCTATTTTCCCTAGTATTTCATCTTCCAATCGGGCAATCGCGGTCAATGCTCCTCGTTGCGAAAGACGATACATCCTCATTCCGGCAATCGTCTGTCCGTTTGCCCCCTCCTCGATCTGCAACTCAATCAAAACAAAGGTTCCCTGATCGGGAATTGCCGACATATTACGTCGGGCTTGAGAAAAACCGGCTCCAACATTAAACATCCAACCTTGACTTTTCTCCCAATATGCGAGAACCCGTTCGGCATTCAACACAAAGTACCGATTTGTAAATTTTAGCTTAACCGGCAAAAGTTCCCCGGTTACAGGTGCTGAAGTTTCCAAACCAAACCCCGATGTTGTGTTTGCATTAGGGACCGAAACACTCAGACTTTTCTGTTCAGGTCCATGTTCAGGAACAATAAGAATCGGTTGACGACATTTGGGACAATTCCGCGTCTGCCCCAATAAATCATCCCGGGCGTCGATCCGGCTTTGACAGTGTTGACAACGTATTCGTATGGACATATTGGTTCAGAAGGGGGGTTAGGAGCTTTTTTGAAAGCGGCAGAAGGATACTGCCCCTTGACCGGTTTTACTTGTTGAAAAGACGTTCAAGAGGGCGTTTGATTCGGGTCCAAAACGGTTCCTGATCGGGGCGGATTGCAACAACGTGAATACTGATAAGACCGGCGAGTTTGGCACTTGGAATGTCCGCAAAGAGTTGATCGCCAACCATTGCTGTTCGTTTGGGGTCAAAATTCATCATCCGAACTGCTTTTTGACAGCCGAACGGAAAAGGCTTCATTGCAGGAGCAATATAGGAAAGATGCAACGACTCGGCGATTTTACAGATTCGATTCCGTGAACCGTTTGAGACGAGACAGAGACCGATTTGATGTTCTTTCATCTGTTCCAACCAGTTCTGGACTTCCGGCGAGAGCGTTTCGGCTCTATAGGCTTTAAGCGTGCTGTCCACATCCAAGAGCAGGGAGGAAATAGACTTTTCCGACAACCAATCCGGGGTCAGTTGCAGAACGCTTTCCAGTCGATAATGAGGTTGGAAAATTCGGAACACGGGCTTTGCACAAAAGAAATCTTCAGGTATAGTGGAACAGTACAGCAAGGTCGTTTAGATAACTTTGTACAGAGTATACCGTAAAGTTCCCCTTATTACCAGACCAATGCTTGAACCGGCCGGAAGTATTGTCGTTTATCCAGGTTCCTTTGATCCTTTTACGTTGGGACATCTGAACATCGTCGAACGAATTTGTCGTCTCTTCCAACACGTTGTCGTTGGAGTCGGTGTCAATCGGGAAAAAGCACCCTGGTTTTCCGCCGAAGAAAGGGTTCAACTCATTGAACAGTCAACTCAACATCTGGAAAACATCGAGGTCCGAACCTATGAAGGACTGACGGTCCGTTTTGTGGAACAATGCGGGGCCCGGATTATGGTTCGCGGGGTCCGTCCGATTACGGATATTCCTGCGGAATTGACGATGATGTTGGCGAACAGGCGACTTGCTCCTGAAGTCGAAACCTTGTTCCTGATTGCGGACGGAGAACTCGCTCACGTCTCCAGTTCATTGATTAAAGACATTTCAACTGTTTCTGACGAAACGGTTTTTCGCAGTTTTCTCCCTCCTCCTGTCGTCAATGCCGTTATGCAAAAAATAACCGGACATTCGGCAGAATGACTGACCAAACATGTTTACAATAACCCGGGAATTCACCTTTTGTTATGGACATCGATTGTTGCAACATCGAGGAAAATGTGCTCATTTACATGGACATAATGGTCGGGTTCTGATTACTTTGGCGTCGAACAATCTCGATCAACAGGGAATGGTGCAGGATTTCAGCGATTTGCGAAGTATGGTTGGGGACTGGATTGAGCAAACGCTCGATCACCAGATGCTTTTGGGAGTCGGAGACCCGTTGATTCCGGTTTTGCGCGAACAGGGAGAACCGGTTTACGTTCTTGAGGGGAATCCAACTGCCGAAAATCTGGCGAAACTGATTTTCCGTTATCTCCAATCGCACAACCTCCCTGTTTGCAGTGTTCGTTTTTGGGAAACCAACAATTGTTCTGCCGAGTACACAGAAGAATAGAGAATCGCAAAGAAATATGCCGATTTTGCAGGTGTCCCGGTTTTACACTTTAACCCAACTGTTCCCGCAAATAACCGGCTAAAAGATCAGCCGCAATCAATGCTCTTTCCTTAAAATGGTAAAGGTCCAGAACACAAGAAGGACGTTTGAAAATCATCCCGAAAAAAGCCCCTACTTTTCTCGCCGTTGTTAAATCTGGTTGACCCAATCGTTCGATTTCCCCGGGCAATTCATCTTCAGCCGTATCGAGGACAATACGAACCGAACGAAAAGGGACATTGCGTTCCCGACAGATTTCAGCAATTGCGTAAGACTCCATGTCAACCAGATTTGCACCTGTTTTCTGCCATAATTCTTGTTTTTCGGCAACTTTTGCAACAATCTGATTAACCGTCAAAAGTGAAACAACCGGTTTCGTCTCTTTTCCATGCAACCCCGTTTCACCTACATTCGTCCCCCGTTCATCTGACCAAGTTTCAGAAAGGTCAATAACAGCTTGCTCCCTCTTCTCGGATTCTTCCGCTTCCTCTTCTTTCTCCGATCCCTCGGTTTTTCCTGTTTCCCCTGTTATTCGTAGTATTCTCGACGGTTGGAGCAATTCGTTTTTCCTAAGATGAGGGTCGAGAGCACCTGCAAAACCGGCTGAAATGATTTGGCGCGGTCGAAAAACATCCAGAATCGCTTCCGTTCCTTTAAGGGCATTACGTTGACCAATCCCGGTTTCAACAAGAACGACCGAGTGTTTACCCAACTCACCTTCGTGAAACACCAAACCATTTCCTTTGGTTGTTTTGGCGTTTTTCAGCAGATCGACGAGCGAACCGGCTTCCATTCCAAGAGCAAAGACAAAACCGGTTGAAATCACTTTTTTGACAGGTTGTCCCGAATCAGGAGATTGGGCCGAACCTGCTGAAGAAGCTGAATGATGAGGCGAGGACGTGTCCATCTTCTAATCCCCGTTCTAATCTCGTTGATAAAGACCGATGATTTCCGCTTTTTCGATCACTTTTCCATGCATTGCTTCTAAAATGGTTTCACGGTCAACTCCCGGACCAATTTCAAGGGGTGTATCAAGCGAGTAAAGCGTAAAATGATAACGATGAACACCATGTCCTTTGGGGGGAGCTGGTCCTCTATAACCAATAATCCGCCCTGTTATCCAACTGTTTTTCCCTTGTAAGGCTTTGACAGGAGCACCCAACTCGGGGTCTTGAGGAAGACCTTCTGGAAGACCGGACAGATCGGGGGAGATTTTATAGATAACCCAATGAACCCAAGGTTCGACGGTTGGGGCATCTGGATCATCACAAATGAGCACTAACTCCTTAGTTTGTTCCGGCAAGTCCTTCCACACAATCGGCGGAGAAAGGTCCAACCCGTCTGCTGTGTATTTTTCCGGGATTCGCGTCCCCGTCTCAAATGCCGAACTACTCAGTTTCATCGTATGGACCGTCATATCCGTTTCTCCTGTTGGTCCTGCTGAAGAAGGAGATTGCGTCGTTTGGTCATTTGGTCGTTTGCAGGAGCTGTACAGAACCAAGAGACACAAGAGGAGGAATCCGCATAACAATCGGTTTGAAGGGGCAAACGAGAATGACTGATCGAACACGGCAAACTCCTTGTGAAAACGACGAACATTAGGGAACGAGTTGAATTGTACGTTCTTTTACCTGAAAAACAACCCCAATTTTGGTTGGTCTGACAGATTTGGACCGGAATTGTATCGATTGAACCCCATTTTCGACGGTCTTCAACATTCTGCGTGTTTTTCTCTCTCGGATTTTTTGAACGGCAAAATAGAACCCCAGTCCGCTAACAAGTTTGGTTTTGCGCTTTGAACCGAGCCGTGTTGGACGGATATGTTTTTACCACGAAAGACACGAAAGACACGAAAAACGGTCTTTTGTGAGGTTTTCGTGTTTTTTGTGATTTTCGTGGTTCAAAAATGAAAATACTCTTTTTCGCAAAACTTGTTAGCGGACTGAATGGAACCCCCTTGTAAGTTTTTGGCGAGTTGTTACACTGTCGTTTTACTGTAGTCGGTCTAAAAAGACTGAAGGTCTGCAACAACATAACGTCAGAGAGGGAAAAGAAGCGACACATGACAATAATGACGAAAGAGGAGAAACAGGAACTGGTTGGTAAATTCAAACGGTCAGAGCAGGATACCGGTTCATCCGAGGTCCAGATTGCGATTCTTACGAAAAAAATCAACGCCCTGACCGAGCATCTTCGTGAAAACAAGAAAGATTATTCCAGTCGTCGCGGTCTTTTGATGATGGTGAGCCGACGTCGACGTCTTCTCGACTTCCTCAAAACGCGAGAACCTCAACGGTATGTTGACATTATTCAGGCACTTGGAATTCGTAAGTAGGTGAATTCGCAAGTGAGGGAATTCCAATAAGGCGATTTCAGAGCGGGCGTGATTTCACCCTGCTGCTTGTGTCCTGAACGGTTTTTCCCGCTCGAAGTGAAAGCGATTTTGTACATCGGCTGTTTTCCCGCTCAGATTTGAACGTATGAGTCCATGAATTTCAGCCGAAACAAGACAGTAAAGAATCATTTGCCGGATCGAACCTCGTTGGTTGAGTCTCATCTGGTTTATTTTGGCCGATTTTCGGCATAACATTAGAAAGAAAGTAGTTGGCAGGTAGAGAAATTGAAAATTAGAGTCGAGAAGAAGATTGGGGCAGGAACGCTCTGGATTGAAACAGGTGAATTGGCGAAACAAGCAGCAGGAAGCGTACTCGTTGGTTATGATGAAACAGTTGTCCTTTGTGCTGCATCAACAGGACCGAGTCGTCCAGGAACGGACTTCTTTCCGTTGACGTGTGATTATCGTGAGCGGGTTGCAGCAGTCGGCAAGTTTCCCCCGGGTTTTATTAAACGGGAAGGACGTCCCAGTCTCAAAGAGGTTTTGACTTCACGGTTGACGGACCGACCTATGAGACCCCTTTTTCCTAAAGGTTTTTATAATGAAGTCCAGGTTTTGTCTTTTGTTCTTGCAGGTGATCGGACAATTGATCCTGATATTCTCGCAATGATCGGGTCGGCAACTGCGGTTGCAATCTCCCCGCTCCCTTTTAATGGTCCGCTCGCTTCTGTCCGAATCGGTTTGATTGGCGACGAATTTGTTCCTTTCCCTGTTTTTGAACAACTGGAGGAGAGTCGTCTCGATTTGATCGTTTCTGGGAACATGCAGTCAGTCCTTATGATTGAAGGATTCGCCCGCGAATTGCCCGAAGAGACGATGTTTGCCGCAATTAACGCCGCACATGGTTTTATTAAAGAAATTTGCGCTTTACAGCAGGAATTGGTCGCAAAAGTCAATCCGGTCAAGATGTCCTTCACTCCTCCTGCAACAGAACAGTTGTACGAGAAATTGCGGGAACAATACTATGATGCTTTTTGGACCGCAAAACGGACGGTTGGAAAAGCAGCACGGTATACGGCGTGTAGTGAGTTGAAAGAAAAGGCGAAGAACGAAATTTTTCCGCAATGTCCGACAGTCAAACCGATTGTGAATGGACCGGTTGGTCCCGACGAAATTGCCGATGATGTCGATGATGTCGCCCAACAGGATTGGAATAGTGACCTTTTTGAGTCGGCTTGGCATGAACTCGAAGAGCGAGTTGTCCGCGATCAGATTCTTTCGGGAACGCGACCAGATGGTCGCGGAATGAATGATTTGCGGGACATTGACTGCCGAATTAACGTATTACCGCGAGTTCATGGAAGTGCCGTTTTTCAACGAGGAGAAACACAGGCGTTGATTACGGTCACACTTGGAACAGCGCGGGATGAACAACGCGTTGACGGTCTGTTTGAGGATTACACGAAAAAGTTCATGCTGGATTACAATTTTCCGCCGTTCTCGGTTGGTGAATGTAAGCCGTATCGTGGACCGGGACGACGTGAATTTGGACATGGTGCTCTTGCTGAACGGAGTGTCAAGCCGGTTTTACCTGAAGTCGATGAGTTCCCTTACACGATTCGGATTATTTCGGACATTCTCGAATCCAACGGATCGAGTTCTATGGCGTCTGTTTGCGGGGCAACACTGGGCCTTATGTGTGCGGGTGTTCCCATTTCTAACCCGGTTGCCGGAATTTCCGTCGGACTGGTCAAGGAAGGTGAAAAATGGGTCCTTTTGACGGATATTATGGGTGATGAAGACCATTATGGTGACATGGACTTCAAAATTGCCGGGACTCAACATGGTATTACAGGGATTCAGTTGGATTTGAAGATCGACGGGATCAGTCCTGAGATTATTGCCGAGACCTTAAAGCAGTCGAGAGATGCGAGGATTGCGATTTTGCGCAAGATGCTTGCTGCAATATCTCGACCCGCTGAAGATATTTCGAAATATGCACCTCGGATGTTCAAGACGCATATTGACCCTGAGAAGATTGGTTTGCTGATTGGACCGGGCGGAAAAACGATTCGTTCGATACAGGAGCGGACAGGGGCGTCGATTGATGTTGATAATGATGGAACCGTGAGTGTTGCCTCTTCGGATGAAGAGAGCGCGAAATCGGCCTTAAATGAAGTGAACCGTCTTACAGCGTCGGTTGAAGTTGGGAAGGTTTATGAAGGTCAAGTGACAAGTGTCAAGGAGTTTGGGGCGTTCATTGAGATACTTCCCGGTCGGGACGGTTTGTGTCATATCAGCGAACTTTCGGACGAATATGTGGACAGTATTCACAAGCTCTGTAAAGTTGGTGATCGGTTTGAAGTCAAGGTGATTGCCGTTGACGATCAAAACCGTATTAAGCTGAGTCGTCGGGCTGTTTTGAAAGAACAGAAGGAAGCGGGAAACTGATTTTCGTTCATCTCAATTGGTTTTAGTTGAGGTTTGCGTTTGTCGATTTTTTGGTTTTTTTTTGTAGAATACATTCGTTGTTGAAGCAGGAGATTTTTTGGGTCTCCTGCTTTTTTTTTCGACTTGTTTACCTTTTAGGTGATTTTGGTAGAATTCTTTTTTCGGAGTGGTTGTGAGGGCAATCCAACCATTTTGGTATCACGGTATAGGTTCTCATAAGAACACGGGTTCTGCATCAACGAGGGATTCACAATGAACAACAGACAATTTGCCCCTTTTGTTTTCAGTATTATTATGGGGTTGGGGATTGTTTTGACCTCTCCTCTTTCAACAGCACAGGAGGTCCGTTCAACGGAACCGTCTGTCCTTGCCCAGATGATTGCCCCTTTGGTTGACAATCAGACGACGCTGATACTCCATATTGATCTTACGACCGTTGATTTTGACAAATTGACGTATGCGTTGACGATTTTTTCGGAGAAAGCACCTGGAGCAGAAGACTTGAATCCGACGGTCGTAACGCAACGTCGAGTGTCGATCCAGAAGAATCTTTCCCTTGTTTTCAGGGACAATAAAAAAATTCGAGAACAGTTAATCAATGAAGTTGGGCTGAAAGACATTTTTCTTCTCGCTTACCATGATTTGGAAGAGATTTCTTTTGTGATTGCGGCTCCGATTGAGGGACGAAGTGCCGAACAACGAAAAGCGTTTGCCCGAATCATTCGGAGTCAGTATCCTCTTCTTTTAGGAGCACAAGGTTTCATGTTGGGCGCAGCTCCATTAACCCCGCTTCTCTCCGATGTTGCGGATAAGAAAATTCGAGAGAAGATGAAGAACATGCAGCCTTTTTCGCGGGATTTTCTGAATGCGGCTTTTTCCGTCAATAAAACGTCAACCTTGACGATGATTGGGATTCCCTATGAAGGAGAACCGACCTATATCGATCAGATACCGAAGATGTTTCACTTTCCTGAACAATTGATGCAAATCGCGCGATTTGCGGCAAAAAAGTTTTTGTGGACCTCAATCGGTATTGATTTTAGCACATTGGCAATCAACATGGTTGGTGAAACGGCGTCGGAACAGGATGCAACGGTTTTACGGGAAGAAGTCAATCAACAGGTTAGCCAATTGATTCCAGAAGGACAACGATCACAGACGGGACGGACATCTGAACAGGTTCAAACCTTGTTGAGAGCATTTGAGCCGGTTCAGTCGGGCAAACAGCTGACGGTTACGTTGAGTCAGTCGGTTTCCCCCTCGTTAGGTTATGTTCTTGTCCCGCTGATTCTCGGTTTGAATATTTCAATGCAAACGTCTTGGGCCAATCAGTGTTCACAGAATTTACAAGCGATACAACAGGGGTTTGAGAAGTATCGGGAAGAACATGGGGCGTATCCTCCTGCATGGACGACGGATTCAGAGGGGCGGTTGCTGCATAGTTGGCGGGTTCTTATTCTGCCGTACTTGGGAGAAGAGGAGTTGTACGCACAAATTTCGTTGGATGAACCCTGGAATGGTCCGCTCAATCGCAAGTTACATAACAAGATGCCGCTTATTTATCGTTGTCCTTCAAGTCCGTCCGTCACGGATTCGACAACGACGTATACGTTGATTGTTGGGAATACGGCTTTTCCGGACGGACCTGTTTCGTTGAAAGAAGAGGACATCAAGGATACCAAGAAAGCGACGGTGTTGGTCACAGAACGCCGGACACCTGTATCTTGGATGAAACCGGAAGAAGTGCTGCTTGAGAATGCCAGTTTAGAGAGTCCGAAAGGATTGGGGAGTCATCATGCACTTCCTGGAGTGAATGCCATTTTTTTTGACGGGTCAGTTCGTTATATCCGAAAAGAGATACGCCCCAACATTTTGCGGGCGATGCTGACCATAAATGGAGGGGAGGTTTTTGATTTTCCGAGTGATTCAGCGCAATAACTAGGAGTTCTCATGGAGTCCAGATTTGATGAACATGATATTTTGCGTAAGGGGCAGGAATTTGTCCGGAAAAATGACTTTGCGCAAGCGGTTGAGTGTTTCGATCAAGCAATCAAGATGAATCCCCGGTTCGTTGAAGCCTTTTTTTGTCGGGGAAATGCGTTAGAAGCGCAAGGAAAATACAGTCAGGCGATTGAAAGTTACACCTCGGTTTTGAAATTTTCGCCGAAAGAAGCAGCGGTTTATTTCAACCGGGCTTGTGCTTATCGAAAAATGGGGGACACCACACAGTCCATAGAGGAATATGGACGCGCGGTTGAATTGAACCCGAACTACGCTAAAGCGTATTACAACCGGGGAATGGTCTATTTTTCGTTGGGCGATGTCGAATCCGCAATTGCCGATTATCAGCGAGCCGTTCAGCTTGACCCTAAAGATGCCGATATTCATGTTGCGCTTGGTTTGATTCATGTTTATCACAAGGAACCTGAAAAGGCGATTGCGGAATATGACCTTGCGCTTGCGATTGACGGTCATCATCTCAAAGCACATGGTAATCGGGGAAATGCGCTTGAAATGCTCAAGGAGTTTGACAAGGCGGTTGAGGAATATACCAAAGTGATTGCGTTGAATCCGCGAGATTACAAGGCGTTTATGAATCGGGGATATGCTTACTTTGAGCAGGACAAATATGAAGAGGCGGTTGCGGATTATTCGCGGTCGATTTTGCTGAATCCGAAATATGCCCGGGCGTACACTTGTCGGGCAAGTGTCTACACGAAGATGCAACATTCACGCAAAGCCCTTGAAGATTACGAAGAGGCGATTCGTTTAGCTCCACAAAATGCCGAGACGTATGTCAGTCGCGGTCAAACGAAAAATGCAATCGGGGATCAAATAGGAGCGTTGAATGATTTTAGTGAAGCGATTCGTTTGGAGCCGGACAATTTGACCGCTTGGTTGAATCGGGGGATTATTTTGGGCAAAACCGGGGCCTATTTGGACGCGATTCGAGATTATGACGAGGTGATTCGGAGGAGTCCCGAAAATGCTTTGGTTTACTATTACCGAGGTCTTGCTTATATCCGACTCAATCGTTTGGATGAAGCCCTTGAAGACTTGAACAAAGCGTTAGAACTCGACCCGAAAAGTGTGTCGGCGTATTTTAATCGAGGATTGGTGTATCGTGTCCAAGACCAATTATCTCAAGCCGTTGTTGATTTTACACACGCAATTGGTTTGAACCCCGGAATGATTTCGGCGTATGAAAACCGGGCCGTTGTTTATGCCGCTCAAGGGGATCAGGAGCGAGCAAAGGAAGACATGCAAAAAGCGAAAGAATTGCGGGACCGGGTCGGACGAAAATAAGGAAGAAGGGATTAGGGAATGGGGGTATAAGGGACAGGGAAGAGAGATAATTGCAAAAGGTACATTTCATCTGCGGTTTCTCTAATGCCGTACATTAACGAGTTTACACAACGGAATTTTTTGATCCGGTTCAGCAACTCCGTCAGGAGTTGTCGAATGGTAGAAACGACGGAAAAAAATGATTTTGAACCCCGTCGGGGTTCCACACATTATTCGCATTGTTCAAAGGGACCATTCGGAAACCCCGACGGGGTTTGGATTTACAGTTCAAGCGTTTACTACCAATCGACAGTCCCGACGGGACTGAGATGCCGACAATAACCTCTTTTTATGACGATTATCAACTCATTTGACATTAACTCGTTTATTGAACCGTCTGTGAGAATCGGGGTACCAATCATTCCATTTCAACACACAGACGCGACACAAACGGCAGTTGCGAGTTGTGTGTGTAAAATGTGAATTATTGGATGTGCTTTTGTGATTGGTTTTGAATTTTGATTAACAAAGGAACTAACGAAGGAAAAACGAAACGTGTATCGAACAGTGACATGCGGGGAATTGCGGGCCGAACAGCAGGGCCAAAAAGTGGTTTTATGTGGTTGGGTTGACTCGAATCGGGACCATAGTGGAGTGTTGTTTATCAACTTGCGTGATCGTTATGGAATCACCCAGATTGTTTTTTCGTCGAAAAGCGGAGAAGAGGCGTTTGAATTGGCCCGATCTTTGCGGACAGAGGATGTAGTGCAGATCGAGGGGACAGTCGAACAGCGACCTGAAGGGATTGTGAACAAGAAGATACCAACCGGTTCAATCGAGGTTCGGGCCGAGAAGTTGACGGTTTTGAATCGTTCGGAAACACCTCCTTTTCAACCGGGTGCTCCTGAAATTCCGGCGGAAGAGTTGCGGTTGAAATATCGTTATCTTGATTTGCGACGACCTGGGATGCAGAAGACGTTGCTTTTGCGACATCGGATTGTGAAAGTGATGAGGGATTTTTTTGACGAACGGGAGTTTATTGAGGTTGAAACGCCGATTTTGGGCAAAAGTACGCCCGAAGGAGCCCGGGATTACCTCGTTCCCAGTCGTGTTTCGCTCGGTTCATTTTACGCACTTCCTCAATCGCCGCAATTGTATAAGCAAATCCTGATGATCGCCGGTTATGATCGGTATGTTCAGATTGCACGTTGTTTTCGGGATGAAGATTTAAGGGCAGATCGACAACCGGAATTTACGCAAATGGACGTTGAAATGTCGTTCATCGAGATGGACGATATGATTGGAATTATCAGCGAACTGATTGCCCATTTGATGAAGGATGTTCTTGGCCGGGATTTGAAATTGCCGATTCCCCGCATTTCGTATGATGAAGCAATGGAGCGATTTGGACATGATGCTCCTGATTTACGGTTTGGCATGGAATTGGTTGATTTGACGGACATTGCGAAAACAGTGGAATTTCGGGTATTCCGTGAAGTTGCGGAATCGGGCGGACGAGTTCGGGGAATCAACGCAAAAGGAGCGGCGGAAAAATACTCGCGGAAAGATATAGACACGCTCAACACCTATGTTGTCGAGAATTTTGGTGTTAAAGGGGTTGCTTGGTTAAAAGTGGATGCAAGCGGATCGTTGACGGGACCGATTGCGAAAAATTTTACGGAAGAGCAATTGGGAGCAATTGGGAAGAAGTTGGGAGCGGAACCGGGAGATTTTCTGCTCTTTTCGGCGGACTCGTTTGAAACGACTTCCCGGGTTTTGAACGGTTTGCGTCGTCGATTGGGAGCCGAATTGAAACTGATTGACCCGAATGAGATGAATTTTTGTTGGATTGTCAACTTTCCGATGTTCGCTTGGAATGTCGAGGAGAATCGTTGGGACGCAATGCACCATCCTTTTACAGCACCTCTTGTTGCCGATTTGCCGTATATGGACAGTGATCCGGGCCGAATCCGGGCGCAAGCGTATGATCTGGTACTGAACGGTTTTGAAGTTGGGGGGGGGACAATTCGGATACATGACTCGCGGACTCAATCCAAAGCGTTTGACCTGCTTGGTCTGTCCCTTGAAACGGCAAAAGAAATGTTTGGCTTTTTGCTTGACGCTTTGCAGTTTGGTGCTCCTCCACATGGAGGTATTGCGCTTGGTCTTGACCGTTTAGTGATGTTATTTGGCGGTTTGGATAATATAAGGGACTGTATTGCGTTTCCGAAGACGACGAAAGCGTCTGATCTAATGACGGGAGCACCTGGATTTGTTGAGCCGAAACAGTTGAAGGAGTTGGCGATTGCAACGTCCTTAAAGTGATGTTTTATAGGAGTGATACAGTGACAATTAACGAATTTGTTGCGAGATTCAGGCAAATCAGAGAAAGAGGATTTGTTCCAGCCCAACGCCGCGGACCAACCGGGATCGGTTATACTCTGGAAACACTGCTCGGTATTTCAGAGAACAATGATGCGCGGCCCGACCTTGAAGGAGCAGAACTCAAAGCTCATCGAACAAAGGGCAAAAGCATGATAACGCTTTTCACGTTCAACAATAAAGCGTGGAAAATGCCGCAACTTGAAGCCGTAAAACAATACGGCAGTTTGGACAGAGACGGACGACAAGGACTATATTATACGATGTCGCTCAAGCCGAACAGTGCCGGATTGTTCCTGAATGTTCAAAATACGGAAATATCGGTTTGTCACATTTCAGGTCAAATCGTTGCAACATGGTCCCTTGATACACTTGCCGAAAGATTTCTACACAAAATACCACAACTCGTTTTTGTATCCGCTTTTACCGAAGAACGAGATGGTGTGGAATACTTTCATTTTTATCGTGCGCAATTGATGCAGGGCACATCATCAGAATTGTTAGCCGATCAATTCCGAGCCGAAAATATCCTTGTCGATTTGAGACTACATGATAAAGGAACAAGGGCGAGAAATCACGGAACCGGTTTTAGGACTTATGAAGACAAATTGCCTTTACTTTTTAGCTCTGTTGTTGACTTATGAAATACCGAGTTGAGCGAAATACCCGTTATGATTTTCTGGGGCAATCGTATGCAACATTTTACCCCAATCTGCATAAGTACCCGGCGACGATGTTGCCGCAAATCGGAATTGACATTCTGAAAGAATTTGACGCAACAAAAGGGCGGTTGCTTGACCCTTACTGCGGTTCCGGTTCGTCGTTTGCATCCGGTTTGGAATGTGGTATTTCCGAAATGGACGGTTATGACTTAAATCCGCTTGCCGTCTTGATTTCTAAAGTGCGATTTACGAAAATATCCGTACAGAAAATCATCGAAACGCGGCAACATTTCCGTCATCATCTGTTCGAGTTGATGAAAGAGGACAGCCGTATTGAACAATTAAAATTGCCGAGTATTACAAACATTGATTATTGGTTTTCGCCGCAAGTGGTGAACCATCTTAAAGTGTTGAAACATTGTATTTCTGAAATACAAAATGAAAATATAAGGAATTTCTTTTTAATCCCTTTTTCCGAAACAGTGCGAGACTGTTCGTATACAAGGAATTGCGAATTTAAGTTGTACCGCATGAAACCGGAAGATTGTTTGAATTTCAATCCTGATGTGATCGGCGTGTTTTTCAAAAAACTCGAGGACACGTTGTCGCTCTATGCGAATTATTATGTTCAGAAACTTGGCAAATTTCGACTGAATGTTTTTACTTCGGCGTTCAAAACATCGGAGCATCGTTTCGATGTGGTGCTAACGAGTCCCCCTTACGGTGATAGTCGGACAACGGTTGCTTATGGACAATTTTCCACTTTGGCGAACGAATGGATTGGCGTGAAACAAGCAAGAACGATAGACGGACAATTGATGGGAGGTTCACATGCCAAGTACAACAAATATAACATTTACAGCGGGTTCATTGCGGACTATATTTTACAGATACACAAAGCAGATCACAAACGTGCGCTGGAGGTGTCTTCCTTTTATCGGGATTTGGAATCGTCGATACGCAAGGTCGCAAATAGCGTAAAACCGGGCGGTAAGGCGATTTACATTGTTGGCAATCGAACTGTCAAAAACGTCCAATTGCCGACGGACCAATTTATAGCGGAAAAGTTTGAGGAGAACGGCTTTACGCACTTGACCACTTATGAGCGGGCGATTAGCAACAAAGTAATGCCGAGCAAAAACTCGCCGACGAATGTTGCTGGAAAAACAGTGAACACTATGCTTTCCGAGTTTATCGTCGTTTGCGAAAAGCAACATTGAAAACTGTCGGATGTTGTGTCGCGACTGTAACTGCCGTAAAAGTGATATGTGAAAATTGGTTAGGTGTAAACCACGTTATTGCGGAATTCTTTATCAATACACGATTGTCCCTATTAAAATTATGCGTTTTCTGAGAATCAAATCTATTCTTGCTTGCTTCTTCCTCTTGCTCCTCTCTCCGTTTTTAGCGATTTTTTTTGGCTATCTTCTTTGCCCGGTTTATGATTTTGCCCCTAATACCCCCTTTTCAGGTCCGATGATTTACAATCCTTATGCTGGATTGGACGGACTGATTCCCCTTAAAGCCAATTTTCACGCCCATTCTATTGCCTATAAAGGTTTGACAGACGGTCAGGATAAAGCGGAAATTGTCTACAATTACTACATTCAACAAGGTTATGACATTCCCGGTCTGTCCAATTATCAATCAATTGCCCCTTCTCAACATGACCGACTTTATATCCCGCTTTATGAACACGGTTATGGAATTTTTAAGTTTCATCAGCTTGGAATTGGAGCCGATTCCGTTGTTTGGCAGGATTTTCCGCTTTGGAGCAGTCTGGACAATAAACAGTACCTTCTTGATCTGGTTCAAAACAAGGCCCAAGTTGTTGCCCTTTGTCATCCTGCCTTTACGAAATTTCTTTCCCCGGATGATACGGCCCGATTAAGCAATTATGATTTGATTGAAGTAACGCGGGGAGAGTATTTGACGACGAAACATTGGGATGCCGTTTTATCAGGGGGACGTTTGGTTTTTGGGATTTCCAACGATGATTCACATCGATTGTCCAAAGAGTATGATTATCTGCGAAGATGTAATCTGATCTTTGTTCAGGAACCAACCCCCGAACATGTTTATCAGTCACTTAAAAAAGGAAAAACGATTGCAATTCTGATTCCTCACTTTGCTGATTTGGAAAAGCGAACGTCAATTGGCAATTCGCTTAAAACCCTTTTACGGAATATTCGGTTGGACCAGGATGTTCTTTCTGTTTCTCTGAATGAACCGGCCAAACGAATGACCTTTATTGGTCAAAATGGACAAGTCCGACATGAGGTGACCAATTGCCAAGAAGGGACCTATTCCTTTATGCCGGACGATTCTTACATACGAACGGAGATCGAATTTGATTCCGGGGTCGTGTTTCTCCTGAACCCCTTTGTCCGTTATAACGGTCAGCTCGATATTTACCAAAACGTCAACCGGATGAACATGTTGAAAACAGTATGTTACATTTCGATTCGGCTCCTTGTGTTTGCCGTTGTTCTCTACCTGCTTGTGCGCTTAGTTCGCCTTTTCCGACGACGTTCTCCCCCCATTGATATTGGCAAACAATAGGAGTCGCTGCGATGCAGCTACAAAAATACATGACTCGTGATTTGTGAGGTTTTCGTGTTTTTTGTGATTTTCGTGGTTCAAAAATGGTAACCGTTCACGGGAAATTACAATAGGAGTCCTATTCTCAGCACCAAAGGTGCGTAACAAAATAGACAGCGGTTTTAACCGCTGGTGTCGTTTGTTAGCGGACTTGAAATTCCCCGATTTGCATTGATCCGGGTCATTGATTTTTCTCAGCCTTTTCTCTAAACTGACCGTCTGTCAGGTTGGAAAACATTCTTGCGAGCCGACCCCAAACCGATTCCGTTCACCGTATACATTTTGAGGGAGAAGAACATGCAAATCAGTTTTCACACAGATGCTTTTAATTCGGCGTTTTGGACCTTTGAAAAATGTCTCGATTGGGCCCAAAAAAATGATGTCCATTTTATTGAATGTGGGCTGATTGACGGAATTAGTTGGATGCACGGATTAGGCTATTTGCCGCATCTTTCCATTATCGAAGACCCTTTGTTACTCCGCCGAAAAATGGAAAAATACGGCGTACAACTGTCACAAATTGATGCCGCTTATCCTCTTTCGGGCAAAGACGGTCCTCTTTACGGTGTTCCTTACGTCCTGAACGCAATTCGATATGCCAAATTGGCCGGTTGTCCGCGTGTTTGCACAACAGATGGTCTTCATAAGCCGGAAGGACTGGATGATCCCGATGCAATGAAGCTGATGAAACGGAGTTATGAGCAGATCATTGCGGTTGCAGAAGCGTATGAAATTGACATAACGATTGAAATACATGGTTATTTTACGACGAACATTGAGCGACTGGACGAAATGCTGCATTTTGTGGACAGTCCGCGACTGAAACTGAATCTTGATACAGGCAATTCGTTTATTTCGGGTGCCGACCCGAAAGAATTTGCCCGACGTTTTGCCAAAAAGGTCTCCCATGTTCACGTTAAAGACGTTTCTCAGGAGTTGGCGGACGCAATGAGAGGGAATGATACAGGTATTGCGCTGAGTCATTCGGCAATTGGTGAGGGGGTCAACGCCGAGAATATTAGGGAAGTCTTCAAAATCCTTTATGAAAAGGGTTATTCCGGTCCTCTCAGTATGGAGTGTGAAGGACAAGGAGGTCGGCTGATCGAACGCTCTCTGTCTTGGATTCGCACAACCCTAAAAGAACTCGGTATTCCTGAAGAAAAATCGTGAATTATACTTTAAGCGGGTACAAGATGGACATGACATTTCGTGCTTTTTGTGTTTTTCGTGGTCAATGATACGAACCACTAAAAACGCGAAAGACACGAAATGTGCCAATATCATTGGAAAAATTTATTTATGTGCAGAACCTGAGCAAACAAGTGTTGCCGAACAAGTTCTTGAAAAACGGAGTCATTGTTGGAAAAAGCAGAGCCGATTCTCCCGGGTCAACTGTTAAATGACATTGTGTTGACGATGATACCCCGGGTTGGTTCGTTGACAATTCGACGGTTGCTTGACCGATTTGGCGAGGAAGAGGCGATTCTTTCGGCGTCCGCGCGCGAGTTGCAGTCCGTTGACGGAATCGGTCCGGTTGTTGCTGAACGAATTGCAAATGCCCGGAATCTTTATAATCCGAATGAAATCGTTGAACTTTGTCAACGGGAAGAGATCGACATTCTCTCGATTCGTGATACACGTTATCCCGAACTGTTAAGGACAATCAACGATCCGCCCCGAATTCTTTATGTTCGCGGTTCCTTTGCCGTTCAAGACGCTCTTTCAATTGCGGTTGTCGGGACCCGACGTATGACCCCTTACGGAAAACGTCAAACGGCCCGATTGACATCGGCACTTGCGCAACACGGTCTAACAATCATCAGCGGTTTGGCAAAAGGGATTGACGCGGTTGCACACAAAGCGGCCCTTGATTCAGGGGGTCGGACAATTGCGGTACTTGGAAGTGGTCTGCTCCGTCTTTATCCTGCCGAAAACAGTTCTCTTGCAAAAAGGATACTCGAACAAGAGCAAGGGGTCATTATCAGTGAATATGCTCCGTTGACGGAACCGTTTCGGGAAAATTTTCCGCAACGGAACCGGATTACGAGCGGACTTTCGTTGGGGACGCTGATTGTTGAAGCACCAGAACGAAGTGGGGCGATGATAACAGCGCGATTGGCGAATGAACAGGGGCGAGAGGTGTTTGCGGTTCCCGGGCCGATTGACTCCGAACAATCGCGCGGTTGTCTGAAGTTAATCAGTGACGGAGCGATATTGACGGAATCGGCTGAGGACATTTTAGAAGCACTTGGACCTCTTTGGAAACCGATCATACGTTCCGACGTGCGGATCAATCAAAAGGGGCCGAATTTTCCGAATCATCAAAAGGGTCAAACGGACGTGAACTGTCCGAACAATTCAAGAGGTGAAGAGGGAGCAGCCAGTTGTGGTTTTTTGCGACATCCGAGGGAATTGCAACTGAACGAAATTGAAGAAAGGGTGTTACGTTCGATTCAGGAGACCGGTTCAACGGTTGAGCAGATTGTTGACAAGAGCAACCTGCAAGGACATCAAGTTGAAACGGCTCTTTTTGTTCTTGCCAAAAAAGGGTTGATTGCTGTCATGGACGGTTTGACGGTTGGTTCTGACCAACCCCAACGGTTTCGCCGATTGTAAGTGATGATTGGTTTGACTGAACTGTCTAACGAATTGAACGAGTAACCGTTCACGGGAAATTACAATAGGATTCATATTCTCAGCACCAAAGGTGCGTAACAAAATAGACAGCGGTTTTAACCGCTGGTGTCATGATATGTCCCGGACTTCGCCCTGTAAGGGCGAAACAATTGTTGGGCGGATATTGGGCGGAGTCGGCTTCTCTCAAACAAGAGGGCAAAGGTCAAACCAGTTATGACCGAATTGTTCAATCCATTGATTGGAAGAAGAGGGTCCCCAACAACCCTCTTCATAAAAATCAGGATCACCCAATTGTCCAGAATCCCAGACACGTTGGAAAGGGTCCACGATTTTCCACGCCGCCTCAACCTCGTCATTTCTCGCAAAAAGTGAAGCATCTCCCTGCATCACATCCAGTAAAAGTCGTTGATAGGATTCCGGCAATTCCCCCTGATAAGCCGTGTTGAAGTTGAAGTGAAACGAGGATGTTCTCATCTGCATCTCCGTGTCAGGTACTTTACTCTGAAAATAAAGCTGTATCCCTTCCGCCGGTTGTATCTGTATCAAAAGCTGATTCGCAGTTGGCGGACAATCGGCATGATGCTCAAACATGAGATGAGGCGGTTGTCGAAATTGAATCAAAATTTGAGTTGTCCGACAACTCATTCCTTTACCACTTCGTAAAAAAATCGGCACATCTTTCCAACGCCAATTATCGACCATAAGACGGATTGCTCCAAAGGTCGCAACGGTACTCTTCGGAGTAACTCCCGGTTCATTCCGATAAAGACGGTATTGACCCCGAATACTGTTCCGTGCCGCTTCTTCTTGGCTCATACGTCGTATCGAATGAAGGACCTTCACTTTTTCGTCCCGAACCGATTTCGCTTCAAATCGCGCAGGTGCTTCCATCATGGTCAAGGTCAGCAATTGCAGCAAATGATTTTGAAACATGTCCCGTAAAATGCCCGCCTGTTCATAATACGAAGCCCGAGTGCCAACCAAAACCTCTTCAGATGCCGTCATTTGAATATGTTCAATGTAATTCCGATTCCAAATCGGCTCAAACATCGTGTTTGCAAAACGAAACACAAGCAGGTTGTTGACGGTATCTTTTCCAAGATAATGATCGATTCGGTAAATCTGGTGCTCCGTAAAGACCTGATGTAGGGACCTGTTCAGTTCTTTCGCCGATTGCAAATCCGTTCCAAAAGGTTTTTCAATGACGAGACGCCGTTTTTGGTTGGGCAATTCGTCGGCAAGACCGGCTTGGCCGATTCGCTCGATGATCGGTCGATACAACCCCGGTGCTGTCGCAAGATAATAAATGCGGGTTCCTAACGTCTCTCCTCGATCTTCCCCTTCCCCCCTCTTATCAACACTCCTCTCGCTCTTCTCAACGCTTTCACCCTGATTGTATCTGGCAACATCCTCGTTGGAATCACCTTGTTCCAGTTGTTCCAGTCGTTTGCTTAATGCAAGATAGGATTCCAACTGTTCGGCATGACCGGGTTGAAAGTAGAGGGAACGGGCAAATTCGTCCCATGTTTTTTGCTCGAACGTCTTCCCTTGAAACAATCGGGTCGATTCCTCAAGATTGGACCGCCAAAGAGAGTCTGAAAGTTGGGTTCGTGAAAAACCGACGATCCAAAACGGCTTGTGCAAACGTCCTTTTCGGAATAACTCATAAAGACTGGGAATGAGTTTCCGTTTCGTCAGATCACCCGTTGCACCAAAAATAATCAGCGTGTTGGACATTGTTAAGCAACAGTAAAAAATAAAAAGTAACCGTTCACGGGAAATGACAATTGTTGTATCACTCTTAGCACCAAAGGTGCGTAACAAAATAGACAGCGGTTTTAACCGCTGGTGTCATGTTACGTCCCGGTCTTCGCCCTGTAAGGGCGAAACAACGAATTGTGCTGCCCCTTCAGGGCAGATTGTCTTGGGTGATACCAACCCAGGGTTGCGGCGAGTACGCCTTACCCTGGGCTATTTTGTTACGCCCCTTCGGGGCGAAGATTTCATTTTCCACCCAAAAAATAAGGCATTTCAATGATGTTTTGTAAAAATATCCATGAACGGTAAAAAATAAAATCAGTCGATTGTTGTTTGAGAAAGGGGAAACTTTTGATACTATCTCAACCCATCATTAACGAGTCCTTTGTTTTTGTAGCTGCATAGCAGCGACCTAAGTTTAGCCGCGATACAACGTATCGCGCGTTCAGAACCGCCCAAAACACGCAGAACGTTGTTCTGCGGCTAAACGACAATTAGGTCGCTGCTACGCAGCTCATTTTTTGTACTGTATTGAACCCGGGGTTGCGCTGCGCTTCACCCCGGGCTATAAAAAGGCTGTCCGACGGGACTACAGATTGGTTTTACTCCAAAGGTTAGTTTCACCAAAACCACAACACACTTGTTTTTTGTTGACTGTTTCTAACTTATCAATTAATTTTTCGTCAAAACCCAACGAACCAGATCAAATCGTTCGGAAAAATCGGGCTGACGAGAAAGACCTGCTTTTTCGGCCCGAATGTGAACAGCGGAAAGACCTGACCGGGCAGTCGGGAAAACCTGAAGTGAGAGCGACCAGTCTCGCACCCCACTAATCGGTTCGGCAAGGATCGGTACAATCGGTTGTCCAACATGGACGAGTACCTCATTCATCTTCGTCTGAGTCGCCAATTGAACCGTTGCGAGTTCTTCAGCAGAAAGTGATTCCCGTTGAGCAAGGTCAGAAAGTTTGGAAACAGCAAGCAGCCCAATCAAGAGGATGCTGAGAGAGACGAGAATTTCGAGCAAGGTGAATCCGCGCATCTGAGTGAGGAGGTAGGAGGTAGGGGATAGGGGGAAGGTTTTGTTTTGTTCCGTTTAGCCGCAATACACCGTATCGCGCGTTCAAAAAATCGCAAATACGCGCGGAACGATATTCCGCGATTAAACGGGAGACTTGCTGTCCTCCCTAATCCCTATCCCCTACCACTTACAGTTGACGGAACTGCGCAAGGTTCGCGGAATCGGCTTACTTTGTATCAAATCGTCCAACAAATGCGCCCAGGATTGCGGCGAACCGGGCGTGAGCCGACCAAGCGGTTTGGCCGTTTCAGCACCCGTTATGCGTTGAATTCCAGATGGTATTTGATCGGCAAAAAAAAGTGTCAGGATCGCAACTCCAACGGCGTCAAAGGAAACGGATGTTTCAAGCGGAATGCCGCAATCACGGAGAAGAATCAAAGGGGTGTCTCCCAACCGCTTTTTAAGCTGGTTCAAAAGCAGTCCATGTCGGCTCCCTCCCCCAGAAAGCAGTATCTCCGTTTTGCCCGGCTGAATCTGTTGCAGAACCTTATCGCCGACCGATTCGGCAATAAAATGCGCTGCTGTACACGCAATGTCCCGAATCGCCCATTTTTTGATCGTTGCTTTTTCAAACGCCGACTCCAAAAACGGGTTGGGTGAAAGTCCAAGCGGGGACCATCCTGACCGGGTTTGATTGAATAAAATGTTCCGCCAGATTTCCAACAATTCGGGAATATGTTTCCCCTGAACCGTCAAATGCCCCCCCATGTCAACTTCGGTTTTTCCTTTTGTCAACTTCAACGTCAAAGCGTCCAAAAGTCCCCCGCAAGGAACGATGTTCCAATAATCAATCCGCTCATAATCATTCGGCTGTAAAGGTCGGGGCAAATACGTCAACCGAGCCGTTTTGCCCAAATCAAGCAAAAGACGGTCTGTTGATTCATTGCACAAAACAATCCAGTTCGGAAACGGCAAAAGCGGTCCTCCCTGTCCCTCACTTGCCAAATCCCGCGACGGAAAAGCATCGATAATGTTCAAGCCCGTTCGTTCGGCAAGTAATTCAGAACTCGTAAGAGGACGGAATGTCTTGCCGAGATCGCTTTTTTCCCAAAGACCGGGATCAAGAACACCAACAGCGAGCACCTCCTGTTGCGGAATGTTCGATTCAACAAGCAGTTCTTCAATCGCTTCCTCGACCAAACTGCTCAATTCATACACCAAGGTCGTCCACAATTCATCCAACCCAACCTCGACCGATTGGGGATGTTGTTGAATCATCAACAAATTACTGTATCCCTCCATGATTTCCGGGGGGAGATCGAACGACATACATTTTCGGGACTCGATTGCCGCACCATGACCCCGACCATGAATTCCGATCATTGCGGCTTCAATGCGACGACAATCACTTGCGACGTAAATTCCGGCGAACCAACGAACTGTTGACGACATACTCAAAACCTCCAGTGTAGGGGATAGGGAATGGGGGATAGGGAGCAGGGGACAGGATTATCCGTTAAATTTTGTCTTGTTCCGTTTAGCTGCGATACAACGTATCGCGCGTTAAAAAATTGTTAATACGCGCGGAACGATGTTCCGCGATTAAACGGGAGATTTGCTGTTTTCCCTATCCCCTAATCCCTACTTTCTCTGATTTTTGACCGGTTGATAAGGATGCGGTCGCGCCCTTATCACTTCGGCCTTGACAATCCGACTTGCCGGTCCCTGATTCTCCGCTTCAGGATCAACCCGTTGCAACTCGGATAAAACGTCCATTCCCTCAACAACGCGACCAAAAACCGTATGTTTACCGTTCAGGAAGGTTGTTGGGACAAAGGTCAAAAAGAACTGCGAACCGTTTGTGTGGGGTCCCGAGTTCGCCATACTCAAGACGCCGCGAAAATGGGCCCGAGCATCTGGACGATAACACTCACAATCAATGGAGTAACCGGGACCGCCTGTTCCGTTTCCTTTCGGATCACCTCCTTGCGCCATAAAACCGGGCAAAACGCGATGAAACACTGTATTGTTGTAAAAACCTTTATTGACGAGACTGATAAAATTGGCGACGGTGTTCGGGGCCTCATTTTCATACAGTTCAACGACAATTGGCCCTTTATCGGTTTCAATCCGAACAAGAGGAAGTTGCTTTTCAGGATCGGTTTCTGCATCTTCAATCCGCCGTATCTCTTTTTCTTTGTCCCATTGTGCTTTGAGTGCCCCGACTTGCTGTATCATCCCTGCATTACTCCGCTGTTTATCATCACCATGTTTCAGGAAAAGTTGCAAAACCGTCAGCCCTTTTTCCGTTGAAGGGAGAGCATTGGCAATATCCAACCATTTTTGGGCAAGGTCAAATTCAGCACATTTCAGGGCGGCGCAACCGGCAATTGCGTAGAGGACCTGACTTCGTTCGGGAATACCATAAGGTTCGATATGTTGAAAGATTTCAACCGCTTTCTCATAATTTTCGCGGGTGTTCTCCCATTCAACAAGACCGAAAAGATAATTCAAAACGTCAAAGTTTTTATTCGGTGCTTCTGCAAATGCGGCATACGCCCGATCCGTCAACTCGTTCTGCAACCGCTTGCCCTCTTCGAGTTTTTCAAAATACGTTTTCTCAATCGCCGTCTGTTCGGCCCCTTTTGCGTCTTGAAATTTCATTTTGAGGGACCGCATTTCTTTGAGGAGGTCGCGCCAATGATCGAGCGACTCCATAAACGCTTTGTTGTTGGGTCCCAGATTATTGAGGTCTTCGCGCGACATGTTCAAGACCGCGTTGACGTCGACGACCGGCGTTTGAACCGGGGGAACGGAATCGGGCGCAGTTCCGTCAAGGGCAAAGAGGGTTCTTGCCCCAACGAAACCCAAAGCAAGGACGAGGAGGATGACCAATTGGTTCATAAAATTCATACGGTTCATAACATTCTTGTTCATCATGGTATTTTCGTTAAAAGTGAAGTCAATTCCAAAGGAAACAGTTGTTGATTTTTTGTAAGGTCCTTTCGATATTGAGGGAAATTCGTTTCAAAATGGGTCACAATCGCTTCCAACATCCGTCGGGTTTTTGATTCCTTGATTTTTGACAGAAAGAACGAGGGTTTTAGACATCTTTACGTTTCATCTGCGTCAATTCCGAGAATCAAAACGGGAATATCAATGTCAGAAACACCTCGTTTCGATAAATCCCAGGAAAATTGTTCAAAATAACTGACACCCGTTGACATCTGTTCGGCAAAGCGTTTGACCGGAACAATTTCAATTCCGGCATCAATAATATCGAGATTGTGAAAAATAGTCATTTTGGCACAAACATTGTACACCATAAACGCATATTTTCCAAATTGTACTTCGATACCGAGCCGTTTTTTGACAAAATCCATATCACGATATGCCCTACGAATCTGACTCGATTGGTATCCTTCCACATAATATTCGCGGGAATAATCGCATTTTTCTTTATGATTGTTCCATTTTTTTGAGGAGAACAATTTTTTGAACGCCGAATTCAATTCCTTTGGACTGTACAACAAATGTGCCGTCTTGGTTTTTTCCTTACTCTCTTTCGTTCGACACGTTTCCGAACGGACTGATTGGATCACCCCTTCCACTTCGGCGAGCAAGTGAGCATATTTTTCTCCCCGCAAGACGTTTTCTCCATCATTGAAACTGTATTTTGCGACGATTCTCATCATTCTCTCCATTCCAGAGGAAATTGGGCAACTTTTTCACGCCCGGTCGGTTGGTGAATTTGTTTGCCAATTGGTCGCACTTTCAATTCGCCGGACACGAGACTCTTGACCCGTTCTCGTGCAATTCTACAGTATTCGGCATCTCGATCAATCGACATCCCGCGACGACGCCATTTTAACGCTGCAAGGAGACTGGACCCAACTCCACCAAACGGATCGAGAACCCAGTCATTCTCATTTGTCATTGCAAGAACACACCGTTCGATCAGTTCGACGGGAAATTGACACGGATGTATCGTCTTTTCAGGGTGATTGGCTTTTACGTTTGGAATGTCAATGATACCCCTTTCCCATTCATTTTGGATGATCTGCCAAAAATCACTCGGATTTTTTCCGAGCGGATTACCCGAAAGTTGTCCCGCCTTCTCACCTTTATAATGTCGTTTGCCGGGATATTTGGATGGAACCCGCACAGAATCGAGATGAAAAACATAATCGTCTGTTTTGGTGAACCAAAGGAGTACCTCATAACGTCCTGAAAATCGTTTCGACGCATGAAGACCATGATCGAAATGCCAAACGATCCGATTCCGCAATTGCAAACCATGCTCCTTGAAAATCGGATAAAAAAAGATGTCCAACGGAAACACTTCGCCGCGATCCACGAAATTACCGACTTGCCAAACGAGACTTCCTTGCGGTGTCAACAGTCGAATCAATTCCGCAATGATTTTTGTCTGCCCGGATATATAGTCCGCCAAGGACACTTGTTTTTCGTATGTTTTACCGAGATTATAGGGGGGGGAAGAAACAATCAATTGAAACGTTTCATTTGGAAGAGTTTGGCAGGTTTTCAGGGAATCCGCGCAGGAAACAACGGCACTCGCTTTTTTTGAAAACGATGTTGTTGGTTCGAGCACCATCAATTTCTTTTCAACTCTTGTGAAAAGGTTTTCTGCGTGTAACATCTTTCATTCGCCGAACAGGACGCTTCGTTTCCTCGGTTTTGTGTTAAGTCATCGTCAGACCGGTTCTCGCTAGACCGTTTCTTTGCCAAATTCCTTGCACAAGGCCGCATAACCCCGCGAACTGTCTTCGTCCCGAACCGTAATGTCAATACACATCTCGCTCGTGTTGATGATGCTCACGTTGATCCCCACATCTCCCATCGTCTTGAACATTCGATACGCCAAACCTGTGTGAGATCGCAATCCAGTCCCAAAAACCGACAACTTGGATACCTGTTGATTGTACGTCGGTTCACTCGATTTACAACTCTGCGACAAAACCCGGGCAAGTGATAGAGCTTCTTCAAACTTTCCCCGCAAAACCGTGAAACTAATGCTCGCCAAATGCTGACGACCAACACTTTGGACAATCATGTCTACCAGAATACCAGCATCGGCCACTTTTTTGAACACTTCGGCTGCAAGACCGGGCCGATCCGGGACATTCGACAAGGTGATTCTCGCTTGACTCTGGTCCAACAATACATGGTCAATGATAATGTCCTCCATCCCCGCCAGTTGCGAAACTTTTTCAAGGAGCGTTTGACCCCCTTCCTCCACGTTCGGTATCACAACACCCTCATTTCCTCCGTCAACAGGATATTCCCCCTCGTTCGGCTGCGCGGGCGCGGATGCAAGTCGGAACACCTCATGTATCGCTTTTAAGGCCTCTTGCCCCTGTTCTTGCGGAACAAGAACCGAAACCTTAATGTCGCTCGTCGAAATCATCTCGATGTTAATGTGCCGATCCGCAAGGGCCTGAAAGATTTTTTGGGCAACCCCCGTTAGTCGCGCCATACCAAGTCCAACGGCGGAAACTTTGGCGACATTTTCGGCAACTTCAACTCCTTCAGCGTTCAATTCCAAGACAACCCCTTGGACAACTTCCTGAGCAACCTTGAGGTCTCCTTTGGGAATCGTAAAGGAAATGTCCGTTTTACCATCTGATGCAATGTTCTGGACAATCATGTCCGTTGCAACTTTCGCTTCTGCCAATTGCGAAAACAGTTGCATTGCAGCACCCGGTTGATCGGGAACCCCCAAAACCGTCAATCTTGCTTCATTTTTGGCAATTGCAACCCCGCAAACTTCAGCAATTGGCGATTCCGGCAATCGGGTAATCAACGTTCCTTCTGTATCACTGAAACTACTTCGTACATGAACTGTCACGCCGAATTTTTTGGCGAATTCGATGGAACGACTGTGCATGACACCTGCGCCCAGACTTGCGAGTTCGAGCATCTCATCATAAGAGATTCGCGGAACTTTCCGCGCTTCAGGAAGAATTCTTGGGTCCGTCGTGTAAACCCCGTCCACATCCGTGTAAATTTCACATTCCTCAGCCCCTAATGCAGCTGCTAAAGCAACTGCCGTTGTGTCACTCCCCCCCCGACCAAGAGTTGTGATCTGGAAATCCTCATCAACACCCTGAAAACCGGCTGCAATCACAATGTTCCCGGCATCCAACATCCGTTTGATCTTATCAGCCGCAATCGAACGGATTCTCGCTTTTGTATGACTCGAATCGGTGATGATCCCCATTTGTGCGCCCGTCATACTGACTGCTTTGTAACCGAGCGATTGCAGAGCAATCGCCATAAGTGAGATGGTGACTTGTTCCCCGGTTGACATGAGCATGTCCATTTCGCGGGAACTCGGAGAAGGGGTCAGTTCATTCGCAAAAGCAATGAGATGATCGGTTGTTTTTCCCATTGCGCTGACGACGACGACGACTTGATGTCCGGCAAGGGCTGATCGAATTGCTTTTCGGGCTGCCGATTTGATTTTTTCAGTATCAGCAACACTGGTTCCGCCAAATTTTTGAACGATGATTGACATGGTGAGAGAAACGGTGATTAAAGAGGGGAGAAAAATAGAAGGAAAAAAGATAAAAACGACTTCATTCTACGTCCTTTTGGATAATCGACAAGGCCCGGAATTTGATTCACGTCCATCTTTTGTATCCGGCTTGTTGCCGAGTGTCTTTTACGATAAAATGTCTCTTATGTCGTCTCTCACGCTTCGTGTTTCCGTTGTCCGTCCTATTCATACCCTCATCGTATCCTGCTTTGCGTCTTATTTCTCCGATTTCTCCAAATTATATTTCCAATTGTTCCTGAATTGTTCCTAAGCCGTTTCTCTTTCCAATACTGGGTCCAACCATGCAATCCCATTTACGTCCCCTCACACGTTTCTTGATCCTTCTTTTGTGTCTCGGACTATTTGTCTTTTGTTGTTCCTCTGTTGCCCTTGCAGCGGATTCAGGCCCTCAAAAGGAGGAAGACGCAGAATGGGTCTTGTCTTACGCCGCAATTGGCCTATCTCTTGCGGGAACCCTGATCTTGCTCATTCGTTCAAGCGGACGTCGTGATTCCGTTCTTTCGGAATATGACCGTAAAGCAATGCGTGATGAGGAAGTCAAAAAAGCAAAAGGGCATTAAAGACCTGTTAATGTTAAAAATGTGATAAAGATGTTTAGCCGCGATACAACGTATCGCGCGTAAAGAAGTTAGAGGGTAGGGAATTGGGGTTGGGGTATAGGGATTAGGGAGGAGTAATCCTTGTTTTGCCGCAATATGGCCGATCATGCGTCTGATTCCGCTTTTTACCCTTTTCCCTTCTCAATTCTTCTCCCTATTCCCCAGTCTCTATCCCCCATTCCCTAATTCCCTGCAAACATGGATTATACGTTGATTGATGAGGCAATTGAACGGATTGGGGATCGAAAAGAGTCCGTCATTCCCCTTTTGCAAGCGATTCAAAATGAATATCGGTATCTCCCGCAAGAATTGCTGAAGTACATCACGAAGCAGACGGAAATTACGCCCGCAGAAATTGAGGGGGTCGCGTCCTTTTACAGCCAATTCCGACGAACCCCTGTCGGAGAACATCTCATTAGCGTCTGTACTGGAACAGCATGTCACGTCAAAGGAGCGGAACTCGTCCTCAACAGTTTCCGTCAATATCTCGGCTTAGGCGGGCATAACGACACGGATGCTGACGGTCGATTCACCGTCCAGAAAATCGCCTGTCTCGGTTGTTGCACTCTTGCCCCTGTTGTCCAAATCGATCACACCACTTATGGTCATTTGACACCCAATCAGGTTGGAGATGTTCTGGACGATTTCTTGAGCAAAACGGGTCCCGAAAAAAAAGGGCAGACCGTTTCCATGATATCCGGCTCGGAAATCGGCGAAATCCGTGTCGGGCTTGGTTCCTGTTGTCAAGCACAAGGAAGTGGACGAGTTTATGCCGAATTGCAACGAGTTGTTCAGGAATCCGGTCAACCAATCCGGGTTAAACCGGTCGGTTGCGTTGGAATGTGTCATCAAACCCCCCTTTTGGAAACTATTTCAAAAAAAGGGGTCTCAACATTTTATGCCCGGATTCAACCGGATGATGTTGCGCCGATCCTTTACCGTCATTTTTCTCCCGTTTCCTTGAAAAAACGGATTCAATACCGATTGGAAAACTGGTTGAGCCGGTTTTGGTCGGACGAATTTGATGATCCGACGTCGGAACGACGAATTGAACTGGACAAAGACCCGGTTGTTTCGTTTTTGGAACCGCAACGGAATCTTTCAATGCGGCAGATCGGGACAATGAATCCAACCGATTTTGAGGAATATATCCAACATGGGGGATTTGCGGCATTCAGGAAGGTTTTGACCGAAATGACCCCCGAACAGGTCATTCACGAGGTCGAAATCGCCGGAATTCGAGGTCGGGGAGGAGCCGGTTTTCCAACCGCCGAAAAGTGGAAAATCGTCCGTTCAACGGAAAGTCCTCAAAAATACGTTATTTGCAACGGAGATGAAGGTGATCCGGGTGCTTTTATGGACCGAATGCTCCTCGAATCGTGTCCGTTCCGAATTCTCGAAGGAATGATGATTGCCGCAAAAGTGGTTGGCGCGAACAAAGGTTATCTCTACATCCGGGCTGAATATCCCCTTGCTGTTCGTCGGGTTAATGAGGCAATCGCTCATCTGCAAGAACAGGGCATGTTGGGGGAGAACATTTTGGGAACCGGTTTTTCCTTGCAAATGACCGTTAAAGAAGGTGCAGGAGCGTTTGTATGCGGAGAAGAAACGGCGTTGCTCGAATCAATCGAAGGAAAACGAGGAATGCCCCGATTGCGCCCCCCTTATCCCGTTGTTCGCGGACTCTGGGGACAACCGACTTCCATTAACAATGTTGAAACCTATTCATTAGTTCCTTGGGTGATAGAACATGGAGGGGCCGAATTCGCTCAACTTGGCGTCCCGAACAGTCGCGGAACAAAAGTGTTCGCTCTTGCCGGAAAAATACGTCGGGGCGGTCTCATTGAAGTCCAAATGGGAATCACAATCCGCGAAATTGTGGAAAAAATTGGGGGCGGAATCCTCAACAACAAAAAATTCAAAGCAGTCCAGATCGGCGGTCCGTCCGGGGGTTGTGTCCCCGCCGAACTCGCCGACACTCCCGTTGATTTTGACTCTTTGAACTCGGTTGGGGCAATTATGGGATCAGGCGGTTTGGTTGTTCTGGACGAAGAGGATTGCATGGTCGATATTGCCCGATATTTTTTGCAATTCACACAAGAACAGTCTTGCGGAAAATGCACGTTTTGCCGAATCGGAACAAAACGGATGTTGGAGATTTTGGACCGTCTCTGTCAAGGTCGCGGTCAAAACAGCGATCTTGAGGAATTGGAAACGCTTGCTGAAAACATTAAAGTGGGAAGTTTGTGCGGATTGGGAAAAACGGCCCCAAATCCGGTCCTTTCAACCTTAAAATACTTTCGATCCGAATATGAAGCTCATTTGCGAGGTGAGTGTCCGGCCGGAAAATGTCTCCCCCTCATTCAATTGTCCATTAACGAACAATGCAACGGTTGTTCAATCTGTTCACAAATCTGCCCGGTTGGAGCAATTCCCTCAACCCCTTATCGTCAACACCGAATTGACCCGATCCGTTGCGTCAAATGCAGTTCCTGTCGAACCAACTGTCCTCATCATGCAATCATCGTTCGTCCAAATTCGCAGAAACAATGAATTGACCGATTACCCTATTTTAACCGTTAAAGAACAATGAATGTATTAAAACTGGCAACACCGCAAGAACTGGGTCGAACATCCGCACATCTCGTTCTGCAATCGCTCAACGACGTTTTTGCTCGCAAGAATGAGGCTCATATCATCATTGCAACCGGCGCAAGTCAGTTCGAGCTGTTTGCCGCTTTACTTGAACGAAAACATGAAGTCGATTGGTCCCGGGTCACCATTTTTCATCTCGACGAATATATTGGGATTCAACCGAATCATCCGGCCAGTTTTCGCCGGTATCTGCATGAACGGTTTATCGACCATCTTCCCAATCTCAAAGCCTTTTATCCCGTTTGCGGAGATACATCCGATCCCGTTGCCGAATGTCAACGACTCGATTTGTTGATTGAACCGGTTGAAATTGATTTGGCCTGTATTGGAATTGGCGAAAACGGACATATTGCTTTTAACGATCCCCCTGCTGATTTTGAGACGACCAAACCGTACTTGATTGTCGAGCTGGACGAACCGTGTCGCGCTCAACAATGGAAAGAAGGTTGGTTTCCAACGCTTGATGATGTTCCGAAAACCGCTATTTCAATGAGTCCGCAACAGATTCTTCAATCGAAGAAAATAATCTGCTCGGTTCCCGACCAACGCAAAGCAGAAGCGGTTCGCAACACCCTTTTAGGACCGATCACCAATCAGGTTCCAGCATCCCTTTTGCAACAACACCCTGATTGTACCCTGCTCCTTGACCGTTTCTCGGCTTCTTTGTTGCCTGAATGAGGTTCACGATTGTTCATTATTGAGATACACAAATGTTTCGACGATTTTTCCTGTTTCTCCTTCTCCTCTTCGTCTTTGGACTGATTTCGGACGTTTCAGCGCAAGAGCGTCTGACACCCGAAAGTCCGCAAGTTAAAGAAGCAATCAGCCGGGCAATTGCTTATCTTGATGCAAAAGGTTTGGACGAACGGCGAACAGGCGGACTTGCACTTATGGGACTTGCTCTTCTTAAAGCAGGAGCACCAACCAATCATCCGGTCATACGCCGGGCAACAGAAGCGATTCTCTCACGATTGGTTGAAAACCCCGCGCAAAACCCTTCTGTTGCACTCAATAAGTTCGATTACCCCATTTACAGTATTGGGATGTCGGCAATGTTTTTAAGCGAATTGGACGCTGAAAAATATTCTCGGGAAATCGACCAACTTGCCGTTTGTATCCAACTCTCTCAACAGTTATCTGGCGGTTGGGGGTATCTGAATGGAGGTACGGTTGCACAAGGGCGAGGAGGGGACATGTCAATGACGCAATACTCGATACTGGGAGCTTGGATGATTGCACAAAGCGGGGGTGATGTTTCTTCGTCCATGATGATTAACGTCGGTAAATGGTTATTGGCGGTTCAAGATAGCAATGGAGGATATGCCTATACATCACAAATTGGTGCTCGGGGTGAGGTTCAGCGAGATGCAATTCGTCTTTCCACAACAGCAGCGGGAATGTCGAGTGTTTATGTTTTGCGGGATTATTATGGCTTGACCAACGTGAAGATTCCTTTGGGAGGAGAAGGGTTTGAAATACCCCCGGTTTTTCGTCGTGTTCGTCCCCCCGATGTAGAAGAGTTACAACGGGCAACGATCAAGACAGACTTCACGGAAAGAGCATTTAAGGAGGTTTTAGAGCGAGGGAATGAATATCTTGAGAAGGGTTTTGTTGAGTTGGACCCTAAAATGAACCATTTTTATTATTACCTTTACGCAATGGAGCGATATTTCAGTTTCAAGGAGATTGCAGACCGAAAGATCGCAAGAGCTCCAGAATGGTATGATAAAATGGCGAAATGTCTTATTGAAAATCAAAGTGCGCAAGGAAGTTGGGACCGGGGATGTGGATCGAATGTTGATACGGCGTATGGAATTCTGGTTTTATGCCGTTCAACGCGACAGACACTCAGTCGGGGAATGGACGGAGGAAACATGCGGGGCGGTCAGGGATTGCCGGATTCAACGGACGAATTGTCCATTCAAGATGGTCAGGTCGTTTCAGTAACCGATCCGGCTCAAGTGGAAGAACTTATGGACCGTTTGGATTTGATGAACGACCTCGATCAACAGTCGGCGGAAAAACTGGCTCATATTCCTCAAGCGGAAATTGAAAAAATCTTGCGAAGAAACAGTCAACCGGTTGCCAAATTGGTTCGGTCCCGTTATCCCGAATTGCGGCAAATTGCAGCCCAAACACTCGGCGCAAGTGGAAGTGTGGACAATGTACCAACCTTATTGATTCTTCTGAACGATGTTGTTCCCGATGTCGCGGTTGCTGCGCAAAATGCTCTTTGTCTGTTGACGCGACATCCAAGAGGGAAACCGTTGCCGGAACCCGGTTCTATTGGATTTGAGTCGGCTCGCGCTGCACAACACGAATTCTGGCGGAATTGGTATCTCACACTTCTTCCTCGTGCTGAAATTTCAGGACCCGAGAAGTAAGACATGAAAGTGAGAGGACCCGTTTGGGAAGACTTGACTCATTCCCAAACGTCTCAGTATTGATCATGTCAACGGTTAGAAATAATTTGTTTTCCAACTGGAACGCGAGCATTCTGCCCCTCTGATTGTTCTGTTGCCCCAATTGTCTATAATGGACCAGATGATGTCTCCTATAATGGACTAGAAGATGTCCGTTGTTATATCGATTCCGGGAAATCAAGCCGACTTCGTTTCGTTGGTTTTCCTGACTTTCCTTTTCCTTATGCTTTTTCGTCCCGACTCATGCAACAAACCGTCCTGAACACCTCCAAAGTCCCCGGGATACGCCTTTTGTACTACTTCTCTTACGGAGTTGCTGTTGCGTCCGGTTTCGTTTGTGTCCTCTACTGTTATTTTCTTCTGAGTAACTATTTTTCCCCCTACAGTCCTGAAAAGCTAAATGCTCTTATGGAGCAACAACGGATTTGGGACGCTGAAATGGAAAAGGAGAAGGGGAACAAGGCTGAATTGGCGATTGTCAGACAGAGTACACCTGTTGCAGAAACGGCGGAATCAGCAGGAGAGGGAGATGCAGCAGGAGGAGATGCAGAAGAGAAAGGGGATTCGGGACAACGTCCGAACATCGACCTTGCGAATCAGGGGAGCAACATGAGGTTGGTTGATCCTCCTCCTGCTCCTTTTTTAATGTATCCCTCAGATTACACACAACTCCTCGAATTAAGGGCGTTACTTGCGAAAGACCCGGGAAATCAGGAAATACGAACGCAGATTCGGGATTTGGACCAACAGTTAAGGGTCGAGTATTTCCGCCGAAAAGCAATTGCAACTCAAGGTGCTCCCCTTTTGCTGATTGCCGCTATTTTGTGTGCAATCTCTGCCCGCATTGCATCTGTTCTGAATCGACCTCTTCCAACACCGCAATCGGCTGATCCCAAAAAACAACGACAAGAGGAGCTGAAATTGGGGGTCATTGGATACTGGGGGGTCTTGCTAACGACGATGTTGTGTGCGGGAATCGCAATCGGCCTGTTCTTTTACCCGAAAAATGACTCCGAAACCTTTCTGCTTGCCCAACATGAGCAGGAAATGCGGGACAAACTTTCTTCGGAACCGTCTGGTTCTCTGACCCCAGAATCGGCCCGATCAACCGATTCCGCTTCAAAAGGTGAAACGGGGGCGAAAAATGGAACGTCCCAAAAAGATGAAACGGGTTCAACGAACGAAACCGGGTCAAAAGTAGAGACAGATACAAAAGTTGAGACCGCACACAATGTTGAAGCAGATGCAACACAGCAAGCGGAATCAAATGCCGGGCAAGGGGCATTGACCCCGGATCGGGAACAGTTTTGGGCCAAGTTGCAGAAAAATTGGCCCGGTTTTCGCGGTTTTGACGGAAGTGGGATTACGTCGTACACCAACATTTTGACCAATTGGGATGTCGAGACAGGTGAAGGAATTCTTTGGAAAAGTGAAGTTCCTCTTCTTGGTCACAATTCGCCAATAGTGTGGGAAAACAAGGTTTTCTTGAGCGGGGCGGACGATCAGACCCGAAAAGTCTACTGTTTCAACGCTGAAAACGGGACATTGATTTGGGAAACGGAGATTCCCGCTCAATCCTCTTCGTCAACCGGGTTGAAAATGGGGGTCAACATCATGGAAGATACGGGATATGCGGCTCCAACTCTTGTAACAGACGGAGAAAGGGTTTACGCGATTTTTGCGAACCTTGATTTGGTTGCGCTCGATGATGAGGGACAACTGATTTGGGGAAAGAATCTTGGGATTCCCGATAATCATTATGGTTATTCCACATCTTTGGCCGTTTACTTCGACCGGATCATTGTTCAATACGATCAGGGAGATGGTCGCAAAGCGGATCAATCGAAATTATGGGCATTTCGCGGGAATAACGGCGAAGTTGTTTGGGAAACGCCAAGAACAATGATGAGTTCTTGGCCCTCTCCAGTGATTCGTAAGATCGGGGATCAATTCCAGATACTGACAGGGGCGGATCCTTGGATGATTGCGTATGATCCTGAATCGGGCAAGGAAATCTGGCGTTGTAAGGCGTATTCGGGGGGTGATACCGCCCCCTCTCCAACCGGTTGGGGGGATGTTGTTTTTTCGGCAAATGCCAATCCCGGGGTCCTTGCAATGAATGCGAGAGGAACGGGGGACATTTCCAAAACGGACAAGGAACTGTGGAAAGAAATCGGGGTCCGTCCCGACACTTGCAGTCCTGTTGTTTACGAGAAATACCTTTATTCACTTGGACCGGGACCGTATTTACAGTGTATTGACACAGAACAAGGGATTTTGATCTGGGAACTCGAAGTCGATGATGAAGCAACGTTTTATTCCTCGCCGAGTTGGGTCAACGGGTTGTTGTATCTCTTTGACAAAAACGAGGAGGGGGCAAAAGCCTATGTGATTGACCCGAAGAAGGCGGTGTTGGATGCAACGGGGACCGCGCTTGAAAGTGGACGTGAAAAAGAAATGATTCTCTCGGTCAACAAAATGGGGGAACCGGTTTTTTCCAGTCCCGCTTTTTCCGACGGAAAAATGTTCATACGCGGAACAACAACCTTGTACTGTATTGGCGCAACCGGAAAATAGGGAGATAGGGGACAGGGAATGGGGGATAGGGAATAGGGGGAAACATGGTCGTTTAGCCGAGGAACAACGTTCCGCGCGTAATGAATTTTCTGTCCTTTTCATTTTCCCTGTTCGCCCTATTCTCAACTCCCTAATCCCTACTTTCCTTCCCCGTCATATCACTCAATAAACGGCAGGATTCCGCCGGTCGCAATCGCATAGATGCAGACAATCAATTCGATCTGAAACAGGTTAAAAAACAGAAGCGGCAAAACCGCATAAATCGGGTTGGTCCGAAATTCGCCGCTTGATTCGTCAAATTTGATTTTTCCGGGAAGTGAATCCAACAAGACTGACCGTTTAGGATTCGTCTCATCGTATAACAACAGCTCAACCGGATCATCGGTTAGTTTTTTCGTGTTCACTGCTTTTGCATACGCGTCGTACACTTGACCGTCTGATGCCGCAAATCGGTAATGCAGCTTCATTAAACGTCGATTATTGACCCGAACTCCACTGTCCGTCATTTCCAAAAATCGGGCCCGACCTAATGCTCCTTTTGTCAATAAGAGCATCGTTTTCATTCCATGTACTGTCCCGGTTAACACAAAACTCAGTCCTACAACTGGAAAAACAAGGGGGAAAACCGCAAAAATGAAACCAAAGGCGCCAAGTGTCGTCAACGTCGAACCAACAATCCGGTATTTGTCGCCGCTTTGTTCGACCTCCACTTCATCCCCGACTTTGAATTGTTCTCCCCTAAAATAACAAGTGCCGGTCTTTGCCTGATTATCACCCGAAACCCATTGAAATTGGAATTGATAAACGGGAACTTTATTCGCCGTTACCTTTGTGTCTACAACATGAGTGACGGTTCCCTTGCCGACCGATTTGTAGTTGCGAGTAAACAGGTCCTGCGCAGACGGCATGCAAAGTGGAATGAAAACGATGCAGAAGATCATTCCAAAACAGGCGAAAAACCAACCGAACAACGGCGCAATACCGTTTCTCAGCAGTAAGACAATTGCGGCGGAACCGGCGATTTTACGCGGGGGAGCCGTTATTTTTCTGAAAATTTCCGGTTCCGAAAGATTGGGCGAATCGTAATCCCCGACAAAATCGGAGTAACTGTCCTCTTCTGCAAGGACATATCTTTTTCCGTCGTACATGACGGACTCCACGTCATTCTGATTAGTTTGCGATTGTTTTGACATAGGTGATAAAAATGAGAAAAAAATAGAAAAAGCGAATCAGGTACACAATGTTGCAGGAAACTTGGAAGAATTCAGAAACAATCATTCGACCTCGCAAATGGTCGGCACGACTCTTTTGGGGCGGGGTTGAAACTGTTTCCAACGACCATGCAACCACCAATATTGTTCCGGCTGTTTTCGGACTGCTTCTTCCAACAAAGTGGTGTACCATTGAGTGATGTCAAGGACATTTTCAACGCCCGGAATCGGGCCCGACGGATCAAAAACACCTGAAACCGTCATGTCAAAGTGTAACGGTTGATGATGAGACCGGGTTACAGCGCAAGCGACAATGGGGGCGTTGAATTGCAAGCTCAACAGGGCGATTGCTTTGTAGGCAGATGCTTTGCGGTTAAAAAATTGAACCTGACATCCTTTGTAACCGGCTGCTTGATCGGCGAGAAAGGTCATGACATCCCGGCGTCCTAGAACTTCGAGAATATCGTCATAACCTTCATTTTTGGAAATCAGAAATTGCCCCGTTTCTTCACGAAACTGTTGCACAAAACGGTCCAGATACGGATTATCCAATTTGCGGGCAACAGTGTAGGTCGGATAACCGAGCAGACCGAGCACATAACCGCCCAGTTCAAAATTGCCAAAATGACCTGTTACGATGATGAGGGGACGATCTTGACAGAGGAGTGAATGGAGGGGGCTGACGTTTTGCAAGGTCACAAATGAATTCCAAGTTTCCTCGTTAATTTTTCGGGGCGTGTGTGCAACTTCAATTGCAAGGAGAAAGAGATGCTCCCACATTTCATACGTCAACCGACCTCGTTCCTGCTTGGGCATTTCAGGAAAAGCAGCCGATATATTTTCTTCCAGCAATTTTCCTCGCAGTCGCAAAACCTGAACGGCAATTGAGGCAAAAATTCTGGCGAGAGAATGACAGGTTTCGATTCGGAGCGATTGTGTCACACAAATGACAACACGGACGAACAGATAAACCAAATAATCGATAACGGGTTGAAAACGTTTGCTGAACTTCATATAAAAATAATGTTAGAACTCTCTCCTCTCTCTTCCCTATCCCCTATCCCCCATTCCCTACACCCTACTCCTGCATGTTAATGCGGACATAACGCAAGGTGTTCCCCGAATTGGGGCTGTGTCCCAACATGTCCAGAAATCCTGAAACAGCATTTCCAGCTCGCGGAGTTGCGGTATAAAAGGTCGAAAGGGGCTGTTTAAGTTGCAACACCTTGTATTCGCCGACGCTCGCTTTTCCCTCTTTTGCGTCCCAACTCAGTTCGCAAATCCGGTTTTCCGAAACAGATCGGTCCGGTTCCCCGTCCTTCCCCGATTCTGCTCCTGAAACATAATAAACGACCCAAAGTTTTCCGTCCGGGTTCTGATGAAAACGACCGCGAGAAGGAACCGGCTTGATTTCACCTTCCTGACATTCGGCAATGATTCCCCGGGTTATGACATTGCCGTTTTGGACAATTGCAAATCGAAGCGACTCCGACTGTTGCGCGTCAGGAAAAAACTTCTCACGCAAACTCGGATTGATCGCCCGTTCATACCAAAGAATGTAAATGGTTTGATTCGGACCAACCCAAAGATCGCAAGGGGTAATCCAACCGCACGTCGCTTCACGCGACGCTATTTCGATCCAGTTCTCAAACTTCCCGGTTGTTATATCAGAGGACCATGTAAAAAACAGACGACGAAAGTCATAATCCCATTTCTGCCCCGTTAATTCCTCCTTGTATTTCGCCCAATCAGGATTCGGTTCCGTAATGTCGCTCACCCCAGAAAAATAAACCGCTCGATTGTCAATTGCAACAGTTGGATAACAGATACGGATATGTTGCGGTTTCGAATAATCAGCACCAAAAGGCCAAATCAGTTGTCCTTGCGCCGACCAATTCCCCTTTCGATCCAGAAACGACCATTCGGCGAGTTTGTAATCAATGTTTTGAAACAAAATCAGTTCCTGATTGATTCCATCTGCCGCAAAACTTCGATAAGAATGTTCGTTAAATTTGGGGGTTCCCTCCCAGATTGGAATCAAGGTCCTCGGAATCGCAGCAAAATCATTCGTGTCAAATCGGACAATTGCCGGTCGCGCAAGACCTCCATAAACGTCTTTCTTCTGCTCAAGTGTCGGATTCGTTGAAACAAAAACAAATCGTTGTTTCGGAAAAACCGCAATCGGAGACGGTTCCCGCGTTCGATTTTCAGCGTCCGTATAAACCGGTTTCCAACCGTCTTCTGTCCGTTTCAACAATTTCCAACCACAATTATTAAGTGGTTTTGTTTCAGGAATCAACGTCAGTTCCGTCAAAAAAACATCATTCCCGATTCGACCAAGACAGGTTGAGCCGAACGACCACATTGGACCGGACCCGTTATTGGCGTTTTCAGCGACATAAACGTCTTCCTCGACCTCAACGGTTTGTGCAACAATTTCGGGGGAGTGACCGAGAGAGAAAGCGAGAGTGAGAAGGAAAAACAATAGGAAGGACCCTTTGAGCGGGAAGGACAAACAACGACAAGAACGCAAAGTGGGATTGGTCATTAGATTATAAGGGGTTTCCGTATCTGTTGATGTTTGAAATGAGCCGGGATTCTTCCGACCCTCCCTTCTGTTACTTCAAATGTTTCGCAAAAAAATCCGTCATTTTCTTCTTGGTTTCAGGACTCGAAAAATCCGGTCCTCCATGTCCCGCCCCTTTGAAAATAATCAGTTCGACATCAGCATCCGCCTTTTTCAACGCCTCTTCAAAAAGAATACTCTGTTGATAAGGGACAATGGGGTCATTATCACCATGCAGAATTAACATGGGGGGGACCTCTTTTTTAACGTAGGTGATCGGTCCCGCTTTTCGGGCCAATTCCATCTTGTCCTCCAATTTTCCACCCAACAAACCGGTCAAGAGATCGG
This sequence comes from Thermoguttaceae bacterium, assembly GCA_051660685.1. Taxonomy (GTDB): domain Bacteria; phylum Planctomycetota; class Planctomycetia; order Pirellulales; family Thermoguttaceae; genus JAVBSX01. Next base: position 59,456 of record JBOFQB010000033.1, on the reverse strand, counting down.
TTACTGCTTTTCGGAATTCCTCCGTAAAACCGTCATGTTGCAGAAAAACCGTAAAATCCGTTGGACCAAAAATGTCACAACAGGCTTGAACGGCACTTGATTGATCGAGATGTTCGCCGACATCGAATTCCCGAACATCGCCGGTTACAGCAACCAAAGCGGCAAGATGACCTCCTGCGGAATCGCCAAACACTCCGACCTGTTTGGTGTCAAAACCATATTCCCCGGCGTGTGCTCGCAACCAACGAATTGCCGCTTTGCAATCCTCAATCTGGGCCGGAAAAATATTCGTCTGCGTCAATCGATAATTGATTGCAGCAACAGCGTAACCCTCACGAATCAACCAAGAAATGCGGTCGCCAATCGCTTCTTTGCTTCCTCCTGCCCAACCTCCTCCATGAATATAGACAATCAACGGACAGGCTGAGCCTGTTTTGGACGGTTGTAAATCGTCCTGAGTCTCCTGCACCTCGGACCGTTTATTCAATCGCGGCACAAAAATGTCCAACTGTTGTCGTTCTCCCCCCTTTTCGACATAAGGAATATTCCGAAACGCATGATACCGGCCGGTTTCGGCTCCACAAGCACCAACCGGAATCAAAGCGGCGAGCAACAGAGTGAGCAAGGGAAAAAGCAGTATTCTGGACATGGGAATGAGGGGTTAGGGAATGGGGGATAGGGGATAGGGATTAGGAGGGAAGAATTGAAAATTGAGAATTGAGAATGGTAAAAAACATAATCTGACGCATGATCGGTCATATTGCGGTAAAACAAGGATTTTGCTCCTCCCTATCCCCTATTCCCCAGTCCCTATTCCCTACCTCCTACGTTCTCGTTTAGCCGCGATACAACGTATCGCGTGTAAAGAAGTTAGAAGTTAGGAGTTTGAATGGAAAGGTAAGAGGGGAGAATTCAGGTGAACAAAGGGGATGCACGAAAAAAGTGAAACCGGTTGACTTGCGAAACGCCGTCTTCTTCCATTCACCCTATCCCCTATCCCCCAGTCCCTATTCCCTCAGCCCTCACTGACGGTTACTTTTTTCATCACATCACCTTGTTCAACGGAATCGACGACATCCTGACCTTCCAGAACTCGTCCGAAAACCGTATGTTTACCGTCCAACCAGGGACAGGGAACATGTGTGATAAAGAACTGAGAACCATTTGTATTGGGTCCGGCGTTCGCCATAGAAAGGATTCCAGGACCTGAATGTCGCAATTCCTCACAAAATTCATCTTCAAACTTGTAACCCGGTCCTCCTCGACCTGTTCCGTCAGGACAACCGCCTTGAACCATGAACTCGGGAATGACGCGATGAAAGACCAGACCGTCGTAAAAACCAGAATCGGCCAGTTTCTTGAAATTCCCGCATGTCTTCGGCGTCTTTCCGGCATATAACTCCAGCAAAATCGTCCCCTTCTCCGTTTCAATTCTCGCTGTCATGTTCGGGACTTTCTTCCCCGCTTCTTTCTTCTTTTGTTTCTTCATCGTATAACTTTGTCTAAAATTGTCTAAACTGTCAAATCCGTCAAAATTTTCTGAAATGATCAAAAACTTTCAAAATCGTCAAAACTTTGAATCTTTTCAAAAGGGTCAAAAAAGGTATAAAATCATTGAAGTGTCGCAGAAACGCCCATTCTATCTTGACCGCCTGACGTTTGCAAGATATGATCGGTGTTTGCTCCCCCCCATTCCCAGTCCGCTAACAAGTTTTGCGAAAAAGAGTATTTTCATTTTTGAACCACGAAAATCACAAAAAACACGAAAACCTCACAAAATACCGTTTTTCGTGTCTTTCGTGTCTTTCGTGGTAAAAACAAATCCGTCCAACCCGGCTCGGTTCAAATCGCAAAACCAAACTTGTTAGCGGACTGCCCCGATTCCCTCTTCCCTATCCCCTATTCTCTCATCAATGCCAACATCGCTTTTTCAGTATGAAATGCTCCCGACGACATGGTTTTATGTCTCGGCGTTGATGATTCTTGCCATTTTTTTCCGCTTTAACCGGCTCCTGAGTATCAGGAATGTCGATTTGCTCGGCGTTATCCTCCTCGGTCTTGGGCTTCTGTTCTACGCAATGAACAATCTACAGACCGCTTTTTATTGGATTTTCGGTTTGCAGACCCTGTTCCTCATCCGACTGTTTTACGACACACTGATTGTCAGGCGACCTTTGCTCGAACCCAATCTTGCCCCTTCAGGTCTGCGTTTCGCCTGTATCATGCTCCTCGGTTTTATGATCGCCAATCTCATCATCAATCGAGGTGAGCAGATTGACTCCTTGCGGTCAATCCGTTTGGAACAGTTGTTGACCTTACAAGGAGAAGAGCATCCTCAAGAAGCGAAACGACGCTTGGATGAAACACCAGGTTATCCTCCTTTTTTGACCTTTGTTGAGTCCGCGAACAAAATGGTTGCGGCATCTCCAGCCCTGCTCCAACGAGATTTGAGAGAACGGCACGAATTGCAAAAAACAGGAATACAGGATGAACTTGTTGGGCAATCGAAAGAAAATGGTCCTCGGAAAGAGGGGGAAACGGCAAAGGGGGGCGAAACAGCCGGTTTCGTCGATGTCGTCGATCAGGCAACCAGTCTCCTCAAAGAGGTTGCAACATTGCCGGTTCAGGAAACGGACCTTTTATCGTCTTCGTCTCAATCGGTTGACAAAGAGATGCCGATTAAGCCGATTGTTTCTGCTGCAACGATTCCGGCTGCAACAACTCCTGTTGCAACGACGACACCAACCACTTCAACGACTGCAACACCTGAATTTTTGTTGACGCTTTCGTTGATTATTCTGACGCACATTTTGATTGTTGTCGCTCTCATCGACATCGGGCATTGTCATTTCGGCAATATGCAGACCGGAACCGCTGCTGCAACGGTCTATCTGCTGTTACCTTACACCAACCAGATGCTTGCCCGTTTGGACATCTTTGTCCCGGTTGCCCTCATTCTTTGGGCAATCGCCCTTTATCGTCGTCCGCTTTTTGCCGCTTCATTTCTCGCAATTGCCGCAAATCTCGTATTTTACCCCATTTTTCTGATTCCACTTTGGGGCAGTTTTTACTGGAAAAGGGGTTATTTCCGTTTTCTCTTCGGCCTCTTCATCATTTACACCTTTTTCCTGAACCTCCTTTTCTGGAATGCGACGTCGTATCATACGTTCGGTAATCAGCTCGCTTGTATGTTCGGAAAATACTGTTTTCTCGCCGACGATCCCAACGGAGCTTGGGAAATCTGGAACCCCATCTATCGTATCCCCCTCCTCGCCCTCTTTCTCGTTATCTGTTTCGGCATGATTCTTTGGCCCGGTCGGAAACATTTGGGCGTTCTTATCAGCTGTTCCACCTTAATCATGCTGAGCGTTCAATTTTGGCAACCTTATGGAGGGGGACTCTATATGGGTTGGTATCTCCCGCTTCTTCTCCTCGTTATTTTTCGGCCCAATCTTGAAGACCGTATTGCCCTCACAACTGTCCGTGAACGCCGCTATTTCTTCTAATTCCCCCTCATTATTTGAAAAAAGGGGAAAGGACCATTTCAATTGCAGGAAGGGTGTTCAGAATCAGAACTAGGTTCACGAACTGTTTTTCGGGGATATAGGAGTAAACAGATCGTCCGATGATTGCGCCAAGAACAAGGGCTGGAATAATCATCAGGTCAAATTTCAATGTCTCAACCGTTATCATGTTGACATTGGGAAAGAGAATACCGAGCATCAAGGGGACTTTAATGAGGTTGACGATAAAGAAAAACCAGACCCAGGTCCCCATAAAACGGTCTTTTGACAATCGTTGGGCGATCATATAGACGCTCATAACAGGTCCAGCTGCATTCCCGACCAATGTTGTGAATCCGGCGAGCAAGCCCATTGTCCAAGTAAAACTGTGTGAATGAGGAATGGATTCAATTTTCAGCAGAGAGCGGATTTGATCGAGTGCAATCAAACTAAGGAGAAGAGTCCCAAGCAGAATACGGAATTGTGCATTGTTGACGTATTCCATGATGCAACAACCGAGCAGGAGTCCGACGAGGACGGGGGGAAAGAGCATTCGGAGTTTTTTCCATTGAACGTCTTTGGTATGAAAACAGACCGCGAAAATGTCCCCGAGAATCAACAAGGGCAAAACGGCCCCGGTCGATTGTTTTTCCATGCCGGGAAAAGCGTAGACCATAAGGGCGACACTGACCAGTCCCATTCCGGGAATACCCGTCTTCGACAGTCCAATCAGCAAACCGGCAATCCAACCAATTGTTAAGACCATATGTTATAAGGGGCAGAACCCAACCATGTCCAAATGATACACCTTTCTAAGAACGAACACGCAACAGTGTTATTGTCCAAAGAGCCGAAAAGACTTCCCCAATGTTGATTTTCGATTCTCCCGCTGTTCGGTCCGTAAAGCAAATCGGCACTTCAACGAATCGGGCTCCTGATCGTTTCAGTCGGTAAAGAATCTCCTCGAAAAACGAATATCCCCGGGACTGAAATCGGGACAGGTCCAGTTTTTTGAGAACCTCGACTTTGTAACAGCGAAAGGAACCGCTGTTATCCCGGGTGTTCAGTCCAAGCAGGATTCGCACATACAGGTTCATCATTCGGCTCATCAAACGTCGGGAAAACGGCCAATTGACGACATTTCCTCCTGAAATATAGCGTGAACCGATTGCAACATCGCAATTCGGACTCATTTGGTCTCGCAACAAGGAAATGGATTCAGGAGCATGACTCCGATCAGCATCCATGTTCAACAAAAAATCGTAATCATGCTCGATTGCATAACGAATTGCATCCAAAATGGCCGTTCCAAGACCCAACTTGCCTTTTCGCTGTAATAACTTCAGTCGCAATTCCGTTTGACCGCGATTGCGAACCCAATCACCCGTCTGATCGGGGGAAGAATCGTCAACGACAAGAACGTCACAGTCGGGGGCATACTTGAAAATAGCGTCGAGCAAAATCGGCAAATTGTCCCGCTCATTGTAGGTTGCAAGGGCAATCAAAGTTCTGGACATAGAAAACAACCTTCTGCGTGTACTTAGCGCATTTCAATAATTGGTATACACATTTCACGTTTTTTTTGAACCCAAAAATTAAAGGACCATTTGGTGTTATCCATGTACAGTAATTTTGGAAATGCTTTAGCCCGGCGCAAGCCGGACGGAAATCTCATTACATTCCTATTGTAGTCCAAGATGTAAGCTGCGTAATCCCGGGTCAAGATCAACCACAAAAATTCTAAAACAGGATACGCAGGATACTTTGATTGTTGATATTTGACCAATACAGGTAAAATGGGAAAACAATTCCGATTGCGCAAAATGTTATTGTTATTTGGCTTGTATCGGACATGCCGAATGTATGTCCTGTCCTGTCTTTTTTCTTCTCAGAATCGCCTAATCATGCTCTCTTTTTACGGCTTAGGCTGACGATACTGATTTTAACGATGATGCTCTATTAACCGGATTCATCGAAAATACACCTGTTGCCGTTTTTGTAATTTTGGAGGATTCCAGAAACAGGGCAAGGTTGGAATTTTGCAAGACTCAGATTATGCAACCGACATTTAATTATTTTGGCGAACACCTTTCCAACAAGGTAGATTCACGCGCAATCATGTTTTCACTGTTTCTGGGCCTATTGTTCCTGACAGTTTCAAACCTCATTGCTCAAAATGCACCTCACATTATTTCGGGGAAAAATGTCAATGTCTACCTCGAAGAGGCCGAATTCGGCTTGCCAACTCCCTATATTGCCTATAATCCGCAAACCCGTCAATTGGAGTTGTCCGACCAGGTTCCTGATCGGACCGTTTATGGGACTCAGAACGGTTTGAAAAAGACGAATCAGAACTCGTTGCGTCCTGCAACACGAGATGTTAGCAATGAGATGAAGCGACCAACACGCCCGAGTTCGGTATACCCGGTTCAAACAACGCAAGAATCCAGACAAGACTCTCCAGATTCTCCCGTCCTCAACCCAATTCGTCAGGTTTCAGGTTCTTCAACGCTTAACATCCCCAAATACCCGAATGTCCTTGCCGGATTTGTCCAATCGCAACAGACCCCAGTTCTCTCTGAGATGACTGCTGAGACGATGTTGCAAGCGTCACAACGTCAGACAACGCCGAATCAACCGGCCCAATCTCAAGCGTCGCAACTTCAGACAACGCCGAATCAACCGGCTCAATTTCAAGCGTCGCAACTTCAGACAACGCCAAATCAAGCGGCCCAATTTCAAGCGTCACAACTTCAGATGACGCCCAATCAACCGGCCCAATTTCAAGCGTCACAACTTCAGACAACGCCGAATCAACCGGCTCAAGTTCAAGCGTCACAACTTCAGATAATGCCGAGTCAACCGGCGCAAGTTCAAGCGTCGCAACTTCAGACAACGCAAGACACTTTTGGTGTATTGAGCGAGCAGAGCAATCCCGCAACCTCACAAGAGGGTTCTGCTCGCAATGTTGTTCTTGGGGAGAACCCAGCTCCCCAGAACAACCAAAAGGTCTTATACGATTCGAATCCGTTGTCGTCACAACCGACATATGTCAATTTTCAGACGTTTACTTCGGCGACATCGGCAGACGGAGCCGAGTTGGCAGGATACCAGCCCAACCAATCATCCAGTGTGTCTCTGACATTCAACCAAAGTGAACCGGCTGTACAATGGTCCGACTTCACACCTCCTGCCAGTAATGCCCGTCCCGCGCAACCCGCTGTTGAAGAAAACCCTGTTCTCCTCCCGATTCAAAAACCCGTTTGGGGAGATGTCCGACCAACAAATTACACCCCTTCTCCCCTTCCTGCCCCTGTTGTCCCCGCCTATTTGAGCGGAACAGGAACAACAACGACGGAATCGGAATCAACCGGATTAACGGCGAAACAGTTGGACGAGTTGATTGACAGTAAAGCGTCAAAATTGGCTTGGAAAAAGGGGAGTTTCAGTTTCACCCCTTACGGATATTTGAATCTCGCCGCATCTTGGGAATCACAACGGACGATTCCGGGCGATTTTTGTGTCTACGCTCAATCGCCGGAACTGACCCCCACTTCAGACCGATCAGCCTTTTACATTGATCCCCGTTCTTCCCGCATTGGACTGAAAATCGACGCGCCTGGTCCTTCCTGTTGGACCGATTCCTTTGCTCGCGGGGTGTTCGAGTGTGATTTTCAAGGGTCTTATCAGGTTCGTAACCGTTCGGCGTTCATGCTCCGTAAAGCCTATATGGAGGTTGGAAACAAAAAAACCAAATTCCAGTTTGGTCAAGATTGGGAAATTTTCGCCCCGCTCTATCCCATGATGTTCAACTACACTGCCGGTTCTGGGGTCGGTAATCTCGGATACCGTCGCGCAATGGTCCGGGCCGAACATTTGCAAGATTGTTCGTCCGACTCTTCCCTGCTCTACCAAATTGGGGCGGGAGATAACACGTTGCGCGATTACCTTACGCCCGGTCAGGACGACCCAAGACTGACTGCAAGTGGTTGGCCGATTATACAGGGACGACTTGCGTATTCCTTTGGAAAAAACACGTTCACAACTGGTTTGCCGGTTGTACTGGGTCTTTCCGGTCAAATTGGGGAACAACGGGGTGATTATCCGGGCGTCGTCGGCGATTCGTTCCGAACTTGGGCTGTTTGTGTTGATCTCGATCTGCCGATCACGAAAAAACTCCGATTACAAGGTGAAGCGTATACGGGAGAAAACGTGTCCAATCTTGAGGGGGGAATCATGCAGGGAGTGGACCTTTTAAGCCGGGTTCCAATCCGTTCTCAGGGAATCTGGGGAGCAATACAATACACTTGGACAAAAAAGTTGAAAACGAATCTTGGTTTTTTGTGTGAGGACCCGTTTGACCAGGACCTTTATGGAACGGCAAGAATAGGAGCAACAAACGAGTACACTTCACGCAGTTACAGTGAATGTTACTTCATTAACAGCAGTTACAACTGGACGGACGCATTTATGACGGGTCTGGAGTTAAGTCAATGGAGGACGAACTGGCGAACGTACAACACGGGGACGAACGAGTTCACCTACAAGACACATGGAACTCCCTTCCGCGTCGAACTCATTGCCCGTTACACCTTCTAACCGTCCCGCTCCACAAGGTCCTTAACCGATTGGGACGGGACAACACTTCTATTTCAGCATCCCTTGACGCGCCATTTCAAAATAGACGAAGGGATTGCGCTTTTGCAACGATTGACGTTGAAACCCGTCGCAGTATTCGTCGATGTCCAACAAACGCATTTCAATCAGATCGGGGTCATTGAGTCTGAGCCGCTCAATCGTCTGTTCCGCCAATTGAGCCGTTTCCCTTTGTGACTCATACATTGCCGGATTCACATATATTTCACCCGTTGGAATAACCAGATAAAAAGTTTCAGCGAGCATTGTGAACGGATCGAGAACGTCACAAAACCGGTTTTTACGTCGATTGGCGTTCAAACAGGCCAAACGGTAATTGGTCCATTCATAAGCGAGACCCGCATTTTGAGATTTGGGAATAAAATGATCGGTTGAGGATGCCCCCAAAGCATACGGCAAAAAACACGCATAATAAGCGCAAACACCATCATACGCATCCCAAAGTTTCCGGTTATAGGATTGCCAGTATTCTTTCAATTGTACCGATTCTGGAGGTGGTGAAGCAGGGTCTATCCCGTGTTGCTGCAACCAAGCAAGCCCTCTCTGTCGAACATCCCGGTCAAAACCGTCCGGTTCCTGTTGTTGCTGTACTGGAATCATTTCAACAAACCCTTTCGGTCACAATAATACTGCCAACGAATCATAAAGGGGTCCGTTGGACTAAAAGATTGACAAATCTTCTCGTGTAAGGTGTGAATCTCTTGTTCTGTAGGACTTTTTTTCAGCAACTCATTCATCTCGTCAATCAATTTCTGACTTTCGGGACTGCGCGAACTGCGCAGGTCAAAAGCCTCACTTGTCAACCAGGAATCAGCATCTCCATGTTTCTCAAATGCTTTCTTTTCCAAGATGACATCGCCCGCTTTGAAGTCAATATCAAACCAAGCATCATGCGCGGAATCAAATGTCGTCTCCACAGAACTCATTATCAATGGTGAGTGTGTCGCCGTAATCAATTGAATCTTTGCTTGCCTATGCAAACTTTTCATGAGCGACAATAATGTCGGGATGATGACCTGTTGCCAACGAGGATGAAGATGTGATTCAACTTCATCAATCAGAAAAATCACCTGATTACTGGGAGACTCACCCCGTATTTCTGCTGCATAGAGATGTTCCTGCCAACCCCATAAGAGAAAGTAGGCAAGGGCAATAACTCTTCTCATACCTGATGAAACATGCACAATTGGAACATCCTGACCATAAGGCATTTTCAAGGTCGGCATGTCTCGGACATCATCTAGGTCAATGCGGGTTAAAGCTCCAGGAATCATTTCCTCCGAAGGAGGGGAAAGATGCTTGAGAAGTTTTTTCCAATTCGTAAAGGTCTCTTTATTCGCCGCTTGCCAAGTTGCCCAATCACGAATCAAACCGTTGCACAACCATTTACCTTCCTCGGTTTTGAGACCATCCCAAACTTCTGTCGGGCTGAAAACATAGGCGGGCGGACGCAAGGGAGCGGAATGATCTTCCGGTGTTTTCCAATAATTTCTCGCCGGGTCCCAAGCCGCAAAACTACCATCTGACATTGCATAAAAGACCAAGCCCGGCATCCCAGGTCGCCCTTTTGCTCTCTTCCAATATTGTGAGCCGAAGTCAAAACCGCACGAATCAACAAGATTCGTTGTTTTTGTCGTAAAATCAAACGCAATAGTGCTTTTTTTTCCCTTTCTTGGGAGAGCCATTTTGCCGGATGTCAGTTGGGAATTGATTTGTGCCGGCCAAGTTCGTGTTAACGTCCACCATGCAATATCCAACAAAAAACTTTTGCCAAGTCCATTATCCCCGGTCAGAATATTCAGACGGTCGCCAAAGTCCAAACTCATTGTTGGGGCGGGACCCACATTTTCCAAACTCAGTGATCTTAGCATTGTTTCGGTTGGATGTATCAACTAGGGTTGAAAGACTCATCAAAGTCAAAAGGAATTATACTGGTTCTCATTCTTTGATATAGTATGCGAGGAAAAAAATTCAACGGGTCGTTAACCGACCAGACCGAACGCCCAAAAGGCGTAAGCAACAGGCGCAGAAAGCAGAATCGAGTCGAAAATGTCCAGACAACCGCCCAAACCGGGCAACCAACGACTGGAATCTTTTTGCTGAACGTCTCGCTTTATCAGCGACGCCGCTAAATCTCCAAGGGCTCCACTAAAAAAAATGCACAGCCCAAAAAGAAGACAGCCCCAAAAGGCCGTTCGACTCGAATCAGCCGCAATCCAACGGGTATTAAAGGAAATCGGAATCACCACGTTGAACCAAAACCAGGCTCCAACAATACCGAACAACATTCCGCCAAATGCCCCTTCAACGGTCTTCCCGGGACTGATAATCGGGGTCAATTTATGCTGTCCAAAAATACGTCCAATTGTGTAAGCTCCTGTATCACACATTTTAGCAACAAAGATCAGGGAAAGCAGGGCTGCAATTCCATACGCCATTCTTAACTGGACGATAAAACAGGAAAGCATTCCAATGTACGTTATTACAAAGACAGCACCTGCCAGATTGATTGTGATCCCCCCCGGTTTCGTGTATCGATTGATTTCGCCCAAAAAAGCAATCATGATTCCGCCCCCCATTGCCAATAATGTCCAAACACTCGCAGTCGCCGACCAGGGCCAACTTTGAGGGGAAACATGTTCCCCTAAAACCCCTTCGTTATGCGCTTGAATCAAACACGCCAACCAACAACAAACGATCATTCCGATTGTTCCCCAAAAAACCGTTGAACGTCTTGGTCGCAGTCCGCCAACTGCAATCAGTCGGAGCAGTTCATCACAAAGAGCCGCAATGAAGAGCATAAAGATAGGGAGCAGGACAATTCCCCGCAAGGAGAATTGATTAGCGATCCACATATCGATGTAAGAAGCAACGATGAGGCCGAAAATCAACGGGAGAGCAATGACGATTCGCCAAAATAACATGAAAGTCGAACACTAACGGAAAAAAACGAGAACAGCGTATACAAGGATTCTAACGAATGAAGACGGGATTTCAACCATAAAGTGTGAAAAAAGCGATTTTTCCGAAAATGTCAGATTTCCGTTTTATCAACAAAAAGCCGAAAACGTCGCTCAACAGCAGCGAGATACGGTTTTGGAATCGGAATGAAAAGACCGCGAAGAGCGTCAAGAGGGTATCGTCTTCGATTTGGCAGAATGAGGACCCCTTCATCCTGAAATCGGTATGAATGGATTTCCGACCAAGAGATGACTCTTTGATGACCGAGTGTCCAACGCGAAACCCCCTCGGTTGTCCATTCAAACTGCATTGGAACCCAAAGACGCCAAATGGTCAGACCCAGAATGATTGAAGCGGCAATTGCAAGATGAGTTTTTCCGGTTTGGAGATAAACCGCAGAAACGAGCGCGATCATCATCAGGAACACGATGAGGGCAGTTTTTTTCTGGTCAAGGAGCGACCAAACCCGATAATGCACAATCGGCAGATCGGCACTGTCAATGAACAGTTCATTTTTTCGCAGCATGAGAAGAACAGCAAAATCGGGTTGTAAGGGGAAAGACCGAATATGGGCGAATTCCCCTTTTTCAACCGAAATTAACTTTAATACTTTATGTGGTTATACCCAGTGTAGTCGTTAAACAACAGTTTTTCTTGCTTTACTTTGTGAGAAAAGCAAAAGTTCGCTCAACGTGTCAACAGGAACATGTTGAAAACATGCCGTATTGAGCCGTGTATAACCGTCAAAGAGCTAAAAAATCGGGACCGGAGTGCTCGCAGTGACAGGGTACTCGATTGCAACCCCACTTGTCAACACAGGTCGCTGTTCCGCCCGTTGTTTTTCCGCTTGCTGTCTCTGATACAGTTCGCCCCTTAAAATAAGTTCTTCAGGAGGTGCTTCAATCCCAATTCGCACTTTGTCCCCCATACAACGGACAACCGTAATGGTGATTGAGTCTCCTATCATTATCCGCTCTCCCTGTCGTCGTGATAATACCAACATGTTCAATACCTCCTCTATGAATGTGTATGTATTTTGATTTCTATTATAAAATCAATCAAGAGGTCAAAATTCTAGGTTAACCCTTCATTGAAAAGGATTCCTAGGTCGTTCCCTCGTCCGATTACAAGTACGTTGCCGAAACCCTTTTGTATTGCACAAAAAAAACTTTTTTCATTCAACACAGGGAACCAACCGACATGCTCTTTTTTGACGATCCTCGTTCAATTCCTCCAACTGAGCATTTCTTCATCTGCTGTCGTAACATCTGCCAAATCGACCTGCAAATAGCGTTTTCCGCTCGGACCATAAAACAGGACCCGATTATTTTCACGTTCCCAGATTGCGCTGAATTTGACTGATCGGGGCCCATGTAAGCAGAACATGACGCCGCATGATTCACCTTGACGACGACGTATCACGACTTCCGAAGTCGGAAAGGCGTTCATGAGCAGTTCATGATCTTGACATAAGGTTTGGTAGACAAAGTGACGTAATTCGGAAAACGAAAAAATGGAATCAACTCGGCAAGTAACCATTGTGCAAACAATCCAAAGTTGGAGGTTGAACGGGCAAGCAACTTATTTTACCTAGCTTGACTAATTTGCGACAAAGAGAGTATCGGCAACTGTTTCGCCGATTCTTTTGAGGAAAATGGGCAGATAGGATAAGCTGGATTGGACCGATAATGCGGGCGCAACGATCAACTTTCCTGATTTTTTTCGTTTCCCAGACGAGTTGCAATCATGCTGATAAGAAGGAGTTGAATCGTGTGATACAACATGGTTGGGAGGAGAATAACTCCGAGAACCGGACTCCCCCCCCAAAGAATTTTCCCAATCGTTGTTCCGTGCAAAAGTGACTTTTTTGAACCACAAAATGTTGCTGTAATCGAATCTTCTCGATTCAATCGCAAAAAACCGCACAATCGGAGTGTCAGGTTATATCCGAGGAAAAAGAAACCGACTAATCCGACACACAGTAAGGCGAACTGTGTGAGGGATAATTGATTGAATGCTTTATCACGAAAGGAGTCGCAGAAAGAGGCGTAGACGATCAGGAGAATGACGGACTGATCGAAGTAGCGAAGTGGTTTGAAGTAGGGGGCGAGTCTTTTTCCGCAAAAGGGATTGGCAATGATTCCGAGGAGGATGGGGAGCAGGACGAGGAGGGCGAGACTGCGGAATGTGGGACCTAGTTGAAAATGAACGGTATTAACGGTCAGGAAAAGTTTCATCCAAAGTGGTGTGAGAAAAATACCGAGAATACTGGAGAGAGCAGCGCAAAAGACAGCAGCGGGGACATTTCCGCGAGCGAGTGAGACCATAACAACGGACGATGAGACGGTTGAGGGGAGAGCAGCGAGGAAGAAGACGCCAATCCAGAGTTCGGTTGGGGGATTTGTCCCGAAAAAGTGAAGAATGACGAAAATAATCGAGGGATAAAGAATAAAGGTGGTACAGTGTACAAGAAGGTGTAAACGCCAATTCCTAGAATTGTTAAAAAAGGATTTCCAACCCAACTTCAGCCCATAAAAGAAAAAGATGATTGCAACTCCGTAATCACACAGTTGGTGCAACGAGACGGGATGCTGCATTGCACTTGGTTGAGGAACGAGGTAAGCGAGCAGGATCATACCTCCTAGAGCGAGAACGAACCAATCAATCACGGGATTACACAGACTAGATAAATTGTGGAAAGTGCGAGGAAGAGGAGCCTATTCATTATAGTGAACAATGGATCAAGCACAATTCGGCCCGATTGTTTCTTTGTATCTCGCAAACGACAACGAACCTCAATGAAGCGATCAACGTTTCCACTTATCTTCTCGAAGAACCTTATCCTTTTCGTGAAGACCAACTCCGCGAGTTCGGGCGAGAACGGCAACTGCGACGGAAGAGACACCGTTGTGCAAGAGAAGTTGGGCAATCTCATTACATGTTGAACCGGTTGTCAAAATATCATCAACAAGCAGTATTTTTTTCCCCGCGAGAAAGGTTGTGGTTTTTTTCAAAAGGCAACCGGCGAAGATTCGGGGTTGGAGACGGAAGACATTTTGGACGTTAAGCCGACGTTGATCGGGGTTCAACTCAAATTGTGGGGCAGTTGCATATTGGCGTTGAAGGACCCGGGTATGATACGGAATATGGAGTAATTCTGAAAGTGTTTGGGCAATGAATTCCGGCGAATTGACCCCTCGCAGGAAACGTCGGGTGTAGTGCATTGGAACCGGGAGAATCAAATCAGCCCCGATTCGTTGAAATCGTTCACCCTGTTGCTTAAAGAGAAAAGTCGTGCAAACCCGACCCAAAAAACCGTCCCGCTGTTGCTTCATCTGAAGAACAATATCGCGCAGTTTTCCGTCATATTCTCCGAGTGTGAGGAGATGAGAAAAGACATTGTTGTTGGAGGAACAAGCGGAACATTGTTCTTTTGGGGGGGAGCCGGCAAAAAGACTCAGTGAGGTTGGGACGAGAAAGTAGGAACCGCAATTGCAGCAGAACTGACCATTTTGGGGCAATATGTCCTGACGACATTCGTTGCAGAAGATTTCGCTTGGTTCATCTTCCAACAAGGGGGTTTCGCAGATTGCACAATGTGGGGGGATCAGCAAATCAAGACCCCAGGACAAGCATTTTTTGAGAAATGACATTAGACAGGGGAATAGGGGATAGGGACTGGGGGATAGGGGGAAGAATTGAGAAGAGAGAATTAGAACTGGAAAATTGTGAGTTGGGGGTAGAGAAAGGTCTCCAATAAAGAGGGAACAAAATCAATGGTGAAACCGATTGACTTGCGAGATGCCGTTATCTTTCTTTTCCCTAATCCCTATCCCCTATTCCCTACCCCCTACCTCGATTAGACCTTTTTTTCCTGAACCAACCGGGCGAAATGTTCAAAAGACCGGTCATACGTCGCTTCTGCTTCTTTAGAAAAAACGCAACCGGGCAATTGCCGTTTGGCGAGGTGTGAGGAGATACAGTCACAACAAACACCCCGACGAGAACAGGAGGTGTAAGAGCAGGTACATTTTTTGCTGTTTTCGTTGACTTTACATTCCATGATCGTTTTCCGTTAGGGTTCGTGAAGACTTGGTTAAGGATTTGTTAGCGCATTTCAATAATTGGTATATCCACATTGCATGTATTTTTGACGCCAAAAATTCAAAGGTCGGTATCTCTTAGCTGCATAGCAGCGACCTCAATATACCGTTTAGCCGAGGAACAACGTTCCGCGCGTATTGAAATTTTAGAACGCGCGATACGTTGTATCGCGGCTAAACATTAGGTCGCTCCGACGGAGCTTGTTATTTTGGGGACCGTTTAACCCGGGGTTGCGGTCGCTTCTGCTCCCTTCACCCCGGGCTACAAAAAGGCCGTCCCTCACGGGACTACATAAGTCGCTTTGTTGTCTTTACCTTGATTGATTCTCTTGTATATTCCGTAAAATGCGCTCAACCCGAGTTTGTGCATTTTGTAACTCCGTCAATCGGGTCTCAAGGTCAACCGGGTCCGCCTGACCTTTCTGTAATTGTTGGTCTAAACCAATCATCCGGTCATTGATCCGACGTTGCATCGTCCTGAGCATTTTCAGCTCCGACAAGAAACCGATTAAACGCTGTTGCTCCTCCGTCGTTGAATCATCAGGTTGATCGGACGAATCCGAACCCCATTGTTTCCGCTTCTCTTCCCGGGTTGTTTCAACCGTCTCAAGCATCTCGACAAGCGATTCGATAATCGCATCTTCCATCTGCAAGGTTAAATCGCCCCATTCTCCTGAATCCAATCGGGCAACAACCTGCAACATGTCGGATTCCGTTTGCAACAACGATTCGTGCAATGCTTGCGCCGTTCCATCTTCACGCAAAAGGACAAGCATGACATCCGCCTCTTCAATCACTTTCTTTTGGTCTGCGCTCAACCGGCTCGACTGCATCTGCAATTCCCGAGTCGTTATCGACGGTTGCGCAACCCCTTCCCGACCTAATCGTTCTGTTTGAGTCCGAATCCCCCGTTCTATTTGCAGCATTTTGCGAAAACGGGAATCAAGAAGTTCAAGCGTCTGGATCATCTCCTCTTCCCGCATCTGTCGCAACACTTTCTCAAGGAGACCTTTTGCTTGTTGTAACTCCGCAATTGCTTCCTCCTGCTCCTGAACCGCTCGCTGTTGTTCATCCTCCCTCAACGCCTGTTGGGCCCCTTGCATCCATTTTTCCGCCCTTTCCAACCTCTTTCTGCTCTCCTCAGACCCTAATCCGTCCTGATTCCCTCTTTTGTCCCGCTCGCCCCTTTCCGTGCTCTCCTTTCCCCCTCCAACGTCTAACTGGTCGGCAAGACTTTGGACTTTTTGCTGCAACTCTTCCTGTTCCTGAGATAACGGCAACAATTGATCTGATTCGTTCGTCCGCCTTTTCAACCCCCGTTGTTGCAGCAAGAGATGATCCAATTCCTGCGCAACCTGTAATAAACGTTCTTTTTCCGATTCCCGTTGCTCTTCCCTCTCTCCACGTTCGAGAAAATCAAGAAGCTCAAGAAGGTCCTTTTCAAGACCTTCCTGCACCTCAAGAGCACGAGAAAATCGTCGCTGTTCCAGAGAAACCGCGACCTCATTCAATCGAAGGAGAATCAGCCGATCCTTACTCTCTTCCAAGACCTTTTGAAAGACAGTCGCTCGTTGCGGATTCTGGGTTCGGTTCAACTCAATCATCCGCAACAAAACCATTTCCAACTGTTCATATTGGCCGAGCAGTTCCTTTTGTTTCTCCGCAATCGTTATTTGCGAACAAACTGGTCGCGCAACACTGCAAAACCCGATCAAAAGAACAATCAATCCGAACAAACGTAACATGTCAAGTGATCGCGGTCCAATAATTTGTAGACGGTTTCTGTGGAAAAAGAAGGTAGAAGGTAGGAGTTAGGGAATAGGGATTGGGGGATAGGGATTAGGGAAAAGCACTCCTCGCTTTGTCGCAATACTACCGATTATGCGTCAGATATGTTTTTTGCCCTTTTCCCTTCTCAATTCTTCCCCCTGTTCCCGAGTCCCTATCCCCTGTCCCCTATCTACTATACTTGGGGCAGTTCATAACCCTTACGACGAACCCGGTCATTCCAAGTGTTCGCTTCATCATCGTCAATAAACCGTTCCTTGACCGGATCAAACTTGAGTTTACGCCCCATCCAACGTGCAATGTTGACCAAATGACAGAACGCAATCGAACGATGTCCCGTTTCAACGTCAGAAATCGGTTTTTCCCGGGTCTTAATACAGTTAAGCCAATTCTGCAAATGCCATTTCGCTTGCCAAAGTGCCGTTTGATCTGACCATTTCACCTCTTCTTCGGCTTCATCGACCTTTTTGAGGAGTTGATCGCGGATTTCAACTGGATTCGACATGAACTTATTCCGATTGATTTCCAATTTGCCTTTTTCGCCGACAAAAATCGCTCCTCCCCAAGGACCATTTTCCAACTCGAAACGCACTTCCGTTCCGTCCGCATATCTCGCAATCACCTTACCATTCTGATCGGGTTCCGAAGAAAGCGGTTCAAACTCAACCGGCAAGGTGTCATCTTTACCAAGCGCCCATTGTATCTGGTCCACACCATGTGCGCCCCAGTTGGTCATTTCACCCCCTCCAAAATTCCGACCGTTAATCCAATGTGGATGATAAGTGTGCCAAGCTCCCTGATTCAAATGCAAATCCCAGTTAAAACCGCCCGGAATCCCATGTTCCACTTCATCAACCGGTTGTGTCGGTCCTGAACCGGGATAACAGACCGCTTGAACATGTTTCAGTTTCCCAAGTCCTCCATTTCGGACAAATTCACACGCAACCCGATTCATCTCCATAGAACGTTGTTGCGTCCCAACCTGAAAAACCGTCTTGTGCTTTCTCGCAAAATCGGTCAATCGACGACCTTCTTCAATGTACAAGGTAAGCGGTTTTTCCGCATAAACGTCTTTTCCAGCTTGACAAGCATGAATACAGGGATAAACCCGTTGAAATTCCTGTCCGGCAATAATAACGGCGTCAATGTCCTTGCGATCCAGAATCGGCCAATGTGAACCGTAAATGTCCCAATTCGCATTCTTCTGCTTCTTAAAATCAAGCGCGTTCGGCATGTTAGCATCTGCGAGCGCAACCAAATCCGCTCCTTCAGGTAATTGCTCCATAAGGAGTCGTGCCCGACCTCCTGCACTCACACAACCGACCGTAATTCGGTCATTTGCGCCCGGTCGAGTTCCTTGGGCAAGGGCCGAACGGGAAATCAGGGTTGGAACAGCATAAGCAGCTGCTGAAATAGCAGCAGTTGCTGCAAAAAATTGACGTCGGGAAAATTGCGACTTTGAAGACATATTGTTAAACTCCGTAACTGCGAGTAAGGACAGGGTAATCGGTGAAAACAGCAAGTGTATCTGAATTGTTGCCGTATTGCAACCATTTCTGGACAAATCGTCCGGGAACAATTTCGTACAACCTTAATCGCACATCTCAACATCTCTCACAGTCCGCTAACAAGTTTTGCGAAAAAGAGTCTTTTCATTTTTGAACCACGAAAATCACAAAAAACACGAAAACCTCACAAAATACAGTTTTTTGTGTCTTTCGTGTGTTTCGTGGTAAAAACAAATCCGTCCAACCCGGCTCGGTTCAAATCGCAAAACCAAACTTGTTAGCGGACTGACATCTCTCACTGTTCATGCAAAAACCGGCTTGACAGGGGACTGACAGGAAGTATACTGCGGGAACTTTGCGGAACAGGTGTCCGGTTGTTTCTCAGATTCAACCGGTTAACAGGGAATCCAGTGTCCAAATCTGGAACGGTCCTCGCCGCTGTAATCGGAACACAAGATGCAATTCTAGGGTCATTGACGATTTTTCGTTTTTTTTCGCTTCTCAGCAAAGAAAGGAAAAAAGACTATCTGTCGAGAAGACCTGCATGTTGATCGCCGTAAGTCAGAAGACCTACCTGTTTTCAAGGTGAAATTGATCGTTTGCGACGGACAAACGAAACACCGGGTTTCTATACGTACTTACGCCAATCTTTTTCGGCTCCAGTTGGTTCTGCGTTGCTCCCGTTTATCCCCTTGGATTCCATTTGGGAAGGACGAACGGACATTCAACGGGAATGGAACCGAGTCTCAAAGGAAATTCTCATGTCTGGTCAATCCAATACAATTCAATCGTATACAATCAGAAAAATCATTCCTCGTTCTGCCTTTACCCTTGTCGAACTCCTTGTCGTTCTCGCTATAATCGGTCTTTTAATCTCCTTACTTCTTCCCGCAGTCAATGCAGCCCGGGAATCGGCGAGACGAATGAGTTGTTCTAACAACTTACATCAAATCGGTCTTGCAATTCATAATTATCACGATGTAACGAAGCACTTACCTCCTGGTCAACAGGCGGAAAAAGAGTTTTGTACCAATTTTGGTTGGTCGGCCCTTATTCTTCCCCAGATTGAACGAACCGGTTTGCAGGAAGAGTTGGATTTCAAGAAAACAATCATTGACGGGGCAGATGAGTCGGGAGAAGGTCAATACGGCAATGCTCTTCTAGGTGCGACACCTCTTTCGGTTTTTCTTTGCCCGACCTCTCCTGATGATAAAACGATTCGTTGTGAGGACTATTTGACCAGTGAAGCCGAATATGGGGTTGCTTATGTGAGGGCCCAATCGCATTACAGCGGGGTTTGCAGCGAACGGATCACAAAAATGGGGCAAGAAGCGGGGGGATTTGGCCGATTGGGTACACTTCCAGGAGCCAATCTTGACTGGAACACAGGTTTATACGATCCGGCCCCGAAATTATCCTTTGTAGAAATATCAGATGGTCTTTCCAACACGATTCTGGTTGCAGAGACGGCATCTTATGAGAGTGTTGACCCTAAAGTGTATGGAAATGGACAATGGATTAGCGGGACGAACATATTCCGCAAAACGACCGCTCCGATCAATTATCGACCTCGTTGTGAACATTTCAACACGCCAACTCCCTGGTTGTGCGAGGAATGTTCGGCTTATCAATTTGAGATGCGAAGTTGGCATCTTAACGGGGCATACGCACTTTTAGGGGACGGTTCCGTCCGCTTTCTTTCAAGCGGAACAGAGATTATGATACTCGGTTATCTCTGTAATCGCAGAGACGGGTGTTCGGTTGCATTACCTTGACCAAAAAGCCTATAACTCAGACCGGGTACAAAATGTCCATTTTGACCGATTGGCGGGGGCACGAGTATTGCCGGCATTATCACAATTCCGCCTCAAAATCTTCAACGGTCTTACAGTCAAGAGCAATGTCAAAAAGTTCATTCAGCTTATCCAAATTGTCCATTTTCAACAATTTGTCACTAAGCTGACTTGGCACCTTGTCAAACCGGTGATCCAGAATCCGGACCACTTTTTCAGCCCGTTCCCGCGCTTTCCCTTCTGCTTTACCTCGTGCTTTCCCTCTTGCTTCTGCCTCTTTCGCTTGCTTGATGAGTTTCATCGCCTCACCACGCTCTATGCGAATCATCGCGTCATATCGCATACGACTACGCTCAAGTTCTCGCATCTCCTGAATTTTTGAGTATCGCCGAAATTCCCGGTCAACTTCACTCAAAACGGGATTCTTTTCACTGATTACTGACATTTGCTCCTCCAATTCTTCAGGTTCACACGACCAAAACAACGACCAACCTTGCAAAGCGTCGTTCCAGTCGCGGATTTTTTCCAAACGATCAACTCCAACCCCCTTCAAACAGAGGACATGCACACAAATATGGTCCGAAAACCGCACCTTCGGATTTTCGTCGGACACCAAATGGAACACCTGATGTCTGTCGGCCAATTCGGGAAATAGATCGTCAAACACAACGATGATCGACACGACCGGCATAAGCGCGATATAGTCGTCTCCGCGAAACAATTGCCCGGAATAGGTGTCCGCCCAATATCCAAGCATCCGTTCTTTGAACGCCAAATGATTCGACACCTGAAGTTCAATGTCGAAAATCCGTCCGCCGTTATCTTTCGCCCGAACATCCAAAATCAGACATTTGTCAACCGCGAACTCTTTGATGTTAAACGGGTTGAGTACCTCGGCACTAACAACGGGCGGATCGTTCGAGTCGGTCAGGACGGCGTTGATAAAGTTGACGAGGGCACTTTCGTGTTTCGGGTCGGAAAAATAGGTTGCGAAAAAAATGTCCGAGTTGGGACGGATTTTGAACCCTTTGAGCATCTGCTCACGATCTTCAGGTGTCAGCCCGATTTTTGAATTTTTCTTTTGAGGGGGCATGATAAACGGATTGGCTTGGAATTTAGCATCAACGACTCTCCCTATTTTATCCCGTCCTAACGGGTTTGACAAGACGGTTTTGGGAGCAATCGTCAATCCAGAAAATTTTGTCCGGGACTTGCAATTGCCCCGGTCACTCGTCTAAAATGACGACTCTGGTCCATTCCAACCCTATTTTTTTCGGGAGCCGATCATGACAAACTTTCGTTCTGAAATGGTACTAATTCTTGGGGCAATCATTGCCGTTCTGACAATACCAACGCTGTTGGTCAACGCGGCAGAACCGGAAACGGATTGGCAGGGAAAAACGGCGGGCGAGCAGAAGGTGTTGACAATCAAGGAGATTGAATACGCTTTCCGTTGGTGTCCGCCGGGGACATTTGAGATGGGAAGCCCGAGAAGTGAAACCGACCGGGATGAAAACGAATCGCAGCATCAGGTAACGCTAACGAAAGGTTTCTGGATGCTTGAAACAGAGGTAACACAGGGCATGTGGGAAAGCGAGATGGACAATAATCCGAGTAACATCAAGGGAATCAAGTTACCTGTAGAACAAGTAAGTTGGGATGATGCGCAAGATTATATCAAGAAACTGAATGCACTTGGTGTTGCGCCGAGGGGTTATAAGTTTTCGTTGCCGACAGAAGCGCAATGGGAATACGCTTGTCGGGCGGGGACGACGACGCAATTTCATTTTGGCGATCAATTGAAGGAAAAGCAGGTGAATTTTGGTTCGTCTCAGACGACAGTCGTCGGTTCTTATCCTGCGAATGCTTGGGGTTTATATGACATGCACGGTAATGTTTTTGAGTGGTGTTCGGATTGGTATGGAGATTACCCGAGTAGTTCTGTAACCGATCCTGTTGGTCCCTCAACCGGCTCTCTCTGCGTGCATCGTGGAGGGAGCTGGTACGGCAGTGTGGAGAGCTGTCGTTCTGCGCGTCGACTCAGGTATGCGCCGTCCAATCGGAGTTCCTGTCTTGGTCTCCGTCTATCCTTAGTTAGCGAATAAGTCTTCCTGTTTAGCCGTTGACTGTAGATGTCCCTGATTCCTCTTGAAACGATTGACGATCCGCGAATTGCACCCTACTTGAATGTCCGTGAGCGGACATTACGGGGAGAAAGCGTTTTCATTGCAGAAGGGGAACTCGTTGCACAACGACTCCTCGCAAGTCCCTTCCCCGTTGAATCACTCCTTGTTGTTGACCGTTTCCTTGACCGAATCAGTGCATCTGTTCCGGTTGACATCCCAATTTACCTTGTTCGGGAAGAGCAAATTCGGGCAATTCTCGGATTTGAGTATTATCAGGGAATCCTAGCGTTAGGTCGCAGATTGCCGTTTGAAAAGGTGCAAAACTCTTCTCTCTTGCAGAACAAGCAAACTGTCCGTTTGGTTGTTCTCCCCAATGCAACCAAGCCGGATAATCTCGGTCTGACATTCCGTTCTTGTGCAGCATTGGGCGCAACAGCCGTTTTGTTGGGGGAACAATGTTGTGATCCGCTTTCCCGACGTGTTCTTCGCGTTTCAATGGGGGGAGTGTTGCAGGTCCCAATTCTTGCAAGTGACCATTTGGTGCAAGACTTGCAATTGTTGAAAGAACAGCTTGGTTTTGAACTTTGGGGAGCTGTTTTGGACCCAACTGCCAAAAAATTACATTCGATGAACGCCAAACCGGAGAAACTGGGAATACTGTTTGGCAACGAATACTCGGGTCTTGAACCGATTTGGTCCCAAGAATGTCAACACAAGGTTATTATTCCAATCCGACCTGATGTCGATTCGCTCAATCTGGGAGTTTCGGTCGGCATTTTCCTTTACGAACTCAGAAGAGGGGAAGATAGGGATTAGGGGATAGGGAATGGGGGATATAGGGAAAGAGAGGGTTGAAGCCGGCATTTGCCGATTTTGGTGGTTAATGTGGAGAACGCAGGAAACAGCTGTCCTTTCTCTTCTCCCTTTCCATTCTTTGTTGATTCTATTTGGTGTCGTTTCTATTCTATTTGTTATTGACCGCTTGGAGCATGTCTTTCTGCCGTTTCGGAACCGCAACCAACATTGGTTGGACATCAAAAGGAATTCCGTCGATTGATTTGGGAACATAACCGCATTGTCCTGCTTTGGTTGCTCCGACATATTTTCCTTTGAATCGATCAAAAATTTGGGCAATTTGCGGAAAAACTTCAACACCTTGTGGTCCCGGCGTCCCGATTTCATTATAACTTCCAACGGTTACAACGCTGGAATAACGGTCATGGAATTCATAAGCGTCATATCCCTTAAGTCGCAACGCCTTGCAAAGCGTTGTCGCATTCATTGCAGCATCGGCCAATTTCGATTGGGCAAAGTCTTCCTCTTCCTCATCTTTAAGAACAATCGAACCGTCCTCATATTTGCGTGTTCGTATGTTTCCTGTAAAGGTCGCAACCCGGACTGTATATCGACAGGGATTGTTCAACAGACTATACGGCGAATCGGCGTTCAACCGCTCAACAAAACTGTCAACCGCTCCCTTTTGTGAAAAATAGTTGGGAGGAAGAAGCGGATTGGTTGTTCCAAACGCATAAGCAAGCGGACCCAACTCCGTTTTGCTCGCAACCTGTTTGATCCCCGGCATTTTCCCGCTTTTCAAACAGTCCGGTTGCGCACTTTTAATCGTCTGCAATGTTTTGGTAAAATCAGGATCATCAAAAGACTGAAAATTGCCGACAACGACTGCACATTCTTCATTTGCCGTTTTGATGTACTTCTTTTTCTGTACATGACGTTTTTCCGACTCTTTCATCCCTTCTGTCAGATTAAACTGGAAAACTTTGTCGTAAAGATAAGCGTTCATCTTGTACTTCTTCCGAAGTTCCAACACCAGTTGTTTGGCGCGATCCCGAGAGTCAGGCCCGGAAAAACTGTGAACCATGATTAACCAAGGTCCGTTCGTCATTTCCAGATTGTATTCTTTATTAGGATCAGCTTCAACTTTTGAGGTCGAGAAGACGTTCAACCCGGCTCCTCGAACGAGGTTTGCCGAATTGCAGCTGATTAACAGGAGAGCGAAAATCGTCAAATGTGCATATATGCGGTTTCTCATTCTTCAAAATTCCGTCTGAGGTCGTTTGAATCATCATGGACTCCCCGGGAATACCTGTATTCCCAGATGTCAATTAGTATCGGACGGAACGAATTTAGTGTTTAGTCAAAATTTAACGATTGTGCCGATTGTTGAAGAAAGCTGTTGATTTGGGATGTTTGCGATTCTTGGGTAGATTGCAGAGAAGATAGGCAGTCCAAAGTATTCAAAATGCACAAAATAGGCAAAACAAAAGCCGGAAAGGAGGTGCGCAGCACCGTATTGACGGTCGTATTTTGGGACAACTGAGACAAATAGGAGGTTTGTTGACAAAAAAAATGTCACAAACCGTCAGTACGCTGCGCTCCCTCCCGGCTGTTGTGTTTGCCTAAAACGTGTATTTTGACCAAATTAACGATGAATCCATATTTTGATGCGTTAGCCCCGGAACCCCCCCCTCTCCAAACTGCTAACAAGTTTGGTTTTGCGATTTGAACCGAGCCGGGTCGGACGGATTGGTTGACCACGAAAGACACGAAAAAACACGAAAAACTGTATTTTGTGAGGTTTTCGTGTCTTTCGTGATTTTTGTGGTTCAAAAATGAAAAATGCTCCTTTTCGCAAAACTTGTTAGCGGACTGAAACACTCCCCAAAACAACGTTGGAGTGCTCTTGGTTGTTCTGCGCAACGTCCCTTTTTTCAATCAATTTTTCCCAGATTTGCCTATTTTCCCAGTCTTAACTCATAAAGATGATACCCTATTTTACGAAGTGTACTGATTGTTTCAGGATAAGGCGAGTCGCAGACATCCAAAAGTCCAATCTGGTAATTCTCCCCGTCCCCCCGACCTGTTGTTGCTTGATCCCCGTATTGAAACCAATGTGTTCCAACCCAATTCGGATGTCGAAGTGCAGAAAGTAGGTATTTCTCATAAGCAGCTGCTCTTGCATCCTGCGATTCAGTCGGACACAAACCTGTATGAAACAGTCCCCGATCAAGAGCACCAAAGTGAAATTCCCCAATAATACAAGGTTTGTCAACCCCTTTCGGCAATTTGAAACGATCTAAATCGTATTTGTACTCGTTAAAACTAATGACATCACAGTATTTTCCGGCTGCTTGAATTGCAAGAGGGTTTCCCCAAGCGAAACGGCAACCGAGATACAACTTGTTCGGAGCCGTTCTTTTGAGTTCTTCTCGCAAAACACGGAAATACTGTTCAGCAATCACCGAGTAAAAATCTTGCAAATCGGCATTTGCTCCTCTTTTCGGACGTTCGGTTGATTCCAGAAAATGGTTCCAATCCGAATACGAGGTTTTCCAGACGGAATTCATTTTTTCAATCGAACCGTCGTATTTCTGCTTCAACCAATCACATAACGCAATTTTGGCCGGTTGGTCGGCCGGAGATGTGATTGCGGCGTTGGAAAGAGATCGGTCGGTTCCCCAAGAAATCTCATTGTCAACAAAATAACCCATACACCAGGGATCATTCGCGGTCGTTTCCTTTTGTGATTCAAACGCCTGACGATATTGGGTTCGGAAATCCTCATGAAAAGGATCGGCAAATTTGCCCCAATATCCCTCACTCCCTTGCAAGGGGGGACAATTCGCCGAAATGGTTGCCGTATAAGGTGTTTTTCGCAACAGGTAAACAGACGAATCAGACCAATTGGCAATCGTGTTCATTCCCCAACTTCGTAAACGATGATGTGCAAGTTGGGCAAACCGTTCTTTCCAATGCTCTCCGAATTTGCGAAATAAATTCGATGCTGTAAAGTTAAACGTCTTATAAGGTCCCTTTCCCTCATAATAATTGTGAACCGACCAATCAGCTGTTCCATAAAACAGGGCAAGCGGCGATTGGGAATCGGGTAAATCGGCAAAATAAAACTCTCGGTCCGTAATCGGCGTCGTTCCATTCCAATCGCTGATACAATCAACCCCATGTGACCAAAAAAGACGTCCATCTGGATCAACCAAAAACCATTTTCCGTCCACTTTTTCTGTCCGAAAATGTCCGGTCGCCTGTAATTGCGGCCCGACCAACCAACCTCCATATTGATTCCAGTTCTCTGGTCCAGGATGTCGCGCCAAATCCGCCTCTTCTTGCTGAATTCGTCCCTGTAAATCCGCCTCATCACGAATTTTACCCGGCCAATCTTTGTGCATAAACTGACCAAACGTGTCGATCATGGGAAAAAACTGATCAATCGGTATTGTCGAATAGGGACAATTTTGTGAACCCGACTCGGCTGAAATTTTACGAAGACCGAATCGATGTTTTTGATCGGGTTCATTGACAAAAAGTCGCAACTCCGTCACAACAGACCGATCAAACGCCGGGCCGTTTCGATCCTGCATCGAAAAGGGATTACCCCGCATTGCAAAGAATTTCTCCCGCAATTCTTCAGCAACCGGAATCGGCAGAAACATACGCCAGATTTTCGTTTCTCGGGGCGGAATCTGAATTGATTGCGTCAAGGTCCCAACCCCCGTTCCTCCATCCCCGCTCGGTTGGTCAATCCGGCAATTCAACGTCAATTCCGTCTCATCCAGATTTTCAACGTCCAAAAGAAGCAATCCATACTCCCGACAGTTCCAAGGACCATTCAGTTGAATGCCGGGCCAAGTGTTTTCCGTCCCGGTTCTCACAATGAAACAATCTCCCTCTTTTTCAACCGTTACATCCTGCATCAAAATGTTCTCAAGCGGAGTTTGCGAATCAAGCAAAACCAATCGTTCCTCACCTTTGACAGAAAGAGACAGGAACAGGCAAGTCCATTGCAACACAGAGAGCAACAAGAGTTTCTTGAACATGGTTTTAAGGGGATAATTGTTTTGGTTTTTGAGAGTGTAACATCAAATGTCGGCAGAGACCGTTCACCCAAAACGCAGTTGGGGCGGTTCAATCATGATTGTGGACAGGATAAAACAGGGTTTTAGGAGTGTAAAATTCCATAACGGAATACGAATCACCAATTCCAACTTTTTTCAAGGATTACGGTTTTGCCGTTTTTCGCGTTGACGGACGATGTTCTGCATGTCAGGAGAGAGACGCTTTTCAAAAGGTCGGGTCTTGACCTGTATTTCAGGAACCTTCAACTCCTGCTTCAATCGGTCCAGTTCAAGATGTAACCGTTTGACATCTTCACTGTATTGAGGTTCTGCAATCCTGTTTTGCATTTCAAGCGGGTCCCCCTCGTTGTCATATAACTCCCATTCATCAATGTCATCATAAAAATGAATCAACTTGAACCGACCGTCGTACACCCCCTCATGTCGTTTGACTGCATGAACGCCCGGATATTCGTAATAATGGTAATAAAACGATTGTCTCCAATCATCCGGCGTCTTACCTTGCAGAATCGGAACCAGACTCTTTCCTTGCATGTCCCCGGGAATTTCAACCCCCGCAATCTCTAAAAACGTTTCAGCAAGATCAAGCAAGGAAACAATGTCATTATTAACCGTTTCCGGTGCTGTTTGACCCGACCAACGAATTAAAAGCGGCGTCTTGAACGATTCGTTATACATGAACCGTTTGTCAAACCAACCATGTTCCCCGAGATAAAAGCCCTGATCTGACGCATAAACGACAACGGTGTTCTCGGCAAGACCGGTTTCATCCAGATAATCGAGCAGACGACCAACACTTTCATCAACCGCGTCAATACAGCTAAAATAATCCCTCATGTAACACTGGTATTTCCAACGAGTCAAATCCTCGCCCGATAATCCCTGTTCCTTATATTGCGCAATACGAGGTTCGTACATCTCATTCCAATCACGAACCTGTTCCGAATCAAGGCCCTTAAGCGGTCCCGTCAACTTCAAATCAAAAGGCGTCAACGTTTCTGCAATCGTCATATCCTGTTCCAGAACGGCTCGACCGCGACCTGAATAATCATCAAAAAGTGTTCCCGGTTCAGGAAAAACAACCCCCTCGTATTTGACGTAGTGCTTTTTAAGGGGGGACCATTCTCGATGAGGGGCTTTATGCTGACACATCATTAAAAATGGTTTCGACCGATCAACCTGCTTCAACCAATCAAGGGCCAAATCCGTAATGATTTCCGTTGTATACCCCTTATGTTCTACCTTTTCACCATTTCGAATCATGATCGGGTTATAATACGGTCCCTGACCAATCAACACTTCTGAATAATCATAACCGGGTCGTGCATCACATTCGAGATGCCATTTTCCAACGACCGCTGTTTGATACCCTGCTTTTTGCAACAGTTTCGGAAACGTCGGTTGAGAAATGTCAAATCGACAGGAATTGTCAATAAACCCGTTAAGATGACTGTATTTACCTGTTTGGACAATCGCCCGGGAAGGACCGCAGATTGAGTTTGGAACAACACAGTTGGTGAACCGCATTCCTTCTTTTGCAAGTCGGTCCAAATTGGGCGTCTGATTCCGATTTGAACCATAAGCACTAATCCCTTGATAAGCGTGATCGTCCGTAAATACGAGCAAAATGTTGGGACGTGAATCCGTTGTTGCTCCATAGAGCAAGGGAACACCTAAAACGAGACAGTAAAGACAGAGACAGCAAAACCGAGAAAGAGAACGAATCAACGATGAAAGGAAAAACGGCTTGCTCATTGCACACAAAAGGGCAAAAGAGGTTGAACAAAAAACAAGAAACAGCCGGGTCCCAAACGAGGGACCCGAGAAAGCAACGCGACGTTGACTCAGGACTGTTTGAAATGGTCGAATCTGAACAGGCGAGTCAAAAGACAGCCCAATCACATAAGTCCGATGTCGGAAAAAGTTATTCTGAAACTTCCCCGGATGATTTGCCAATGTTGAGGACTTTGTATTTTTTCCCGGCAAAAAGCTCTTTCGCTGCATCAGCGTCAATTGCCGCATTATCAAGCAGGATGAGCGATTCCAGTTTGGGAGCATCCAACAACGCTTTGAGTCCGTCGTTCGTAATTTCCGTTGTCGCCAACTTCAACTCTTTCAAATTGGGCAATTTGGCAATAATAGGAAGAGTCGCGTCACTAATCGGGACAATCTGTAATTCGAGCACTTCAAGATTATCAAGTCCTTCAAGATTCGTAAAAGCAGAATCCGTCAACGTCATTTCCGTCAAATAAAGACGTTTGAGTTTGGGCAGGTCTTTCAGGACTTCCAATCCGCGATCATCGACCCGTTCCAAACCGCGCAGAGTCAAGCGGATTAACGGAAGACCTTTCAATTGCAACAGTCCTTCTGTCCCAAATTCTCCACAACGAAAAATGATAAGACTGTTCAACTTTTTGAATTTGCTAAGCGATTCGCCCGCTTGGTCGGTCAACGAAAACTCCTGCAAGTAAAGTGACTCCATATTTTCGCAAGAAGTCAGGTTCGCCAAACCTTCATCGTTGACTGCATCACTACGATGTTGGAGCATTTTCAAACCGGCAATTTGACCGACATTGCGCATTCCGAGATTGGAGACGACATTGCATCCTCTGAGATCGAGCGACTTCAGATTGGGTATCTTTTTCAGACTAAGCGTCCCAACATCCGTCGTCCCCGTATAAATCAGGTTAAGTTTCTCCAACTTGTCCATATTAACCAGTTTCCGACAGGTTCCGTCTCCAACACTTGCATTGTGATGTAAGTTCAAATCAACCAGATTCGGCATTCCGGCAAAAACTTCAGCCGATTCATCTGTGATGATACTGTTGCCTATCTTGAGAACTTTCAGCTGACTTTGAAGCGGAATCAGTTTTTGCGCAAATTCGTCAGAAAAATTGCGACAATCCTCAAAATTGAGTCGTTGAAGGTCTTTCAACTGGGCAATCAGCTCCATGTCCTCCAACGTCAAATCCGGCGTGTTAATGTTCAACTCAATCAAAGCCCCTTGAGCCGTCTCTTTGTAAGAATTGCGGGTCGGATCAAACGACTTGACACGATCCAACACTTGTCGGACAATCGCAGGATCGGCAGTCGGTTGAGGACCGGCCGGAATTGTTTTGTCATTCTCCGTTTGGACGGACGGAGCAACAGGAGCCGATTCTTTAACACTCGGGCAACAAGCCCCTTCCTGTGATTCACCATGTTCATGTTTTTCAACTTTGATACAACCAACGACAAGGAATAATGAACAAACGAACAGCAGGGGGAAGAACTTTGAGGTAGAAGACATAATCACCTAGAGATAAAAAAGTGACAAAAGGGACCAATCGAACGAACCCGAAGTATACCAGAAAAGTTTCCCCCCTAAAATACCGTCATATGGAATTTTATGACAGGTCTTTCAATACTCATTCTCTTTCCTTGTCCTTGCATTTCGCAAATCGAAGTTCACCTCCTTGTCCTGATCGTCGTCCGAATCACTGTTATTATCATCACTGTTACTATCACTCCTATCCTTGTTGTCACTCTTGTTGTTCGACATCTGATTCGACTTGTCAACCGTTTGGTCGGAACGACTTGTTGATCGTGTTTGTGCAACCGATTCGGACAGTCTTTGTAAACCCGTTGTCAAACGGGGTTGTGAAACCCTTTTTGATTGGGCGAACATCGGGTTTTGCAGATACTCACATAAAGCGTCGAGTTCTTCTTCCGACAAGGGGGGAGAAACCCTGTTCAAACCATGTTTTCCGTCAATGAACAGTTCGCGTAAAGTCGCATATTGGCCTGAATGAAGGTAAGGGGCATTTCGCCAAACTTCAACCAAAGCAGGTGTATAAAACTCCGAAGTCCGGTCCCAAGTATAATACTTTGACCCAACATCATGTCGTTGATCGTCCGTCCGATTGGGCCCGAAATGACATTCTGTGCAACCAAGTTGCGGACTTTCAAAAAGTATTTTTCCGCGAGTTGCTTTTTCAGCACGTCTTTCCCATACTCCCCTTTCCCGTCTCGCCCGTTCTTCTGAATCACCATTTCTTAAATCACTGTTTCCTGAATGAGCGTTTCCTGAACCAATGTCTCCTGAACCGTTTTCCAACGAAATCGGGGACGGTTGCGGTTCAAGCGAACGCAGATAGGCCGCAATCGCCGACACTTTTGCATCATCAATCGTCCGCAGATTCCAAGGGTCTTTCAGCTTGTTTTCCAATTGGTTCTGAAATTGATACCGAATCACATCTTCCAACGACATCTTTTTTTGCCTATTGTCCGAATTAGGACCGTTTGAACGGGGTCCCGTCAGTTGTCCTTCTGCAAAAAAGACCGACCGATTGTTGACGCCGACCAGATTTCGAGTCTTTTTCGGGTTTCCCAATCCGTCATTCAGCAAATCCCAAGCGAGACCGTCTGTTCGACCGTCAGGATGACAGGACGCACATGAGAGCCAATTTTCCAAACAAAGTGTCGCGTCGTTAAAATACTTTTCCCCCAACTTGATCGGGTCGTTGTATTCTTCGGCGTATTCTTCGGAATTTTTGGATTCTTTTGCGTCCTGAACACCAATTGTCTTTTGATAATCAATCAACATCGGTTCGTCCTGAGAAACATCAACGACAATAAAAGTGTTCCCAAAATGATACCGAACACGAACGGTTCCGTCCGGTTGTAACGCCAACTCGCGCGGAAGAGCCGGTCCCCCCCGTTCAAGCGAGATACGGCGTTTCATTGCCGTTTCCAAAAAGGTCAAATCATTCCGAACCCCTTCTGCATATAACTCCTTTGTGTCCTGCATTGCAGAAACCGGTCCCGGTTGACATTTATCCAGCTTTTGATGCAACGGAACCCGATCTATTCGCAACAGTTCATTTGTTCCTGAAAGGGCAATACATAAATAGGTTCCGTCCGGGGTCACAACACACCCCCAAGGATTCGCTGCACCTCGATTGACATCATCAAGCAAAACGGTGTTGACATATTGTCGATTCGGCAAATGAATGATGCTGATTGCATTGCTTTGACACCAACCGCGTTGGATTTGTGTGCGCGGCATTTGATACCGACTCAATTGATGTGTGAGATACAGGTATTCTCCGTCCGGGGAAATACAATGTCCCCGAATGACCGTACTTCCAATCGGCAGACGAATCGGAATAATCTGTCCATTTTGGTCAATCAACGAAACAGTAACAGCCGTATTGAAGCTGGTCAGGTCTTCTTGAGGAACAAGGGGATACTGAATTCCGGCAAGGTCGGAACCGGGAAACAGTTCGGGGACCGTTGTTGCCGAATTGATTTCATTGGACGATTCTTTGTCAATTACACTACTTGTTCCAAGAGAGTCTTTCTCGTCCGTTGTTTCAACAATGATGCCGTTTAGTATCATTGCTCGGTCCTGTTGCTCTGCTTGTCGGTCATTTTGTTCCAACTGTCTGTCCTGTTGCTCTGATTGGACAACCGTTGTTTCAGGTCCGGTCAGACCAAGAACGGCGAGCGAGCCAAATAAGGAGAGACTGAGCAGAAAACGGGCAAAGGTTCGCGGGGTTGGGGTTAAAATCATCGTAATTCTCCTTTCCAGAAATTTGTCGTTCATCCGAGTCTTTCGTAAAACGCCCAACAATTGCGGGATTGCAAGATTCAGCTGAAATTGGGCAACGACTTTCAGCAAAACACGACCATAATCGGGTCCGTCTTCAAGGGGAGTCAAACGAAGAACCGCTTCATCGACCGCCAATTCCCGTTCCGTCCGCAATTTTCGGGCCAAAATCCAGACAATCGGGTTCATCCAATGAATCAGGCAAGCGATTTGGGTCCCGAACACCGTAATCGGGTCAAGCCGTTTTTGGTGTAACAATTCATGTCGGAGCATCCAACGAATTTCTTCCCGGTCAAATTCTTTGAGAATCGACGTAGAAAGTAAAACAGTCGCTCGAAAAATACCGCAAGAAGCAGCCCCGATTGGTTCATTGGTCAACAACAACCGAATTCGACGTCGAAAACCGGTTTCAATCTGAACTTCATTGAGCAAATCGTCCAACCAATTCGGTATCTCCGTTTTGCTCCGTCCAATCAACGTTTGCAATTTCCAAAAACTGTGAAGAAACCGAATCAGAAAAACGCCAAATCCAATGATCCAGATGAGGAACAACAGGTTCAACAGACCTAGAAAAAAAGAGACCGTTTCTCCTCTCTCGGCTGCTCTGTTCGTTTCACTGTCCCTCATTGACCCTATTCCCATTTGCCCGGATTGTTCGTTTCCTCTCACCTCACCTCTCCCCCCATTTCTCTCGACGTCAACCGTATCCTGTCCAATCAAACGGTCCTGAAATGCGATTTGGTCTGAAAGACGTTCGTTCAAAATAACGTCTTGATTGGTTCGCATTTGCAAACCGGGCGGTCCATTTTCCCAAAGTACATTCTCGCTCATCTCTTGTTCTTCCCCGACAAATTCCGGACGGATCGTTTTTTTTCCCAGAAATTCCCAATCCAACACCCGGTCCAAGACCGTCTCCTGATTGGGGGAATGAAGTTGAACAACCGAGTCATTGCAAATGTTACAAGCATTGCAACCGTTGCAACCGCCTATTGTTGCAAACCGGTTTTCATCCCGTTCTTCAACAAGCCGGCTCGTTGGAGAACCAATTCTCGCCCCGTTCCAATTGGGGACAAAACCGAGCAGACTATAGGAACTGTTGGGGGTAACGGGGAGTAGAAAACGGAGCAAAACAAGCAGGAGCAGGACAAATCGGCTGTTTGCCGAAAGTTTTTGGCCGAACAGGTGAAAGAGAATCAGCATGAGTAACAACAGTAATGAACCTTGTAAACTGGCCCGTAATCCAACCTCAAAAAGCGTCTCACTCATTGTTCACCCCCTTTCTTCCGTCGTCTTCTTTTGTCTTTTCCTTTTTTAACGCAAGAAGGAGTTGCAACCGTTCCAACGTCTCGGACGAGATGTTTCCTTCCCGGACAAAATGGACAAGCAATTCGTCCGCTTTTCCGCCAAAAATCCGATTCAAAAAGGCATTTCCTTCTTCCTGAATTGCCTCTTCCCGAGAAATCAACGGGGAATAGACGTAATAATTGCGAACCGATTGGGTCTGCAACACCTTTTTCTGGACCAATCGGGCTAAAAGTGTCCGAACCGTCTGATGATTCCAACCGGTTTCTGGAACCAATTCGTCAATCACTTCCGCTGCTGTCACCTCCTTGCGTTTCCAAATAACTTCCATGATTTTCCATTGTGTCTCCGAAATCGAATAGTCCGACATTGTTTTCCTCATTCCTTTTTTGAGTGTTTGCAGAAAAATTAGTGAGGAGAAAGGAATTACGCTCAATACCAATCAACTACTTATGTGGTTAAAATATCTACTTGTGTAGTTGTTGTCAAGAGCAAGGACGATTTTTTTAAGAGAGCCAAACCCGGAGTTGCGGTTGCTGATGTTCCTGCCTTCTTTCCAAGAATTCAGCGTCGGACTGGTTTCTACAAGGTTTGAATTATGCTATACTCCCGCCTTGTCAACAACCAATGTGACTGTTGTATTGTAAAAAACAGGTGTCTTGCTTTTAGCATGACACATTAGCCGGTCACTCTGATTTGATGAGGGATCAGGTCGATGAAGAGGGCTACATGAGGTCAAGGTATTGAATGTGGATGGAGGAACGGAAGAATGAATGAACGTCAGCAAGAACATTCCGGCAATTATTTGGCGAAATGGACCCAAACCTTTGATTTGTATTTTTTGCTAGGTTGGATCGTCGCGGTCCTCATCCTGCTTGCGCTGACAATCCTGTATCAGCCCGACTTCTTTCACGAATACGCCTTCTTTCGTTTCTGCCTCATCAAAGTCTTCATCATGTGCCTGATCGGTGTTGCGGGAGGAACCCTTTGCCGGTGTTACTGCAAAACGGACAACAAAGGTTATATCATCGCCGGTTCTCATCGTTGGTTCAAAGTCAATTACACGAGGAAACTGCAACATTTTGCGGCCTATCTGATTCCTTTGCTTGGTCCTGCTGCTGCGCCGTATGGACTTTTACCTCATCTTTGGGAATCACTCCTTGTTTTATTGGCTTTTCTGCTCCTCATCAAGCCGATTCGAGAACGTTTTACCCTTTTCATGCTTCAATTTAACGCAATGGACCGGCCGGAAGACCGTCCGAACACGTTGAAGTGGATCATCTGCGGAAATCTCCTCCCCGCCTTATTGCTCAGTACCATTTTCCAACAGGTTTTTGAAGATTTTTTGGGGGAACCCAAACTGGCACTTATCATTGTTCTCATCATTGGTTTTGGGGACGGATTTGCGGAACCGGTTGGGGTTTATCTTGGCAAGAAAAAGTACACCGTTCCGTCTTGGAACATGAAAACACGTTATGTCCGTTCATACGCCGGAAGTGCTTGTGTGTTCCTTGCCGGGCTTATTGTTGTCTCGCTTTTTCACGCCGAATTCAACACCGTGCAACAGTTTTTGACAGCGTTGATTGTTATTCCGCCGCTCATGACATTAGCAGAAGCGTATTCACCCCATTCAATGGACACGCCGTGTATGATGACATTGGGGTATGGAACGCTTTCCCTGATCTGCCTGTTGTGACCTGTTTTCGTCGACTACACAGCAGATAGAGGAAAGAAAAAGGAGCGCAAAATAGAGGAGTGATAAGGTCGTACCCAACCAAGTCTATCTTTGTGAGTTCATAGATTGTTTTTTTCGCAGAATTCTGGACAATCAAAAGCACGCAACCCTATCTGACACACCTGATACTTTTTAGACATCTTAGACACCATGAAACAGACCTTTGTTATTGCTTGTTGGACTCTCCTGTCCTGCTGTTATTCCACATTCCTCCTCTCTGCCGAATTGACCCAACAACCGGCAATCGGCAATTCCGTCGTCAATCTGACTTGGAACGCCAAAAACCAAACGGTCGAAATTGCCGATTCGCAAGGTCCCTTTGCGACGATTCCGCTCCCCGACACAACCCAAGTTACTTGGCAGAATACGCCGATTGCGGAATCCGCCCCACAATCGGTTGGGACTTTGGCCGGACGACCGGGACAAAGGTCCTCCCAACATAACAAATTGCGATTGGTCCAGAAAGACGGTTCCGTCATTACCTTGCGTTTGCCGAATCCGTCAAACCTTGAATCGGCTGATCGAACGAGTTCAACCGGTTTTGACCCGGCGTTGATTGAACTGTACAAAACCGTCAAGCGTGGTCCTCTTTCGGAAGAGGAACGACAAATTGGAATCGGCGCAATCCGTTTGCCCGAAATTATCCTGAATCTGCCCCTTGCAACAAAAACGGGTGTTTCGACGGAATCGGGTGTTGCAACAGAATCTGATGTTTCAACAAAACCAGATGCTCCAACTGAATCCGGTGTTGCGACCGAATCAGAGACGTCCGGGGAGTTGATCGCGTTTGGAACAGCCGGTTTACGCCCGGTTGACGGACACAAAGGGAGTTATGCGTTCCTCGCAATTGTCGATTCGGGAACCCATTCCGGCGTCGTTGCCGGTTGGACGACTTCCCAAATCGGGTCGGGCATCATCTTTTCCCGAAAAACAGAAGACGGTCAAGCGGTCCTGATCCCCGAACTGCAATACGGCAACGTCAAAACCGCCCCGCTTGTTGAAGGAGCAGAAACGACGACCGAGATGTTTGTTTTCGGACGATTCCAAGATGCCCGAATCGGTTTGGAATCGTATGCCGAGAAAGTTGCGATCTGCAACAACGTTGTCTTAAAACCGATTCCGTCCGGTTATTGTACTTGGTACAGTGAAAAATTCGGCGGGGCAAGTACCCCCAAACGGTTGGTTGAATTGGCCGATTTTGCGGCGAAAAATCTGGTTCCTTTTGGAATGGATTTCATCCAGATTGATGATACTTGGCAGACGGGAATGAGCAACAACGGACCGCGCAAGAATTTCACAACGGTTCAACCGCGCGG
Source organism: Thermoguttaceae bacterium (assembly GCA_051660685.1). Lineage (GTDB taxonomy): Bacteria > Planctomycetota > Planctomycetia > Pirellulales > Thermoguttaceae > JAVBSX01. The sequence goes on along the minus strand of JBOFQB010000033.1, from coordinate 22,186 downwards.
ACCCTTTCGGGCCGGAATGGAACCGGTTGCCCGTTCCTTGAAAGAACGCGGTCTGACCCCCGGTCTTTGGTTCATGCCCTTTGCCGGAAGTGTCGATGATCCCCATTTTCCCAAAGAATGGTTCGTCCAAAGTGGTCGGACCGATGAAGTCAACGAAAACGGACACAGCAAACGTCCTTACGGTCAGACCGTCAACAAAAAAGGGGAGCCTTATGAATCGTTTTGGGGCGGAACATCGTTGGACATGACACGCAAGGACGTTCAGGAGTATGTGCGGGAGATGGTTCAGCGAATTGCGAAGGAATGGGGGTTTGACTATTTCAAGCTGGACGGACTTTGGGTTGGTTTGGCAACGGACCAACTTTACATCAACAATGAATATCGGGAAGACGATTTTGGGGAAGCGGTTTTTGCCGACCCGACACAAACGCCGGTTCAGGCCTATCGAAAGGGGTTGGAAATCATTCGTGAAACGGCACCTGAAGTGTTCATTTTGGGCTGCAATGTCTCGCAAAACATGCGGATGATGCTCCCTTCGATTGGATTGCTGGACGCAATGAGGGTTGGTCCTGACAACGGATCGAACTGGGGCGGTCTGAAAGAGGGACCTTGGCATGGTTCGAACCGTTATTTCTTTAACGGGCGTGTATGGTGGAACGACCCCGATCCCGTTTATGTCCGCAAGTCCATCCCCTTCAAACATGCCCGGCTGATCGTCACTTGGGCTGCAATCAGCGGTCAGCTCTTCGCAATGAGCGATTGGTTGCCCGATCTCCCCGAAGAACGGTTGGAACTGTTGCGACGAACAATGCCCGGACATGGTTTGAAAACCGCAAGACCGGTCGATCTGTTTCGTTCAAACATTCCGAAAATCTGGCATTTGACGGACGGAAAACGGGATGTCCTTGCATTGTACAACTGGAATGATGACGAAAAGGAAACCGTTGGTTTCCGTTGGTCAGAAATTTTCCCGGACACCCAATCAGTCCATTCACCGTTTTATGTCCTCTACGATTTTTGGGAGAAACGACCGATTTATGCCGGTTATTCGCCAAAGAATGTTTTGCCGAACGAATCGAACGACTTTTCCGTTGAGTTGGACTCGGGCGATTGCAAGGTTTTGGCAGTCCGCCAAATCGACAACAGCAACGATCATCCGCAAGTCATTAGCACCTCCCGACATGTCTCGCAAGGGATGATTGACCTGTTGGAAGAGAGTTGGGACGAAAAGGTGGGCACACTTTCGGGAATCAGCCGTGTTGTAGCGAACGACCCTTACACATTGGGTATCTATCTTCCTGCAAGAAAGGCGGATTCGACAATCACCGTCCAGACTTCAAGTGGAACAGCAACGGTTGAGGTGCTTGACTTGCCGGATTCTTCCAACGGTTCTGGGGGAAATCAGCGAGGTTGGGTCCACCTGACGCTGCAAAGTCCGGTTTCCGCCGACATCTCTTGGACGTTGAAATGATAAGTCGTTTAGCCGAGGAACATCGTTCCGCGCGTTGTTTAGCCGAGGAACAACGTTCCGCGCGTATTGAAATCTACTACGCGCGATACGTTGTATCGCGGCTAAACGTCTCCTCTCCTATCCCCTAACTCCTATTTCCATGAAACAAACGGAACCGCCGAAAGAGAAGGATTGGATCGACCGCCTGATCGGCTGTTCCTCTCCCTGGTTCGTCAGCATCACCCTTCATGCAGCGGTTCTGGTCCTCCTCACCCTCTTTCTCCTTCAAATCACCAACGACAACTCGGCCCGGTTGATTGTCGAACCAAATTATGATGTCCAATTAGGCAATCCCGAGGAAGAGATAACGCCGATTCTCGGACATTCGGAGGAACAGGTGAACCCGGATGAGTTGTCGGTTGAGCCGGAGATCGAGCCGGACCCTGAACAGTCGCGTGAAAATTTGCCGGTTGAGGCAACCGACTTTGGCGATTCGGATTCGTCGGCGGAAAGGGCGGAAGAGCCGATTGCTTATTCGTTTGAGAATCGGGAGCCGGGGAATCGTGAAACCGCTCTTGCAGATGGAGGTGGAGATGCGTTGACCGAGGAAGTCGTCGTTCGCGGTTTACGTTGGTTGCAGAAAAATCAAAATACAAACGGTTTTTGGTCACTCAAAGGTCCTTATGCCGACGGAATCAAAGGTCTTGAAAATGAAAATCGTCCGGCTGCAACCGCACTTGCTCTTTTGGCGTTTCAGGGACATGGAAACACGGTTGAGCGGGGCGAAAACGCCGAATTTTTAGAAACGGTGAAAAAAGCGTGGGGCTGGTTGATCTTGCAGCAGGACGATGAGGGGTGTTTTTTCCGTGAAGGACATAGGGAACAGCGATTTTACACGCAAGGTCTTTGCACGATTGCGCTTTGCGAGTTGCATGGAATGACCCGGGATCGGGAATTAAAGGATAAATTGAAAAAATCAGCCCAATTAGCGGTTGATTATTGCGTCCGACATCAAACCAAAAGTGGAGGTTGGAAATACTACCTTGATCGTGATGTCAGTGACCTCTCTGTAACCGGTTGGATTGTTATGGGTTTGAAAAGTGCGGAACGGAGCGGACTGAATGTTCCGGGCGAGACATGGACGGGAATTGGTCGTTTTCTCGACTCTGTTGCGGTTGAAGGGGGGAGTCGTTATTTGTATGAGATCGGGCAACCTGTTCCAACGCGGTCAATGACGGCGGAAGGGTTACTTTGCCGATTGTATTTGGGTTGGAACCGAGATGATTCTCGGGTCAAGGACGGCGTGAAATGGTTAGTGCAGCCTGAAAATCATGTCAATTTTTCAACCCGACCCGTCAACGGTCGGGTCAACGAGCGAGATGTTTATTATTGGTATTACGCAACCCAATTGTTACATCATGTACGCGGCAAGGCGTGGAAAACGTGGAATGATGTGATGAAGCAAGCGGTTTGCGAACAGCAGGTGAAAACGGGTCTGGAGACGGGGAGTTGGGACCCGTATTTGCCGTCTCGGGACGCTTGGGGTTCGGAGGGGGGACGTTTATACACAACGGTCCTGTCGATCTGCCTGTTAGAAGTGTATTACCGACATTTACCTCTTTACAAGGGACTTTAGTTGCAACTCACCTTTTCGTGGTAAAAAAAACAAGTGCAGTTTATTTTTTACCACGAAAGACACCAAAAACACGAACATTCATTTTCCTCGTTCGTGTCTTTTGTGCTTTTCGTGGTCAAAAAACAAACATGGTTAATTAGCAAATCGATCTATGGTCGCTTTGGGATGAGAACCGAAGTTTACAAGCAGTCCAAGTTTTATCTCAGTTGCCTTGAGATAATTGATTATTTGGGCACGATGTGCTGGTCCAACGGCGGATACTGCCTTTAGTTCCAAAATAATGCAATTGAAGCAGACAAAATCGGCAATGTAGAATTTATCGAGCAACTCTCCCTTGTACTTCAACTCGATTCGTTGTTGGGTGGCAAACGGAATTTTCTGGGCTAAAAACTCTCTTGCCAAACATTCTTGATAAACTTCCTCCAAAAAACCGCATCCCATCTGTCGGTACACCTCGTATATCGCTCCTTGTATCCGGTAACACTCGTCTTTGTAAAGAAGTTCAAGCATATTGTAGACCTCGTATTTTTTGTGGGGTATGTTCTGGGTTTTATTTTTGACCACGAAAGACACCAAAAACACGAAAGTGTGGTTTCCCCTTTTCGTGTCGTTCGTGCTTTTCGTGGTAAAAAAACAAAAGATAAAAAAAAGCCCCGCAACGAGGCGGGGCAAAGGCGTCAACAATGATAATAGCGATCAACAATCATTACGGAAGGAAACCGTTTTCGTTCGTGTCCGCAATCATCTGGAACAAATACGGATCAATGCCCGCATTAATGTTCTTGACCGAAGCATCACCAAAGACGAAGTGGCAGGCACCGTTGGTGTGAGCCGAACCAAAACTGAAGTATGTGAGGAACTCACGATTACTTGATCGTCGGGTCCCGTTCGGGGCGTATTTACGACCATCATACTCATTGGGGGATCGGGCAATGATGATACCTGCATCACGATCACCTGTGTCAAAGTAGTCCATCTCTCCACCATACCCATTCGGAACTTTCCGGGCACCCACGAAGTTGCTCCCACCACTAGGAACAACATTGGCGTAGGAAACCTGCTGATCCGATTCACGTCCAACGTGATGGTAACGACCACCGTAGGAGGCCATCAGGAAGCTACAATCCCATGCTTCGCGGAAACGATCACACTGACCGAGTCGGGAGCTTGGGATATGCTTTTCACCGACCAGTGGGGTGTTCGAAGCACCGGATCTCCAACTGGTGAACGTATCACGAGGGGCCCAAGTTGCATAGTTCAACAAGGCACCACGACAGTTATTGACAATCGCCCCGTAATCCCAAGTCTCACCGTTTCCGGTATTACCATTGGTGATATTGCCCAGCGCACCGCGGTCATACAGCTGGATTTTGGCAACTCTGACACCCGAACGGGTCGCGGCATAGGGTTTGGCTCTGGAAAAATCAACCGGGTCATGGTAGGTGGACCATCGGGGCGTCTCAATCGTATCAACTTTACCAATGGAATCTGCATCAATACCAAAAAAGTTGACCTGATGCCAGTCCTGATTCACCGTGCCAAAGGGACCGTGATGGAGCAAAACAACGGCGTAGTCACCAAGCGGGCCATCTTGCGAAGAGGAAATCAACCCAATTGAATCCGTCGTCTTCTCCTGCACATCGTCAAAACCCAATAACGAACCAAACGATGTCAAAATCGGCTCTAAACCAAACGAACCGGGACGAGTCCACCCCAAAGCACCTGTTGTGCTGAGATAACCGAGATCTTCGTCCGTTGCCAATCCTTTAGCATCGAGTTTAGAGACATCCACTGTATTCCCTACCGTGTTGTCCTCCGCAAGCCAGTTATTCTCGGTAATCAGTAGTTGTACACCCGTTGACCGACGGGTGGGACACTTCATAAATGGCAACGAGGAAAGCTGCTGAACCTGTCTGGGATCAATGTCGTTGTAGAGACGAATAATGTCCGCGATGAAGGGGATTGAAAGACCACCGAGTGTTTTCAACATTTTCGTTGGAAGCGAGGTCGCCCCATCGACGTAGCTGGTCGGCACTTTGAGGTTGGTAACGAGACCATCAAATGTTTGGTTCTGATCGACATAAGGCGCGAGGAGAACGAAGAAACTGGACCGTTCGGTTCCGATTGCAACGGGAGTGACACCGTTTTTGGCGTCGTGGAAGGTTTGCACCGCCAAACCGATTTGACGGAGGTTGTTCGTACACGTCATCCGACGTGCGGCCTCACGCGCGGCCTGAACTGCGGGGAGCAGCAGGGCGATGAGGATACCGATGATCGCAATAACGACCAGCAGTTCGACGAGGGTGAAGCCCCTCATCTTTTTGGAGAGTGTGTTGCTCATAATACCAATCCTTTCCTTAACGTTATGGAGGAATAAATAAAAAAACGCAGGGCCCCCTTCTGTGTGAGTGGTTTGCAATCCGGCAAAACTCATCGGGAGAGGAACCAACTATAGTATAGTTTAACAAAAGAGGTAAAAGGTTGCAACATATTTCGGAAAAAAAACTAAAAAATTTTCAAAATTTCCGTTGGGGTGCGTTTAGCGTGCTTTAGCATGTCCGTCCGGCTTGCGCCGGGCTAAGTACGCGCGGAACGTTGTTCCGCGGCTAAACTAGGGGAGATCGTCGATGAAGCGAAATTTGATGATCGTCAAAATGGCACTCAAACCATCTCTCCAGCCAATTTTTTTTCCCTGCTGATAATTTCTCGGGTTGTACCGAATCGGCACTTCCTGTATCCGAACACCCAGTCTCGCCATTTTTGCCGTTATTTCCGGCTCGATCCCAAATCGATTGGACCGAATCCGTATCCTTTTTAACAAATCCGCCCGAAATGCCTTATAACAGGTTTCCATGTCCGTTAACCGTAATCCCGTCATCCTATTGGAAAACCATGTCAAAAAACCGTTGACCAAACCGTGCAAACGGCCAACTCCGCCCCCTTTGTCCGTTCGGTTCAAAAAACGTGAACCGTAAACGACATCGGCTTGGCCGCTTAGGAGAGGGGCAAGAACATTCGCGTAATCATCCGGGTCATATTCCAAATCGGCATCCTGCACAATAGCGTAATCGCCTGACATCTCCTGAATCGCCCGGCGAATCGCTGCCCCCTTGCCCTGATTGTACGGCTGCTCAAAAAGACGAATTTCAGGATGCTCTAGGGACAGTTGCCGCAAAAGAAAACCTGTTTGGTCTGTTGAAGCATCATTGACAATGACCAACTCCCGGGTCAGTTCATCCGGCAGTGAAACAGCCAAAACACGCCGAATCAGTTCGGCTAACGATTTTTCTTCGTTATAGACGGGAATAAGTATCGAAAGAGTTGGCATGTGAATAGGGGATAGGGGATAGGGGATAGGGGATAGGGGATAGGGGATAGGGGATAGGGGATAGGGTTGAACTTTCTCGGGTGATGCTTGTCGGAAACATCTGGTTCGTTCAACTGTAATCTACTCCGTTGTCCTGATATTCACAACTCGTTTGATATTTTTGGGTTCTGAAAACCCTTTATACCTACACTCGGGGAAAATATCTAAAACCCTGGACAGGGAATCACTTGACGATTCGGTACTTGGACGCTATGCTATTGAATCGTTACTCCTCGGGTTGTTATTATCTGGAAAGGTCAATCCGCCCCAGCTGTGCTTCCCTTTTCCCGTTTTTGTCGTTCAGTACGGAAAGAGAACTGCCTATGAATCCCAGCGAAGTGCTGAGGATCGTCGACGCGATCCATCGCGATAAAAGAATCGATAAGGAAATAGTGTTTTGTGGTGTTGAAGCCGCTATTTTAACGGCTGCGCGCAAACAATATGGTGATGATGCGGACCTTAAAATTACGATCAACCGAGCAACAGGGGAAATTTCCGGCTCGTTTGAAGGGGTCGAGATTTCTCCTTCGGAAATCGTAGAACGCATTGGTGCTCAAAGTGCCAAGCAGGTCATGATTCAGAAGATTCGTGAAGCTGAACGGGATGCTATTTATGATGAGTACAACGCTCAGATCGACCAGATGATCAGCGGTGTTATTCAGAAAAATGAAGGAAACCTTACAACGGTTGCTCTGCCGAATGTCGAAGCGATTCTTCCTCGCGGGGAAAAAATTCCCGGGGAAACATATCGCGCGAATGACCGAATTCGAGCGGTCGTCGTCGAAGTCAAAAAAGCAGGAACCCGAGTCAAGGTGATTTTGAGCCGAACACGACCCGCTTTGGTCAAACGCCTGTTTGAACAAGAGGTTCCCGAGATTCAAGATGGAGTCATTGAGATTAAAGGCGTTGTCCGTGAACCGGGGTATCGAACCAAGATTGGCGTTTACAGCAGCGATCAACGGGTTGATTGCGTTGGGGCCTGTGTCGGTATCCGAGGTGCTCGCATCAAAAATGTGATCGATGAACTCGCCAATGAACGGATTGACATTGTTCGTTGGGATGATGACATGCAGGTTTTGATTCCTAACACGTTGCAACCGGCTGAAGTCGAAGAAGTGATTCTTTGCTCGATGCTTGGACGGGCTGTTGTTCTGGTCCGCCCCGACCAACGTTCCCTTGCAATTGGCCGAAAAGGGCAGAATGTCCGTCTCGGTTCCCGCTTATGTGGTTGGGACATTGAAATTATGACCCGGGATGAATTGGATGAACAGTTGTCAAAAGTTCTGACCGGATTTGCCGAAATCGAAGGTGTTTCGCCCGACCTTGCAGATCGTCTGGTTGGTGAGGGATTCCTCTCCTTTGACGATCTTTCGATCATCGAACCGTCCGATTTAATGGAAATGGGCGAGTTGACCGAGGAGGAAGCACTCCGCATTACGGAGCGGGCTGAAGTTTTGGCGGAAGAGGAAGAGAAGACGAAGAGAAGAGGGGATTACGAAAATTTTGAAACGGAAGAATAGACCCCTTACAGTTTTTAGCATTAGACAATCATCATCAGGAGCCGACATCAAAAAGCACACCTTCAGCATGTAAAAGGAACCCGTTATGTTATAATCCCAACTCCCATCGTTTTTGATCCCCAGAGAAAGTAGCTGCTTTGTCCATTCGTATTTACGCTTTAGCGAAACAACTGAAAGTCGAGAGTAAAACCCTGCTCGACATCTGTAAGAAACTTGGTCTTGAGGGAAAAGGAAATGCTCTCGCCAGTTTGACCGAAGAGGAAGCGGAACAGATTAAGACCAATTTTCAGGAAGAGACTCCGACCCAGAAACCGGCTCCTGCGCCCGAACCGGTTTCCTCGACTCCTGTACGCCCTGTTGTACCTGTTCAGACCGGGAAAGTCCCTGTTCTGAAATCGGCTCTTGCGCCGGGGAAACCGACCAAAACGTCAGCTGAAGAGGACTCCGCCCTAGAGCATTTGGATGTTCGGGTTGGAGAAGAATTGTCTGATTCTTCAACGACGGGAGAATTGGACGAGCAGGAATCTTCTGAACCTGTTGGAACGGTTGAGGAATCCGAGGAAGGAACAGTCTCGGAAACGGCATCTGAATCGCGTGAAGAAGCGTCAGTATCTCAGGATGTGGACCAACCGGAACCGCAACGGGATTCGACATCGAGTCCGGTTTCGGGATATGGTTTTCAGCGACCGCCGATTATGCGGGGACCGATTCGGACGATTGACGGTAAGGTTCCGACGCTTGCATCGAAGAGAAAGTCCGGCGAATCCGGCTCAAAAGACGTTTCAGGTAAATCGGCGGAGTCTTCCAAGCAGGAAACAACCCGAATGGAGTCTCCTAAAGGGACGCAGGTTCGTTTGGCCCCACTTCCCAAACAGGCAGCGAAACCGGTCAAGGTGAGTAACGAACCGGCCCCGCAAAAACCGGACTTGAAGTTGCCCAAAGAAGCGATTCGAGCAGCGGCGCAAGGGACTTCCCGACCGTTGGACGAACATATTCGCAAACATGAGGAGAAACGTCTTCAAGCGGTTCAGGACAAGGACAAAAAAGGGGCCAAGGTTCTTCCAAAGAAGAAAGGTGAGAAAGCAGCTGGAGTTTTTGGGGAAGATGATGTTCCGAAGAAGGGGGAGAGGGACAAGAAGGGAAAAACTCGGGATGCGGAACCGACTGCAGGAGCCGATGCTCGAACGAAGTGGAAATCGAAAGGGGTTGGTCGCGGTTTTCGAGAAGACGTGGACGGAGAAGAGTCGGGTTATATCCCCCGACAATTGCGTCGTCAAAGGAGAGGATCACAAGCGAACAGTACGGCTGCGCCGAGAAAGAGTGATATTGTTGTGCAACTTCCTTGTACAGTAAAACAGTTTGCTGAACGAACCGGTTTGTCTGTTGCCGTTTTGATTCGCAAGTTAATGGAATTTGGGACCCCGATGATGATTAACTCCATGTTGGACAAGGAGACGGCTGATCTGTTGGGGGTTGAGTTTGGCTTGAAAATAGTGGTCCGAGATGAGGTTTCGCTTGAAGAACAGGTGATAACCGATTCCTTTGACCTTCCTGATGATCCGGCGTCATTGCAACCGCGACCTCCTGTTGTGACATTTCTCGGACATGTGGATCACGGAAAGACCTCCCTTTTGGACCGTATCCTGAATTTGAATGTCGTGTCGGGAGAAAAAGGGGGGATCACGCAGCATATACGGGCCTATAGGATACCGACCGCTTATGGAGGTGATGTGACGTTTGTCGACACACCTGGACATGAGGCGTTTACGGAGATGCGAGCGCGAGGAGCGAATTGTACGGATATTGCCGTTCTTGTTGTTGCAGCCGATGATGGTGTCATGCCGCAAACAGAAGAAGCGATTTCGCACATCAAAGCGGCGGGAGTTCCGATTGTGGTTGCGATGAACAAGATGGACCTTCCTGGGGCGAATCCTGATCGAGCGATACAGGGACTTGCGCAGAATGACCTTATGCCGAGTGAATGGGGGGGTGATGTTGAAATTGTGCGTTGCAGCGCAATTACCGGAATGGGCGTTGATGATTTGATGAGAACACTGCTTATGGTTGCGGAATTGCATGAGCTTAAAGCGAACCCTGACCGTCCGGCGATTGGGGTTGTGCTTGAGTCAGAACTGCATCCCGGTCAAGGTGTTGTCTGTAAGACATTGGTTCAGAATGGAACATTGCGGGCAGGAGATGTGGTTTTGTGCGGAACGGCTTATGGTCGCGTCAAAGCGATGTATGACACGTTTGATTCGAAACGTTTGATTGAAGAGGCGACCCCGAGTACCCCCGTCCATTTGATTGGGTTGGATGTTGCTCCGACTGCGGGGAGTAAATTCTGTGTGTTGAATGATATTTCCTTAGCGCGGGAAATTGCTGAAGGACGGTTGGAAGAAGCGAGGAAATTGGACCTTGCCGATTCACAGACCCATATAACGCTTGAAAATCTGTTCCAACGGATCAATCAAGGGAATGCGGTTCAGACGTTGAATATTATTATTCGGGCGGATGTCCGGGGTTCCATTGAGGCGATTCGGAAAGAGTTGGCGAAATTGGAACATCCTGAAGTGAAGATACGGATTTTGCAAGCAACCGTTGGAGGTATTACAGAAGCGGACGTGCAGTTGGCGGATGCTTCCGATGCAATCATCGTTGGTTTCAACGTTGTTCCTGATGAAAATGCGCGGTCTCTTGCCGATAAACGAAAGATTCAGGTACGTCGGTATGACATTATCTATAATCTTTCTTCGGATATTAAAGCAGCCCTTGAGGGGATGCTCAAACCGCTTGAGCAGGTTAAAGAGCTTGGTCGGGCCCTTGTTCAACGAGTTTACACAATCAGTCGTGTTGGGACAATCGCGGGTTGTCGAGTGTTGAGCGGGTCGATTGAACGGGACAGTAAGATGCGGATTATCCGTGAGAGTCGGATTATTGGCGAATATCATCTGGACTCGTTGAAGCGGGAAAAGGATGATGCAAAGGAGGTTCGGGAAGGATATGAATGTGGTATGAAGTTGAAAGGATTCAACGATCTCAAGGAAGGGGACCTTCTCGAAGCGTACAAGATAGAGGAAATAGCCCGAACGTTTTAATCCCTAATCCTTGAACTCTTATGAGCAGACGAACTCTTAAAGCGGCAGAAGCAATCCGTGAAGTGGTTGGCATGTCGATATTGACGGATTTGCAAGACCCGAGAATTAAAGACGTGACCGTTACTCGGGTTGAAGTGTCCGGCGATATGCGCTATGCAAAAATCTATGTCTCCGTTATGGGAGATGAAAACAAGCAGAGTTTGAGTCTGCGCGGTTTACAATCAGCAGCCGGTTTTCTTCAAGCCAAGTGCGCGAAACGGATTGATACCCGTTATACACCTCAAATTCAGTTTGTGTTGGATATGGGGATCAAACACTCGCTGTTGATTTCCAAGATTCTTGACGAAGTGCTCCCGAAAAAGCCGGTTGAGACAGTTCGGGAAACGGAGGAATTGGGAGAATTGGGGGAAACCGAAACAGCAGATGGAACGGATGCGGCCCGGGAAAATGGTTAATCAAGGGGCGTTTCGTTCACGAGCCAATTGGGTGATATAAGTCAACACGGGATAAGGCAACTCGGGATCAGGTTATACGAGATAAGGTAATACGGGGATAGAATATGGCGTCATTGAATCGCACACAAAAAATCAAGCAGCTGCACCAATTACTTCGCAAGCGTTATCAACATGTACCGATGATTCCGGCGCGGGCGGTTCTGGAACATTTGATTTATGCGGCTCTTCTTGAGCATAGCAACATAGAACAGGCGGATACGGCGTTTTCTGTTTTGGAACATCATTACATTGATTGGAATGAGGTTCGTGTTTCAACGGCGAATGAGTTGGCGTCGACATTCCCGCAACTTTCTGAAGCAGCAATCGCGGGAGATCGGATTCGGAAGACGTTGCAAGCGGTTTTTGAGACGACGTACATGTACGATTTGGAGGAGCTGAAGAAGAAGAATCTCTCACAATCGGTTGAGTATCTTGAGTCAATCGCCGTTTGTAGTCGGTTTATGATTGATTATACCGTTCAAAATGCTCTTGGGGGACATGTCATTCCGATTTCGGAATCGGGGATGCGGGTTTTTCGTCTTTTAGGCTTAACGCAAGTGAACAAGGAGCAGACGAAGGAAGAGGTTCCGACGTTGGAACGGGCGATTGCGAAGAATGAAGGGGTTGAATTCGCAACATTGCTGCATTTACTTGGTGTCGAACATACGGAAGAGACAGAGCGGGAGAAATTGCGGGCTGTTCTGGTTGCGATTGATTCGCAAGTTCATCAACGGGATTGTGCAGCACCTGAATTGATTGTTATTAAGCCGGTTAAGGCAACCTATATGATGAAGCCGAAACCGCAATTACCGCCGATTGCTGTGTCCACTTCGGACATGGATGATGATTTGGATACCTCAGAAGAGCTGAGTGTGACAGAGGAAGTGGAATTCATTCCGAACCCTATTACGGGAGAGGAAATTTCTTATGATTCTTCCGATCATGAAGAAGGGGAATTTGAGACCGTTGGAACCAAATCTCGCAAGGGCAAAGAGAAGGAGAAGAGTAAGGAGAAGGGGAAAACCAAAGAGTTGGAAAAGACCAAAGAAACGGGAAAGAGCAAGGAAAAGGAAGCGGAAAGAGAACAGGAAAGTGTCAAGGACAAGGTGAAGGTTGGAGATAAGGCGAAGGAACAGGAAGAGAGGAAATCGCGTGAATCCGGCAATGTTCGGGTTAAGGATTCAACGGTCACAAAACGGGATCATGTGTCGGAATTGTCTTTAGGGACAACCTCGATTGGTGATTCGCATAAAACAGACGAAAAGGATAAAAGGGGCGAAAAAAGTGAAAAGGTGAAAGATGAAAAGGATAAAGGGGGCGAAAAGGGCGAAAAGCCGAAAGATGAAAAGCTGAAAAAGGAAGAGAACTTGAAGGAAAGGAAGGAAGCCGTATCGACGGAAAAAACGGTCAAAGGTCATTCCGAGAAAACAGAGCAACCCAAGTCGGAACCTAAGACGGAGAAAAAAACGTCGGTTGTCGAACCAAACGTGAAACATCGTGTTGCCGACCAATCAGGCAAAGAGGGAGAAAAAGAGGGGGAGAAAAAGAAAGGTCGAGTCGAGGAACCGTCCGAGCAAGGGGGAGTGCGGTCGGACAAACAGAAAGAGTTCAAAACGTCAAAGACCTCGAAAGGGGCGGACAAATCGGAAAGGAAAGTTGCAAAATCCTCGATGTCTGATGATTCGAAGCAGGAAGAAAAGGGCAAATCGCATACGGAAGAGGTGTCACCTTCTCCGACTCGGGCTTTGCGGAAGAAGAAACCGAGATAAAGTTGCGAGTCGTACCCCGCCAAACATAAATTTGTGTTTTTCAAGCTGTTTTTTGTCGAAGAATTTCGACTGCTAACACACATTTTTAGCTCTGGAAGGGTAGTAGGGACAGTCGTTTAGCAGAAAGACAGCATTATTGGAGGAGCAGGAAAAATGGCGGGACATTCTCATTGGGCTGGAATCAAGCACAAGAAAGCGTTGGTCGACGCGAAACGGGGGAAGTTGTGGAGCAAACTCGCAAAAGCGATCATCGTTGCAGCGAAGATAGGGGGGGGAGACCCGGATGCAAATATTCGTTTGCGAACAGCAATTGAAGAGGCAAAAGCGGTCAGTCTCCCTAAAGAAAACATCGTTCGTGCAATCAAACGCGGAACAGGCGAACTCGATTCAGCGCAGTTGGACGAAGTGGTGTACGAGGGATACGGTCCAAATGGTGTTGCGGTCATGTGTGAAGGATTGACCGATAATCGGAACCGGACTGCACCTGAGATACGGAAAATTTTTGAGGTGTGCGGGGGAAAAATGGGGGCAACCGGCTGTGTTGCTTGGAATTTTGACAAGCGGGGATTTTTCTTGATTCCGCAAGGAGCGATTACGGAAGATGCTCTCATGGAATTGGCTCTTGAAGTCGGGGCAGATGATGTCCAGATGAATGAGGAGGGGCAACTCGAAATCGCCTGTCAACCTGAAGTGTATGACATTCTCTCCAAAACATTGAGCGATGCTGGTATTCCCGTTGAAGCGTCGGAGTTGTCCCGAGTTCCGAAAGAAACGGTTGACATTACGGATATTGAAACGGCGGGGAAGATTTTGAAGCTGATTGAACTGTTGGACGATCACGATGATGTGCAGACGGTTTCAGCGAACCATAACATTCCTGAAGAGATTTTAGAACAACTCTAACAACAGGTTCAACAAACGGGAAGAAGATGAAATCACGAAGTACAACCATTCTGACGGTTCGACGGAACGGTCAGGTCGCAATTGGCGGAGATGGTCAAGTCACATTGGGCGAGACCATTATGAAATACGACGCCAATAAAATCCGCAAGGTTCTCGACGGTAAAGTTATAACCGGTTTTGCCGGTTCAACAGCTGATGCTTTTGCGCTGTTGGAACGTTTTGAAGCGAAGTTAAAAGATTTTCCGGCGAATATTACGCGAGCAGCGACGGAGTTGGCGAAAGAATGGAGGACCGACCGGGCACTTCGACGACTTGAAGCGATGATGATCGTTGTGGATCGTGAAAATACGCTTCTTCTTTCAGGAAATGGGGATGTGATTCAACCGACGGACGGGATATGTGCGATTGGGAGCGGGGGAAATTATGCCCTTTCTGCTGCAAAAGCATTGTTGCAACACAGTTCACTTTCCGCTGAGGAAATTGTTCAAGCGGCATTGAAAATTGCGTCGAGCATTGACATTTACACGAACGATAACATTTCAGTTGAAGTAATATGAGTCTAACACCGCGAGAAATCGTCGCAGAACTCGATAAACATATTGTTGGTCAGGATGCCGCAAAAAGAGCGGTTGCGGTTGCAATTCGGAATCGTTGGCGTCGACAACAGGTTGATGATGCGATGAAGAAGGAGATTGCGCCGAAGAACATCATGATGATGGGACCGACGGGGGTTGGTAAGACGGAGATCGCGCGACGACTTGCGACGTTGACGGGAGCACCCTTTATCAAGGTTGAAGCGACGAAGTACACGGAAGTTGGTTATTACGGTCGAGATGTCGAGAGCATGGTCCGCGAACTGGTTGAAAATGCAATCGGTCTGGTTCGGGAACAGGAACGGGCGAAAGTGGAGGAAATGGCGCGCGACCGGGTTGAGGAGAAGCTGATTGACCTGCTTCTTCCGCCAAGTCCGGGGGTGTCAACGCGACGTTCAGGTTCGTCCGGTTCCGTAACATCGATTGAAGTCGAGGATTTGTTCCGAGATGCGGATGAGTCGGACGAATTGGGGGAAGACGGGCGAGAGGAGCCGGAATCTCCTCAGGAAATTCGGTATCGTCGGAATCGGGAGAAGATTCGGGCAATGCTCCGATCCGGCGAAATGGAGGAGCGGACTGTTGGGATTACGACGGAGACTCGGGCAACGCCGGTTATGGTTGGAATGCCCGGCATGGAATCGTTTGACCTGAATCTCGACGAAATGTTCGAGAAAATTCTCCCTAAACATCGTTCACGTCGGGAAATGACCGTTCGTGAAGCGAGAGCGTATCTGTTGGAGCAGGAAAGTGATTCGTTGATTAGTCGGGACAAAGTGCAAACCCAAGCGGTTGAATTGGCTGAAAGTGTTGGAATCATCTTTATCGACGAGATCGACAAAATTGTAGCGAGTGAGAAGCAACATGGGGCGGACGTGTCCCGACAGGGGGTTCAGCGGGATTTACTCCCGATTGTTGAGGGGACGACGATTCAGACGAAGTACGGATATATCAACACCAGTCACATTCTCTTTATTGCGGCAGGAGCGTTTCATCGATCCAAACCGAGTGATCTTATGCCGGAATTACAAGGCCGTTTCCCGGTTTTGGTTGAGTTGAGCGATCTGACCCGGGATGATTTTGTCCGTATTCTGACGGAACCGAGCGGTTCGTTGACGAAGCAGTATCTGGCGTTAATGCAGACAGAAGGGATACAGATACATTTTGCGGAAGAGGCGATTCGGGAACTGGCGTATTATGCGTTTGAGGCGAATCAACGGACGCAGAATATAGGGGCGAGACGGTTGTACACGATCATGGAACGGTTGCTTGAGAAGTTGAGTTTTGAAGCACCTGACCGGAAGGGGGACCGGATTGAGATTGACGCAACTTATGTCAAAACCCAGCTTGAAGAGATCACTCTTGAAGAGGACATGAAGAAGTTCATTCTGTAAAGAAAAGGGTCCTCCGTTTAGCCGCGATACAACGTATCGCGCGTACTTAGAGCATTTCAATACTTGGCATACACGTTTCACAACTTTTTGAAACTAAAAATTCAAGGATTGCATCTCTTAGCTGCAGAGCAGCGACATGATTGTAGCCCGGGGTGAAGCGCAGCGTAACCCCGGGTTCAATGAACCCCCACAAAAAGGAGCTGCGTAGCTGCGACCTAATAAAAAGTACACGCAAATACGTTGCCAATTGGTTCTTGTGTCGCTCCGACGGAGCTTGATTCTTGGGGTTGATCGTCAACCCGGGGTTGCGGTCGCGTTGCTCCCTTCACCCCGGGCTACAAAAAGGACGTCCCGACGGGACTCGAAAGAGACGACTTAACATTTCCAAAAGGACCGTCAACATGAGGTCTTCCGTCCCGACTCCGTTGCACGATCAGCCCAAACACGTTAGACTGTTTGCTCGCAAGACGACCTTTTCCCCCTTCCTTTTTGTTGAAATCAACGTTGACATGATAAAATCACCCGTTCCGACAGATATTGAAATTGCCCAGAACGCCCAACTCTTGCCAATTACCGAGATTGCCGAAAAATTAGGGGTTCCCTTTGATTTTCTGGAACCTTACGGCAAAACGAAAGCGAAGATTTCTCTCGATTTCTACAACTCTCTTGCCCATTCCAAACCGGGGAAACTGGTTTTGGTGACCGCGATTAACCCGACTCCAGCTGGAGAGGGGAAGACGACGACGAGCGTCGGATTGGCGGACGCGCTGAACCGGTTGGGGCGAAAAACAACGGTCTGTCTGCGTGAACCTTCACTCGGTCCCTGTTTCGGCATGAAAGGGGGCGCAGCAGGAGGAGGTTATGCCCAAGTTGTTCCTATGGAAGACATTAACCTTCATTTTACAGGTGATTTACATGCGATTTCTGCCGCACACAATTTATTGGCTGCGATGCTGGACAATCACCTGCATCACGGTAATGCGTTGAAAATCGATGTCCGCAAAATCGTCTGGAATCGCGTTTTGGACCTGAATGACAGGGCACTTCGGAACATCGTTCTCGGTTTGGGAGGTCCGGCTGATTCCATTCCCCGAGAAGGTCATTTTGACATTACCGTTGCGTCAGAAATTATGGCAATCCTCTGTCTGAGCGAATCATTGGCCCAATTGAAAGAACGGATTGGTCGGATCATCATCGCCTATTCCGTTCAGGGAGAACCGATTACAGCGTCCGACCTGAAAGCGCAAGGGGCGTTGACGGTCCTGTTGAAAGACGCGCTCAAACCGAATCTGGTTCAGACGTTAGAAGGGAATCCCGCCCTCATTCATGGAGGTCCTTTTGCCAATATTGCACATGGTTGTAACAGTGTGATTGCGACGAAACTGGCAATGCGACTTTCGGAGTACACAGTGACAGAAGCCGGATTTGGCGCGGAACTCGGGGCGGAAAAGTTTCTGGACATCAAATGCCGTAAAGCCGGTTTGACCCCCGATGTTGTCGTCCTCGTTGCGACAATTCGTGCTCTGAAGAATCACGGCGGGGTCGAAAAGGGAGATTGGGCCCGACCGAACCCCGACGCTTTGTTGCGGGGAATGGAAAATCTGCATAAGCATGTCGAAAACATGCAAAAATTTGGTTTGGAAACCGTTGTTGCCCTGAATGCGTTTTCAAGTGACACCCCGGAAGAAATCGCCCTGCTCGAACAATGTTGTCAATCCTGGGGTGCAGCAGTTGCTCTCGCCGAACATTGGGCGTTAGGCGGGGCAGGTGCAGAAAAATTGGCCCAGGTTGTAACCGAACGGGCCGAAAAAACGTCATCTAAGAAAGGGTTGACGTTCCTTTATGCTGATGAAACACCACTTTGGGAGAAGGTTGAGACAATTGTCCGGGAAGTATACGGAGGAGAGGGGATTTTTGCCGAGAAAAAAATCCGCGAGAAATTTGCGACGTTGGAATCACTCGGTTTTGGCCGTTTACCTGTTTGTATTGCCAAAACACAGTATTCTCTTTCGGCAGACCCGAGCTTAAAGGGGAGACCTTGCGGTTTCAGAGTCCCAATCCGTGATGTCAAGGTTTCAGCAGGAGCCGGATTCGTTGTTGTTTTGGCGGGAGAAATTATGACAATGCCGGGTTTGCCGAAAGTTCCGGCTGCTGAAATGATTGACTTGAACGAAAAAAACGAAATTACCGGACTTTTCTGAAAATGAAGGGGAAAAGTGGGAAAAAGGGGGCAGAATTTTCTCGCGTTTTGACAGAACTTTGTTAGACTTCCTAGTTGTATTCTCTGTTGGAAGCGAGTATAGTCGTTCTCGGCGAAAAAGTGACGTGAGGAGGAAGGGAATCCCATTTCCGGTGTTGTTTGAAAATTCAGGTTGGACAATGTTGAGGGTTGGACAACGAAAGACCGTGACGAGGGAGGGCCTAAAAAATGGCGATACATTTGAGATGTCCGAACGGACACCATTTGACCGCGAAGGAGACGAATGCCGGGAAAGTCGGCAAATGTCCAGTATGTAAGGCGTTGGTTCAGATTGAATCGGTCCGTCCCGAAGTTCTTTCGGAGAGTGCGGTGTTGGACATATTAGGTCGTCCGGAACCGCGCACGATGAGTTCGGCGCGGTTAGTTCCGAATGCGATTGCGCAACGACCTGCAGCGACGTTGGGACAGCGGATTGTTTCATCGACATTACCGACGTACAAATCGTGTCCGAACTGTGAGCGGGACATTGATGTTGGTTATCATATTTGCCCGCATTGTCACACCTACTTGACGGGTTTGCGGGAATTTTAGAAAAGACAGGTCGTTTGCAGAAGTTTGGTAAAAGGGGCAAGAGAAAAGAGACAATACGAAACCATAAACAAACAAGGATGGTGTTTTGGTGGAACCAATCTGTAGTCCCGTGAGGGACGTCCTTTTTGTAGCCCAGGGTGAAGGGAGCAACGCGACCGCAACCCTGGGTTAAATGGTCCCCCCAACAAAATAAGCTCCATCGGAGCGACCTAATTAACAAATACCTCGTGCTGATGCGTGTCGTTTTTTTAGGTCGCAGCTACGCAGCTCATTTTTTGCATGACATTGAACCCGGGGTTGCGCTGCGCTTCACCCCGGGCTACAAAAAGGTCGCTGCTACGCAGCTAGGAAAAAAGCAAATTGCTCGTTGATTGTCCGGAGAAATTCTTGAATCCCCCCGTTTACAAAGGGTTGAATGACATTAGACTGTACGGACTGTCGATCACAGACCGTTAGGCGGCATAGCTCAGTTGGTTAGAGCAGCGGAATCATAATCCGCGTGTCCGGGGTTCGAGTCCCTGTGCCGCCATTTCTTAAATCGTTGAAAATAAAGGACTGGCGAAGCCTGAAAGCGGGAAATTTCAGATTTTCCAAAAAACCAAAACCTCCAAATTTGTGGTTATTTTTGCAAGAGGTCAAAACTCAACAACCGACCCCCCCCAAAGTCTGCAAATCAGGCGATTACGCCTACGTCTACTTCGCCGGAAAACGGTACTCTAGGGGTGCTTGGGAGGATTCGTCAAGGTAAAACCCGAATAGGACGAATAATAGACAGCGGACCGGTGTTTTTTTGTCAAGTCCATGTGTAAAATGAGCAACTCAGGTACTATACACCGATTGAAAGGAAAGCACGATGAAATCCATGCACGAAAAACCCGAAAAAATTGATTTACGCCTTTTCGAGAAAAGTGACGAGACATCATCTGTTGATGTAGCAACTCTTATTCCGTTGCTTGACGGCATCCAGAAAGCATTGCTTGCTGACATTCAGAAAGCCATTTTCGTCCTGAAACGGTTTCAGGAATCGGCATTGGAGTCAACGGAAGCGGAACAGCAGTACCAGACAGTAACGGGCTATCTCGTTGCGATGGATTTTGAGAAGCACTGCCTGACGCTGAAATATCCGCCGACAGATACGGAGCTGGAATGTTATTACAGCGACGAAATGGAAGTCAAACTGTTCGAAAACCGTAAAGAACTGATTCAGGTGACGGGTCATATCACTTACGAGAGCGACAAGGAAACGCCGAAGAAACTGACCAATGTCGATGACATTCGGGTGCTTGACTTGGCGGAATTTACGCTTGAAACGATTTCGCTTGATGATTCGACTGATTTGCAGTTTAACACACCGCTTGTACTAACACCGGCATTGACCGAGGATAAACAGTACATGAAGATTGAAAACGCCGATCTTGGAATTGATGTGATTGCGCAGACACATGATGAAATCTGGGACGAAGTCATAGCAGAAGTCCGTCATTTATGGCAATTCTGTGCCAAAGAACCTGATGAAAAACTGGGACCAGCTTTTTTAATGAATAAAAATAATCTTCTCAAAGCAATCAAGGAGGTGTCCCGTGACTAATCGCAAACTTCAAGGCCCTTTGCGCGATTGTTGCCGCTTTTTTGTGTTTCTTTACGTTGCATTGAGTGTTATAATGAACGGGGAGGCCCAGAATGAACCAAACAAATCATCAAAAAACAGATTCCTTTTCCAGAGCACTCATTAGTGCTATGGGTTGGTTTTTTCTGCACCCCAACACACCGCCCGAACTCTCGGAACGGCAGTGGTTACTGCTTCGGTTGTTTTTCGTGTCGGCACTGGGCTTTTCTTTTATTGTTGGACTGTCAATACTTGGTTATCTCTCGACCCAGAATGGAGGCCGGTCTTGGGTTGAATCTGTCGGCAATCATGCGACCCCTTGGTACTACTTCTTTGGTCCTCCTCCTTAGGGTTACTTGATCTCTGAGTTCAGAATCTGAACAGCGGATATTCAGATTCCAGTCGCCGACGCCGATCTGCTGTCAAAAGCAAATCCAAACGCACAAAAGCTGGTCGTTGAGAAGATGAACCATCTTTTGAAAAGCAGTTCAACAGCGTCCAGAGCAAGCCAGATTCCCGATTATACTGATTCGGCAAGTCCGATTTGTGACGAATTGGTTTCATGCGTCATCGAATTTATTATGGCGTTGAACCGATGAACGGCGGAAAACAGATGTTTAGCCGCGTGTACACCGTACCGCGCGTACATAACCCCGCGCAAGCGGGCAGTTCTGAAATCTCTTTACGCGCGATACGTTGTATCGCGGCTAAACAAACTCCGCCTCAAAATCCGCAAGTGAGGTACATTTGCAGGCAAGTCGGAACAGCTTTTCCAACCGATCCAGATCGGTCATCATCAAAATTTGCTCCGTCAACTGATAGGGCACTTTGTCAAACCGCAAATCGAGAGCCTCAGCAACCCGTTCAGCCCGCTCCTGGGCTTTACCCTTTGCTTCACCAATTGCAACGCCTTCTGTCCGGCCAATCGCAATGCCTCTCGCCTCACCTTCGGCCTTGCTTTTGGCGGCAGATTCTTCGGCCTCTTTCAGCATTTCCATCGCCTTGCCAAGCTCAAGACGGTGAAACGCCTCATACAGCATACGGCTGCGCTCGATTTCCCGCATCTCAGGGTTGCTCGCATACCGCCGAAATTCCCGATCAACCTCGCTCAAAACCGGATTTTTTGTACTAATGACTGACATTCGCTCCTCCAATTCTTCAGGTTTGCACGCCAGAAACAGGGACCAACCTTGCAACGCGTCGTTCCAACTGTGTATTTTTTCCAAATGTTCAACACCAACCCCTTTTAGACAGAGAACATGGACGCAAATATGGTCCGAAAACTGCACTTTCGGGTTCTCGTCGGACACCAAGTGGAACAATTGGTGTCTGCCCGTCAATTCAGGAAATATGTCGTCAAACACAATGATAATTGATATGACCGGCTTGAGCGACAGGTAATCGCCTCCTCGAAACAACTGCCCGGAATAGGTGTCCGCCCAATACCCCAACATCCGCTCCTTAAACGCCAAATGATTCGACACCTGAATCTCAATGTCAAAAATCCGTCCGCCGTTATCCCTCGCCCGAACGTCCAAAATCATGCTTTTGTCAATCGCAAACCGCTTGAT
>JBOFQB010000032.1:0-19635 GCA_051660685.1 Thermoguttaceae bacterium | reverse complement strand
TGTCCGTTAATTCAAGACCTGTTGTGTATTCACGTTTTTTCATAAAATACTCCTCCCTGAAGAGCAGTATGATTACCAAAACACTGCGATTGACGCAATATCAATCTGCTTAAAGCCAAAATAGTTATGAAACTGGCTCCAGTCAGAGTCAATGTCTTGCCGGATGAAAGTGACAAAAATGTTTGTCGCGCATCTGAAACAGGATAAGGGGTTCCATAAAGAATACAGTCCTTAATACTTGTATCATCCCTCAATTCAATGTTCATGTTTTCCACATTGGACGGAACCGAATTGCTCAGCCGTTCAAAAGTGCTTTTTTCAAAAATCCAACCTTGAGGATGTGAAATGGTAACGGGGCAATGAAATGTTCCTGATGTAATGTTTCTGAAATTAGAAGGTGTTTGCGAAGTAATGACTTCCCCGGATTGACCGCTTGGAACATTGACGCTTTGAAATGCTGTACGCCCGGATTGTTCGGGGGGGATGTCCAGAAGAATTTTCGAACCGTTAAGAATAATGTCCGAAGTCACCTCAACATCACGGAAAGGAATCGACGAACCGTTTGAGGTAAAAACGACTGTTTCAGCACTCGACATCCATCTTGTAACAGGAGCAAACGCATTATCCGAATGAATGAATTCACACCTGCCTTGAAAAAACATGTTCGGACTGAATCGGGAAAGCGTCCGTCCCGGACCAATCGTAACTGTTAAATCCCGGGCAAAAATTCTGATGTAAGTACCAATTGTCCATGTTCCCGTCTGCCAATTGATAAAACTTCCATCCGGCATGTAAAGATGAGCGGGACCCTCAATGACCCCTGTAAAATTCAGTATCCCTGTATATCCATTTATCGTAATACTTTTTGCATAAGTGATCTGATTGGCATCTGAGAGAAAGCAAGTACCATTTGCTCCATTTGCACCATCAAAAACAACATCATCATTGATTGTCGGCAATGATGTTCCGGGCGGACCGCCTGATGTGAGGGACCAGCAGGATTTGTTGACCCAAAAACTTGATCCCTTATTAACCCAATAAAACGTACTCATACGAACTCTTCCAGAAAAGGTTGCAAAAACAGCGTTGTTTTGGAAGAGAGCAGTATAGCAATCAGGGGTTTCAAAGCAAGAGAATTTTTGGCCGGAGAAAGGGGAAAAATTTTCCCTTTTATCCCTTCAAAAACGCTTCATTGCAAATGGGGTCCGCATGTCGGACAGAAGGAGTATCATGAGCGTTTGCGACTTCCGTCAGAATCACCCCCTCTTTTCCGCCGTACTGCCAATGTCGTGTTCCCACTTTTGAAAGAGGAACAAAAACCCCGGGATCGGCGATCACGCAATGCTCGATTGAGACTTTTCCGTCGCAATGAATTTTTGGAACGACGACTTCGGGGGGAAGATTCGGTGTTCCTTCTCCGATAATGTAACTGCGACCCCAACGAACGAGCCAACCTTCATCTTTTTGGGGACAATTCGGCGTCTTTTCAGGTTGAATGTGCCAATGTTCAGGGAGCATCTGATTCGGGAGCAGAAAAATGTCCGAGAGCATGTAACTGAATTCGCCGTCCACTTTGTTGATGAAGGTTACACAGGCGAGACCGAGTTCGGTGAAGCGACCGAGACCATAATCGAAGACCCAGAGTTGGTCGCGCAGACCGGGATAAACGGGATAATGATGAAACTCGCAAAGCTCCAGAATCGCGTCTTTTGCCTTTTCTTGGTCGAACTTTCCCGCCTTGTCGTAAAATCGGGCATTATCAAATTTCAATTCTTTTTGTGTCATGTTGGTTTTCTCCTGTTCAAAGGAATAAAGGGGACGTGGTCCGGCAATTGCGGTTGCTGTCACGCCAATCGCACCTGCCTTAAGTAAATCTCGTCGGGTTAAAGTCATATCAAAGCTCCTGTTGCTGAAAGGGGAAAAAATGGAAATGGAAGACGGGGAAATCGTGTGCATTGAGTCCGCAAAAGTATCATCTTTTCCACATCAATATCGAATGAAACATCCTGTGTACCTCAAATTTTCAGCACTTCACAAAAATAACAATCTCTCTTGTCTTGCGGGGGATTGCAGATTTTTGTATAGTGGAATGATAAGAGTATACTGTTTTTGGGTAAATATTCAATCGACCGTTTTGTGAGTGAAAATTTTTATGGTTGAAAAAGTGGACATCAAGCCGAATATGATTCAATGGGCGATTGACCGCTCTCGGCTATGAAGAACGTCCCGAAACCCTCTCTAAAACACAGAAAAAGTTTCTTGAAAAAGCCAAAAACTGGATAAAAGGTGAGAGTACGCCGACCTTAAAACAATTGGAAAGTTTTGCCAAAGTCGTTA
This sequence comes from Thermoguttaceae bacterium, assembly GCA_051660685.1. Classification (GTDB taxonomy): domain Bacteria; phylum Planctomycetota; class Planctomycetia; order Pirellulales; family Thermoguttaceae; genus JAVBSX01. The sequence goes on along the minus strand of JBOFQB010000032.1, from coordinate 17,298 downwards.
TGGTTTCCTTTGGACATCTCTTTTCGGATACTCCGCCAGATGAGTTGCTTCCTATTGTTGACTTTCGGACATTTAAGAACCAAAAACAGCAACGTCCAAGCCCGAATCTCTTCGATACAATTTATCTCATGCAAAGTCGTCAGGATTGGTTGCACGAGAAACATCGAGAAGACGGGGTTCCACCTGTTTTCCTTGTCGACTCGCTGAAGAATCGACCTGTTTCCTCGATTGAAGATTCTGCCCAACGAATACGTCAGTGTCTGGATTTGCCGGATGATTGGACGCAATCGTGTCGCTGCACGGAAAATGTTTTTTCAAAATTAAGGGATGCTGCTGAAGATAAGGGCATTTTTGTCTTTATCAACGGTATCGTTGCGAACAACACCCGACGTCCGCTTGATCATGAAGAGTTTCGAGGTTTTACACTCCTTGATGAATATGCGCCGCTTATTTTTATCAATCGAAATGATACGGAAACGGCAATGCTATTCACCTTAGCCCATGAATTGTCGCATTTGGCAATTGGAGAAGCTGGACTCTGTAATTTACCACAACTGGGAGTTGATAAGGCCAAACAGGTTGAGATTCGCTGTAATCGAATCGCAGCGGAATTATTGGTTCCCCAAAAACGCTTTGTATGCGTTTGGAAAGAGTATCGCAAGGATTTTGCAGCGATTGCCCGATTTTTTGGAGTGAGTCGATTGGTCATTGCACGTCGGGCACTTGAGCTTGAATATATCAAAGCGACCCAATTTTTTGCGTTCTATAACGAGGAACAGGAAAATTGGGAGTTGGCAAAACAAAAGAAAAAAGACAAAGGGGTCAATGGAGGTAACTTTTACCACACTATTCAAAGCCGTCTTTCGCCGCGATTTTCACGAACGATTGTTGATGCTGTTCGTTGGGGCGGATTGCTGTACAGAGAAGCCTATCATCTGACCGAAATGTGGGGAAAAACCTTTGATACGTTTGCGAGCAAAGTCGCAGGAGGTGTTTATGAATAATGCCCAAAACCGGTTTTTGCTTGATTCGGACTGTTTTATTGAATCACAGAAACGGTTTTACCGTTTTTCATTTGTTCCCGCCTTTTGGGATACTCTGTTAAAGGAACACTCGGATACAAAAATACACACTCTCTCAGCTGCTGTGAATGAAATTGATCGGGGAAATGATCGTTTGAAAAACTGGATACGGGATCATGTTCCGAACGATTTTGTGTTGGAAAGTGACAGTGAGACGCAAAAAACGTATTCTGCAATCAAAAAATGGGTTGATTCACACACCCTCTTTTCGCGGGCAGAAAAAGAAAAATTTGCAAGTGCAGCGGACGGTTGGTTGATCGCTCACGCTAAGACACACAAGATGACGGTTGTTACATTGGAGCAGCCCGTTGATAAAAATAGTACGAAAATAAAGATTCCTAATGTGTGTCAACGGTTCAACGTGCTGTGTTACACATTATACGATTTTCTGGAATCTCTGAATGTTCGGTTTATTCTTGAATCAACGAACAAATAGACTTCTTCATCTGTTCAGTGAATAGAATCATCTTGGATTCATCTTGGGGGGATGTGTTTTGTCCAATCCATCTTCAGGAGCCGAACAGTTGAACGGTTTGGGTCATGTTTTCAATAATCGGGACACCGAAAGGACAACGGTTCTCGCAAGAGCCGCATTGAATACATTCGGATGCTTTGTGTTCAAGCGACTGATAATGCGCAACAACTCCGGGCGGAATGTTTGTCGGTTCAATCGCCGCAATTTCCATGTATTTTGTAACCGTTGCTATATCAATGTCAACTGGGCAAGGTCGGCAATGATTGCAATAGACGCATTTTCGTTGGAATTCACGGAATGAGGACATCACCGGGCTGTAATCCCGCTCCTCCTCGGTCAATCGCAGGTACTGAACCGCTTCAAGGACTTCCGCCCGATTACGAGCTCCAATTAACGTGCTAATAACACCCGGTCGGGTCAACGCATAATGAATACACTGTCCGACCGTTAACGGTTTCGCAAAGGGAGTGTGTTCAGGGGAAATCAATTTTCCGGCTCCCAATGTTTTCATCACGGAGATGGAAACACCCCGGGACGCACATAATTCGTACAACCGTCCGCGAACCGGGTCAATTCCCTGAAAGAGATCGTGATTGATTTTTTCGGACGACATCAGTGTGTCGATGATAGAAACATGGACAGGGAGCATGTCATACGCGAGATTGATACTGAACATGAGATGCTCAATGAGACCGGTTTGGACGACCCGGGCTGCTGTTTCGGGATTGTGCGAGCTGAAACCTATTGCCCGGATTTTCCCCCCCTTTTTCAACTGAAGAACATAGTCGATATAATCGGTCTCGAACACCTCCTTGTAATCCTTTTCGGAATCAATAAAAAACATCATTCCAAGATCAATATAATCGGTCTTGAGACAACGGAGCAGTTCCTCGAAGTATTTTCGGCAAATTGCAACATCCCGGGAAATGTCGTACTGTTCTCTTAAATCGACAGAACCAATATGACCTTGAATAATGACTTTTTCGCGTTGTCCTTTCAACGCTTTGCCAATATGTTCCCGGACAGGTGTCCCGGGCATGAAAACGTCAAAGAAATTGATCTGCTGTTCCAACGCAACATCAATGACTTCCTCAACCGTTTCAAACGGCTTATTGTCCAAGTGTTCTGTTCCAAGACCAATAATGCTCGCTTGCATTTCCGTCTGACCAATTCGTCGGTATTCCATTATGTCGATTAAAAAGTAAAAGAGAGTGAGAGTGAGAGTAAAGGGAGTAAGGTCAAGGGAGAGTACGAGATGCGGGGCAGAAAACAGCTTTGAAACAGTAAAAAATAAATACGGTGTTTCCCCAATCCCGTCGGGATTGTGTTATGGTAGTAACGGATTGCGCAGAAATTTCCAACTCCGTCAGGAGTTGCGTTAGGGTTATTCTGCGTTGTTGCGTTTATTACCATAACGGAACCCCGACGGGGTTCGGATTTGCTTTTCGGTCCTTTTCTACCATAACACAACCTCTACGAGGTTGAGGAGAGAAGAAGGAACGCAGTTTTTCAGCACATGTTTTTCACAAAATACAACCGTTAATAGTGAACTGTTTCTTATGTTGGGGACAAGACGGTCTCGCTTCGTCTCATCGCTCGTGTCTTGCACTTTCCATATCGAGGTGTACTGCGTTGGAAATTTCAAACCGTCCCCCGTCTCCGTAATTCCTCCCCGGTCATCTCCGGTATTCTATCCGAAATTCCGTAAAATGAAAGCGTATCTCTGTTCACAACCCCAGTTCGCTAACAAGTTTTGCGAAAAAGAGTATTTTCATGTTTGAACCACGAAAATCACGAAAACCTCACAAAATACAGTTTTTTGTGTCTTTCGTGTCTTTTGTGGTCAACAAATCCGTCCGGCCCGGCTCGGTTCAAATCGCAAACCCAAACTTGTTAGCAGTCTGTTCGCAACCCGTTGATTCAACAAAATCTGTCTCGCTGAAAGAGTGTCTTTACGATCTCCGTCCTCTCATCTATAATAAGCAGACTTGGGTGTTCGCTCGCAAGACAACCTGTCGCGCCTTTGTGTTTTCTCTTCGGTTCTTCCCTATTTCAGTCTTATGTCCAATCCGAATTACAATGGTCCCCCCCGACGAAAAGGGGTCTCCTACCTTTTCCTCTTCATCTGTTTTCTGGTTGCAGTTTGGCTCATTCCCTACCTCGTTATGCCCCTTTCTTACGCAATCAATCGAGGAGCGGAAAAAGCAAAAGTCGAAGCGGCAAAAGAAGTGATGAAAGAATGGTCCCATTTCGAGAAAGAAGGAACCCCTTTGCCGATCTGGACCTTACCTCCTTGGGTTGTTAAAAAAGTCGGTCCCTCGGTCGTTGGAATTAAGGCGATTCAAACCGTTCAAAACAAGCGGGGTCAGACTGTAACGCAGGTTCTCGGAGAAGGGTCCGGGGTGATTGTCGATCCAGAAGGTTACGTTTTAACCAATTTTCACGTTGTTGCAAATGCCGACATCGAAGTCCAATTAAGTGACGGTCGAGTGATTCGGGAAGTGACACCAATTGGATATGACCGGGCAACCGATTTGGCGGTTTTGAAAATTGACACTCCCAACCTCGATGTTATGGAATGGGGCAACAGCGACACGACCGAGGTCGGCGAACCGGTTCTTGCAATCGGCAACCCTTTTGGTCTCGCACATACCGTCACTCACGGAATCATCAGTGCTAAAGAACGGTACACCCCTTTACCAGATGGTCCCGCTGTTCAGGAATTCTTGCAAACGGACGCCGCAATCAACCCGGGAAACAGCGGGGGACCGCTTGTCAACTTCAAAGGAGAACTGATTGGTATTAACACGGCAATTCTCGGAGAAACCAATCAAGGGGTCAGTCAGGGAATCGGATTTGCAATTCCCAGCTCTCTCGCCAAAATTGTCTACGAAAAGATCAAACGATCAGGCGGGGTCATGCAACATGGTTGGTTGGGAGTCGCCTTTCCAACACCAACCGGTTTGGAAGAGTCAGAAAGTGCTGAAAAACCGTCTGTTGGGGCCAAAATTTCTTACGTCTTGCCCCATTCTCCAGCTGCACAATCGGGTTTATTAGCGGGTGATTGTATTACCGATTGGAATGGGATACCGATTACAGACCCGCGACAATTGACGCATTTAATCATTTTGACTTCTCCCAAAACCGAGGTCCCGGTCAAGATACTCCGAAACGGCGCAATGCAGGAATTGACCGTTACTGTCGGAGCACGTCCGAGATAACAGGACCGCGAAGAAAGGGTCAGCGCACGTTATTTGCCCTGAAAATAGGTGTAAAAAGCATTGCAATGACCCCCAAAAAATGTATCTCCTCTACCTCGTAGAGGTTGCATTATGGTATCCAAAATGTTGAGAAGACCATAACGCAACTCCTGACGGAGTTGAAAGTTAGATGCAATCCGTTACTACCATAATGCAATCCCGAACGGGATTGGAAGAATGACGTATTTAATTTTTCACTCTCACTTTTGATGTTTTACTATACCAGTTGTCAAGTTGGAGCCGAACAGGTCCTTAAAACCGAGATCGGACGTTTGTGTCCGTCCTTGCGTCCCGCTTTTTCAAGACCAGGGTTTGTCACATTTAAGGATGTTAACCCGCAAGAGGAATGGTCGAAGACAGTCGAACTCAACACAATCCCGTCTCATGCGGACCAACTTGACTCAACCCGGTTAAGTGTGGACCCAATTGACGCAACCGGGTCAAATGCAGCCCCAACGGACGTAAATCGGTTGAATGTGACCCGACTGAATGAAATACGTCGTCAATCGTTGTTTGCCCGAACAATTGGAATTGCACTTGGGTCAATTCGTGAGGAAGTGCTTGATCGGGTTGCTGCTGAATTCTGGAAAATTGTCTGTGATTCGGCTCTTTTATCAACCGGGATGAAACAAACGATTTTTTTGCATTGCTTTTCCCGGGATGTTCGTTTGGTTGGAGATAAAGGGTTTGAACCCTTTTTGACGCAAGAAGACCAGATGCTGTTTCAACGTCTGATCGAGCATCCCCATGTTCCTCCCCAATTACAGATTAGTCCCTCCTATGCTTCTCCCGCACACCCCGGTTCACTTGTCCTCGATTGTGTGAAAATTGATCCGTCTGTTTATTGGGTTGGACTACATCAAGCGGATGATGAACATGGTCGGTTTGCGGGGGGAGTTCTTTTGCGAGAACAACCGGTTGACATGGTTTCCCGGGCTTGGTTGAAGTTTGAAGAAGCAATTCGTTGGTCCAACTTTCCCGTCAAATGCGGCAGTCGCTGTCTTGATATAGGGAGTTCCCCGGGCGGAGCAACACAAGCCTTGTTGACCCGGGGTGCTTGGGTTTTGGGGGTCGATCCGGGCAAAATGGATTCCCGCGTCCTTGCTTTTCCCAACTTCACACATCTGCGCGGTCGAATCGGCCAAATCAAACGTCGTCTCTTCCGTCCCTGTCAATTGGCAATTGCTGACATGAATGTTGCTCCCTCCTTCACCCTTGATGTTTTGGAGGAATTGGCCCAAAATCCCAATATTCCACTTCAAGGGCTTTTGTTGACCCTTAAACTGTTTGAATGGAAACTAGTTGAGGAAATCCCCACATTTCTCGACCGAATTCGCAGTTGGGGTTTCAAGCAGATTCAAGCCCGTCAATTAACGTTCAATCGACAGGAAATAACGGTTTCTGCAACACGATGATTTGTTGATACGTCCAACAACTAACGGGGACCTGCTGTTGTCAAAATACGTCGGGTCAAGTATTTTCGGGCAATTGAAACAACTTCTTCAAGAGTCAGTGCATTGATTCGATCCGGCAATGTCGGTCCCCCTAAAAGTTCGTAACCCAAAAGTTCGTTTTGGGCTGCTTCTTTTGCCTGTTCCTCTAATGTGGAATTGCCCGACATGTAAGCGGTTATGACTTGTGATTTTGCAGCAAGGAGTTCATCCGGGTCAATCAGACCGGATTGAATCCGCTCGATACAACGTTCAAGACTTGAACGGGTTGCGTTCAATTGGGCGGGGGAACAGACGGCATAGAGGACAAAATAACCGGGAGTTGGTCCGGTCCAGAGTTGACAACCGGCTGTTTGGGCAAGACCGGTTCCCAAAAGGTCACGACTCAACCAATCTCCTCCTGTTCTGTTCTCACGTCCCGCTCTCTTTTCATCATTGGTTCCCGTTCCTTGTTTTCCCCCCCCAATCAACTGTTGAAGGAGCATGAAAACCGCTGTTTCCCGAGTATTGGACGGATTGCCGATTGGATAACCGATCATGATTGCGGCTGATTTCTTTGAAGTCGGCAAGTGTCCCTCAATCGGTTGAAGAAAAAGATTGTTCCGGTCAAGAACAATCGGTTTGTTCGGCGTCGTTCCCCGCATTTTTCCAAAAGCGTTTGTCATGACTTTTTCCGCTTCTTTGGGGTCAACGTGACCAAAAACCGTCACAATGATGTTGTTTGGAATGACACTGCGTTGATAATACTCCCGAAGAGACGCAACGCTCAGTTTACGAACCGATTCGGTTGACCCCAGAAGAGAAAGATGATAAGGTGTCGTGTCAGGTAAATTCTGCGAAAAAAATACCCCCAATTCCGCAATCGGATCATCTTGACTTCGCAACAGTTCATCCAACTGTCGCGTCTTGAGTTGCGTCAAAGGAGCATCAGGGAACATCGGGGCAATCAGGCAATCGGCGAGCAGATCAACTCCCTGTTGGAAATCTTCAGAAAGCAACATCATGTTCGCAACGATCATGCCCCGTTCAGCCGAAAATGTGAGCGTTGCGCCTCTTTTTTCAAGCGATTCAGCAAGATCACGAGCTGTGTATTTGGCCGAACCTTGATTGAGCATTGCGGCGAAAAGAGAAGCACGACCTTGATTTTCAGCTGTATCGAGCAAATCTCCTCCCAAAATAACCGCTTGAATGTTGATAAGGGGCCGATTGGGTTCTTTTTTGGCAAGAAGCCGGATTCCGTTGGACAAGGTGAAACGCTGTATTTCATTTCCCGGTTCTGAGGAAACATTACTTGTTCCAACCAATCCCAAATTGCGGGGAATTCGTGAGACCTGATTGAGTTTTTCCGGGCGAAAAAATGTTCGCGCAACCCGTTGAATGTCCGTTGGTGTGACATTCCGTATTCGCTGTAAAGCCGTTTCCTCAAAAAGCGGATCACCTGTTGCAAGATAATTCCGCCCCAATTGTTCCGCCGATTGAGCAATCGTCTGAACCGAAAAAACACTTGCTGCTTCTTTTTGTTTTTTCGCTTTTTGAAGTTCCTCTTGCGAAACAGGTTCTTCGCAAAAACGATAGACCTCTTCCAAAATGGTTCGGGTTACTGTTTCGTGATAATCCGGCAATGCAACCGCTTTTACGGCAAAATATCCGTTAAAATGAAGGGGCGATTCGCAAATTGAAGACCATTCCAACGCAATTGGTCGGTCCGTGTTCAAGCGACGTGCTAAACGTGATGTCTGTCCTTCACTAAGTAAAAGGGCAATCAAGTCAAGGGCAAATCGGTCTGAATCGGAAAATCGGGTCCCGGGCCAAATCAGGGCCAATTCCGTGCTGTTACGATCTTCTTCGACAACGAAACTTCGCGGAGATAATTGTTCCATTTCGCAAAAGGATGTAACCGGTTCCCGAGTTCCTTTGGGGAGAGAACCAAGCAATTGACAACAAGACTCCAACACCTCCCCGGTTGGGATTTTTCCGCAAACGACCCAAACCGTTTTGTGAGGTTGGAGATGTTTTTTCGCATAATCCCGGACCATTTCCGTTGTACTTTGAATCAACAGGTCGGGATAACCGGAAAGAGGGGCTTTTTGCGGGAGTTCCGAATAAATCATCTGGTCAATCAAATCATCCAAAGAAGGAGCAGGATGACCTGAAAAAGTCGCGGTTTTATCAACAGTCCCGAATCGCTGATCTGATGATTGAAAAACGGCAACCGCCAATTGTTGAATCAACGATTTCCAGAGTTCGCTCGTACCGTCGATTCCAAATGACAAGGTTTCTTTGGAAACCGAACCAAAAAGGGGCACTTTCGCAATCTGCTGTAAAAGTTGCGCGGTCAAACCGCAACCATAATAATCCGTTTCATAAGCACTTCCCGTTTGGGCAACAAAACAGCGAACGGACACTTGAGGGGCAAGGGGGTTTTCCTGAATGATGAGGACGAGACCATTTTCGAGTTCGGCAATCGTTGTCTGTTTGGGCAACACCGCTTTTTTTACGAGACGATTTTGCGAAGACGGAGTGAGTGTCGACTGCGAAGAAAGAGCGGATTGATCGGAACTGTTGTGATTGCCCGAACCCTTCTGATGAAGCGGATTATTCTGGTTGACCGAACCGGCCTGATTGATTGGAGCAACGGGGTTGAAAACATTGGGGGGGTTGGTGATTTTCGGGTCAAGAGGGTCTGCGGAGACGGGAGAAGAGGGAGCAGGAACAAGGGGCAACGTAATCGGTTTGTCCCGATTGGTAATTGGAATTGCTTGCGCCCTCAAATCAGGGTTAAAAGCAACAAGGAGTAGGGTAAGGACAAAGGGCCAATATCGGTTTATCATAGTCAAAAAGCGAACAGTGATTCTCAGAACAGCATTACCAAGTGTTATGCCCCTCCTTCGTTGTATTATGTACTTGTGTAATGCAATTATACAGTACATAAACAGTGTAATGTCATAATACAAGCAACAAATTCATTGTAATACAGAAAGTAGCATTGCGAAATCCCGGGTTAAACGGTCCCCCCCAATAATTCAAGCTCCGTTAGAGACACCAGTGTTGAACCGCGATACAACGTATCGCGCGGATTGAGCCCGGCGTAAGCCGGACGTGAAAAAGTTAGATGGTAGGAGGAGAGAAGAGAGATCAGGGGAGATGATTGCGTCTCGCAAATCAACCGGTTTTTCCTTCTTTTGGAGAGAAGTTTCTCGCAGAGTCGCAAAGGACGCTGAGATTTGTGTCTTCTCCGCGTCTCTGCGAACACCGCGCGAGTCTTCTGTATCCTTTTTCGGTTATCTGTTTTGGGTGCTTTGTGAATGTCATAGGATGACTGATAAAATTTCCGGGAAATGATCCTGACGATCAGTAGAGGGCAGAGAATGGGGTATAGTGACCGGCAGTTTGCAAACAAGTTTGGTTTTCCGATTTGAACCGAGCCGGGTTGGACGGATATGTTTTTACCACGAAATACACAAAAGACACGAAAAGTTGTATTTTGTGAGGTTTTCGTGATTTTTGTGATTTTCGTGGTTCAAACATGAAAATGATTCCTTTTCGCAAAACTTGTTAGCGAACTGGAAAATCTGCCAAAACGGGAAAAATTCTCTTGACAACCTACTACATTTGTCGTAAACTAGACTTACGAACAGTGTAGTAAGCTGTTTCTTTACTCACAAACCCGAAAAAAATGGTCCCCTATGAAATCTGCACAACAACCGTCCTTTACCCCGCTCAGTGAAGGTGAGGTCGAACTCCTCGAATTACTCTGGAAACTCGGTCCCTCAACACTCACTCTGGTCCATAAAAATTATCCGCGAAAAATTGGTTATACGACGATTCAAACACGCTTAAATCGTATGGTCGAGAAAGGGGTACTCGGGCGCAGCACCGATTATCCCGCCCTTTACGAAGCACTCGTCCAAACCGAAGTCGCAACCGGGTCGTTTTTCGAGAAAATCGCCAAAATTTGCGGCGGAAGTCTTGCCCCGCTCATTGCACATCTTACTGAAAAACAGAAGCTCCAACCGGACGAAATCAAAATGCTCAAAGAATTGATCGCCAAACAAGTCAACGATTAACCCTCCTCTGTTCCGTTTCGTCATTCCCCTTCATCCCAGTTACTCCGTATCAATATGATGTCAACTTACGCTTTTCTTGCTATTTTGCTTCGTACAACGCTGATCCTGACGGTTGCCGGGATGATTGGCGAGCTGTTCTCCTTGCGTCTGAAAAATCGGTTTCCCGAACTCAGACAATATAGCTGGATGTTCGTCCTGCTCCTCGGTTGCACCTTCTTCCAGTTTCAATTGTCCATTCCAACAGAAACCGTTATCCCGATCCAACCGGTTTCTGTCCGGCAAATGCAATCGGCACAACAATCTTCTCCAACGATTGGGTTGACGGAAATGTCTGAACAATCGGATTTTAGGTCACTTAAATCACCGTTGATGAAGACGGAGCGAGATCGGGCAATTGGGACTGAAGGGGAGGAGACAGCGGGGTCCTTTCAACAGGGGGAAAAGGGGGCAATCGGGGAAAAACAGGCAGGTGAAACTGTTGAGTACGATTGGGGAACCGTCCTCATTGTCCTTTGGATCAGCGGTATGACCTTTTGTGTCTTCTCCGCAACTCTCAAATATGTCCGTTTTTTACGCTTATTACACGATACCATTCCGGCGTCTGAACCTGACGCCGAATTTTGGAACCAACTGTTAATCGAGCATGGAATACCGACCGGTTCCATTCCTATGCTCTTTTCTCCAACAGTTGGTCCGGCTCTGGTCCGAACTTTTCGCGGTTATCATCTGGTCATTCCGCGAACGCTTTGGAGCGAACTCCCAGAGTCGGGAAAACGAGGAATTCTCCGACATGAACTGACGCATTATTTGCGGCATGATGTCTGGAAGTCGTTTGCTGTACGGCTCTTGGGATTACCTCATTGGTTCAACCCGATGTCGCACCTCGCGTTTCATCGGTTTGATGAGGCGACGGAACAGCTTTGTGATCGGTCGGCGTTTTCGGAGCAGGAGGGCGGAATCACCGAGTTCGCCCAGATTCTGTTGCTTTTGCACGAAAACGCCCCGACACAATTCATCGCCCGTCATTCCATTTTCGGAAGCAGCCTGAAAAATCGGGTTGCCTGTTTGCTCCAATCTCAACCTTTACGAAAGGTGTCTCTTATGAAAAAAACAGCATTAACACTCACAGCAATCCTGTTGCTCGGATTGGCCCTGTTTCGTTGGGAATTCGTCCCCTACTCCCGGGCCGATGTCCTCCCCGATTCTTCCGTCGCAGAACAATCAACCCTCGATTTGTCTGCGCCAACACCCCCTCCAACAACCGCGCAAAATGAACTCTCTGCTCCTCAAGCCCCGGAAATTGCCGTTTCTCCGGTCAACGAAACGCAACAGATAACGGGAACGGTTGTCGATGAAAAGCAGGAACCGGTTCCGGGGACAAAGGTTTGGATTATGACGAGAAACGGTATGGGCGAAAGGTTTATAGGTGAAAAACCGTTTGTGACAGATGCAGAAGGGAAGTTTACCTTTGAAATCAATGAAAAATTGTTGCAGGAAGGACTCAGCTATTCCTTTGAATTTGTGGGACCCGACGGAACAAAAATGGGGGGACGACAATGGGATAGTGCGAAAAAGAATGGGTGCTTTGAAGAACCGATTCTGGCATTGTCTAACAATAGACCTGTCCGTTTAATAACAGGAACCGTTGTCGATGCAAGCGACAAGCCCATTCAGGGTGCTTGGGTCGGCGGTCGCTCGGGAAACAATGGAGGTCAAGATTGTGCAATGTTCGGCGAAACCGACGAAAAGGGGCATTTCCAGTTTTCTTTCTCCAACTCCTATCATTGGGCAGAAAATCTGGCGCACATTTATGCAATCAAACCGGGTGTCGGCATGACCGTCCTGAAAACGGGGGAAAATGATTCACCTCAGGAAGAAAAACGGGATGATTCCCAACCTCTTTTCAACGGACCTTTTCATCTGAAGCTGGATGAAAGTCAAACGGTTACTGTTCGTGTCGTCGATGAAGAAGGAAATCCGCTCGCCGGTTGTCGGGTGATGTCCTCAATCAATCGAGACGGTCCAGAAGGGGGATTTGCACTGACCGGTGACAGTAATGGTTTTCGTCCTGCTGAGTTGATTCCAACAACAAATGCGACCGGAGAGGTTCAATTGAATTGGATTCCGAAGAATCATCTTGCCCGACTTGGCGTTTGCGTCTCAGGACCGGTTGAACGGATCACTCTCCCGGATGGTACTCAACGCCGATTTGGTGCAACGAATGAGAAGTTTTGGAACGGAAAAGACGCGGTGATGACGGTTGTTCTTCCTCAAGCGGGTCAAGTCCGTCTGAAAATTGTTGATGAAGAGGGCAAACCGTATGCCGCATCGTTTGTTGTGAACTGGAAGTGCGAGAATCGCCCTTTGTGCGGCATGTGTTACGGTCTGGACGATCAAATTGGGAAAGGGGAGTATTTGCTGGTTGGAAATGTTGGGGACCGATATAGTATCCAAATCATGGGTTGGTCCGCTCCCGATCTGGTTTTTCCCGTCCAATTCGGAACGATACCCGGACAATCGGGGAAGGCGCCGAAAGAGGAGGTGCGGACAGTTGTTGCGAAAAGGGGGACAAAGGTTTTTGGGACCCTTTTGGGACCAGATGGAAAACCGATCACAGAGGGTGACCGTTATTGGTTGACCGGCAACTTTGCTGGACCCGAAAATCAAGTCCCCGAAATGACACGTTTTGGTATAAATATCCGTCATTCAAACCAGTATGAGGTTTGGCTTGCGCCCGGTCGGTATGAATTTAAGGTGGAACTCGATTGGCAAATCCGTCAGAAGATGCAGCCGGGTGAAGAAGTGCTAAAAGCGACCAGTCCGATCATTACGGTCAAGGGGGATGAGGAGGAGATACGGCTTGACCTGCAACTGAAACCGGGCAAGATAGAAGAACAAGGTAGGGAATAGGGAAAAGTTTCCCCCGTTTAGCCGCGATACAACGTATCGCGCGTCCAAAACATCAAAACAATAGAAAAGAAAGGCAAAAAGCCCGCGGGGGGAATCGAACCCTCAACCTCAGCATTACGAATGCTGCGCTCTGCCAGTTGAGCTACGCGGGCCTATTTTCACTCACAAAAGACTGTTTTTGACTATTTTTAGCAGAAACGATTAGCGTTCACGGTATGTAATACGTCCCCGTGTCATGTCATAAGGACTCATCTCGACCGCAACACGGTCGCCCGGGACAACTCGAATTCGGAACTTACGCATTTTCCCCGCCAAACGGCACAACACGACATGGTCCATGTCGTCCAGCTTCACTCGGAATGCGCCCCGAACCTCTTCTATCACCACCCCCATGAGTTCTATCGCTTCTTCTTTCGATTTCTGTTCTTCTGACAATGCAACCCTCTCTCCTGCTCATGCTCAAATCATGTCTTCCCCAACTCCCCGAACAAGACGGATAGTATACCCCGATCCTCCAACCTGTCCAGTACCCCAACATCAAAACATGTCAAGGAGAACCCGAAAGTGTTTAGCCGCAATACAACGTATCGCGCGTTCTGAGATTTCAATACGCGCGATACGTTGTATCGCGGCTCAACGGAAGACTACGCGCGGAACGTTGTATCGCGGCTCAACGGAAGACTACGCGCGGAACGTTGTATCGCGGCTAAACAGAGGACTGGACAATGACGTTAAAATGGATTACCTTCTCTCTTTATTGCTCCTCTCCTTTTCCGTCCACTTTTTTCATTCCCCCCCTCCCATGTTCCGATCTCTCCTCCTGCTCCTCACCCTTCTCTTGCCCTGTTCCCCCCTCCTCGCCGATTCAACAAAATCGTCGGAACAACTCGGGAAAACAGAACAATCCGCTAAAAAGGTTAAGGTCCTCCTCATTACAGGTGTCGAGTATCCCGGTCATCCCTGGAAAGAAACCGCCCCGCAGATCGCCGCGCAACTCGCCAGTTGTCCCCAAATTGAAGTCGTTCTGGAACCCGATTTTAACGTTTTATGTCGGCGTGACATTTTCAATTACGACGTTTTGTTTCTGAATTTCAAGAATTATGACCCGCTTGAAAACGACGAATTGGCGCTCGATCATCTCGAGGAGTTCGTCCAAAAAGGGGGCGGTCTCGTTGTTTTTCATTTCGCAATCGGCATGTTCGAGAATCACAAAGATCGGGTTGCCCAAATTCTGGGTCGTTCTTACGATCCGACACTCCCCCCGCATGACCCTTACGGAAAATTTATCGTCCGTTGCAACACCGAACATCCTATGACCCAAAATATAGGTTCGTTCAGGATTGCGGACGAATTGTATACCTGTTTGGGGATTGGGACGGAACCGATTGAGGTGATTGCGGAATCGACTTCAAAAGTGACGAAGCAACCGACATCAATGGGGCATTTGTACAAAAGGGGAAAAGGTCAGGTTTTCACAACCGTTTTAGGGCATGATCGGAAATCGTTGGAGTGTGAGGGTTTTACAACGTTGTTACGAAACGCCGTTCTTTGGGTTGGAAACGCCGAAATCCCCAAAGAACCCTCACCTGTCGTTCCCCCCGTTCCCCCGCTTCCCTAAACAAAGCGCGGGATGAAGGGAGCCTATGTGACCGCAACCCGGGGTTGACAGTCAACCCCAAGAATCAAGCTCCAGAGGAGTGACCTAATGTTTAGCCGCGATACAATGTATCGCGCGTAATAAAACTTCAAAACAGGCGGAACGTTGTTCCTCGGCTAAACTTTTATTTACTGTTTCCTATCCTTTTGTTTTTCAGGAGATTATTATGAACCCCTTCCGTTTTGTCCTCCTTTTTGTCGCCCTTTTTGCCGTTTTGCTGAGTATGCCGACCTTTGCTCAGGACGTTCCAACGGTTCAAACCCCGAAATTGTTGTTGACTTTGCCCGAATACTGTCCAACCCCGGACGGTTTCGCGGTTGATGCTGACGATCACCTGATCGTTGCCTGTCCTAATTATGCCGATCAGACCCAACCCGGTTGTATCATTAAAATTGACAAAAACGGCAAAGTCGAGAAATGGTTCAACGTTCCAACGCTGAAAGAAACCGGTCTCGCGTGTCCTATGGGACTTGCATTTGGACCAAACGGCGAATTGTACATTTGCGACAATCAGGGTTGGAAAGGGACAAAGGAAGGGGCGTTCAAAGGTCGGATTCTGGAATGTAAGGTGAGCGGAATGGGGGATGAAGCGAAAGTCGAGACCCGGGTTATTGCGGCGAACATGGAGCATCCGAACGGAATTCGTTATCACAAGGGACGGTTGTATGTGACGAACAGTTTAATGACCAAAGAGAAGGATGAGAGCGGACTTTTGGTGAGCGGGGTGTACTGTTTTGACCCGAAAGAGAAGCGGACGGTCAATGTGACGAACACGAAGAAGGACCCCAATCTTTTGTTGAGCGTTTTGACGTACAATCCTGACTGTCAATATGGATTAGATGGGATTGCGTTTGATCGGGAAGGACGACTTTATCTGGGCAATTTTGGAGACGGGACGGTTTTGCGGGTCACTCTTTGCAACAAATGCCCGAAGATGCCGGGGAAAGTCCTGTCGTCTGAAACTTGGGCGAAAGATTTGAAGAATTTGCGAACGACAGATGGAATCTGCTTTGACGATCAGGGCAATCTTTACATTGCGGATTTTTCCGAAAATGCGGTTGCTGTTGTGAAACCGGATTCGCGGGTTTACCGTATTGCGCAATCGCCGGATTCAGACGGATCGAACGGAGAGTTGGACCAACCGGGGGAACCGATCATTTGGAACGGCAAGGTGATTTTGAGCTGTTTTGATTGCGTGACGGGACCGGACAAGGTGAACACGCAACATGACGCTCCATTTACGTTGACGACGCTTGAATTGGTCGGGGAGGAGAGATAGGGGATAGGGATTAGGGAATGGGGGATAGGGAGGAGGGAGACAGGAAGACAACGGGGTCTCGCCGATTAACCGGTTTCTTCTTCTTTTGAGGGACCCCAATTTTTCTTTGTCTCAATTCTTCATTCTCACTTCTACCTCCTACCTTCTTTCTTCTGTCTCTTTTTCTTCTGTCCAACCGGCTTGCGCCGGGGTCAGGACGCGCAGAACATTGTTCTGCGGTTAAACGAGAGTTGATTCCCAAATGATTTTCATTCGGGTCCCGGTTGTGTATGCTTCGTCCAATTCCAATGTTGCACCTAATTGTTGGGCAATTCTCCATGCTTTGGAAAGTCCGAAACCGAGACCGCGACCGGCCGAACGACCACTAAAATAGGGGGAAAAGATAAGCGGGCGAATTTCAAGCGGAATGCCCGGTCCATTGTCCGTTATGCTCAAAATGACCTGACCCGGTCCCAACTCCTGCCCCGTTGTCGTTCCTTCTTCCAACATCGCTCGATTTAACCCCGGTTGATCTGAAGAAGGTCTTTGCAGATCGCAATGATCCCCTCTTCGCTCAAGTGAAAATGTAATCCGCCGAACTCTCTTGTCCGTACTTGGCAATGAACTCCTCCCCAATTGCCCCGATTGTGGGAGTTCGAGGTCGGGGTCCGCCGAATTGATTGTCCCCGAATAACTGTCAAGAGATTCAACGGCGTTTTTCAGTAGGGCGGACAAAACAACAGTCAGTTGGGTTGCGTCGGTTGTCAACTCCAACTCCTCCTCGTTTGCAACAAACTCAAGGACAATTTGCTTTTCGCGCAATTCTAACGCCTTTTCTTCCAACCAATTGCGTAAAAAACGGACCAGTTCGACTCTCGCCCATTCCGGTTGCGGGGGTCGCGCAAAAAGGCGAATATCGGCAATCATTTCATGCGCGCGACGAACCTGAGCTGCAATGATTGCAAGGGACTGTCGTTGTTGAGGGTCTTGAATTTGACTTAACAACAATTGAGCATGACCGCTGATAATCGCAAGCGGATTGTTAATCTCATGTCCGGCTCCTGCCGCAAATTCCGCAAGAGCGTCAAGATCGGGAGAAGACATCATTTGGGGATTGGGGATTGGGGATTGGGGATTG
>JBOFQB010000031.1:0-49754 GCA_051660685.1 Thermoguttaceae bacterium | reverse complement strand
ACCGGGGACGTTTGATTTGCTTGGTTTCACGCATTACTGGGGTAAAAGCCGTAAGGGTGGGCAGGCGGTGAAACGAAAAACGATGAAGTCAAGGCTTGCGAGAAGTGTCCGAAACATCAGAGAATGGTGTCGAAGAAATATGCACCATCCCGTTCGGGAACAGTGGAGGAAACTCAAGGCGAAGTTGTCCGGTCATTACGCTTATTATGGTATCACGGGTAACAGTCGGTCTCTGGGCCGGTTTTGGTATCTAGTGAGTCAGGAATGGCGATATTGGCTGAACCGACGGAACCGGGAGCGAGGGATGACGTGGGAGAAGTATTTATGTTTTCTGAAGCGTTTCCCACTTCCTGTCCCGAAAATAGTCCATAGCCTATTCAAATTGAAGGGCAATGACGCATTGCGTAGCGAAGACCAGTCTTTGTTTTGAGGAACCGTGTGCGGTAATGCCTGCACGCACGGATCTGTGGGAGCCTCGGCGGAGCAATCCCCGAGGCCACCCGGTCTTGCAAGGGTTAAAAGGACAAAAGCACTATAATCCCCGCGCCCTGATTCCGTCCCCTTACTAGGGTCAAGACTTAAAACGCGACATTGAATGTTTTCGGGATACTTTTCAAACCATATCGTTTCATCAAAATAGGATTCGGACCATTCACAAAATTCAGGGTTGATCGGACTATTTTGTTTTTCACGTTCAAATGTTGAACGACCACTTTCAATACGCATACGCATTAACAATTCAAGCGGTTCATGTTCGGGCCAAAGAACCTCTGAACCTTCTGTCATTTTTTCTTTGTGTTCCAAATAAAACTGGTGAGCGGTTTCACTTGAATTAGATCGATCCGTTTCCGTATACAATTGCTCCCATTGTTCCCAAAGTCCTATATTATTCGGCCATTTTTCAATTGCCTGAAACCGTTTGGAGGTCCAACCGGGACTGTTCAGTAATTCAACGGCAATCGCTTCTTGGTGTAACGCTGTTGCCAGATTGAGTATCTTGGTATCTGGATTTCCAGCTTTCATCAGGGTTCCATGAAACCATGCTCTTGAATTGTCTCGGGCAAGTGACGAAAATATGTGATTGTCATTCTGAATATCATCACAAATAATTAGTGACGGTCTGTGTGATTTGTAACGACGACCTCGTATTCTCTGACCAATTCCAAATGCCTCTATCATCACTCCATTTTTCAGAATAATGGAACCCGTTTTCCAGACGTCCCCCTTTCCTGATGATTGAGGATAAAATTGGGCAAGACGCCTGTTTTCCGCCAGTTCATATTTTATGTTTTCTAAATGTGCATGTGCTTGAGATTTTGTATTGGAAACAATCCAAATATACGGTTCACGTCCTTCAAGTGATTCCCGCAAAGGATACGCCAATGTCCCTATTGTTGACTTGGCCGATCCTCTTGGGGCGAGAAGGTTCCATTGCGTTGCTTGTTTTTCAATCGTCCTATCCAGTTCATTAAACAACCAAAGGTGCATTTTTGACGGTTGTTTTTGAAAATGTGACTGAAGAAAATGAAACGACCAATCTTTGAGATTATCCGTTTTGCTTTTATGTGTTTTTTTTCGTAACTGTCTGTGTTTTCCCAAAATCATCGAAAAAAACGACTTAAGTATTTGGCTCTTTTGTTGAAATGTCAACGACATGTAATCAAACATTCTCTCTGCCCTCATCGGATTCTTCCGTCATCAAATCAGTACTCTCCTCTTCAAGCAAAAGTCGCTCTTCGGAGATTTGCAACGTTTTTATCAACTGTTTTACTTTTCTGAGTATTTTGCGACGCTCTGTTTCATTTTGTATTTCAGGTATTACAATTTCGGTCAGCTCACGAATCAATTTCAGTATTTGATCTTCTGAGAGTGTTTGAGTTCCCCGCGTTGAATAACGATTGGGACATCGCCGTTCCAAAGCCCATGCTGCTGCACGCCAATACTGTTCTTTATTTGCTGCTTTTCTAATCTTTTCCAGAAAAAAAATTTCTGACTTCTCTTCTGCCGATTGAATCTCACCTGCAAATCGCACGTCATTTTTAATAGTGTTCCAAATTGTATTTGGAGAACAACCAACGTATTTTGCAGCCGTTTCAATGGAGCAACCGATTCCGACAATCGCCAGTATTTCTTTTCGTTTTAATTCACTTAAGACATTTTTTCTCGGCATGTCTACTTCTCCTACAATAATTTGTCCTCAAAAACCGCCAATGTACTCAAACGAAACAACACAGCGACCTGCTGAACTTTTGCACTTGTTACCCAAAAATGTTTGTTGTGAACCGCCTGTTTTATTTAGATGAACGGTTTTCCATTTTGGAGAATGACGACAATGTGAAATGAGAGCAGGATGTCCTGAAACAATATTGATTCTCTTTTTGTTTTGAGTATACATTGAACAAACAGATTCCAAAAAGGATGTCCCTATTCCAATTCCCTGATAATCAGGCAATGTCACAATTCGATGAATACGGAATCGATTCTTAAAACCCAATAAACCTAACACCGCGCAAAAAGCGACAGGTTCGCCGTTCCAGAGTGCGAGATAACATTTTGCGCCTCTGTTCATTTCGCACATTAAATAGTGATGTTTCGCAAAGAGGGACCAGATACGGCTGTTGCAACCAACGATTTGTAGGTCAATAGGGGGTCGCCGAAGTGACCTCCTTGATATGGACCCTGTTACCATATCGAGAACCCAATCGGGTTCCAACCAATCGACTATATCGTAATGACAACTAATTGCGACAAAACGGTTTTGAATTTTGCCCGATTTGACGCCTTTGGAAATTGCCGAAGAAGCAACTTTTGCGACATTGCGGTCAACGACACTTGTAAACTCGTCAAACACAACGGTTTTGTTGATGCTCGGCGTTGAAAGGGCTTTTGCAATGTCGCAACGGAACTTTTCGCCGTTACTTAAAACATGATACGGTTTGACCCAACTGGGGGGAGAACTGAAACCGACCATTGTCAAATAATGCGTGATTTCTTTTATGCTCAAATCACCAAACCCGTCAACAACAGCTTTATTTTCGGGCCAAACACCATTTTGAAACAGTGAATCACCAAATAAATTTTTCGCAACAGTTGTTTTACCACTTCCTGAGGGACCGAGAATCAATCCGATTCTCCATCTGTCTTCCAACGGAGGAGTTTCCACTGTGAAAGACGCTCTTGAGCGGTTTTCAAGAGGGACATCAAACATGCCCGCAATTTGCGCAACACGAAACGAGTGATAGACGGGACAATGGACTTCGACATGGTATTTCATTAGTTTACAGGTTCAGTAATTTGATTTTATAACCCCGATTGGTTAATTCTTCATACAAATTTTGTTGGGCATCCTCATCATCACATTCAACGACAACCTGATATAATGCGGGCAATTCCAGTTCATCCTGATCCTGCATTGCACTCGGCTGTATTTCCGGTTCTTGTTGAATCATTTCATTGATAAAAGACTGAACCGATTCATTTTCTGTCTCCATATTATCAATGAGTGCTTTGAGTAATGTTTCATTTTTTCCGGCAAGAGATGAAATGGGGTCCAAAACGGTCAACAACTTATCTGCTTCTTCTTCGGACAGATCAAGTATTAAAACCGGCACTTCTTGAAGTGGAGTTGTTTCGGCTCTTAAGTGACCGTCTATGAGTTGTAATGTTTTATCCGGTAATTCTCTCGCCAAAAGAGCATCGGCATACCCTATTTCGGCAAGAACACCTTGTAAGATGTCGCGTTGTCGATTGGAATGAGTCCGCCAGTTTTTGGGGTTGGGAAGAAGGTCCTTTGCCTGAACCCGGCGAAATTCTCTGATTCGATCCCTTATCATCATTGTTGTGTGTCTTTTATGTTTCAAGTGTTTGTTGTTCTGAGTTTGTGGACGCGATTCTCCGTCTCCAGGGCCAATCATCCGGGATAATCGTGAAATTGGGGTTCGCCTGTTTGTCTCTCCATTGTTTGATTTCCAAATAACGTTTCATGTGATTTCCATTCAGCTTTATCGCCAGATAATCAGATTCTTCTTGCTTTTTTGGGGGTGTATTGTGATTGCCGTGTTTGCCCAACCATTTTTTTATTGCACATCCCAGACAAGGCAGTTTGGTTTTTGCTCCACATTCAGGGCAACGTCGAAATGGACCTGTTGGAACAACTTCAAATCGTTGCGCAATACGATGTTTTTCCTTTTCCATGTTTCGGAAAATTGACGCAATCGAACCGCGACTGATTCCGGTTTTTCTTGAAATAGTCCTCATGCTGAAACGACGACTTTCCAAAAGGGAAATGACTTCAAGGATTTTTCCGTTTTCAAGCATGATTTCTTTGTTAATGAAACATGTAGTATTATTGAACCAGAATTGTTTTTCGTTGCTTGTTTCAACGACAGGGGTAAAGATACCGTATTTTTCCTCTTGAACAAGAGAATTTTTGGCCGCGCTTTTGAAAATGAGAAAGTTTTTGAAAAGCAGGTTTTGAAAACCCGAAAACCTTTCGAACGTGAACGTATAAGTGAGTCGGAATGTATAAAAGTAGAAATGTATAAGAAACGCATAAAAGTAGAAAAGGGACTCTTTCAGGTTTAAGGTGAAATTTCCCCCCTACTGAACAAGATGGGGGCAGATGCTATACTCAGAAAATACGTTCATTGACTGTTTGTTTCCCCTCAAACACCCTGTTTTACTTCGGTGTCCGATTCACATTCCCCTTTCGCTGCTCCCTCACCTAAAAAACAATCGGCTTTGCCAAGTACCCTCATCTGTCTTGCGTCCGTTTGTATGTTTACACTGACAAATGCTTCCTTGCGCTGTATGGGAGAATTGGGAGCACCTCCCAGTTGGACGCTTGGTGTTAAAGAATCCTTTTGCTTTCTTGCAATTCTACCTTGGGCTGTTTTTCGCCTTTTACAAGGAAGATACCGTTTGCAGTCGAAACAACTCGTTCTGGTCATCATTTTCAGCGCAATCATCTGTCAGGTTGTCGGAGCACAAGCCCATTTATCCGCTTACGCTCTTGTCGGACTTGTAATCGCCGTTCCTGTTATTCAATCCGGGCAATTGGTTGGAACCGCGACTTTTGGACATTTTCTTTTGCAGGATTATGTGTCCCGACGTAAACTCATCGCAATCGGTTTGCTCCTTGTTGCCCTTTGTCTCCTCTGTCTTGCCCGGGTTCTCCCACAATTTTGGGAAAGCGCAACCGAACTTGCAGCTGAAAATGCCAGAATGATTGACGAAACCGGTTCCCAACACCCTTACCTTTTCGGGGGAATCTGCGCGATTCTTGCAGGTGCTGCTTACTCCTTTCACGCAAGTTTGGTTCGATACACCATGAAACGACATTGGAGAGAAAATTATCGAACTTGGCAAGCATTGAGCGTTTATGATTGGATCGGTCATAATTTTTCGACCGACATTCCTGCTCCGTCCAGTTCAACGGTTGTTGAGTCATCCACTTCAGCGAAAAAGCAAAAAATCTATTCCCCTTTTCCCATTACATTGGCAATGGTGCTTATTAACGGGGTTGGGGCCATTTTTTTCGACGGGATTGTCTTCGTTCAAAAAGGTTTGCCCGGTTTTTACGATGTTCCCCAAGAATGGTGGTTCTGGATCGCTGTTGCGTCCATTAC
The DNA here is from genome assembly GCA_051660685.1 of Thermoguttaceae bacterium. GTDB lineage: Bacteria > Planctomycetota > Planctomycetia > Pirellulales > Thermoguttaceae > JAVBSX01. The sequence continues at coordinate 44,127 of JBOFQB010000031.1, read as the reverse complement.
CAATTTGATCGGTTTTTTCTTTTACGTTCAAGGACTTTTAATGACAAGTGCCGCAAAATTGTCGCTTTTGAGTGCTTCACAGATTGTTGTGCTGACGGTTCTTGGAGTCCTTTGGTTTAATGAACCTATGAATGTTATGATTGGAATTGGCGTTGCCCTTGCAGTCCTCGGTGTTCTCCTCTCTTCCTCAGAAACCAAATAACCGCGAAATTTTTTTTGCCTTTTCTATTCTTTGCAATTTTGCTAAACCGCCAAAATGTGGTACAATAGGGTGAAGCGTCGTCGCGCTGTGTGTTGAAATTGTCACTCATCTGGTCAACATTGGGCTTGAGTTGTCTGTACTGGTTTTCAAAGAAGGAGCGGTCATGCAAGTGAATAAATCCGTTTTGTCGTCCGTCATCATCTTTATTTTGGTTGCTCTTTCCGCTTGCAGCTTTGGAAGTGGAAAACCGGACCAGAAAATTGCAGGACGTACTGAAATATCGGCAAATTGTCCTGATTGTTCTGATTGTACGGCTCATGTCGGTTCCGTTCGTCCTCTTCAGCTTGTTTCAACTCGAACTGAAACAACGAACACACCCTTCTCGAACGCCCAATCGAATTGTTTGACCTCGACAGGGGAATCGGCCCAATTTACGACTCCAAGTACGGTTTCTTCCCGACGATCTTCCGTTGTCTTTACCACACCTAAATTGCCGCAAACGACGGAACCGGAACAGGTTGCAGATGAAAGTCCGTCACCGATTGTCGCGGATTCCGTACAACCAACGGAACAGGTTCAACCGGAACTGGAAGTCCAACCTGAAGTCGTTGTTGAGATTCAGGTTGTCTCTCCGATTACGACAGAGGAACCGATTATAGAACAAGCAGTTGTTGAGCCGGAATCCGAACCGACTCCGATCACGACGACTCAACCGGTTGTAGAACCAGTTGTGGAACCAGTTGTTCAGCCGGAATTGACCTCAGAACCGGAATCGGTTGTTCAACCGGAACTGGAAGTCCAACCTGAAGTCGTTGTTGAGATTCAGGTTGTGTCCCCGATTACGGCAGAGGAACCGATTGTAGAACAAGCGGTTGTTGAGCCGGAATCCGAACCGACTCCGATCACGGCGACTCAACCAGTTGTAGAACCGATTGTGGAACCGGCTGTTCAACCCGTTGTTCAGCCGGAATTGACCTCAGAACCGGAATCGGTTGTTCAACCGGAACTGGACGTTCAACCTGAAGTCGTTGTTGAGATTCAGGTTGTCTCCCCGATTACGACAGAGGAACCGATTGTAGAACAAGCGGTTGTTGAGCCGGAATCCGAACCGACCCCGATCACGGCGACTCAACCAGTTGCAGAACCGATTGTGGAACCGATTGTAGAACCAGCTGTTCAACCTGAAGTCGTTGTTGAGATTCAGGTTGTGTCCCCGATTACGGCAGAGGAACCGATTGTAGAACAAGCGGTTGTTGAGCCGGAATCCGAACCGACTCCGATCACTGCGACTCAACCGGTTGCAGAACCGATTGTGGAACCAGTTGTCCAATCTGTTGTTCAGCCGGAATTGAATACCGCTGATTCTGGGACGAATTTGGAAATGAAGTCAGAGACGACGACGGAACCGAACCTGACCCGATTACTGAGGTATCCCGACGTTCATCGTTATGATGTCGTCTTCTGTTATGGAGGTGATCTTTGGACGGTTAAGACAAAAGGAGGGGTTGCGACCCGACTGACTGCACATGAAGGTCAGGAATTGTTTCCAAAGTATTCTCCTAACGGAAAAATGATTGCGTTTACGGGACAGTATGACGGAGATGAACAGGTTTATGTCATTCCTGCAGAAGGAGGGATTCCGCGACAATTGACGTATTATCCGGCGTCAGGACCGCTTCCTCCTCGTCGGGGATATGACAATATAGTTTATGGTTGGACGCCGGACGGAGAGTCTGTGCTTTTTCGTTCAATGAGGGATTCCAACAGTGTGACAGAGTTGGGGACTCTTTACAAGGTGAGTGTTCAGGGGGGATTGCCGGAAAAACTTCCTTTGCCGACTGCGGGCGCAGGTGATTATTCCCCGGACGGAAAAGAGATTGTCTATTCCCCGCTCTTCCGCGATTTCCGAACTTGGAAACGATATGAAGGGGGTTGGGCACAAAATCTGGCGATTTTTAACCTAGAGAACTTTACGTTTAAGGAAATTGGGGTCAGTCCGCGAACCGAACGCGATCCTATGTGGATTGGGAAAGAGATTTATTTTGTGTCCGACCGAAATGGGACATTGAATTTGTATAAATATGATGTTTCAACGGAAAAGGTTGGGCAAATTACCAATTATGACACTTGGGATGTTCGTTGGGCGAGTTCCGATCATCGTTCAAAGATCATTTTTGAATTGGGGGGGGAACTGAAATTGTACAATCTTGAGAATGGGGCAATTCGTGATGTTCCTGTTCAGGTTCCTCACGACGGATTAGCAATGAGACCTTCACGTTATAATGTGAGCGGGAACATAGAGTCATTTTCGCTTTCTCCGGGCGGAAAACGGGCTGCAATGATTGCAAGGGGCGATTTGTTTACGGTTCCTGCCGAAAAAGGGACCCCGCGTAATTTGACGCAAACATCCGGGGCGCATGATCGAGAAGCGGTTTGGTCGGCAGACGGTTCACGAATTGCGTATATTTCCGATCAATCAGGCGAAGATCAGCTTTATTTGGTTGACCCTAAAGGTGAAAAACCGGCTGAACAGTTGACCAACTGTTTTACAGGGATGTTGAGAAGTCTTACTTGGTCGCCAAATGGACGCTTTTTGAGTGTTGCAGATCGGGGCAATCGTCTGTATGTTGTTCCTTGCGAGGACTTTACAACGTCAGGGAAATCGGGGGAAAAAGAAGTCGCAACAGAAGTGAACGGGACCGTTGGGGTTGAATTCAAAAAGGGTGTCCCGGTTGAGATCGTTAAAGATCGAAATGGAGGTTCTCTCGAACACGCTTGGTCCCCTTGCAGTCAGTATTTGGCGGTCACTTTATCTGACGAATCCGGTTTCGAGTCGATCACAATTTATGACATTGTGACGAAGGAGCAAAATCGGGTTACGAACTGGAATTTTGACGTTTACTCGCCGAGTTGGGACCCAAATGGAGAGTATCTGTATTATTTGGGTCGACATGAATTTGCCCCGCAAATCAGCACTCTTGAGTGGAATTTTGCGGGCAATCGCAACATTGGTATTTACGCTCTTGCTCTTCGTCGGGATGTTGCCAATCTGTTTGCCCCGCAAAGTGATGAAGTTGAGGTCAAAAAGGATTCGTCGGACGATTGCGTTGCCAATCAGGATAAAAAGGGATCGACGGAAACCAATTTGGGCAAGGTCAATCCGAGTCAAGTGGAATTGGCAAAAACAGAAAGGGTCGAACAAAATCAGGTTAAGGAGAGTACGACAGAATCGGCGAACAACGAAACCTCGAACAAAGAGTTGGCGAAGAATGAGACGGGAAAACCTGGTTCGTCACAAGATGCTCTGAAGAAGACGAAGATTGATTTTGACGGATTAGGCGAGCGAGTCGTCCGAGTTCCCGTTAGTTTTGAGAATTACAGCCAATTAAATGCGTCCAAAGGACTTTTATTTTATGTTCAAACAGGAGCACCTTTTTATGGACGTGATTCGTACACCAAACCGGCTCTGAAGATGTTTGATTTGAAGGAACGGAAAGAGAGTACAATTTCGGATGATATGTCCGGTTTGTATGCAATGTCCCCGGACGGAACCCGATTGTTGGTTCAAAGCGGGACCCAATTGAAACTGTATAATGCACAATCGGGGACGCAAACACCGATCACTTTGCAAACGTCAGAACTTTCGGTTGACCGGGTTCCTGTTGAAGAATGGACAGAAATTTTCAACGAGACCTGTCGGAAGTTCCGCGACTTCTTCTATGTTGAGAACATGCACGGTTATGATTGGAAAACGATCTGTGAACAATATAAGGCTCTTTTGCCCTATGTCGCACATCGTAGTGATTTGAATTATTTGCTTGGCGAAATGATTGCCGAACTGAATGTTGGACATGCGTATATTCAAGGGGGGGATTTTACGATTCCAAGACGGACCAAAGTCGGACTGCCCGGTGCTCGTCTGGTTCTCGATCCCGAATCCAATCGGTATAGAATCGCCAAAATCTTTAAGGGACAGAATCAGGAACCGAAATACCGATCCCCGCTTGCTGCAATTGGTGTTGACATTTCTCAGGGGGATTATGTTCTTGCAATTGAGGGGAAACAATTAGAGGGCAATGAAAACCCTTATCGTTTACTTCAAAATCTGACGGAAATGGTTCGCTTGACGGTCAATGACAAACCGACGTTGGACGGAGCACGCGAAGTGGTGTATCAACCGGTCGAAAATGAGACCTCTTTGTTGTATCTTGATTTTGTTCTTGACCGTTTAGATCGGGTCAGTAAAGCAACGGACAATCAGGTTGGATATTTTCATCTCCCGGATATGGGAGCACCAGGTGCTTACGAGTTCATCAAATGGTATTACCCCCAAGTTCGCAAAGGAGGTCTCATCGTTGATGTCCGTTCAAATGGAGGAGGAAATATATCACAATGGATCATCATGCGACTGAATCAACGGTTACTTGGGACCCGATTTGGTCGATTGCGAGAAACGCCGACGACGTATCCTGGGACCGTTTTTAACGGACACATGATTTGTCTCATTAACGAGACATCGGCGTCAGACGGGGACATTTTTCCTTACTATTTCCGCAAATCGGGTCTCGGTCTTTTGGTCGGCAAACGGACTTGGGGGGGTGTTGTCGGAATTTCCAATTGTGGTCCGTTGATTGACGGGGGACAGGTAATGGTCCCGTTGAGTGGAACAAATGATGAAAACGGTCATTACATTATCGAGGGGGTTGGGGTCAGTCCCGACATTGAAGTTGCCAATACTCCAAAATCGGTGATTGAGGGGAAAGACTTACAGTTGGAAAAGGCAATCGAGCAAGTTCTGTCCGAGATGAAAGAGCATCCCAAATCTCTTCCCGACCGACCTGCCGATCCTGTCAAAACCAAAGAGGTGATTCCGAAGTATTGATTTGAGATTTTACACGCTAAAAATCCCGGGAACATACGGAACCCGGCGCAAGCCGGACGTTCTCAACGAAATAACCGGAATCTTTTAGCAAATGCACGATTTGGGTTCGTCGTGTCCCGTTTAGAGGGTATACTGGGGGAGTCTGGTTCCTTCCCCCTTTTTGAGCTGGATTTGGCCCGGTTGGAATTCGGTCCGTTTTCGATCTGGACAGAATCGCCGCAATGTTGGTATACTTCACCCTGTTGTAGGTATATTGCGCGATGTCGGCATACTTCGTCGAAACGGCGTGTGAATCCTTCAGGTCGGCTGTTTCGGTCTGTTCGGGTATTCCAGCTTGTTGATCGCTCACTTTTTTACAGGTAAAGAATCGTGAAAACGACCTATTTGACTTGTTGTACGTTGTTGATTGGGATGTCTCTGATTTCACTCAGTTCTCTCGGTTGTAAAACAACACAATCCCAATCAGTTTTTGACCCTTTTTTCAAGTCGCCGACTGTTCCTCCTCCTGGAACGGGGAGTTATTCGACGGAATCGGGGGTTGTTGTGCCGACAGAAAACCCGGGTGTTTCTCCTTATGCTCCTGCAACAGGGCAACCGGTTTCCTCGACTCAACCGCTTTCTCAATCGACATCGACCGTTGCACAACAGAATGTCCAACAGAATACGTCGGTTGCGTCCCAAAATCCGATTGTTAATTCAAACAATCTGGGCAATTCTGGAAATTCAGGCAATTCGACACCAGCTGCGCAAACAACCGCAACTCCTTATTCGTCGGCGATTCCACATTCCGGGACTGATGTCCAGTCCGGTTCCGTTCAGTCCCCCGTTCGACATGCCGCAACACAAGCGGGGGATCATGTTGCGATTCCCGTTGCATCGTATAGATCGACAACCGGTTCTCAAGGGGCGAACGATTTTCTGGCGTCCAACAACACACGTTCTGGTCGTTTAGCACCCAGTTCAGCATCCAGTACAATTATGGTAACGTCGGCGACGACCCCCGCCTTGTTAGAATCTCAACCGGCTGCTGTTTACGCAAATCGTGCTGAATAAGATAAAAAGGGGCAAGTTGAGGGATTCATGCGATTAGGCCGGTTTTTCGTTTTTCTTCTCATTACGGTTTTCCTTGCCGTTTTCCTCCTTCCCCTGATTGGTCGGCAGTGTATTTCGCCCCGTGTTCTGTTTTTCACTCCCAGTGAATCAAATGCGACAGACATGTTGGCGCGAGATTCCCGAATTTTCTGGGAAATGCGATTTCCGCGAACAATCCTTGCAATGTTGACAGGAAGTGGTCTTGCAATTTCCGGTTTGGTCTTTCAAGCCTTATTTCGCAACCCGCTTGCAACCCCTTATACGCTCGGTGTTGCAAGTGGAGCCTCTTTCGGAGCAACACTGTTTGTACTCTATCTGCCGTTTTTTCCATTTACCTTGCTCAATCAATCCGGTTGCGCAATGCTTGGAGCTTTTCTCGCAATCGCAATCGTCTATCTCCTTGCCCGGTCAAAAGACACTTCAAGTGAACGAATGCTTTTAGCGGGTGTTGCGGTCAACTTTTTCTTCGCCAGTTTGATCCTGTTTCTGCAATACATTGCCGATCCCGCCCAAACATATCGAATGTTGCGGTTTACAATGGGAGGTTTTGAAGGGAGCCGTTTGGAATTTTGGCCGATGTTCCGTCTCGCCGCAATCATTCTCGGCTCTTCTCTGTTCGTCCTCTTTCTGAGTCGTGAATTGAACATCATTATGACGGGAAATGACCGGGCGATTGCTCTTGGAATCAACATGCGACGGTTGCGGAGTGTCCTGTTTCTCCTGACTTCCCTTTTAGTTGGCAGTATTGTCGCAATCGCCGGACCAATCGGATTCGTCGGGCTTATGGTCCCTCACCTTTGTCGTCTGATTGTCGGACCCGATCATCGTCGCTTAATCCCCGTTACAATCCTTTTCGGCGCGTTGTTTTTGGCGGTTTGCGACACAATCGCCAAATCCGTTCTGACCGTTGGTGTTCTCCCGGTTGGAATCATTACCAGTTTACTTGGCGGTCCCTTCTTTCTCTGGTTGCTGCTTCGCAACAAATGAACAAACCTCTAAAAAACGCAGGAAACTCGGGCAAAAAGTCCATTGCAAACCTTAGAGCATTGCTGTAAAATGCGAATGCTGTGATGAGTTCGGACACATCTATGACCTTACCTCTTAGGATTTTATGCTGCTTTCATGGGAAGAAATCAACTCCAATGCCGTTGCTTTTGCCAAACATTGGGAACACGCTCGTAGTGAAAAATCCGACGCACAACGATTTATGAACGCCTTTCTCGCCGTTTTCGGTGTCGAGGATTCAGGGGCAGTCGGCACATTCGAGAATCCCGCCTTGCGTGAAACAGGTCGCGGTTTCATGGACTATTTTTGGCCAAAAAAAATCGCTGTCGAAATGAAATCGAAAGGCGCAGACCTGAAAAAAGCACATGAGCAACTTAAAGATTACGTTTTGCATCTTCCTGCCGAAGAAATGCCCGAATTGCTTATGGTCAGCGATTTTGAAACTATCATCCTTTACTTTCGGACAACAAATAGACGAAAACAGTTCAAAACAAAGGATTTGCGAAAAAACATTCGGTATTTTAGCTTGCTCGCGGGTTACGAATCCAAACGGGAAATCGAAGAACAAGACGATGTAAACATTCGCGCAGCCGAGAAAATGGCGAATCTGCACGACGCTTTGAAAAATGTCGGTTACGAAGGACACGAACTAGAAATCTATCTTGTCCGGCTGTTGTTTTGCCTCTTTGCCGAAGATACGGGTATTTTTCCGCCGGATTCTTTTCTCGATTATGTTCGTAACTCGAAAGAAGACGGCAGTAATTTATCGCAGCGTATCGTCAGTTTGTTTGAGGTATTGAATATGCCGGGTGAGGCAAGGATGAAGCGAACACTGCTTTCTGCGGATTTGAAACAATTTCAATACATTAACGGTGGATTGTTTCAAGACCGACTTTCTTCTCCCGATTACGATGCAAAAATGCGTCAAACACTCATGGACTGCTGCAAATTCGATTGGAGCAAAATTTCGCCCGCGATTTTCGGAGCAATGTTTCAAGGCGTGATGAATGAAGAACGGCGGCGTGAGGTCGGCGCACATTATACGAGTGAAGACAACATTTTGAAATTGCTTAACCCGTTATTTCTGGACGATTTAAGAGCAAAGTTTGATCGGATTAAAACGGATACAAAATTGCTGGACAAATTCCACAACGAAATTGCGGGACTCAAATTTTTCGATCCGGCATGTGGTTGCGGCAACTTTTTGATTGTTGCATACCGAAAATTACGGGAACTGGAACTTGAGATTTTGAAAATGAAACTCGGACGGATTCGTCAAAAGCGGCTTGACATTTCGTCGCTTCTGAAGGTAAGTATTGAACAGTTTTATGGCATTGAAATTGAAGATTTTCCTTGTGAGGTTGCACGGGTTGGTATGTGGTTGGCGGATCACCAGATGAATCTGCTCGTTGCGGAGGAGTTCGGACAGTATTTTGCAAGATTGCCGTTGATAAAAAGTGCGACGATTATTCATGGTAATGCGTTGCGCATTGACTGGGAAAGTCTTGTGCCGAAAGACGAACTGTCCTATATCATGGGCAATCCGCCGTATGTGGGTTTTACCTATATGAACACCGCTCAAAAAGAGGACATGATGACCATTTTTCCAAAGACCAAGAATTTAGATTATGTGTCAGCATGGTATATGAAAACCGCCGATTATGTGCAGAACACACGAGTCGAGTGTGCCTTTGTTTCAACCAATTCAATATGTCAAGGAGAAACACTTGCTGCGCTGTGGAAAAAAGTTTTGAACAAAAACATTAGTGTCAACTTTGCTTATCGTCCGTTCAGATGGAGTAACGAAGCAAAAGGCAAGGCGGCGGTACATTGTGTGATTATCGGATTTGCCGTGTTTCCCAAAAAAGAGAAGGTGCTTTTTGACGGAGAGCGAAAGACCGTTGCAAGTCATATAAACCCCTATTTGATTGACGCTCCTGATATTATGGTCGAAAGTCGTTCAACGCCATTATGCGATGTGCCGCACATGGTTTATGGTAACAAACCGGCAGATGGTGGTCACCTTATCATTGAAGCGGAAGATTATGACACGTTTGTCGTCGCAGAACCAACAGCAATTAAGTATATTAAATGCTTAATGGGCGCGGATGAATATCTCAACAATAAAAAACGATATTGTTTATGGTTCGTTGGTGTCAGCCCCCTTGAACTGAGAAAAATGCCCAAAGTCATGGAGCGAATTGATCAATGTCGTCAAAGCCGACAAAGCAGCATTGCTGTTGCAATACGCAAATTTGCCGAAACGCCCGCTTTGTTTGCACAAGTTACACAACCCGCAGGAGTCGATTATATTGTGGTCCCGAGAACATCATCAGAAAGGAGAAAATATATTCCAATCGGGTTTCTCACGTCCGAAACAATTGTCAGTGATGCTGTGCAAATCATCCCAGGTGCAACACTCTACCATTTTGGTATCCTTACATCAAGCATCCACATGTCGTGGATGCGGGCGGTTTGTGGACGACTTGAAATGCGTTATCGTTATTCAAAGGACATTGTTTACAACAATTTTCCGTGGGCGAAGGTGACGGCGAAACAGAAAGTGGAAATTGAAACCCTTGCGCAAAGTGTTTTGGATGCACGGACAAAATTTCCTGAAAGTTCACTTGCGGACTTATACGATCCGTTGACGATGCCGAAAGAACTGTTAAAAGCTCACGAACGGTTGGATCGGGCTGTAATGAAATTATATGGTTTCGGCAAAGATTTTGCGGAATCTCAAATTGTCGCCGCTCTAATGAAACGATACCAAACGCTTCGCGAGAAAAAGTAAGTGGACTGAAATGCGGGCAAGATGCCCGCATTCCCGTTGATTTTTCACTCTTCCCGTTGATACACTCGGGTCAGCTCTCTCCACTTTTTGACGAACTCGGCCAGTTTTTCGGGGTGTTCCCGCGCAAGGTCAACTTGCTCACAACGGTCCTTTGCAAGATTATAAAGTGACCAACCGTCCAATCCCCGGTTTTTTTCAACAGGAGGGACAGATGCCGGTTCCCCGGTTTTGGTGTAAAGACACTTCCAATCGCCGATTCTCAATGCTCCATTTCCTGAATGTTGGAAATAGACATAATCACGCGGAACAGGCGGAGCTGTTGTTGGATCGGTCATTGCAGTCGCCAAACTAATCCCCGGAAACGGCGGAACTGCGACATCATGCAACGTCGTTGCTCGTTCAATACCAAGAAGGTCCAGAATCGTTGGAACAATGTCAACAACATGTCCAACATCATTTCGCAAAATGTTTTTTCCGGCAATTCCGTTCGGCCAATGTACAATCAAAGGGGTCGAAATTCCCCCTTCGTGATTCCAGATTTTATGTCGTCGAAACGGCGTGTTGCTCGCGGTTGACCAACCGGGACCGAGACAGAGATAGGAACCGGCTGAACCCGGCTCGGCCGTTGAATCATGTCGGTCCCCGCGAATCAAAATCTCAGCAGACGCTCCATTGTCAGAAAAGAACAACAGCAAGGTGTCCTCAAAAGCGTTCATCTCCCGCAATTGCTGGACGATTCGTCCGACTTCCTGATCGACTCGATCAATCATTGCCGCATGAATCGCCATTTTGTTCGCCTGAAACTCTTTTTGCTCTTCCGTCAAGGAATCCCAATCGACCGGATAAAAGACTTCGCCGGGTCCTAAATCGCCCGACCATCCTTCAGAAGGATAAGGGGTTCCACAACGGTCTTCACGTTGGGACAGCTCGCAGTTCACGATTCCTGATTGTAACAATCGGGCATGTCGCTCTTCCCTGATCTTATCCCAACCTTTCAGATAAGTTTCTTTGTATTTAGCAATGTCTTCAGGAAGGGCTTGAAGTGGAAAATGCGGGACCGTATAAGCTGTATAGACGAAAAACGGCGAATCGGCATGTTCTCTTGCGTGATCTTTCAAATGCTGCAACGTGTAATCGGTAATCGCCGTTGTCGTATAATAAGCCGACGCCGGTTTGGGCGACGACTTGTCGTCGAGACGTGCATACTTCGCCTCTTCGCAATCGTCTTGCGTTGCAAGACTCTGCGTGTTCAGCGTCGAAAATTTCAATCCGTCCTGAGTGTAAGAGTGCGGTTCAATTGCCGCAATCGGTTCATCATCGACCCAATGATTGTTGGGGTTAAAATTACGGTCATGATCGTGAAGAGTGTAGGACCTGTCAAAACCTCCTTCTGCAACGGGTTTTGGGGCGAGAGTGACATGCCATTTTCCTGAATGATAGGAATGATAACCAAGTGGTTTGAGATAATGGGGCAATAATTGGGTCCAAGCGGGGAGAGATTTTCCGTTTTGAATCGGGTCCATACGGATTTGTTGCGGATAATACCCTGTTACGATTGCACTTCGGGTTGACCAACATCGGGCGGTGTTGTAGAACTGGGTGAAACGGAGACCGTTTTGGGCGAGCGAATCGAGGTTGGGGGTTGCGATTTCCCCCCCGAAACAGCCAGGATCGGAAAAGCCCATATCGTCAACGACGATAATAACAATGTTAGGGCGCGGTTTTTCCGAATCGGTCGTTTGACCGGCAAAAACAGTACAAGCAGATAAGAGCAAAAAACAACAACCCAAAAAATAGTGTTTCATGTTTATAATGATGTTTTTGTTGCACTTTAATACCCCGGTGTTGGGGGGGTGTATTCGTTCACGTCAATCGAACTAAACCAATCAATCGTCCGACATAACCCCTCTTCAAGCGAAATACTCGGGGACCAACTCAGTCGCTCTTTTGCAAGAGTGATGTCTGGACAACGCTGTAGAGGATCGTCAATCGGCAATTCTCTGAAATCAAGGGGAGAAATCTTGCCCGTTCGCTCCCCCGTCATTGTACGAATCATTTCCGCCAATTGCAAGATAGAACGCTCTTCAGGATTGCCCAGATTGACCGGACCTGTCAAACCCGTTTCATTGTCCATCATCTTGATTAAACCGGATACTAAATCATCTCGAAAACAGAAAGATCGGGTCTGTGAACCGTTACCAAAAATCGTAATCGGTTCTCCAAGTAAACCTTGTCTTATGAAATTCGAGATAACACGACCATCATAGGGGTGCATTCCAGGACCATAAGTGTTGAATATTCTGACAATCCGAATCGGTATTGCGTCCATTCTATGATAATCCATAAATAACGTTTCGGCTGCTCGTTTTCCTTCATCGTAACAGGCTCGCGGTCCAATTGGGTTGACGAGACCGCGATATGATTCCGGTTGAGGATGAACATCAGGATCACCATACACTTCACTTGTTGAAGCAAGTAACACTTTTGCCCGAGTCCATTTGGCGAGATCAAGAACATTGATTGCACCCAGAAGAGAGGTTTTGCAGGTCTTGACAGGGTTGTATTGATAATGACAGGGTGCAGCCGGACACGCCAGATGATAAATCTCGTCCACTTCCAGATGCAAGGGCCGAATAACATCGGCCCGAATCAACTCAAAATTCGGTCGAGAGAGCAGGTGCATGATGTTCAATTTCTGACTGGTAAAGAAATTGTCAACGCAAATGACATCATCTCCGCGCTCGATCAACCGTTCGCAAAGAGGTGTTCCCAAAAAACCGGCTCCCCCGGTTACTAAAATTCGCTTATGTGATTGCATCAGTGAGGTAGGGAATAGAGGATAGGGAATGGGGGATAGGGAATAGAGAGGAACTCTTCTCGCTTTGTCGTAATATCACCAATCATGCGTCATTCGATGTTTTCTGCTCCTTTCCATTCTCAATGTTTCCCCCTATTCCCCATTCCCTATCCTCCATTCCCTCACCTTGATGTACTTGAACGACTAAATCGCCCAATTGGGTTCCTGAAACCTTGCCGATAAACGGGCATTTGGTCTTGAAAAGGTAAGCTGTTGTTTGCGGTCGTTCGTCGGGACCGTATTCAATCAACGTTTCATAATTGGCAAGCCCCTTTGCAAGAATCAGATCGGCTGCATGATAATGCTGCATAAATTCTTCACTGCACATTTCCAAAATCGTCCCCAACCCGTCATTACCATTGTCAATCACCTTGACACATTCGGTCAGTCCAACAAATTCAGCATCTTCCCGGGTTGCATCGTTAATAACCGGAACACCCCGCACAACCGCAATAATCGTGACATGAAATTCACGCCGAATTTCTTCAATCAGCAAACGGTCACAAACAATTTCCCCGGAATTATCAAGCAGGTACAAAACATTTTTCGCGGTTGAAAATGCAGAGAATAAATCCCGGATATTTCCGTTGATCGGTTGGGTGAGCGATTTTTCAATTGCAGCATCAACCATCTCCGCTGTTAAATGGGTCCCTAATGCAAAATCAACGGTGTTGCCCGCAATTGCAATTCGGACTGCCGTTTCAAGCGGGTTTTGCGATTGACGTATTTTTTCACGCAACGAATCCAATCGGGTCATCAAAACTTCGTTGAATTGGTGTTTGACCGCTTTATACGGGTCAGGATTATTCGTCAGTCGTCTGATCTCACGATGTATCTCCTGACCAAGTAAAGGGGGATTGTCGGTAAAACCGCGAGAAAGCGAAAGTTCCAGCGCGCGACGCAAAACCTGTTCATGTATGTGCGAATCAGATGTTGCAAATCGGGCTGCATCAAGGGCTTGACGGGAAAGACAAAGAATACAATCAGGTGAAGCGGGCATTGAAAACAGGTATTGAAAAGAAAAGGGGTCAACAAACAATGATAATATTATAGAAACAGTAAAAAATTAAATACGGTGTTTCCCCAATCCCGTCGGGATTGTGTTATGGTCGTAACGGATTGCGCAAAAATTTCCAACTCCGTCAGGAGTTGCGTTAGGGTTCTTCTGCGTTGTTGCGTTTATTACCATAACGGAACCCCGACGGGGTTCGGATTCGCTTTTCGGTCCTTTTCTACCATAACACAACCTCTACGAGGTTGAGGAGAGAAGAAGGAACGCAGTTTCTTACCATCTTAACTTAAATAGGCTTTACGAAGAGCATACAACTTGCGAAATGCCGGTTTCATGCTCCCTTGAGAATCAATCAGTCCTGAAGAAGACATGAACGAGAGTGAATCCTCTTCCGAAACAACAGCCGGGTCAATCAGCTGATTCCAGAAAAAACCTTGAATATTCCGTTTGGTCAGAAACTGATACATCGAACGGTTAATCCATTCCTGTTGAAATTGAGGGGTCCATTGAAATGACGTGTCTGATGAGGACCCGGATGTATCCTCTTTAACATCCCAAGCCGGTTCGCCCGATTCATGGTCCTCGTCCATCTCCAACAATATATCATGCGAAAAAACTTCCGTTTCACTTGGAACAGAAAGGGCAACATAAATCGTTTTACCCAAACTGGCCCAATGATCGACCAGACGACCAAGTAACATGGGGTCGCGCGGTAATGAACTGCGTGAAGAAAGGCCCAGGTTCAACTCCAACATAAAAGCGTCAATGCTCGAACACATGCTCAAAGCGTCAATCACCCCAATAAACGGAAACGAACACTTCGTCGTTCGATAATAATCACCCCAAGGTTGGTCAACCCCCACAATCGTAGGACCTTGTACCCCCAATCGTTTCAGTTCTTTCGCAACATTATTGATAAGCGCAATACCTCGCCCCATTGAAAGTCCATTTTCAGGGCAGGAAAAAAAACGACTCGAAATCAACCAATGTGAACAACGGTCTCGAAACAGTTGGGTCAACGTCCTCGCATATTTCAAAACACTTCGTTCGAGAATGTCTCCATCATGCAAACGACGTAATATCCAATCCGGCATTCGACTCTGCTCGAAAGAAAAAATCGGACCGAGCATGTTTTTCATCCCAAGTCGTTCAACCTGAGAAAGCCGATTGTCCAACAAACTCCAACAGTATTGGCCCGGTTCCGGTTCCAGTTCCCGCCAAGAAGGGGCAGATGCAATAATCTGAAACGTGTTCTCCATTAATGAGGTCAACGGTTTGCTGTTCCAGTATGAATCAATATTCGCCCCCATATTGGCGAAAACACCAAGCGGCATTGAAATTTGACCGCGATTTTTCAACCGGGCCCTGATTGTTTGATCCGCAAAACGATTCGCCAGTTTGATCCCCAATTTGCTGATCGTCAACAGCAATTCCGCTGCAAGAGCGTCCGTCGTCTGCAACCGCTCATCCGAAGTCACCATGATACTGAATTTGCCCAAAATCCGCTTCATCTCCTGACGAAGAGGGTCCGACAGTTCAAAACCAATCATGTTCCATTCAAACAATCGTCGCTGTAAACGTCCCAATTCTCCTCGCGCTAATTCCTTGAGCAAATGATAAGACTTTTCCCGTTGTATCAACGTGTCTGTCGTGTGTATCAGGACCCCAAGTCGTTTGTGTGCAATCGGAATATGCAACGTCCCCGATTCATCGGTTTCATGTTCGACGATGAGACGATCACCAATTTGATGAACCACACTCGAGCAGGGAATCCGACCCCAGGTCGCAAAATACGCTTGAGAAAAAACCATTCCCCGCGAAAACAGTCGGGGAATGCGAAAAGACAAGGTAATCATGGACGTTATCTTCCCGGGAAAGGTTGATTTTGTTCTTTGCGGAATCGACCAAGCGCATCTGCCGAAATCATTGCATCCACAATCCCCTCAACCGTAATCTCAAAGGGGTGATTGTGACACAGTGAACCTTCTCCGGCACAAACAGCCGCGATTTTCCTCAATTGTTCCTGCGTCATGCCGGGCAAATTCAATTCGGCAAACGTAACAGGCAGACCAATTGCAATCATAAAGTCAACGATTTCATTCCGATAATCGACCTCGACGGAATCATCCAGACAGAGTTGCGTGATGATCCCAAATGCAACTTTTTCACCATGCATAAGCCCTATTTTCTGACATTCGGGAACATTCGAGAGTTCGTTCCCAAGAGCGTGAGCAGTTGCAAGACCTCCACTTTCAAAACCGAGACCGCTCATAAGCGTGTTTGCTTCAATGATCTTTTCAACAGCAGGGGTCACCACTTTATTCTCGACATCCCGTTTGGCGTCAACGCCAAACTCAAGCAACGTGTCAAAACAAAGTTGCCCCAAATGAATTGCCGAAAGAGTTGGCAGACCGCCCGAAAGATTTTTGGATCGGGTCTCCATTGCCGCTTCTGTTTCAACCCAAGTTGCAAGAGCGTCTCCCATTCCGGCGACGAAACTGCGAACAGGGGCGTTTGCGATTACGCGGGAATCGACGAGGACCAAATCCGGGTTAAACGGCCAACATTCAAAACCTGTAAAATTATGGTTTTCGTCGTACCAAACCGACGCCGCACTTGTCGGGGAATCATTCGATGCAATCGTCGGACATGTCACCATTTTCAGGTTGTGATCGACTGCTGCACCTTTTGCAACATCGAGTGCTTTACCCCCCCCAATTCCAACAGAAATGTCACAACCATTCTCTTTAGCAAGGTCGCCAACCCGTTTTCGTTCAGCAAGTGTTGCTTCACCCTGAAAACGGACTTCGACAAACGGCAATCCGGCTGTTTGCAGGGATTGTCGGACAATGGGACCGACCAATTCATTGAGAACCCCGTCCCAAAGAATAAGTGGTTTTTTTCCAAGCGGTTTCAACAAATCGCCAATTTCTGCGAGAACATTGGGACCTTGCACATACTTTCGCGGACAAATCAGTGTACGTTTCATTGGTTTTACACGGGATAAAAGTGAAAAAGAGACGAGAATCAAATCGGAAAATAGGGACCTTCTCGTTTCGTCGCGGAACATTGTTCGGCGTTTTTCGGCGATTCTAAACGCGCGATACGTTGTATTGCGGCTAAACGGGGGAACGGAACGGGTTTTACTCCGTTGTAGGTTGTTGAACGGGTTGTTGCTGTTGAACGGGTTGTTGCTGTTGTTGCAAATACATTTGCTGATAAAACTCGGGATACTGATTTGAAGCAGCGCGAATTTCTTCAGGAAGGGAGAGCAGGTAAGACGAAGTGTCGGGCCGTTTGATACAGGCAATCGAAATGTTGTAGGTCCAGGGATACCCCCCCCCGGTTGGATTGTGCGAGGGATTACCAAGCATAACGGTATAAAACCGTCGTGATTCGAGCGACGTTTTGAGTTGCTGAACGACGTTGACATCCCGAACAAGAGCGGTAATGTTCATTTGGCCGGAATAGTAGGAACCAAATCGGTTCGGGTTAATCGGTCCCGAAATGCAACGGAGTTGCGTAATCACCATGTCCTGCTGATCGGGGAACAAACTCGTTATGTCGCGGAATGTGTCCAACCAGTTGACATCCTGTTGGTCAATCCGTTGAGCGTTGCTGAGAACAATCCAAGGATTGTACAGTTGATTGTATTGTGCAACAACCTGTTCATAAGTACGTTGTTTGGCCCCTTTTTCATTTTCCAGTTGTTTGATCGCGCGATTGTTCCAGAAGTAGAGACCGCCCAAAAGAATACCAAGTCCCAAAAGAGCAATTGCGGCAATTCCGGCGTAATTTGGCGGGGTCGGTGTCGATTTGGGATGCAAAAGGTCAATCGCCGGAGTTCGGTTGACTATTTCACAAGAGAACATTCCCAAAAGTCCGGCATAACGACCGGGACAATCGGGCATGTCTTGAACCCGAATGTTCTTCAAGTGAAAGGGATTCACTACCTGAACCTGAAGAGATTGCGATTGCAGTTTTTCAACTAGCTCGGTCCATTCTTCTGTTCCCCCAAAAAGACAAACATGTTCAAGGACATCTTCCGTTAAGGTCGGCAGACCAACTGCCAATGTCCGGGCTATTTCACTGTTAATCCGATTAACCCGGTCGAGAGAATCGGTCATTTCAGGCAGTTTCACACTTCGGAAATTGACCACTTTTTTGTCAACGAGGAGAACCAAATCGAGTTCGTCGCACAAAATGTTGACAAGCAATCGCGGAACCGGATCATCGTCATAAAAACCGGAGTTCAGGAGCAATTCTGCAGCTGCAATCCCGCGAATTTCAAGCCGATTCGGTTTACGTCGGGCTGATTTGCCAATTGTTTGCAGGTTCTTCTGTTGCGCCCGATTCAACGAAACGGCTAAAACTTTTTGCGGTTCTCCCGGGACAGCATTCAGCGTGAGGTAATCAATCGGATTCGTTTCCAGAAAACCGGGCAATTCACGAATTGCCTGATTTTTCAGAATTTCGGGAATCTCTTCCTGTTTCGCAGGAGGTAAGGTGAAAAGCATCAAATCGGCTGTTGACGCACTTAAACCAAAGAGTGTCTTGCCGGTTCCGACATGATGTGTTCGCAACAGATGATGTAAGGTGGAACCGATTTCGGCGGGACCAAATACAACAGGGGGTGATTCCTCCTCAGTGTCCGTTTCTGCCGTCTTCGGTTTTACAAAGGATGTGGAACCGACTGAACGGACATTGATTTTATCTTTGGACAATTGCGCAAAGACAAATCGGGCTTCAGTACCGTCCCAATCAACAGCGAGAAAAGCGGGCATAGAACGAAAAAGGTAAGGTTGCCGAATTCGGCATACACAACACGGCGTTTGTACAGCATGACATTCGGTTGATGAACAACACGACACCCCGCCTATTTTAACAGGTCCTGTTTCTTTGTTCAAGATGCTATGTCGTAGAACAACATGTCATCTCTTGATCGTCGTTGGAGAAAAATTTTTATGGTCTCTGTTTTATTTTGCCCGGCATCTATTTTTTAGGGCGTCCTTTTGATATATTCAACGCCAATGTGGGATTTGTTGAGATAAACAATCCCCTGTTGTCCATAATAACGATTTCCATGATTTTCCCTTTTGATTACGGAGTACAATTCATGTCCGAGAAAAATAGTTCCTCACGTCGTCATTTTCTGAAAACAACTGGAGTTGCAACGGCAGGAGCTGTTCTGTCCGGTCTCGCAACCCCGCGTGTTCATGCAGCTGAAGATAATACCGTCAAAGTTGCGTTGGTCGGTTGCGGCGGTCGCGGAAATGGTGCGGCCGTTAACGCCCTCTCAACTCATTCCGGTCCCGTCAAACTTTGGGCGTTAGCTGACGCTTTTGCTCATAAGATTGAAGGAAGTTATAACTCGATTGCAGCCGATTATGCCGATCAGGTTGATGTTCCCAATGATCGAAAATTTGTCGGTCTCGATTCGTATAAACATGCAATTGACGCGGTTGGACCGGGCGGAGTCGTTTTGCTTTGTACACCTCCTGCTTTTCGTCCCCTTCATCTTGAGTACGCTGTTGACAAAGGGGTCAACGTTTTTATGGAAAAGTCGTTCTGCGTCGACGGACCGGGATACCGTAAAGTCAAAGCACTTGGAAAGAAAGCAGATGAGAAAAACATCAAAATTGCGGGCGGTCTTATGACCCGACATTCACCTGCTGTTGAAGAATGTGTCAAGCGGATTCAAGATGGAGAAATTGGCGATGTTATTACCAATTGGGTGTATCGCGTTCACGGACCCTTTCCTTGCGGTCCAATCACCCCGGGTATGACCCCACTTCATCATCAATTGCAGAACTTCAACTGTTTCAACTGGTTGTGCGGCAGTTTCGCGCTTGATTGGATGATTCACAACCTTGATATTGGTTGTTGGGTCAAAAACGATTGGCCCGTTTCCTGTCAAGGTCAAGGAGGTCGTCAGGTCCGAACCGTTAAAGATCAGATGTTCGATCATTGTGCTTATGAATATCGGTTTCCTGACGGTCGGAATATGATGGTGCAATTACGACAACAGGAAAATACTTGGGGTTTCTTCGGTCTGATTGTTCATGGAACAAAGGGATCGGCGGTTTTGGGTGAAGGAATTCACATTTCGCAGATTTACAATTCGCATAAGCAAAGACGCGGGAATCTCGTTTGGGAATATCGAGGACCGGCCTATAATCAGTATCAGATCGAGCATGACCGATTGTTTGACGCAATCTTCAACAACAAGCCGTATAATGAGTCGAGTCGTTGCGCGGACGCTTCTATGGTCGGAATTATCGGCAGAATGGCGACCGAATCCGGGAAAGAGATTTTCTGGAACGATGTTGTTGAGTCCGACGTTCCGATTTCCGTTGATATGGCGACACTTGACCTGAACGGACCTTCTCCGTTTATGCCGGATGAAAATGGTGATTACGCAATTGCCAAACCGGGTATTACAGAACCTCGTTAAGGTGAGTTGAACCCCGTTTAGCCCAGAAAAATGTTCTGCGTGTTTAGGCAGATCGAAACGCGCGATACGTTGTATCGCGGCTAAACGGGGACGTTATGTCCGGCTTGCGCCGGGCTAAGTACGCGCGGAATGTTGTTCTGCGGTTATGCTACAATTCTCTTTTTCACCATAAAACTCATGATGACCCTTTGCCGTTCTGCTCTGTTGTTGCTGTTGTTGAGTGTTTGGGTATTTCCAGTTCAAGCCGAACATGAGTTTAACGGACCGTTTCGGGGACGGAATCTGGATCGAATCGCCTTTCCAATTGGGGGAATCGGGGCCGGGATGTACTGTCTGGAAGGAACCGGGACTATTTCTCACGTCTCGGTTCGCAACCAAATGGACTTTTTCAACGAACCGCCCTGTTTTGCGGCTCTTTGTGTTCTTGGTGAAAAGCCCGAACAAAACAAAGCAAGGGTTCTTGAGGGACCGATCCCGGATTGGAAGTATTTTGGGCGACCCAATACGGGGAATGGGGGACCGGGGACGACTTACGGTTTGCCCCGATTCAAGGATTGCACGTTCTCTTTCCGTTTCCCCTTTGCAACGATTGACTTGCATGATCCGTCGATTCCGATTGACGTGCAGATTTTGGGTTGGAGTCCCTTTACGCCGGGCGATCCCGACCCTTCCTCCTGTCCGGTTGGAGCAATTGAGTACACGTTGACCAACACGTCGAGTCAGGTTCAACGGACCATTTTCTCGTTCAATACGCCGAATTTTATGAACGGGAACGGTTCAATCGCTTCTATGGAAGAGGGATTCGTTCTTTGCGACAAAAGTGGACGGAAAAGTGAGGAAGGAGCCGGTTTTGCTTTCTTTGTTCAAGGTGAAAAGGGTCCACTTAAAGACGTTACAATCGATCATTGTTGGTTTCGAGGAGGATGGTGGGACGCGTTGACAATTGCTTGGGATAATGTCGAAAAAGGGCGAATCATCAGCAATCCCCCGACACAAGGACGTAATCCGGGCGCAACTCTTGCTGTTCCAATTGAGTTAAAACCGGGAGAATCGCGGACAATTCGGCTGTTGACGACTTGGTATGTCCCGGATTCCAACATTGCGGTTGGTGTTTCAACAGCGGGAACAGGTCCGGCATTTGATTCAGGTCCCGCAACCGGGTCCGCGCAAGGTCAACAACAGGTTGTTGGTTTTCTCGGAAAAAAGCTGATTAACACGTTTCATCCGGGCGGAGATGGTCGGACAGGGACACTTGTTTCGCCGAAAAAGACGTTGGACAAAAAATATGTTCACTTTCTAATCGGGGGAGGAACCCAATGTTATTTTCAGCTCGAAGTTGACGGAAAAGTGGTCCGTTCAACATCCGGTTTGAACACCGAAATGTTGGAATGGGAATCCTGGGATGTCGCGGAATTCAAAGGGAAAGAAGCCGTCTTCAAAGTCCTCGATCAGGATTCAGGAGGTTGGGGACATATTCTGCTTGACCATATTATTCTGAGTGATTTGCCAATTTCCTCCCTGAAAACCGGGGACGGAAACGTGATTGTTCCTGATTCCGACATGTCCAAATATGTTTTGGTTGCCGATTTTGAAGGGGATGATTTTGGCAATTGGAACGTCGAAAAACCGATTGAAACGGTCGCTCAATCGGCTTGTCCGCCCGGTCAAAATTGTGAACCCGGACAGTGTGAACCGGCTCCCAAGACGTATCAACCCTGGTATGCGCGAAAATTCAAGTCAATCGGGGCTGTTTCAGAATTTTGGAAAAAGAATTATGACGAACTGAAAAAACAGAGCGAACTGTTTTCAAAGACGTTTTACGATTCGACGCTTCCTCCTGAAGTGATTGAGGCGGTTGCAGCGAATTTGTCGATTTTGAAAACACCGACGGTTTTGCGACAACATGACGGACGACTCTGGTGTTGGGAAGGTTGCAGCGACCAAAGTGGTTGTTGTGCCGGTTCCTGCACTCACGTCTGGAATTATGCGCAAGCAATCGCTCACCTTTTTCCCTCACTTGAGCGATCCTTGCGGGAAACGGAATTCTTTGAGTCAACCGAATTGTCAGGTCGTCAGGCATTTCGGGCCAATCTGCCGATTTCCCCGGGCGGTGTTGCACATGATGCTTCAGACGGTCAATTGGGCGGGATTATGAAGCTGTATCGTGAATGGAAAATCATGGGGGATAAGAACTTCCTGATTCAGTTTTGGCCCCGAGTCAAGTTGAGCCTTGATTATATGATTGGAAAGTATGACCCCCGACACTGCGGTTTGTTGGAAGAGGATCATCATAACACTTATGACATCAACTATTTTGGACCTGAAGGACATTGCGGGAGTTTTTATCTCGGGGCATTGTGTGCGGCGATTGAAATGGGAGATGCTCTTGGGGTTGATGTCGCTCTTTACAAGGACTTGCTCGAAAAGGGTAAGACCCGCATGATGAAGGACTTGTACAACGGGGAATACTTTATCCAGATTGTCCAGAAAGAAGGTCTGGACCATAATTTCCGTCCGATCAGTACCCGAGAACAAAGTCCCGGATACCGCGAAATTGCGGGGAAAGTCAATGAAGAAGGACCGAAATATCAATACGGAACCGGTTGTCTTTCCGACGGAGTTCTTGGACTTTGGATTGCGAAAACCGCAGGAATCGACACCGAGATTATTCCGGCTGATCTGGTCAAAAGTCATCTCCTCGCCGTTTTTAAGTACAATTTCCGTCCTGACCTGTCGGAACATGCCAATCCGCAACGACCAACCTATGCAATGGGGGATGATGCCGGGTTGCTGCTTTGTACTTGGCCAAATGGAGGTAAACCGCTCCTTCCCTTTGTTTACAGTGATGAAGTCTGGACCGGGATCGAGTATCAGGTTGCATCACACCTCATGTTAAACGGTTGTGTTCAAGAAGGTCTTGCAATTGTCAAAGCGGTTCGGAACCGGCATAATGGAGTTCGGCGGAATCCGTTTAACGAGTATGAATGTGGACATTGGTATGCCCGAGCAATGTCCAGTTATGGATTGTTGCAAGGATTAACCGGGGTTCGTTATGAACCGGGGAGTCAGACGCTTTTTGTGGACTCGCAAGTTGGTGATTTCCGAACTTTTTTGAGTACCGATTCAGGTTTTGGAACGGTCGAGTTCAAAAACGGCAAAGCAACGGTTGAGACGAAATGGGGCAAAATCCCAGTCAAAGAGGTGAAAGTGAAGAAATAAGGTCTAACGGCAGAACAATGTTCTGCGCGTATTTAGCGTTTGCGCGTAAATAAAACCTATCTAAATTGCGGATTCACCATTGATTACAGTTTGTATTGATTTCGTGTTTTTGGTGTATTTCGTGGTATAAAAGAACCACGAATAACACGAACATCACGAAAGGAACAAAGTAAAATAGATCAGTTATTTATGCGCAGGTGCTTAGCCCGGCGCAAGCCGGACAATCCGGTGTTGCGGTCGTGTTGCCCTCTTCACCAAACTAGAGCGTTCATTCCAAAACGGCGAGGGAAAGGTCAATACGACCAAAGGGAGCACTGATCTGGACCCCCGCAATCACTTTGCGGATTCGTTCAATCGCTTCTCTTGCAATTGCAATACCCGTATACCATTGTTCCTCTTTCGTCCCCAAAGATGCCGTTTCCATTCGTTGCATGACGGAATCCGGGACAACGACCCCGGGAACCTCATTCCGCATGAATTGGGCATTACGGAAACTGGTAAGCGGCCAAACGCCCGCAAGAATTGGGATCGGAATCCCCTGAAATTCTAGGTCCAGAACATCGAGAAAACGTAATAACGCTTCCTGATCGAAAACCGGCTGTGTAATCGCAAAGGAAGCGCCGGATTCCACCTTCTCCCGAAATCGTCGTACCTCTCGCGGTTGATCGAGCGCACTTGGGTCAAGACCAACTCCAATGACCGCATTTGTTCCTTGCGTGAGTTCCTCCCCGCCAAGATCGATACTCCGATTCAAACGACGCTGTAAAGCACACATTCCAATCGAATCCGTGTCAAAAACCCCCGTTGCATTCGGATATAAACCCAATTTCGGCGGGTCTCCCGTCACAAAGAGTATGTTCCGAACATCCGATGCGGCACATGCCAATAAATCGGCTTGCATACCAATCAGGTTTTTGTCTCGACAACAGAAATGCAAAATCGGTTCTATATTGGCTTCTTTCAGTATTTGCTGAGCAACAATGAGAGGGGAAATCCGCGAACTCGCGCGCGGTCCGTCGGGAATATTAACAGCGTCAATTCCATGTCGGGCCAATTTGCGACTCTTTTCGAGGATTTCACTCAGATCGTAACCGCGAGGAGGGGTCAGTTCGACCGTCTGGACCCATTTTTGATTCGCCAATTTCCAAGACAGGCGTGATCGTTCGGCAAATTCCGATTCCGGTTTCTCCAGATTGTTGACCTGTTCGGGAGAAGCAATTGTCTGAAAAATGGACCGGACTGAACGACCCCGGGAAAGGGGTTTGACCATTTTGACCATCTCGGCAATATGTTCGGGGGTCATTCCGCAACAACCGCCAATTGCAGCAACGCCGAGATTGACATATCTCATTGCATAGGTCGCAATATACTCCGGGGAGCAATAATACAACCGACGACCTTCAAATTCTTTTGGCAAACCGGCATTAGGTTGGACAATCAGCGGGAGACGTGAAAGGGCGAGAGTTGCTTCAACCGCTTCCAAAAGTCCATCTGGACCGTTTCCGCAATTCAAACCAAGAGCAACCGGTTCATTGTCAATGGAGGGGAGCATCCCGAACAACTGCATAAGAGATTCCCCGGTTGCGGTTTCTTTTCCATGTACAATTGCCGCAGAAAGTGCATACGGTATTTTCGGATGATTGGCGAGAACATTGGTGCAGGTTTCCAACCAAGATCGGGACGAAATCGTCTCAAAGAGAATGACATCAACCCCTTCTTCGAGCAAAGCGTCAACTTGTTCTGCAACAAGAGACTCCAACTGTTCTTGCGAAAAATAAAGCGTTGAGACAAGAGGACCGATTGAACCGGCGACGTAAATCGTCCGATTTTGTTTTGCCCCAACTTCGGTTGCTACTTCTCTCGCTATTTTGACCCCCGCTTGGTTGATTGCAACCGTTTTCTCACCAAATCCATATTTCTCAAGAATTGCCCGGGACGCTCCATAAGTATTGGTCGTCAGCACATCACAACCAGCATGAGCGTAATCGAGATGAACTTGACGAATCAATTTTGGATCGCTCAAATTCAATTCCGTAAAACTGCGATTGGTGAAGACATGTCGGCGATAAAGCTCCGTCCCCATAGGACCGTCAAAAACCAAAACACCTGCTTGAAGAGCATCCTTAAATGACATGATCGGAGATAGAGGGAATGGGGTGAATGAAAATACTTGCCGTTTAGCCGCGATACAACGTATCGCGTGTACTTAGCCCGGCGCAAGCCGGACGTAAAGAAAAGAAGAGGTAGGGAATTGGGGATAAGGAGTTGGAGGTAAAGAGTTGGGGATAAGGAGTTCGAGTCGGGGGTTGGGGAAATAAAGGACAAGAGGAAAAATAGAAACAACAGGGATAGGAAAGGCGGGAAGAAGCGGTTTTTTTTACTCGATAAGGGGAGAACCTGATTGATCGTCCGCCCAATCGGCGGGAACCGTTGCAACACAAGTGTTCACGATTCCGTCCAGTAAATGCGAAGAAAAAATGACCTGATTCCCGCCCGGATTCCAACTCGGTTCAGGATGTGTCCCCTCACCATACGTTCGATGTCCCCGTGTCAGCAATCGCGCTCGCGTCGTCCCCCCCTCAAAAAGCGTCAAATCTCCATGCCAATTGTCCGCAACAATCCATTTTCCGTCCGCACTTCCGCAAGGATGCCAGAAATTGTATTTGGCCAATTCAAGCGGTGTTGCGGTCGACCACCATGCACCTGCTCCAACAATGCGGACTTCACCTGTATGAGGGTTGAGCGTTTTGACATGACCATCTTCTTGCGGTTTTGGATGTGTTCCGCCGCAAAACAGCAGTAAATCGTCCTTCCACCACATTTCATGCGTCACTAATTCCCCCGAATGTTGCTTGTAAGGGGCAAAAGGTTTTCCCTCTCTTCGGTCAACAATCCAAATTCGGTTCGGGGCGTTTGCAAAACTGAGCAAATGAGGGTTGGTGATGCTCCATTGAAGATGAGAGACACCAAGAGTTGCCTCTTTCGGCATGCCGCAAAGCCGTTTCACCTCACCTGATTGAATGTCAATGATAAAAACAGCGGTTTTTCCCTCTTCAATCGGGTCTGTCCCCCCAATTGCAAGATACTGTCCGTCACAACTTTCATTCAGGGAACCGATTGAGGAAGGGAGTTGGCAGATTTCACGTTCTCGGGCGAGAACCTGAGATGGTTGAGTTGCCGGATCGTCTGAAACCGTTATTTCGAGTGAAATTTCCAGAACCCGGTTTTTGGCAATCGCATAAATAACAGGTCGGTTCACTCCGCATGTCATTTGTCCAAGCGGAACACCATCTGATGATTTCAACCGAACCAACTCCCCGGTTTCGGTCAAATAGCCCATTCCGCCCTTAAAGGGTGATTTGGCGTAAAACAGAATGACGGAATTGTCACACAAAAAGGACCGTTCGTGAAAATAAAGGGCTTCACTTGCAAGGGTTCCGTCGGTCAAAAACAACAGTGAAACTCCGGTCACTTCATCAACCCGATGTTTCGCTTGTGCAGGAAGGACTTCAAGCGAATAGTTCTGCTGTTCAGTTTGGGCAATTGCGGCCAAACAGCAAAATGATTCGAGGAAGAATAGGGCGATTCGGAAAAGGCAAGTGTTCATCGTTGTAGGGTAAAAAAAACTGGACGATCTGCAAAGCCAAATGTGACCGTTTCGCCGAGAAACAAGGTTTTACATATACTTAGAGCATTTCAATAATTGGTATACACATTGCACGCCTTTTTGACACCTGAAATTCAAGAACCATCTGGAGTGTGAAAGATATACATCATTTTGGAAATGCTCTAAACCGGCGTAAGTCGGGCGTCAAGAAAAGCAACAACCTTTATCTTCATCTTTCCCTCAACCCTATCCCTCAACCCCTATTCCCTCTCTCCCACTTTCCCCTTCTCGCCTTTCAACTTGCAATCGTTAAAAAACTCCCCCACATAGTTCGTCAACTTGCTGAAAAACGTCTTTTTTTCCGGCATGACATGTTCATGTTCCAAATCGGCTAGTTTACGCAGCAATTCTTCATGTTCAGGTTTCACCTTGCGCGGAACTTCGATGTAAACCTGAATCAGCAGATCACCGGCCAGATTCCGTCTTGGAACCGGCATCCCCCGACCTCGCAACGTAATCACATCATTATTCTGCGTCCCGGACGGTATCTTAATCTTTTCCGGCCCGTCCAACGTCGGAACCTCAACGTCTGTTCCCAAAACCGCTTGTGCATAAGTGATCGGAACACGACAAATCAGGTTTTGACCGTCTCGATGAAACAGGGGATGAGGTTTGACGGTAATAAAGACGTAACAATCCCCGGGCGGTCCCCCGTCCGGGCTTCGTTCTCCCTCACCTTGCAATCGCAACCGTGTTCCGCTGTCAACTCCCGCCGGAATCTTGACATCCCGGGTTACTGTTTGCGGAATCAAACCGGCTCCTCCACATTCTCGGCAAGGATCGGTTATAACAGCTCCGGCCCCTTTACAATGAGGGCAAGTCGTCTGAATCGAGAAAAAACCGGTTGATTGCGTAATTCGACCGGCTCCCCCGCAATACCGGCATTTCTGGGGACTGACACCCGGTTTGGAACCTGTTCCGTTACAGACACTGCATGTTTCATGTCGACGAAAAGTAATCGCTTTACTGACCCCGCGTGCTGCTTCATGCAGATCAAGGGTCAAATCGCAACGGACATCAGCACCAGCACTTGCACCTCGGGACTGTCCGCGACCTCCTCCAAAAAATTGGCCGAAAAGCGAATCTCCGAATATATCGCCAAACGCGCTGAAAATATCCCCGACATCATGGAATTGCGTTCCTCCCCCCGATCCAAGACCCGCATGTCCATAACGGTCATAAACCGAACGTTTCTGGTCATTACCAAGAACATCGAATGCTTCAGCGCACATCTTGAATTTCTCGACCGCTTCTTCATCCCCAGGATTCCGGTCGGGATGATACTGCATTGCCAATTTTCTGTACGCCGACGCAATCTCTCCGGTTGACGCCGATTTTGTAACTCCAAGAACTTCGTAATAATCAAACTTTGACATGGACATAGATGAACTGCTGAGCAGCAACCGTTGAGCATCGCGCGTAATGTTTAGCCGCGGAACATCGTTCCGCGCGTAACGAAGCACAGAACATCATTCCGCGCGTAATGAAGCGCAGAACGTTGTTCTACGGCTAAACGTGTTCAAGACTACTTTCGGTTCTTGAGTTTCGGGAAGAGAGGACCTCCGTAAACGGCTCCTGGACCCAGTTCCTCTTCAATGCGGATTAACTGGTTGTACTTCGCCATTCTGTCCGTCCGGGACGCCGATCCTGTCTTGATTTGGCCCGTTCCCAACGCAACCGCCAAGTCCGCAATCGTTGCATCTTCTGTTTCACCACTTCGATGACTCGAAATCGAGGTGTAACCATTTCGATGTGCCAATTGAATCGCCTCAATCGTCTCCGTTACTGTTCCAATCTGGTTCACCTTAATCAGAATGCTGTTCGCAATTCCACGATCAATCCCCATTTGAAGTCGTTTCGTGTTCGTCACAAACAAATCATCACCAACCAACTGAACTTTATCGCCGATTTTTTCGGTCAGCAATTTCCAACCGTCCCAATCATCTTCGGCACAACCATCTTCAATCGAAACAATCGGGTATTTCGCCGCCCAACTCGCCAAAATGTCAACCATTCCGGCTGAATCAACCGATTTTCCGTCGATGTTGTACTTTCCGTCCTTGTAAAACTCACTACTTGCAGCGTCCATTGCAATATAAACCTGCTCACCCAATTTATAACCGGCTGTATTGATTGCTTCACAAACCGCTTCAAGGGCTGCTTCGTTACTCTGAAGATCAGGAGCAAAACCTCCTTCATCTCCTACGTTTGTCGAGAACCCCTTCTTCTTCAAAACGGTCTTCAAATGATGAAACACTTCACAACCACAACGAATTGCGTCGGTAAAGGTGTTAAAACCAAGCGGCATAACCATAAATTCCTGAACATCCACTTTGTTATCTGCATGAGCACCACCATTGATAATGTTCATCATCGGCGCGGGCAACAAGCGTGCTCCTGCTCCCCCGAGATAACGGTAAAGCGGCAAGTTGCAATAATCAGCAGCCGCTTTTGCAACTGCCATAGAAACCGCAAGAATCGCATTGGCGCCCAGATTTCCCTTGTTTTCCGTTCCGTCCAGCTCAATCATTCGGTAATCCAATGCTGTTTGATCCAACGCATCATAACCGCAAAGTTCCTCGGACAATTTTTCGTTGACATTTCCAACCGCTTTGAGAACGCTTTTTCCCATATACTGCGATTTGTCTCCATCCCGCAACTCGACTGCTTCGTGAACGCCTGTACTTGCTCCACTTGGAACAGCAGCGCGACCAAACGAACCGTCTGCCAATTGAACGTCCACTTCAACCGTCGGATTACCCCGACTGTCCAGAATCTGTCGTCCCCGAATGTCAATAATTGTACTTCCCATGTTCATCATCGCCTCATTGTTAGTAAATAATAGAAATTAAAAAACGTTTCCTCTCGTTTAGCCGCGATACAACGTATCGCGCGTTCAGAACTACATCCGCTGATTCAACTCAGAGTATTTCTGCCAAACTTCAGGATCAGGTTCATACAGTTTCGCTTCTGCTTCTGTTTTGGGCGGATTAAGCGGACGAACAACTCGGAAACCGACAAAAGGGGCGTCCGTCACCCACCATATACTCTGCGGGAATTGAGGGTCCTGTTTTTTCCAATCTTTGACGGAAACAACACGATTCGCACTTCGACAGTCAACCGCTTCATCATCGCAGGAACCTCCTCGCGCAACCTGACCAAAGTTTCCTTTGACTGGAATCAAACCGTCTTTCAACTGTCCGTCCTTGCGTTGTTTGTAAGCATCCTTCTTATATTGTTCACAGACCCATTCCGCGACATTTCCGTGCATGTCGTACAATCCCCAAGCATTCGGCTTCTTCTGCTTCACCTTTTCATAACCGGTCCCAACCGCACAATTGTTCTTCGTCCAAGCGTAATCGTCAATCTTGGCCGCATCATCACCAAAAGAGAAGGGGGTTTCCGAACCGGCTCGACAAGCGTATTCCCATTCTGCTTCTGTCGGCAATCGGTAATACCGACCTGTACAAGAGGTCAACCATTTGCAAAAGGCTTGTGCCGCATAGTACGACATACCACTTGC
The DNA here is from genome assembly GCA_051660685.1 of Thermoguttaceae bacterium. Classification (GTDB taxonomy): domain Bacteria; phylum Planctomycetota; class Planctomycetia; order Pirellulales; family Thermoguttaceae; genus JAVBSX01. The sequence goes on along the minus strand of JBOFQB010000031.1, from coordinate 13,420 downwards.
GGGATATTCGCCCTCTTTTCCTGCTTTATTGAAGCTGATTGCACCAATGTTGTACGGCGCAGTCGGGGTTGCAAAAGCATCGGCAATAGTGTACTGCTCGTGAAGAGGATCAGACTTTTTGTGTGCCTCTTTCAACAGTTTCAGGGCGTAAAGTTCAAATTCACGCCAAGTCACTTCCGTTTCTCCCATCCAAAAGGGTTCAATGACAACTTCGACTTGAGGACCTTCGTCTTCCTCACGTCCTTGTTCGGATTCGGGACTTCCCATGTTGAGTTTTCCGCCCGGAATAGGGAGCATTTTGAATGTCCGGGTCCCATAAGGGGCTGGAGCATCAAGTTTTTCGTCATACGCCTTCATTTCAGCAGGAGTCGAAGCGTCGGCATTTTCAACCGGGACAGGTTTTTTCAACCAATCGAGGGAATTTTTGAAAATAGGGTTGTCGGTTTTTTCTTCTCCCAATCCTTGGACGACCAACAGTGTGAAAAAGAGACACGCAAAAGTGAGAATGAATGTTAATTTTTTCATAGACGACCTTTCAGGATCAGGTAGGTTGTGTGAAAACGTGTTAACTGAACATGTCCATTAAAAACATGTTCATCGAATAAGGAGAAAATCACTGAAGATGGTCATTCTACACGGTATTGGCGGATTTTCCAACAGGGGGGCGTTTCCTTTTCTTGTTGTCCCTAATTGCCTTGTTGATTGGACGGAATGGGGCAGAAATCGCTCTTTACAAAACTTGTAAAAAAAGATACAGTCCCGCATAAGGGCTGATGTTCCGCCCTATGTTCGGCTCTTCAAAAGATCAAGGTTTTTCAGAAGAAGGTATTCCAAGGAAGGATTACACTCCATGTCACATTCCGGTTTCCGGTTTTTCCCACATCCAACAGGCACTCTGTTTCTCCTGCTGTTCGCGTTTTCCTGTCTTGCGGAAAATCTCTATGCTCAAGAGAGAAACACTTACGGACAAGTGATACAAACCGCCAATAATGCGGGTTTGGCGAGACAGACGGGTCCGAATACGGTTGCGCCCCTGAGAATGGGGCCAAACTCAATGGAGCCAAATAACATATCTCCTTTAGTGACCGAACCCAATCGAATGTCCCCCAATACCACTCCGTCCAGTGTTGCCCAATACTCCCCCAATCCTGACGGTTCCTTGCCAATTCGTCCAGGTGCTGTTGTTAATCCGCGCACAATGTCAGATAGAAATTTGACAACAAACCAAATGGGACAAAATGGGCAATATATTCCGACGAATCAACAGGGGCAAATCAACCAACAGGGACAAATCAATCCATTTGGTCAATCTGGTTCAAATGTTGTGACGACACCCTATTCTGGATATGTGCAAAGTAACGGTCCCATTCAACAGACAGCGGGAGTACAAGCGAATGAAGCAGGATCGGGATACGGAATTATCCGGGCGGACAACATACCGAACACGGGAACTCCGGGCGGGGTACGACCTGCTGTTCAGGAGTCAGGAACACCGCAACCGGCCCGACCAACTCTTTCGACGCCGAAAACGGGTCAACCGTTTCCTCCTTTAACGCCCGAACAATTGGCCGAGTTGAACCAATTTCTGACTGTTTGGGAGCAGAAAACGGGTCAGACGAAACGCTTTGAAGCCAAATTCCGTTGTTTTCAATACGGAACGGATTTGTTGGTTGAAAAAACCGGACCAGATGCCAATACACCCGATTTTATCACTTATGGTTGGTTGCGTTATGTGTCTCCCAACAAAGCTGTTTTTAATGTTGAGGGAGAAATTTCCGACAAAAAAGAGATACCCGGTCGTCGTCAGGAAAAATTTATCATCACAGAACAGTCCATCTTCAGTTATGATTTTGACGAAAAAAAGCGAACGGAATACCGAATACCGCCTGAACAACAGGGAACGCAATTGAGTGCAGCCGGACCGTTGCCCTTTGTTTTTGGCGCAAAAGCCGAAGACCTCAAAAAACGGTACTATTTGCAGTTAATTACGCCAGAAAGAGTCAAAGGTAATGAAATTCATCTTGAAGTTTGGCCCCGTTGGGAGGAGGATTCGGACGAATTCCGCTGTGTCCAACTGATTGTGGACGCCAAAACGCTTGTTCCTAAGGGACTAGTCAAATTCGGGGTAAACGGGAAAGAGAAAACGACGTATGTGTTTGATTCTCGGTCGATCCGAATTGACAATCGTCTGGATTCGATTCGGGATTTTCTTTCCGAGTATTTCAAACCGGATATTGGACCGGGTTGGACAACCGAAGTCCGCGATCTCCCGACATCGGGAGAATCATCGTCCAATCCCCGGGTCCCTTCCAACGCCCATTCCAACCCGGGTTTCACGCAAGGAGCAGGTGTTGCGTCGACGCAAACGGTTCCGATGATAAACAATCCGCAACCGAATTATGGTTCGATGCAGCAAGGAAACGGTCAATTGGGGGGAGGACAATTGGGGTCAGGTTCCCAAGGAGCCCTTTCGCCGAATCCGGTTCAACCACATCCAACCCCGCAATCCCCGCTTGAAGTCCCTCTTTACGTTCCCAACGTCCCTCAACCCTAAGACAGGACTAACACATCAAAATAGGGATTCATCGTTAATTTGGTCAAAATACACGTTTCAGGCAAAAATAACAGCCGGAAGGGAGCGCAGCGTACTGACGGTTTGTGACATTTTTTTGTCAACAAACCTCCTATTTGTCTCAGTTGTCCCAAAATACGACCGTCTATTTTGCCTCTCCCTGATTGTTTTGGCCGGAACCGGCACCTGCACTTGGAGACCCGCTTGCCCCAGACCCCCCCCGTGGTATCGGAACATTTTTCGATGTACACGAAGCCTGCGGCGGAGTATAGCCCCCCTGAACATAGCCTCCCGGTGTGTTCATTGGCGTATAACCATCTTGTGCTATGCCAGTGTTTCTCTTTTGATCACTCATTCAAAATTCTCCCTTAAGTTTAGACAAGGCATCCAAGCACGCTTGTTTTTTACTTTTTGCCTCTCCCTGATTGTTTTGGCCTGAACCGACACCTGCACTTGGAGACCCGCTTGCCCCAGAACCACCCGGTGGTATCGGAACATTTTTCGATGTATCCGAAGCCTGCGGCGGAGTATAGCCCCCCGTTTTTTCCATTCGCGGTTGGGAGGTATAACCATCTTGCGTTCTAGTCCCGTTGTTTCCCTTTTGATCACTCATTCAAAATTCTCCCTTTACTGGTTTTACAGAAAAAAATAGTTCACTTAACTCGCTTGTTGGGGTGGTCTTTCAAACAACTCAATATACTTGTACTCATCCTTGGTAATTAGTACACCCAGTGTATCCTCTACGTAACCTTGAAAATACCCACCCTCGTCAACCTTAACCGTTTTTTCCAAGTACATATCCCCATTTCGAGGAAATGAAGTCGCATACGATGTCGATCCATAGAATCCACCAATTTTTTCACCGTTTTTCAGATGAACGAGCACAAAACATTCCTTGCGTATTACACCAAAATAATAATCCCAAGCAGTCGGGCAAGGAAGGTTAGTCACGAATTTTTCTTTTACTATATTCCAACGAAGCATTTTGCTAAATAGCCAAGGCCAGAACGCAGGAAGTCCAATAAGAAAAACTGGCGGTCCCACACCAAAAATCAACCATTCTGGCTTGCCAAGAAAATATGTCAGGACGTAGCATAAAGGGAAAGCAAAAGCAAAATTAAGCGATCCCCAAAAAATAGACTCCTGAAAAGCTGTTTTCCAGTCCATATCACGATGAGGTAACACAAGCCGGTAAGCGTGCATTGACACCAACCCAGGAAGAGAGATGACGACAAAAAGAAGTACGAGATGCCCAATACTCATTTTTTCAAAAACCGCTTCAATCATGCCTGCTCCAATACGTTCAAATCCGAACCTGATATACTTTACAGCCCGATTTTTGTGTACAATTATTGCTATACACAAGTCATAAAATGGACACCATCTTGGTCATCAAAAAGCATTGACCGATCCTGGCTACACAACCACCTCAGAACCTTTATTCTAATCAACAAAAGAAGAAAGTCAAGACAGGTGAACAAAAAATTATCTGCCCTCTTTTTTCGTTCGGTTGACATCGGGCCAGTATTCCCCCATTCCCTTTTCCCCTATTCTACCTCCCTCCCCCTTCTCGCTGTCTTAACGCTTCGTAAAACAGGATTGCGGCTGCATTGGAGACGTTCAGACTGTCGGCAATCCCGAGCATGGGAAGTCGAATTGGCGTAATGTCCTGTCCCCGCCAAATCGCCGAAAGTCCCCTTGCTTCACTCCCTAGAACAATCGCAACAGGTCCGCGAAAGTCAAATTCAGTATACGGAATTGCTCCGTCACACAAAGCAGCTGCGATTCGGACCTTGCGTGATCGCAACGACTCAAGCATCTGTTCCGAACTCCCACATTGCGAGGGAATCCGAAAAACCGTTCCCAAACTCGACCGAATTGTATGAGGGTTATACACATCACAAAGAGGATCGGCAATCAGCAGACCGTTCATTCCCGCTCCGTCCGCACTTCGGAAAATAGCACCCAGATTCCCCGGTTTCTCGACCTGCTCTACAACCGCAAAAAAAGGATCGTTCGGGATTTGTGCTTCATTCCAACAAGTGTTGGGGGTTTGAACAACGGCGAGGAGACCTTCGCCGACTCCCCGATCACCCAAGACGATTTTCTCGAACAACGACAAGGGCAAGGTCCAGATCGGGACATTCTTCTGAACGAGTGTTTCGAGCAACAATGCTTTTTCGGCTCGTTTAGAGTCCACATCGTTCGTTCTTTCATACAACATCCCCGTTTGTGATTGTTGCGGTTCTTCAAGAACAAAAACCTCGAGAATGGTGTAACCCGAGTCAAACGCCCGAACCGTCTCTCGAACCCCGTCAATCAAAAAACGTCGCTCTCGTCGTCGGTTCTTCCCAACCTGAAGTCGAATTGCCTCTTTCATTCGCGGATTAGCCGAACTGGTTATTGTGCCGTATTTTCCAGTGCTGTCTTTTGTTGGGCCGGATTTTATGACTTTCATCGACATGATACGAGAGTACCTCTAAAAATGGACTTTTGACACATCCTCCCAACATGTTGAACCTTAACATTAAGGACAGTGTTTGGGCAGGAAACCCGCGTTCCCGGGGATTGTTTGAGGCATTCTCAAGTAGGCAGACACAAAAATGCACTCCGTGATTATACCGTTTTTCCGCCTTTCCGCAACGCTGCTTTTTGGGAGAAGGTAGGGGATAGGGGTTGGGGGATAGGGATTAGGGAGGAGTCATCCTTGTTTTGCCGGAATAGGACCGATCATGCGTCAGATTCCGTGTTTTGCCCTCTTCCATTCTCCATTCTTCCCCCCTATCCCCAATTCCCTATCCCCTACTCCCTACTCCCTACCTTCTCCACATAACCGGATTATGCGGATTATTCTACCCCTTTTGTGAAACTTCTTTATTTTTACCAAACAACCTGTTTTCAACTGTCTTTTTTTGACGTAAAATGGACGAAACCTGTTCTGTTTAGGGACAGGATCGTCGTTGCTCTTTGGACGTTGTAATCTTCGATTGCGTTGCGTCCGTATAACATCCTTACAGGAACCTTTACCATGAACGCCAAAACAATCCGATTCGGCGTTGGAGTCCTGCTCCTCCTCGCTCTCGGTTATGTCCTCTACAACTACACCTCTTCTTCCTCTCCTGAACCTTCTGCGGACCAAGTAACGGTTGCCCCGTTGAATAAGGAAAAAAAGGTCGTCAACACCGCCGTTGTTGAAGAGATTATTGTCAATCACACCTCCAAATATCCCGGAATGGTAGACTCTTTTCAAACAGCGAAATTGGCATTTCGGGTTGGAGGACCCTTAGTCGAAATAAAAGTCAAACCGGGCGATCATGTCAAAGAAGGTGATGTTCTCATGCAGATTGACCCTCGTGATTATAAAAACGAGGTGGATTCAATCACAGCCCAATTGGATGCACTTAGGGCAAGGTTTCAAGCAATGAAAAAAGGGGCAAGAGAAGAAGACATTAAACTGCTTGAAGCATCTGTTGAAGCCGCAAAAGCGAAATTTGACTTTGCCGATCAGGAATATCAAAGGGCGCAGCAATTGACAACGGGTCGGGTGATGACGCAATCGGACTTTGAAGCGGTTCAGCACAATTTTATAGCATCCAAAATGGGACTTCACATTGCCGAGCAGGAATTGGCAAAGGGACAGATTGGAGCAAGAGAGGAGGAGATTGCGGCAACAGAAGCTGAAATCCGAGCCCTTGAAGTCCGTCTTCAGGTTGCGAGGGATCGGTTAAACGACACCTCCTTGCGTGCTCCCTTTGACGGAATCGTGACGAATCGGTTGTTTGAGAACTATGAAATGGTTGAACCCATGAAAGAGGTTTTGGGGCTGCATGACATCTCCAAACTGCGGATTAGGGTTTTTCTGCCTGAAAACGAATTGATTCGGCATAACCTGTCCAAAGACATGGAAGCCGATTTCGTTTTTTCTGCCGAACCGGAAAAAAAATACAGGGGTAAAGTCTATGAAATTGATACCCGACCTAGAAACTCAAGCAGTCTCATAACGATCACGAACAGTCCTTATGCAATCACCTTTGTCATTGACGCCCCAACCGATTTGAACCTGTTGCCGGGAATGGTTGCAGAAGCGTTTTTGACGGATGTTCAACGAACGGACAAGCAATTGGTTGTTCCTTCATCCGCCGTATTAGGGGCAAGTGGGGACAGCAGTTTTGTATGGTCGATTAACGCGGAGACATCCCGGGCCTTAAAACGGCCGATTCAGCGCGGACCGCTTACGCAGCATGGTCAGTATATTGTGCTTGGCGGACTGGAACCGGGGGAAATTGTGATTACGGAAGGAAACCGGTTCCTCTCCGACGGAGTTGAAGTCGTTGTACAGGAGTGAGAGGTGTAGGGGATAGGGGGTAGGGATAATGTTTAGCCGCGATACAACGTATCGCGCGTTCAGAATCGCGTCCTGAATCGTGAAAATACACGCAGAACGTTGTTCTGCGGCTAAACGTCAAAATTTTCTCCACATTCCCTATTCCCTAAACGTCAAAATTTCCTAACATTCCCTATTCCTCTCAATACACGCAGAACGTTGTTCTGCGGCTAAACGTCAAAATTCCTCAACAATGAACATTGCAGCCCTGTCAATCCGTAACCGTAAGGTGACCTACGTTCTCTCTCTGCTCGTCATCCTGATCGGCTGTTATGCTTTCACCCATTTGGGGCGGTTGGAAATGCCCGACTTCGTTATCAAAGTTGCTGTTATTACAACCCCCTATCCAGGTGCTTCGCCCGACGAAGTTGAACGCGAAGTCACTCAGGTCATCGAAGAGTCCATTCAGACGTTAGGACAAATCCGGGAACTGTATTCGCTCTCCCAAGAAGGTGTTTCTATCGTTTATGTCGAGATGGAACAACACATTCAATCGTATCAATTACCGCAGATTTGGGACGAATTGCGGCGTAAGATCGGCGATAATCAGTATAAACTCCCCCCAGGAGCCGGTCCCTCCATTGTCAATGACGATTTCGGCGACGTTTACGGTTTGTTTTATGCAATTACAGGAACCAAAGCAAATGGTGAGTTTTATTCCCCCGAAGAATTACGGAAATACGCGAAAGAACTGAAAAAAGAGATTCTCCTCTGTAAAGATGTTAAAAAAGTGGATTTCTGGGGCACACAACAGGAAGTCGTTTATCTGAAAATGCGACATGCCAAAATGGCGGAATTAGGGGTCCCGCTCCTTTCCGTTCTCGGGGTTCTTCAAGCACAAAACCTAGTCGAACCGTCTGGAAAAGTCCGAATCGACGAACAATATGTCCGAATCACCCCTGAAGGAAACTTTACCAGTGTCGAAGAGATTGGCGAACTTCTGTTTCCCGGACGAAATGGTGAACCGATTCGTCTGAAAGACATTGCGGATGTTGAACGGGGTTATTACGATCCGCCCCGAAATATAATGAAAATTGACGGACAACCGTCGATTGGGTTTGGCGTCTCAACGGTTGCAGGAGGAAACGCTGTTACCATGTCTCAAGCCGTTTCGGACCGAATCGACGAACTCCGAATCGTTTGTCCCCCGGGAATCGAACTCAAAACCATTTCCAATCAAGGTCAACTCGTTACATCGGCTGTTAACGATTTTCTTATCAACCTGCTCGAATCACTCGCAATCGTGATCGTCCTCCTCATGATTTTTATGGGCTGGAAAAGCGGTCTCCTCATTGGTATCATTCTGCTTCAAACCATTTTTGGAACCTTCATCTATATGTGGTTGTGCGGAATCACCATGCAACTGATTTCACTTGGGGCTTTGATTCTCGCTCTCGGTATGCTCGTCGATAACGCAATCGTCGTTGCCGAAGGAATCATTATCGGCGTTCAACGCGGAAAAACCCGAGAAGAAGCCGCAATCAATACCGTTCGCCAAACACAATGGCCCCTTTTTGGGGCAACCGTCATTGCCGTTCTCGCGTTTGCAGCAGTCGGCTTTGCCCAAGGAAACGTCGGCGAATTCTGCCGAAGTCTCTTCTGGGTGATGATGTCCTCCCTCCTCTTGAGTTGGATTTTCGCAATCACCACAACTCCTCTGCTTTGTGTCGATTTCCTGAAAATTCCCGCCCTTGCTGAAGGAGGTGATCCTTACGGTCATTGGATTTTCCGCTCCTATCGTACATTCCTCCTCAAAGTCCTCAAGGTCCGATTCCTCTCCCTCGTCGTCGTCGGAGCCGTTTTGTTCGTTTCTCTTTGGGCTTTTGGTTTTGTCCCGGACACCTTTTTCGGCAATTCAACCCGACCACAATTTTTTGTTGACTATTGGCGACCTCAAGGAACCCATATCGAAGCAACTTCTGCCGATTTGGATCGAATCGAGGAATTTTTGCAAGCTCAGGAAGGGGTCGAACAAATCTCCCGTTTCGTCGGTTCAGGAACCTTGCGTTTCTTCCTCGCCTATGATTCCAAAGATGTCAACCCGGCATTTGGACAACTCCTTGTCAATGTTGATAAACCGGAAAGGGTGCTGGAACTGAAACCCAAAGTCGAACGTTACCTGCATGACACTTTCCCCGATTCCGAACCCCAAGTCGTCCGTTTTATGAACGGTCCCCCCGTCACCTACAAAATTGAAGTCCGTTTCCGAGGACATGATACGGCTGTTTTACATCAATTGTCCGAAAAGGCGCAACAAATTATGCGTGAAGAAGGGGCTTGGGATGTCAGTGATGATTGGCGACAACCGGTTCAGGTTATGCGACCTGTTATTAACGACACCAAAGCGAGAATCAACGGAATCACACGCAGTGATGTTGCGCGAGCAATCAACACGAACTTTACAGGAACAACAGTTGGGGTTTATCGAGAAGGAGAAGACCTTTTACCGATCATTCTCCGTCCCCCGCACGATTTAAGAGCCGATTACACCGACCTGAAAAACATCTACGTCGTCAGCGCAAGTCTCGGTCGCGTCGTTCCTCTCGGTCAAATCATCGACGAACCCAATAAAGATGTTTATCAGGATTCGTTGATTCGACGACGACATCAGGTCAAGACGATCACGACACGTTGTAATCCCCCGGGGACGATGCTCGCTTCCATTATGCTCAAAAAGGTCATGCCCCGAATCGAAAACGAGGTCACACTACCTCCCGGTTATCATTTGGAATGGGCGGGAGAATATAAAGCGTCCAATGACGGGAAGAAACCGCTTGCCCAAGCCTTTCCAATCTGTCTGGGCGCAATGTTCCTCATTCTTATCATTCAGTTCAACCAGTTCCGACCGCCGATCATCATTTTCACCTGCGTTCCCCTTGCAATCATTGGCGTGACTTGGGGTTTGCTCCTAAGCGGTTTGCCGTTCAGTTTTATGGCGATTCTCGGTCTGCTCGGTCTTTCAGGGATGCTCATTAAAAACGGAATTATCCTGATTGAACAGGTTCAGATCAACCGTTATGAAACCGGTATGCCCCCTTATCAAGCAGTCGTCGAAGCAGCTGTAAGTCGTTTGCGCCCCGTTTGTATGGCGTCTGGAACGACTGTTCTGGGAATGTTGCCGCTTATGTGGCATCCTTTTTATGCGTCAATGGGCGCAACAATTGCAGGAGGTCTGGTTGGAGCAACCGCATTAACCCTGATCGTTGTCCCGCTCTTTTACGTTATCTTTTACCGTTTGAGGGCCAAATAGGGATTAGGGGATAATGTTTAGCCGCGATACAACGTATCGCGCGTTCTGAATCGTGAAAATACACGCAGAACGGTGTTCTGCGGCTAAACGACAAATTTCCCCTCTATCTCCCATTCCCTATCCCCTACACCCTATTCCCCAACCCCTATCCCCCATACTTCGCGCCCTGTCTTGTTTTTCTCTCCTGAAAACGCTCAAGGATGATTTTCTTGGCAACATGAGGATGTGCGGTCCAATCCGGGGCCAATAAAAAATCCGAAGTTGCGGCACTGTATAAACGGTCCACAACCATTTCTGGGGGTATCTGTTCCAGAAAATCGACGACATAATCGGCGTATTCCTCGCAAGAGGGGAGTTGGAAACAGCCGGATTGCCAAAGTTCGGCAAGGACGGTGTTACGCACAACATAAAGATTGTGTAACTTGACCGTATGAATCGGCAGTCGGGCAATCGTTTTTGCCGTTTCAAGCCGGTCTTCAGCCGTTTCTCCGGGAATATCGAGAATGAGATGTACTCCCAAACGAAGATTTCGTGTTCTTGCCCGTTGAACCGTGTCAAGGAAACAGGCAAAATCGTGACCGCGATTGAGGAATTGCAATGATTTTTCGTGAATCGATTGAACGCCAAGTTCAAGTAAAACCCAGGTCTCCTTTGAAAGGGTTTCAAGCAGGTCAAGAACCGAATCCGAAACGCAATCAGGTCGGGTTCCAATTGCAAGACCGATGATTTGGGGTTGGGCAAGGGCTTCACGATAGAACTGTTCTAACTGCTGAATCGGGCCGAATGTGTTCGTTGAGGGTTGAAAATAGGCAATGAATTTTCGGGCGTTATAACGGTGTTGCAAACGGCGGATTCCTTCTGAAATCTGTTCCGTGATTGATTCAAGACCTTGTACTCTTGAGGGGCTGAAACTGTGAGCGTTACAGAAGATGCAACCTTTTTTTCCGGTTGAATCCTGATGAGGGCAATGCAGATGAGCATCGACACTGACTTTCCAGATGCTCTCGCCAAATTCAGCACGCAACGCCGGTCCAAGCGCAGTATAGGCGACATTTGCGGAGTAGACCGTCGCCGGTCTGGACTGGGATTGGTGATCGGAATCAGTAAAAAACTTTTGCATGATGACCTAAACGTTTAGAGCGTTGAGAAGGTAGAAGTTAGGAGATAGGAGGAAAGAAGGAGGATATAGGAAGATAGCGGCGTCACGCGAGTTAACTGGTTCACCTTTTTTGGGGAGACACCAAAATTTTTTTTGTAACCGTTCACGGAAAATGACAATTGGAGTCCTATTCTCAGCACCAAAGGTGCGTAACAAAATAGACAGCGGTTTTAACCGCTGGTATGAGAATGTCAAAAAATATTCGCCCTGTCAGGGCGAAACAACGGATTGTACTGCCCCTTCAGGGCAGTTTTTTCTTTGTGACACCGACCCAGGGTTTGCAACTTCGCTGCGCTCTGTTGCTACACCCTGGGCTATTTTGTCGCGCCCCGTTGGGGCGAAGATTTCATTTTCCTCTCTAAAAATAAGGCATTTCAATTATATTTTGTAAAAAAATCCGTGAACGGTTATAATTTTTTTGACTCCATTCTACATTCATCATTCTCACTTCTACCTTCTCCAAAAAAACACGCAGAATGTTGTTTTGCATCTAAACAACATGTCGTCTTTTCTTTTTTAGCACGAAAATAACGTCCTCACTTTGTGAATCAAGGACAATCGGTTGGAATGAAAAATTATAAACGGCATCAATTTCAAATTGGTTGACTGTTCGCAACAGGTCCTGAAATTGCCGTTTCGTATACGTCCGAAAAGGAAACCGGTCAGAAAGCAGGACCGTCCGACCCGGCGTTTCCGCGCAAATGCGGAACTCAAGCGTCTCCCGATTCCGTCGCGGATCAGATTCCACGATCCGCAGTTCACTGCTTAACTTCAATCGTCCCCGACGAACCGTCCAGTGTTCCTCATCACACTCGCCTTGACCTTGAGGTTTTAAGTGAAGTCCCAGAATATAAAGCCCCTCTTCTCGCAAAACCTCGGACATTAACATCAAATGTCGTTCCGCTGCTCCCTTTTCCGTCAAATGACAAAAACTGCTGACGAGATTGTAAGCCGCATCAACCGGCTCTTTCTGCTGCAAATCAACGGTCATGTCCCCCCATTTCGCAGTCGGTTGCAATCCATGTCGTTTCATTCGGCGATTGCAATAATCAACCGTTTTGGGGTTAATATCAAGTCCCGACACGTCATAACCGGCTTGTGCTAATCTCCAGAGCAATCGCCCGGTTCCCGATCCCGGTTCAAAGACGCGACGAACCGGTTGACTTTTTTGTTGGGCAAACTGTTGACACAAAAAGGCGAATTCCTCTTTCCAAGATGCTGAAAAAAGGACATCGTAGTAAGAAGGATAATCGTAAATACTGCCGGATATTAAAAGGGTTGACATGTTTGCCCATTTTAGCAGAACATGCCAAAAATTTCATCACCTCGCCAAAATTTTTGATAATTTGATTTTTTTTATTGACAATCAACTGATTTACTGATATAGTGTACTATGCAAGCAGTACACAAGAACACCTTCCCCCATTGATTTTTGCAAAAAATTTTCAAGCCGAACAATGTTTATCTCGATTAACGCTCATTCGTCGCAACCGATTTACCTGCAAATTGCCGAACAAATCAAGTTTGCGATTGCCAATCATGCGATTTGCGACAACGAAATGATCCCTTCTGTCCGCGAACTCGCTAAAGAATTGGCAATTAACCCGAACACGGTTTCCAACGCTTATCGTGAGTTGCAGGATTCCGGCCTGATTCATCCCCGACGTGGAATCGGTTTCGCCGTCTCGCAAGGGGCACTCCAACATTGCCAAAACGAACGACTTCAACTGTTTGAACGTCGATTCCGTCAATTGCTTAAGGAAGCCGAACAAAGCGGACTGACGCGCGATGCAATACAGACGTTGCTCAATTCGTTGATGTAAAAATTTTTGTAGAAGGTAGAAGTGAGAAGGTAGGAGGTAGAATTGAAAATTGAGGCAAAATAATTTGTAACCGTTCACGGGAAATTAGAATGTGTATCATTCTTAGCACCAAAGGTGCGTAACAAAATAGACAGCGGTTTTAACCGCTGATGTCAAAATGTCAAAAATATTCGCCCTGTAAGGGCGAAACAATGAATTGTCCTGCCCCTTCAGGGCAGAATAGGGTGTGTGA
>JBOFQB010000030.1:0-29204 GCA_051660685.1 Thermoguttaceae bacterium | reverse complement strand
TGCCCTGAAGGGGCAGCACAATTCATTGTTTCGCCCTTACAGGGCGAATATTTTTTGACATTTTGACACCAGCGGTTAAAACCGCTGTCTATTTTGTTACGCACCTTTGGTGCTAAGAATGATACAACAATTCTAATTTCCTGTGAACGGGACTACGTTGCCAATCTGTAATTGTATCGCAGCTCAACGGGGACAATACCTTACTTTTGCTGAAAAATGGCGTGATTGACGGGCGCAATTGCCTGATAAAGCGATTGGTACAACGGAAACCGTTCGGCATAAAATTCGGTCCATTCCATATTCGGTTCATACACCACACTCCCCTTGGAAACCTGTTCATAAGCCTCTTCCGCATTTGCATAGACACCTGAACCGATTCCGGCCAAAATCGCAGCACCCAAAACGGTTGCTTCTTCTATTTCAGGAACACGAACAGGGCGACCAACGACATCCGCTTTGTTCTGCATCCAAAAAACATTCCGAATCGCCCCCCCAACCGCAATCAATTCCGTTGCAATTGTCCCGGTTGCCCGCTCCATTGCCCGAACGGTCTCCAAAAATTGAAAATCCAACCCCTCAAACACCGCCCGAATCAAATCCGCCTGCTTCGTTCGCGTACTCATGCCCGCAAAAACGCCCAAGGATTGCGGATCGACAACCGGACACGACGAACCGCCTAAATGGGGCAGAAACAGGACACCTCCTGCTCCCGGAAGGGATGATTGGGCAAGATCAATAATAACGGACCAATCCCAACTTTCCAAACAACCTGAATCGGGTCCCCGGGTTTCATTGAGGGAAGAGGCGATTTCACGACGATACCATTCCAACATTTCTCCAGCCGGATTTCCTCCCCACATCGAATACCGTTTCGGCAAAACATGCGATTGGATTGTAACCCCGGCATTTGCAAGAGCCGGGTCAAGACCCGGATTGTCCGAAATAATATGGACCGTCTCCCAAGTCCCCGTTATGTCCATGACTTTTCCCGGTCGAAATGCCCCAACCGGCAATCCGCTGCAAATATGATCGTGTCCGCCAAGAAAAACAGGTGTTCCAACCGGAAGTCCCGTCTTTTCCGACGCACTTGCAGTCACCCCTCCCAAAAAAGTCGCACTTGGCAAAACTTCGGGGAGCAGGGAAATCGGCAAATCGGCCAGTTGGCATAATTCTTCCGACCAAGTTTGTTGACGTTGATCGAACAGCATCGTACAGGACGCCATACTGTAATCCGTACTGTAACGACCACACAGTTTATAATTGACAAAATCCTCAATCAACAACCATTTATACGTCTTACGGAATATCGTCGGTTCATTCTCCTTAATCCAAAGCATTCTCAACGCCGAATTGATCGGCCAAACCGGATTCCCCCCAATTGCAAACGTCCTTGCAGCCGTTATTTTCTCAATCCAGTCGTCAAATTGCGGTTTCGTTCGCGGATCATGCCAACTGATGAAAGGATAAAGCCAATTGCCGTCTGAATCCATAGGAACGCCGTCCATTCCCATTCCGGTTACTGAAACACCATGTAATTTTGTTCCAACCGATAAAACGTTGAACAAATCGGCAATTGCAAGAGCCGTATCATTCCAAATCTGATCCGGGTCCCAAATCGTCCATTCCGGGTGTTCCTTGCTCGGATAAAACCGCAAGGTCGGACGTGAACCTTGCGCAATGACATTACCGTTCAAATCATAGGCAATTGCTTTTAAGCTGGTTGAACCCAGATCAATACCAATCAAAATATCCATGTCTTTTTCGCCCGTTAAAAATAAAGTGGTAAAAAAAGGAGACTGCCGCATGAAAGTCGGCGTTTTGCTGCATTCTTTTGCCGTCTCGTTTGCGACATGTACCAAAAACCGAGATGATCGAGGTTGTGCAGTATAGCACATTCGCCCTCCTCAAAACACGGGTTGTCGTTTTTCCAGAAAAGCAGCGACCCCTTCCCGGGCAGTCGGGCTGTTCCAAGACGAAAAATGCGATTGCAGGGACAAGTCCAATTCTTCTTCCAACGTGATTCCCAACGTCGTGTTTTCGGCAACGGCGAGCAACTGTTTTCCCTGCATAACGGCGTTGCGTTCCCCCTCACAGAGTTGTTTCGCCCATTTCAACGTCACTTCGGCCCGTTGATTCGGCTCGACAACAACTTGGGCCAAACCGATTTCTTTCGCGCGAAAAGCGTCAAGGGGCAAACCAGTCAGCAAAAATTGGCGGAGTGCGGCATCATTGAGTTTTCGTCGAAAGAGCGGGAAAAACAGCAGGGGTTCAAAACCGCGACGCACATCGGGAGAAGCAACCTGGGTTTGGGAATCGAGCAGAACCATATCCGAAGCGGCGAGCATTGCCGAACCCCCTCCAATTGCGGAACCATGTGCGGATGAAAGCACCAGAAAGGGAAGACGTCGCAATCGGGCAACGAAGCGGACCATTTTCTCAAACATCGAAAACGCCGTTTTTGAATTCGTTGCGGCTTCTTTCAAATCGATCCCCGCACAAAAAGTTGGACCGTTTCCCTGCAACACCAGAACCCGAATCTGCGGATCGTTTTCAATGTTTTCCAAGCATTGGGCAACCTCTTCCAACATTCTGCCCGAAAAAGCATTATGCGAATCGGGACGATTGAACGTCCATTCGGCAATTTCGGGACTTCTTCGGGAAAATAAAATCGGGGCAAGGTGTGTATTGTTGGACATGCTGTTTGAACCAATCAGGTCTGTCAAATGTGTGTTAAGTGCTGCGATAATAACCTATCCAAATTGCGGATTCACAATGGATTAAAGTTTGTATTATTTTCGTGTTTTTCGTGTCTTTCGTGGTATATATAGAACCACTAAAAACACGAAATTCACGAAAGGAACAAATGAAAATTATTAGGTATCCGTTATTTATGCACAGATGTTAAGATGAAACGTGGAGTAACATAGACCAAATCACAGATAAGGTCAACACGACGGTTGCAATCTCCCCCCTCACCCGTTATAATCCTCCCCGTTGTCTCCCCCTTCTCCCTTTTTCCCACTTTCCAACTCAACTCAATCCAACCCCGAGATCAACAATGTCAACAACCCGCAATCTCCTCGTCCTCCTGCTGTTCCTCTTCCTGTTCAACCCCCTGTTCGCCCAAGATGTTCCCTCCTCGGATTTACGGTATGACCCTAACGCAACCGCCCAATCTCTCGGTTTGAAGCCGTACTCTCCGCCGGAAGGGGTCTATCCCCTCTTTCCCTGGGACCGTCTCCCCGGTTGGTCAAAAGCCTACCAAAATGTCGAGCAGAGTATCAAGGAAATTGCTGAATGTGGATTCCCCATTTGCGGGTTCGTCCAACCCGAAGAACTCCCCCTTTGCGTCAAAAACGGCGTCAAAGCCTTTGTCGGTCCCTTTGAAACCAATTGGGAAAACATGACAGATGAGCAGATTGACACGAGTATTCGGGATTATGTTGAGCGGGCGAAGCAGAGTGGGGCGTATGAGGCGGCGATTGGGTTTTTCATTATTGATGAACCGGGGACGGACAAGTTTGCGAGTCTTGGAAAGGCGGTTGCAGCGGTTGAGAAATATGCCCCGGACAAACTCGCCTACATCAATCTGTTCCCCAGTTATGGTTCAATGGACCCCGCGGACGGTTCCGAACCCGTTGTCAAATCTCAACTCGGAGCAAGGTCGTTCGTCGAATACCTCGAACGTTATGTTCAGGAAGTCAAACCGCAATTCATCAGTTATGACAATTATATGACGGAATACTCGAATGACATGTATGAGTTGCGGAAACGAGAGTGTTACTATGATGACCTGCTGGAAATTCGTCGTGTCGCCCAAAAATACGGGCTCCCCTTCTGGAACATTGTTGGTTCCAACCGAATTCAGGCGAAGACCCCCCCGCCGACCCTTTCGCGGTTTGCTTTTCAGGCGTACACGTCCCTTGCGGCAGGTGTGCAAAGTGTTGCTTGGTTTACCTATTACCCGAACAGTTTCACTTACGCCCCGGTTGACGAGGAAGGGGAAAAAACCTTGCTTTATGATTATTTACGCGACGTGAATGAGCAGGTTCGGATTTTGGGACCGATGATTAACCAGTTGGAATCGACGGGCGTATTTTTTTCGGAGCCGAAACCGGTTGCAGACCTTCCTGCTTTACCGGGTCGTGTTGTTGCCGAACTGACTTCAACGGCATCTCTGACGGGGGAGATACCGAAGAAACCTTCGATCATGGTTGGCGAATTCAAGGGCAAAGACGGATCGGATTGGGTGATGTTCGTCAATCTGTCGCTCGAAAATTCGGCTCACATTCGGCCCAAATTTGTGAACGAACCGACGGGTTTGAAAGTTGTTTCGCCGAAAACGGGAACGATTCGGGATTTCAAGTGGGACCCTCAGGAGGGGACTTGGGTGATGCCCGGACACGGAATTTTGCTTCAGCTCGAGAAATAATTGAAAAATTTTTGAAAAATTTGCAAAAAATTCCCGGAATCTACTGGATTTATTTCCAAGAATCTGGGACAATAGAGAATAGAGGTGTGAGAGATGCGTAATGTTTAGCCGAGGAACATCGTTCCGCGCGTATTAAAAAATAATAAAAACGCGCGGTACGTTGTACGCGCGGCTAAACGGTCATCTCTTGACGAATTTATTTTTCAGCCGGAGATTTCCCGCTGAAGACTTTGACCGTTCATTTGTTATTTTATTAAAGGAGAATTTACCATGCAAAAGAAACATTTGGGCTTTACGCTCGTTGAGTTGCTGGTCGTCATTTCGATCATCGGCATGCTCATGGGCCTGTTGCTCCCGGCGGTGAACTTTGCTCGTGAGGCGGGACGTCGGACGACCTGTATGAACAATCAGCGCAACCTCGCCTTGGCAATTGCCAACTACGATGGTGCGCTGAAGGAACTCCCCACCTTACGCAAAAAGTTGCCCAATTCCAACTGGGAGCTGACTTGGGTTGCCCAGCTTCTCCCGTACATGGAACAGGCCCCGCTGTACAACAACATTACCACGATGTCGTTGGGTGATGAATCCGCTTGGGTTCGTGCGGCAAGTGCAACGGGTACCGCTCAAGAAACCGAGCTGGAAGTTTTGGCAAAGGCGATCCCGGCGATTGCTGTTTTGCGATGTCCCACTTCTGCGCCAGAAGCACCTGGTGCTTGGCCGAGTAACCGGATGTCCTACGTTGTCAATGCA
Source organism: Thermoguttaceae bacterium (assembly GCA_051660685.1). Taxonomy (GTDB): domain Bacteria; phylum Planctomycetota; class Planctomycetia; order Pirellulales; family Thermoguttaceae; genus JAVBSX01. Next base: position 24,022 of record JBOFQB010000030.1, on the reverse strand, counting down.
GGTCCACAAAACATGATGTTCGTAACAACTGCTCTCGCTAAGCCGTACTACCAGCAGCGGAGTGCGAGAAATTACGGTATTTTCTTTGATACGGCCTGCTACAATACGGCAGGTCAGCCCTCCAGCATGGATTTTATCAACAGTTCGGATGGACAGAGTAATACGATTTTGCTGACGGAAAGCATGAATGCTGGACGTTGGCTTGATTTTGGGATTGTGGATGATACGGTCGCGGCTCCTGGGACGGTTGCGGATTTGAAAAACAAGTATGGGACATGCGGAGTGGCCGTATTACCCAAAACGATAGATGGGACGGCTCCGACGACGACCAGCAAATTTGGCTTTGCGCTTCAGGATTATCAGGGAGATGGTGGGTTCACCATTCCGGCAACGGTTGTGTTCGGGATTGACCTTAATTCGACGGATACGACGAAAAATAATCTTCCAACGGATGTCAACGCTTGCGATGGTGGTATGACGGGATGGAACTGGTCGTTCAAGACGACACCTCGTGATAAGAAGGTCAATTGGGTCTTTGCCCAGTATCCGGCGGAATATACAGGTGTTGAGTATGGCACAGTGACAGCGCAGAAAGATATGTACAGCAGCGAGGAAATGACAGACATGGCCAAGTGTTGGGATTACCGAACGGCGAAGATCAATGCGTTCAAAACAGATGCCGTGTTGTTCCAATACCCAAGTGGAGATGTTGGGCAGGATGATTTGACGATGATTGCGAAAAATGCGACAAATGACCCGCCTCGTAATTTGTACACGCGCAACCAATTTCCGGCCCGGACCCGCTATTCTCGACCGGCATCTGAGCATCCCGCAATGATTGTCGTTGCCATGTGTGATGGTAGTGCCCGAACAATCAATGATAACATTGATCCGGTCGTTTACACGTTTATGGTGACACCAAAAGATGGTATGGTTATTGACGCCCAACCGTAAAGGTTGGGATGATTTGTATTCCGTTTAGCCGCGATACAACGTATCGCGCGTATTAAAAATGATAAAAGCGCGCGGTACGTTGTACGCGCGGCTCAACGGGTTTTTGTTTTTTGCTTTTTTTAACTTTTTTTAACCCCTTATTTTTATTTCTATGTCGCAAAGGAGGCCTGAACCGCCCTCTCGGGGTCCGCAACAGCGGATTAACGAGATGATTCGCGTTCCCCAAGTTCGTGTCGTTTCTGCAACCGGAGAACAACTCGGTGTCATGAGTTCCCTCGATGCTCTCAATGCCGCAAGAGCAGCCGGGCTCGATCTCGTCGAAGTCGCAAGTGATGCTAAACCCCCCGTTTGTCGCATCATGGATTACGGCAAATTCAAGTATCAGCAGAAAAAACGGACAGGGAAACAGCAAACTCATCAATCGAAGCTGAAAGAACTGAGGATCAGGCCGAAAACCGGGGATCACGACTTGATGGTGAAAATCAACAAGGCGAAAGAGTTTCTTGAGCACAAAGACAAAGTTCTTGTCTCCGTCATGTTTCGCGGACGTGAAATTGCCCATATCACCGAAGGTGAAAAGGTGATCGAACAGTTCATTCAAGCCGTCGAAAGTGTCGGAAAAGCAGAATCCTCCCCAAAACAAATGGGCAAACGGATTATGTGTACGTTGATACCAAAATAATAGTACGCGCGGAACGGTGTTCCGCGGCTAAACGACGACGCGCGGTACGTTGTACACGCGGCTAAACATTAAGGATTGCTATGAAAAAGAAAATCTACTACATCGGCGATTGGGCCGTTCAGTTGGGTCCGGTCTACGCCGAAACCTCTTTCAATCACGCCCCCAAAGGTCTCGATTTCATCAATTACGGACATTGGCTCGTCTCGGCAATGGAATCAACCGGGAAATTTCAGGTCAAAAGCGTGCCGTGTTGGGACTTTTACAACATGCAGCCGGGCGAATATGAAAAAATTCTCGACGAATATGACATTGTTATCTTCTCAGACGTTGAAGCCAAAAACTTCCAGCTTCATCCGCAATTTTTTAACCGTCATCTTTTCGGGACCAAAGTGTTGACCTTCCCAGATCGGATTCGGTTGACCGTTGACGCTGTAAAATCCGGGACCCATTTGGTCTTTCTCGGCGGTTGGTTGAGCTTTAGCGGCGAACATGGAAAAGGGGGTTGGGGCCGGACCCAATTGGCCGACATTTTGCCGGTTGAATGTCTCGAAACCGAAGATTTGGTCGAGAGTACCGAAGGTTTTACGGTGAAAGCGGACGGAAAACATCCGATTTTCGAGGGGATTAACATGAAAACGATGCCCCCGATTCTAGGTTATAACGAGGTCAAACCGAAAGAAGGTTGTCCGGTTCTCGCGTCTTGGACCGGAAAAGGACATCCCGCGTTCGCAGTCGGGCAGTTCGGAAAAGGTCGCGTTTTGGCCTACACCTCCGACCCCGCCCCGCATTGGGGGTGTAACTTCGTCTTCTGGAAAGAATATGCTAAACTCTGGTCGAACGCAATGAGCTGGTTGGTCTCGAAGTAGGGTATAGGGGTTGGGGGATAGGGAATGGGGAAATAGGGGACGGGTTTGCAGAGCAAAAAGAGGGAAGGTTCTCGCAGTGTTCGCGGAGCACGCTGAGAGGAAACAAACGTCGCGTTTGTCCTTTCCGCTCAGTATTGCTCTCCTATCCCGTAAGGGATTGCCGATTGGTAGAACACAATGCTCCCCAAATTACGTCAGTCCTGTAAGGACTGTCGATTGGTCCATTTTACCATTCGAGAACCCCGACGGGGTTCAAATCATTATTTTTCCGTCGTTTCTAGCATTCCGAAACACCTAACGGCGTTTGAGAAACAGGTAAGAAACCTTATCAAAAATTTCCGGTTTACGTCGGGCTACAATTGGATCGTCCCTAAACGGGACTACAGATAGGGAGCCGGCAAGATGCCTGTGTTCCCGCCTTTGTGTAGGAATTTAGTCAACTGTCAATGTGGGATTGATAATGCGTACTCTCTTTTGCTTTTCGCTCGTGTTGGTGCTTGCTTGCTTCTCAACCGTTTTGGGTTCGGACGCTGAAACCTTTGGGAAAACAATCGCCGTTGATTGGAAACTGCTGACAAACTTTACCGGGGTTCCCGGAGTCAGCGAAATTGTCTTCACCCTGAAAAATACAGGAGATCAACCTCTTGTTGGGGATCATTGGGCGATTTATTACAATCAGGACACCATGATGCCCGTTCCGCCCGTTCATGCGGCTGCAAAAGTTGAACACGTCAACGGGTATCTGTTCCGAATCAAGCCAAATCCGGGTTTTGAACTGAAACCGGGGGAGTCGGCTAAGATTCAACAGCAAATGATGGGCTTCATCAACCGGAAATGTGACATTCCTTGCGGTTTTTACGTTGTTTTTGACGAAGAGACGCCGGATGAAAGCATTGCTGTGATTGAACAGTTTTCAGCGGAACCGCTTACGCGAGCGGAACAGGTCAATCGGGGACCGGATGATCGGATTCCGCTCATGACCCCGCAATACCGTTATGAGCAGAACCAGATTCCGGCTGAATTCAGTAAGGTTGCCGAATATCCTTTGATTCCGCGACCGGCTGAGTTCGTTCCAACCGCGCGAAGTGCCGGTTTTGCCATTTCTCCCAAAACCGTGCTGTTTGTCGGGGAATCGCTCGCAAATGAAGCCGACTATTTTAATGCGGAACTGCAAAAACGGTTTGGCTTTGCGTTGCCGGTTCAACCCTTTCGGGGTCAAAAAACGTCAAACGGCATTGTTCTGTCGCTCCACAAACGGGAAATTCTTGGGTCCGTTTGTGAGGGATATGAACTGAAGATTGGCAAAGAAGGGGTTCAGATCGACGGAAATGATTCGGCGGGGGTGTTTTATGGTTTACAAACACTGCTTGCCCTTATGCCGGTCCAGTTGCCCGCAAATGCGAATCGGTCCGTCGTCCTTCCCGCTTGTACTATAACGGATTCGCCGCGATTCTATCATCGCGGGTTTATGCTCGATGTTTCCCGGCATTTTCACAAGAAGGAGACGGTTTGTAAGCTGATTGACCTTCTTGCGATGTACAAAATGAACACGCTTCAGTTGCGATTGACGGAAGATGAAGGTTGGCGACTTGAAATCGAGGGGTTGCCGGAATTGACGGAAGTGGGTTCACGTCGGGGACATACGCTCAAGGGACATGATTTTATGCAGCCGGCATTTGGAAGTGGACCTGATCCGAATGATGAGACGGTTTATGGACATGGTTATTACACGAAAGAGGATTACAAGGACATTTTGCAATATGCCCAAAAACGACATGTTAAAATTGTCCCCGAAATCAGTTTTCCAACACATGCCCGGTCGGCTGTCGTTGCAATGGAAAAACGGTATGACCGTTTGATGCAGGAAGGAAAACCGGACGAAGCGGGACAGTATCGGCTCAAAGACCCCGAAGATACCTCGGAATACTATTCGGCCCAAATGTTTCGGGACGGTGTTGCATGTGTTGGACTCCCTTCAACGCTGAATTTTTATGAAAAAGTTCTTCAGGAAATTCAGAAGATGCACCATGAAGCGGGGGTTCCGTTGACGTTCTTTCATGTTGGTTCGGACGAATTGCCGGACGGAGTTTGGTTGGGGTCCCCCGCTTGCCGACATCTGATCGAAGAACTTTGCCCTGAAACCCCACACTCGAAGTTTCTCTCGGTTTGGTTTGCCGAACAACAATTTCGGATGATTCGTCGAAACGGCATATTGGCAATCGGGGGTTGGGAAGAAGTGGGGCTGAAACCGGATGTTGAAAAGCAGGCGTTGGTCGTCAATCCTAATTTTCAAGAACTTGGCGTGATTCCTTATGCTTGGAACACACTTGACGGGGAACAGGATATGGGGAACCGGTTTGCAAATGCCGGTTATAACGTTGTTCTCTGCAATGTCGGGAATCTGTATTTCGACCTTTGTCGGGAAAAAGACCCTGAAGAACCCGGTTTGAATTGGGGCGGTTACGTTTCAACACGAAATACGTTTGAGTTTGAGCCGTTTAACATTTTACGGTCCGTTCCGTATTATGACACGTTGGGAACCCCTTTTCATGCCGAAGAGCATCCTGAGATGGAACGGATGAGGCCGGACGCGAGAAAACATGTCTTTGGTATACAGGCCCAACTTTGGGGAGAAACGATGAATTATTCGGGGGACAAGAAGATCGAGGATTACATTCTCCCGCGTTTGCTTGCGTTTGCGGATAATGCGTGGACCCGAACACGAAATTGGGAGGAGATTGAAGATCAGGCCGACTTTGAAAAAGGACTCAACGCCGATTGGTATGGTTTCGTTAAAACCGTTGGAAATCGTGAATACAAACGATTGGACTCGCTGTTGGGCGGTTTTGAGTACCGAATTGACACCCCAGGTGCTGAGATCAAAGAGGGTGTTCTGTATGCGAACACTGCTTATCCGGGCTTTGTGATTCGGTATACTGTTGACGGGACCGAACCGACGTTGAAGTCAACGGTTTACACAAAACCGGTCAAGGTTCAAGGGACGGTCAAACTCAAAGCGTTCAATGCACAAGGTCGGTCGAGTCAGACTGCCGTTGTTGAGTAAACGTTTTAAGGACCGTTTAGCCGCAGAACATCGTTCTGCGTGTTTTGCGCGGTTCAGTACGCGCGATACGTTGTATCGCGGCTAAACAAGTAGAACTAAAAACCATTTCAACCAAAAGATTATGGAACAGATGACCCAACCGAAACAGGGGCGATTGCTCTCGCTGGACGCTTTTCGCGGTTTCACGATTGCCTGTATGATTCTGGTCAACTTCCCGGGAACCTGGGATCACGTTTATGCCCCGCTTTTGCATGTGGAGTGGAACGGGTTGACACCAACCGATTTGATTTTCCCCTCCTTTATTTTTATGGTTGGCGTCTCCATTGTCTTTGCTTTTCAAAAACGGAAAGATTCAGGAGTACCCGTTGGAAGTTTGGCAACCAAAGTCGTTCTTCGCGCTCTTAAAATCTACGTCGTCGGCATGATCCTCTTCCTGCTGTTCCCCCTTTGGGACCTCCTGCTCGGGTCCGGGAAGTCAATCGCCATTTCTGACATCCGCTTTACGGGAGTTCTACACCGAATTGCCCTTGTCTTCCTCGTTTGCGGACTCCTCTTCCTGTACACGAAATGGAAAACCCAATTGGTCATCTGTCTCCTGTTCCTGCTCGGTTATTGGGGCTGTATGATGTTCATTCCAACACCCGGTCAAGACGGAAAAGTCATGTTCGAGCCGGGCAATAACCTTGCAACCTGGGCTGACGGTTATCTTCTCCCCGGTCGACCCTGGTGGGGACCCTGGAATCATGAACGACCCTGGGATGAAAAAATGACCCCTTGGGACCCAGAAGGGGTTCTCAGCACGTTCCCCTCAATCAGTTCCGGCATTATTGGCATGTTCGCGGGGATGCTCCTGCTCAGTCGAAAATCACAGGAACGTAAGGTGATGATTCTCTATCTGGCAGGTGCTTTGATGATGGGGCTGTCGTATTTCTGGGATCAGCTGTTTCCGATTAACAAGAGCATGTGGACCAGTTCTTACGTCTTTTTCTCGTCCGGGTTCGCGTGTACTGTCCTTGCATCCTTTCTCTATCTGGTTGACATTCTCGGATATAAGAGATGGGTCTGGATCGGTTTGGTGTTCGGCTGTAATGCAATTGCCGTTTACTGTTTGGCGGACATTTTGTATCCGTTTTATGAGGCTTGGGTGAACGCGCCGCTTATGGACAGGTTCATTTCGGCGGGGACATCCGCCAAGTTTGCAAGTATGGCGTCCGCGATCACCTTTGTTGCGGTCAACTTCATTCCGGCTTGGATTTTGTACAAGCTCAAAATCTATATCCGGTTGTAATTGAGGTAGGGATTAGGGTGTAGGGAATAGGGAATAGGGGGGAGAGGGGAGTGAAGAGATTTGTCGGTTAACCGGAGAACAATGTTCTGAGCGTTTCCCCGTTTAGCCGAGGAACAACGTTCCGCGCGTATTGAAATCTCTGTACGCGCGATACGTTGTATCGCGGCTAAACGATAAAAATTTCCCCCCTATCCCCTGTCCCCCTTCTTGTCCGCGTACAAGCGGTTTTCAATCTCTTCGAGCGAAGATTCTTTGGTTTCAGGGAGGACAAATTGGATGAAAAGCAGGGCCGGGATCATACAACCGGCATAAATTGCGAAACAAGCAGCCGGACCCAAGTATTTTTGCATGACAGGAAACGTCTGGGCAACGAGAATGCAGCTTACCCAAATGGTCAAGGTGCCGATTGAAGCGGCACGACCTCGGATTCGAGTTGGGAAGATTTCGGAGACGACGACCCAAGGAATAGGACCCCAAGACATTGCGAAAGAGGCGACGAAGAAGATGAGCAGGAGGGGCAGGACTCCGTAAATCAGGGGACTCGGCAAGGTGTTTCTGAGCAGGAACAAAACCGCCGTCATTCCAAGTGCAAAAAGAATACACAATGTCCCGGTTTTCAACAAAGGTTTACGTCCCCAGGAATCAATCTTCCAAAGTGCAACCAGAGTGAAGAGGACATTGGCGATTCCGACATACGTCTGTAAAGCGTAAGAAAAACTGTTGGAAAACCCCCCTTCTTCAAACACTTGGTTGCCGTAATACATAATGACGTTAATGCCGGTTACTTGTGAGAAGAACATGAGCGAAAGAGCGATCAGGAGACCGAGACGATAACGGCTGAAGAGTTCGAGGAATCGCCCGCTTTCCTGCTCTAATGTCCGACCAATGTCCGCTAATTCCCGATCTGCCTCTTCGGGTCCTAATAATTGGTCCAACGTTTTTTTGGCCCGAGATACCTGACCGATTTTGGCCCAAAACCGGGGACTTTCCGGGACAAAGAGGAGCAGGAGGAAAAACAGCAGGGCGGGAATTGTTTCAGCGAGAAACATTCCCCGCCAATTTTCGTCAACCAAAAGGAGTTGCAAGGTTTCAGAATGAAAAATTTGACAATTGGCAATTCGGGCAATTGTTGCATTGGAGAAGTAGGACGCGAAAATACCGATTACAACCGCCAATTGAAAGAGGGAGACGAGACGACCGCGATGTTTGGGGGGTGAAAGTTCGGAGATATAGAGCGGGGCGACCATAGAAGCGAGTCCGACACCGACACCGCCGAGTATTCTCGCCGAGATGAGAAAGGTAAAATGCGGGGGATAACCGCAACCGAGTGCTGAGAGGAAGAAGAAGCAGGCGGAAAGGAGCAGGACAGGTTTTCGTCCGCAATAATCGGCGAGGATTCCGGCGATTGCGGCTCCGAGTACACAGCCGATGAGGGCAGAACTGACGAACCAACCTTCTCCAAGCGGGGTCAGTTCAAATTGGTTTTTCAGGGCATGATTGGTTCCTGAAACGACGCCGGTATCGAACCCGAAGAGGAAACCGCCAAGTGCCGCAACCGAACAAATGGAGAGGAGAAACAATAACGGTTGCCAATGATTCTGGACTTTTTCAACAGGAGAAGTATTTTTTTTCGGCAACATGGTTCATTTCGTGATTGTGGATGAAAGTAGGCTCGCATTTGCGACTTTCCGCAATCCCGCTAGGGATTACCGAATGGTAGAACGCAATGTCCCCCAATCATGTCAGTCCTGTAGGGACTGTCGATTGGTCCGTTTGACCATTCGAGAACCCCGAGGGGGTTCAAAAAAATTTTTTCGTTTCTGCTACCATTCTGAAACACCTAACGGCGTTTGGGCAACATGGTTGCAGAACATGACTCAAAAATACATGCAATGTGTACATCAATTATCGAAATGCTCTAACAGCAGAACAATGTTCTGCGAGTTTTAGGCAGTCTGAACGCGCGATACGTTGTATCGCGGATAAACGATACAATATCTCCCCTATTCCCTACCTTCTCCTAATTCGGCGTGTCCAGATAAGGGTCCTGCCCCATTGCGCGCTGAACCTTTTTCCGTTCTTTTTCGTAATATAACATTGTCTTGCGATTACGGAAACTTTTCTTTTCGACTTTGCGTTGCGCCCAACGAAAGAGACCTTCGTATTTGTCAAATCGCCGATTCGGATTGCGTTCCCCCAACCGTTTGTATTTGCGTGCTTTTTTCGGCCCCATTGCCTTTTCGAGAAGTTCATCATCAAGGGCAAGATACTGACGATATGTCCCCGGATCACCCTGTCGTCCACAACGACCAATCAACTGACGATCAATTCGGGCGGATTCGTGCATCTCTGTACAAATGACATGCAGACCGCCAAGTGCTTTGATTTCGTCCGTCAACTTGATGTCCGTTCCTCTTCCCGCCATATTCGTTGAAACCGTTACTTTTCCCTGTCCTCCCGCTTTTGCAACAATTTCCGCTTCCTCCTCGACATGATTGGCGTTGAGGACTTCGTGTACAATGCCCCGCTCTTTGAGCAAACGAGAAAGTATCTCCGATTTGTCAATCGTTCGCGTCCCAATCAAAATCGGTCGTCCCTGCTCATGTATCTCACAAACTTCCTCAACAATTGCAGCCCATTTCGCCTCTTCGGTCGCAAAAATTCGGGTCGGCAACTTAATCCGTTTCGGCGGTCGGTTCGTCGGAACCGGAATGACATGACATTGATATATTTTTCTCAGTTCCCCTTTGGAAGCGGCTGCTGTCCCCGTCATCCCCGCCAATTTGTCAAATCGCAGAAAAAAATCCTGAACCGTAACCCGGGCTGCCTGACCGGTTGCAACCGTAATCTCAACCCCCTGTTTCGCTTCAACCGCCTGATGTATCCCGTCCCTCCATTTACGACCTTCTCCTAAACGACCTGTAAATTCGTCAACAATGACAATTTCCCCTTCCCTCACCACATACTGTTCATCCAGATGAAACTCCCGGTCCACCTTAATCGCCCGTTGAATATACTCGTAAATGTGAAAAAGTCCCACATCACTCATTGCGTCCGGTTTTTCAATCACCCGCGCTTTCAATCGCCCCTTTTTCGTCAGCTCAACCGTCTTTTTATCATGGTCATAAGTGTAATCCTCCTCTTCAACAAACCGGTCGTTCATTTCAGAAGCCCATTTGTAACACTCGACCTGCATCTTCTCCTCTTCCGTCGGAAGAGCACTGATGATAAGCGGCGTGCTCGCCTCATCAATCAAAATACTGTCCGCTTCGTCAACCAACGCAAAATACGGTTCCCGTTGAACCGGCTGTTCATCTGACGCTTTGACCCCTTCGAGCATAGCGCCAAGCAGATCATGCTGTCCTTCACGAATTTTTCGCAACAACAGACGGTCTCTTAAAAAATCAAACCCAAACTCTTTCGCCGTTCCATACGTCAAATCACAATGATACGCACTTCGTCGTTGCGGTTGCTGCATCTCCGTCTGAATCACCCCAATTTTCATTCCAAGCGCCTTGTAAATCGGCTCCATCCAATCTGCATCCCGTTTAGCGAGATAATCATTCACCGTTGCAAGTAAAGCTCCTTTTCCGGTCAACGCATAAAGATACATCGGCAGTGTCGCGGTCAACGTCTTCCCTTCCCCCGTTTGCATCTCGACAATCGAACGATTGAAAACAGCAGTCGCCCCCAAAATCTGCACGTCAAAATGACGCATATTCAAGGTTCGCCGACCTGCTTCACGAACAAGGGCGTATGCTTCTGGAAGTAATCGTGTGAGCGGTTCACCACTTCGAGCACGGTATCTCAGTGAAAGACTTTCTTTGCGCAGATCGTGATCGGACAACACCTGCATTTGAGGTTCGAGCGCGTTAACACGATGTAATTCCCCGACCCAACGCGCGAGTTTCCCCTTTGCGGTCAACGGAATCATTGCGTTCAAATAGCGAACGGGACCACTTGGTATTGCACCCATATTGTTTTTGTCCGTTTTTGCAAAAAACCGTCTTCTACCAACTTCCGTGTATCAACGAAATCAGGAAGGTTGAAAGTAATAAATCATTTTTGTGGACATCTGTGTTCATCATTCGGTTACATTGGTCATCTTATAAAACGTCCAACCCTCTTTCATCAATTGTTCTCGCCGTCTGTAAATATCCTGCGTTATTTCGGTCATATCATAATGAAATTCGCTCGCGTGATTTTCGCGGTTTCGACGCATTTCAGCAACAAAAGGGTCTTGCCAGTATTTTTTCTCTCGATTGCCCTTCATTGTTTTGGTCATATCATTTTACTCCTCGTTCAGAAACAGTAAGTTTTGTGGGGTCCCAATAATCGGGCACGCTAAACCAAGACTGTCAAGCGTTTTCACAATTTTTGGATAACTGATTGGATTTGCAATGTGTTTGCAATTCCATGTGATAATATAAGCAATCCTATAATAAGATGCTGTTACAATGTGAACAGCATCTTCAATCGCTTTTTTAGGCAACAAACGAGCAGAAATCAGCATGTTTGCCAAGTGAGCAATGTCCTCATTATGACGCAAAACTTCCAGTCCGGCAATTATTTCCCGTCGTTTGGTACTTGCAACGGGGTCACCTTTTCCAACTTCCATGAGAACAAACTCAGAAACAACCAAGCGACATTTTGGACGTTCCTCCTTCCACCATTTGTGAGTGAATTTTTGAAGAGCGAACGTCAATACATTACTACTCGGTTTTGCAACTAAATTGCTGATTACCGACGATTCCAAATACACGGTTGGTTGTTGTGTGCTTACCATCTGTCTTCATTTACCGTTTGGAGGTCACTTGCTCGATCCAACGATCATACGCTTTTTGGACCGTTTCTGCCGTTTGGGTTCCGTCCCAAACCGCAACTCCGTATTTCAGCGTCAATGATTCCCCTTTTTTCAGCGTCAACGGTTCCTTATACAAGTTGAGCGTTGCTGACAAATAGGCGAATGAATTCCCCGCTTGCCCCATTGTAAAAGCGTGCATTGGTCGCGGATTGCGAGGATCATCAAAGATCGCAACTGTAACCGGTTCATCATGGAGTTTGGCCGTATAGAGCATCCATTTACAAGCGGTTACATGTTCATCACCCCGAATGTTCGGACCAAATTGTCCCGGTCCCAAATCACTCAAAAATGTTCCGTTCTTGTCCATTGACTGGTCAAACCGCAATCCTAACCCGAAATAGTGAGAGCCGGACAAAACCAATTCCTCTTTGTCATTTCCGTCCGGGACGGAAAACTGCGAAGTCCAAGTCAAAACTCGAACCGCTTCTTCTTTGTTCGGAAACATTTCGATCATCCGTTGTTCCTTGAGCATTTTAGGATCGGGTTTTGGGTTTCGACCATTTTGAGGTAGAGGACCTAACCAAGTAACGGGAACACTGAGTTCGACTAAATTGCGGCTCTCGTCGTTATTCTGAAATTGCTCCGTCTTGACATTGTATGTCGTTGCATACTGAACACCATTTTTTTCCCGTTCAAATTCGGCCCAAAAATCGATCCCGTCAACAGTAACGGCGTACATCAAACTGTGATGATGAACGTGATCGGCCGGGGAATCCCGCAAAATGTTCCGACCATTTGGAGTATACAGTTCGGACAAATACGTTTTGAATGTTCTACCGTCGTTTAGCAGATAAGTGAACAGCGGGTTTTTGTCAAAGAAAACGCCAATCGTTCCAATTGGGTCGTTTTTAACACGCAACTCGATATTTGGCGAAGATGCCGAAGAGACGAGGTTGGATTGAGAGACGGAATCGACTGTTTCAAGGGACAATGCTTGTTGAATTGGCAAGAACAGGGTTGAAACCGCGACCGTTGTGAACAGTGCAACCGACAAAAGGGAACAAAACCGTCTGTTTGTTGACATCGTATTTTTTGGGGTTGAGAGGTTGAGGAGGTGTTGAAAGGTCCGAAAATAAAAAGTGACTCTCGCCGAAATTTAGCAGTCGATTGGAGAATTGTAAGAAACGGTTTCTAAATGCAATGATTCCCCACATTCTTTCTGACATTTGCGGTCATTACAATGGTGTATGGTCTATTTTTCCCCTTCTTTCTCTTCTTTTCGCCGAATCAAAGCAGGTCCGTCAATTGCGTCAAAAATCGCCAAAACATTCATCATTCCCGCAACGAGCGTGAAAACAGTCCCCATTTCAAAATAACGACCCAAGACGTAAATAATCTGGTCAAGTGTCGGGGGATAACCGCGTTGATTTTGGGGAATCGACGGATTGTTCAACAACGGGGGGGACATCATGCCGTTCCAAAACGGCTCTTCTCCCGAATAAACCCGATTTGCCTGAATGATTGCCGGAATTGCAGCAAGTCCAAGACCGCATTGGGGGATGAAAAACAAACGTTTATCCCCTTCTCTCCAAGAATAGTAGACATTTCGGGCAATTCCGACATCGGGTGCTGAACCGAGATAACAGCCGATAAAAAAAATCGGCAGAATACAAACGGCGTTAATGATTGCTTTGAAGTAGCGACCTTGATAAAAGTGACCCAATCCGGGGACCAACCATGTTAAAATTCCGGCAATAATCGGGTTCTTCAGCTTAACATTGACAATTTCCTCTTCGTTAAGCGAGGAGGTCGGCGAAACGGACGCTGTTGATTCAGACATGTGTGTGAGCAAAAAGTGAAAATAGGCAGAATGTGAGACGACTTGGGTCAAAGACGGTATAAGTATAGAGTGTAGTATAGATATAGGGTATGGTATAACCGTGTCAACCGATTGTCAATCCAAGAAATCAAGAATCCAAGAGGTGAAAAGAAGCGCGAAGTAGGGCAAAGTCAATGTCCAAACGAAGTCGGCATTTAATCTTGGGCAATGATTTCCGTCGGGTCCTCAATTGCCTCTTCAATCTGAATTGCCGTATAACCTTTATAAACGCCCGGTTTGGCCCAATATTTCGGAATTCCTTCAATGCTGACCAGAAGAGGAGAGTTGACGCTTTTTTCTGTGCAAATCACGTCGCCGACCCTGAGTTGAACCAGTTCATTCATCTGGATTTTCGTTTGTGCAAGTTTCACCTTCATTTCAACCTTCATGTTGCGGATCGACTTGCTGATTTTTTTGATCGATTGCGGCGTTGCCTGTTTCCGACCATAAGTGACCCAATTGTTGGATGCTAATTTGCCGGAAATGCGTTCAAACGAATTGTACGGAATACAAAGGTTGATAATTCCGCGAACTTCAATGAGGGCGACCTCGAAACAGACGAGGACGACGACTTCGTTGGGAGGAACAATCTGGATCAACTGCGGATTGCTCTCGACCTGAATCACGCTGAGATCAAGGTCCAGGACATTTTCCCAAGCATGTTTCATTTCTTTGAGAAACAGGCTTGTAACTCGGGAAACAAGGCGAAGTTCAATTTCCGTAAGAGGTCTCCTCGCCAACATCGTCCCTTCTCGCCCCCCCCCGAGTAAACGGTCAATCATCGGATACAAAATCGAGGGGTTAATGTCCAAAATCAGGTTCCCCTCAAGGGGTTCCGCGCGAAGGAGATTAAAACAGGTCGGATTGTCCAGACTGAAAATAAACTCACTATACGTCAACTGATCCACACTCGTCAGTTTGACCTCAACAATTGTGCGCAGCATTGCAGAAAGACCGGCTGCAAATTTTCGTCCGAACCCCTCATGCAACGCTTGTAGGGCTTTCATCTGTTCTTTCCCGACCCGTTCGGGACGTTTGAAATCGTAAGGAGTGACTTTTTCCTGACGATTCCAACCCCCTGTTGCCCCTATATTGACCGAAAGAGCCGATCCCGGTTTGCTTGTTGGAACGGCAACGGGCGCAGAAGGAGCGGGCTTTTTTTCTCCTTTTGACATGATGTTGAGTAGATTCTCAACTTCTTCCTGACTGAGAAGTTCTCCCGCCATATTTTTTCCGTCTGGTCCAACAATCCTCGTGATTTTGCGTTCTTCCGCACAACTTTGGTTGTGACCGGGCACATATCCGGTCAAATGGGAATATACCGGGTCAGGGAAAATGACGCAAGGTCAAAAAATCGAAAAAATCCTCTTGCCGAGTTGGGCTATATTCGTTAGTATTCCGCAGATTTTTCCCGAGTCTTTTTCCAAATCGGCGAAACCGATTGGTCAGATGAGGGGAGAATGATGCTTTTTGGGCTGAATTTTGGAGGTTTTGGCTGCATATTGGAGGAGAAAACGAATGCTCAAGACAATGGATGTCAGTACAAGCGGTTTAATGGCGCAGCGAATTCGGGTGATGACGATTGCGAGTAATCTAGCCAATATTACCTCAACCCGAAATGAAGAAGGGGAATTGAAGCCGTATGAACCGCGATTCACCATTTTTCAGGCAATGAATGATGTGGGACCGAACGGTTCAGCCGGAGTTGTGGTCCGCGAAATTGTCCGAGACGACATCGCCCCTCAACGGGTTTTCAGTCCAAAGCATCCTGACGCCGACGATAACGGCTACATTTACTTGCCGAACATTAACATGATGACAGAGTTTACAGACGCTCTTGAAGCATCCCGCTCTTATGAGGCCAATCTGGGCGCAATGGAAGTGACCAAATCCATGTTGAACCAGACCTTGAGAATAATAACGTAGGGAATAGGGGTTGGGGATTAGGGGATAGGGGAAGAGGGTTAAAGTTTAGGGATTGGGGAGAGAAAACAATCGAGGGAAGATACGATGTCGGAAATGTCGGGAATCACAGGAATTACGGGAGTATCGGGGATGAACAGTTTGTACTCGGGTCTGCGTTCGCTGAACGGACTGCCGCAACGATATGGAGATACGATTCCGACGGACATGAATGCTCCTATGACCCCGGCGGAAGAAAAACGGGTTTCATTCCGTGATCTGCTGATTGGGTCAATCGGCGAAGTCAACATGCTGCAACAGAATGCGGATAAAGCGGTTGAGACACTTATGACAGGGGGGGAGATTGGAACGGCAGAAGTGCTGACTGCGGTTCAGAAAGCCGACATTGCGTTCAAGATGTTAATGCAGATGAGAAACAAGCTGGTCGGGGCGTTTCAGGAGATACAGAATATAAGAGTGTAAATGGGGAATAGAAGGGTGTAAACGAGAACGGCGACGTCGCCTAAGAACTTTAGGGTTGCGTAAGAACCTTAGGTGAGTCACAACGACATTAAATGACCTCTCATGGAATTTTTGAACAAACAATACAGTCAGTTGCGTGATTTGGTACTCAGCATGAGTCCGGGGAATCGGATTACCGTTATTATGCTCGGTGTTCTGCTCCTCATCAGTCTCGCTTTCTTGGTTGTTGGAGTTGCTAAATCCGACAGTGAGTTCATTTACGTTGGAAATGGTCGGCTGTTTAACATGTCGCAGCAATTGGCGATTGACAGTGCATTAGGTAAAGCGGGGTTAACCGGGTATTCTTGGGACGGGATGAAGCTGAAAGTTCCTCGTACACAGGTCAATAAGTTTGCAGCTGCTATTTTTGAAGCAAAAGCAGTAACCGAACTGGGGAGTCAGTTGGACAAAACCGTGAACGGTCTTGGCGTTTATGAAAGCGGCAAGATGATGGACCAGAAAATGCTGGTTGCTAAAGGACAGGAATTGTCGAATGTAATAAGCAGTTATGGTTGGGTCGAAAGTGCAATCGTTATGCCGGACAGTCGGGTTGAGCGGGACCCCAAAATCTTTTACAGCAAAACAATCCGGTCGGCGTCCGTTTCAATAACCCCGGTTGGTTTTGTCCCGTTGACGGAAGAACAGGTTTCAGGAATATCACAGCTCGTTGCCGGTTCACTTGGTATTACCGATTTGAAGGAGATACGAATCATTGATTCCCGCAATCAGGAATCCTGGATTGGTAATGATCTGAAAACAAAAGGGACCGCAAAGACGTATGAAGAACAGCAACAGGCGTATGAAAGTAATTGGGAGAAGAAGATTCGGGGATTATTTCCTGACATTCAGGGGATGTGGGTGAAGACGACGGTTGAGTTGGACAAATCGCTTGGTCGTGAAGAGCATGATGTTGCACATGGTCCGGCAATTGCGGTTGCAACCCGGGAACGTTCGACGGATTTGGACAAAAGAGAGCGAAATTGGGGGGCGCGACCTGGTTTAACTCCGCAAGGGGGATTGCCGGTTCCTAACGCTAATGCAACGGTTATTGAAGGGGGATACACCAAAGAAAAAACGGAAGAAAACGAGGTGCAAAAGGCTCTTTCGGGTGTTGAAGGAAAAGGACGAATTGCCGGTTTGACACCGAAATATGTAACGGCGACAATTCGGATACCTTTGAGTTACATTCGACAGGTCTGGACGGAACGAAATCCGCAATCAACGACGGAACCAACGATGAACGATCTGGAGATCGTCAGTACAGAAGTGACACAGATGGTCCGCAGTTCGGTTGGTCAGATGTTAGCACCTTATCGTCCGTCCAATATGGTTGACATTTCGCAAATGGTAACGGTTGCAACCTACAATGATCCTGCCCCGAAGTTGGTTGCTCCGCCGACGTTTTCGGAACTGTTGCAGGAATGGTTGGCGGAAAACTGGCAGACTCTTGCCTTATTGGGACTGGTTGGGGGGGGGGTGTTTGTACTCTGGAGTTTAACCCGGGTTAAAAAGGCTGAACCGATTGTCATTTATGAAGCACCTGAACTTCCTCCTGAGATGTTGGAAACAACAGCGGGAGAGGAGGAAGAAGTTGAAGAAATGAGTGCTGATCGACGGTTGGAACCTTTTAGCAAGTCGATGAAATCGTTGCAGCATGAGGTGACGGAGCTTGTAACGGAGAACCCTGATGCTGCTGTGAATGTTTTACGACAATGGATTGGCAATTTGGTTGTACAAGAGTAGGGACTTGGGAATGGAGAATGGAAATCGGAGAACGGAAAACGGGGAATAGTGAACGGGAGATAGGAGATAGGGAATTAGGAACATGTTTTTTCGCAAGAAGAAAAACAAATCAGAGCAACCTGTTTTGACGCCGGTTGAAAAGGCGAAACGGATTGGCGAAACAGCCGGGTTATTACCGGCTGAAATTGCGCAGTTGCTTGGAACACTTGCGGAGATTGAATCGGATCGGGTTGTGATTCGGCAGAAAGTGGGGGAGAAGAGGATTGGGAAACCGAATCGTCAGACGCTTGAAAAGGCGAAGGACTATGCGAAAGACCGGGCGGAAAAACGGCAGGAAGAGGAGGAGAAGCGACGTTTAGCGGGGCGGAAAAAGGGGAAGAAGTATCATCAGCAGGAGAGCAATGAGCTCATTGCAACGTCGGAATGGACCAGCATGTTGTATCCAAGCGACATGTCGCGGTTAGTTGAAGCGGCGAAAACGAAAATGACGGTTGAACTTGCGCAACAGAAACGGGAAAGTGCCGAAGAGCGTCGGGGTAAGATTATTCTTGAGGTTTTGGATCGGACAAAGGAAACGGAAACGGCGAGGTTGGCGCGAACGATTGCGAAACGACAGGAGCGGATTGGTCAATTGACGGAAGAGGAATTAGCAGCGCAAGAAAAAGAGTTGGTGCAGATAAAACTGGACAGTGCAACGGTTGAGGAACAACTTGAAGCGGCGAGAAGTTTGCAACGATTTGGCAAGAATTTGCACACATTGACGGATGAAGCAGCAGGAGTTGTCGAGCAAAATCTCGATGCAGCCGCAAATATTATGAGACAATGGGTCGGAAATGTGAATGACAATGAGGGGGGAGATAGGGGATAGGGGTTGGGGGATAGGGAATAGGGGGGGAAGAAGGGGAAATAACGGACTTGTTGGGCGGAATTATTGTTGTTGAGTTATAATTTGTAAAAGGCGGATAAAAATGGTTCATACGGGATTAGAAAAGACGGCCTTGTTTTTGAACGGACTTCCTGAAGAGGCCGCTCAAACTTTGTTGCAGCGTCTGGAACCTCAAGAAGCGGCGCAGATTCGCGTTGAAATGCGACGATTGTCGGGAGTTGCGCCCGAACAGGTCCGAAAAGTGGTTGCTGATTTTTTGAGTGCAATTGAAACGGGAAATAGTCCGCAATTGACACAACAATTGGATTGGCAACGACCGCGATTTGACCGGTTGGGGAGTATGGATGGTCTTGACTCCTTTGAACCGAGTCCGATGAATTCTTCTGTTTCAACCCCGAGTTCCCCGGGTCCAGAAAACCAGAAATCGGGTTGGACGAACCAAACCGAGTTGCCAAATCAGACAGGTTTAGCGAATCAGGCAGATTCAGGGAATCAAGCGGGGTTAGCAAATCGAGCAGGTGTTGGAAATACGGTTTCGGATTCCAAAAGTGGAAGTGTCTTTCAAACCGGTTTTGCAGACCTGACCGTTTATGGTAATCCGTTACACAACAGACATGCGACTCCTTCTGTCCAACAATCCTTGCCTGTTGAACTTCCGTTGACGAAAAACGGAACGGATGAATCTTCTACATCGGGAACATTTGGTTTTTTGCATACGATTCCGCCGTTACAGATTCGGGAACTGCTTCTTGCAGAAAGTTGTCCTGTCATTGCCCTTGTTCTCGCACATCTTCCAACAGATTTGGCGGGTCAGGTTTTGCAACATTTTCCGACGGAAGAACAGCGGGAACTGATTATGCGGGTTGCGGAATTGGAGGAAACGGATGATGAGGTTCTTGCGGATATAGAATTGGCGTTGAGCGAACGATTGGAAGAACAGCAACGACAATACGGCAATCGTCGGCGGATCAAGGGGCTTCATGCAGCCCGGGAAATGCTCAAAAGAATTGATCCCGAATTAAGAACAGGTTTATTTCAGGTTGATCCTCTTGGTCGGACAGTGAAGTCAGAGCAGGGAGGAGAGACGGGAATGACATTGGGAGGTGTTGCAACATTGGGGGAAACGGCAAGGTTGGGAAAAGAGAAGACAAGAAAGTTGGGAGAGACGACGTTTTCGGCATTTGATGAGTTGCAGGGATTAAGTGATACAGAGTTGACTCAACTTTTTAGTTCCGTCGATCAGCGAACAGCTCTTCTTGCCCTTTGTGGTGCTCCCAAATCACTCATTGAACGGATTGTCCGGGATTTTACCCCGGAAGAGGAACGGGTGATGCAACGACGATTTCAGGAGTTGGGGGTGATTGACCCGAATGAAGTGGATGAGGCGAGAAAGATCATTTTGGAAAAAAGACGATGTACGATTCGAATCGGCGATTGATTACCATCATCCTGTTTTTGTTGTTAGGTCCGTTGCTGACGATTGCTCTTTCAGCCGGTTTACTGTTGCGCTCACTCCCTCTTTCCGCACGTTGGGAAGAACGGCAAATCGCCGCGCAAACTCCTTGGACGGTCCAGATCGAACAGGTTGAACACCTGAATCCGTCAACCCGACGATATAAACAATTTTCCATTCTACAATCACAGACCCGAATTCCCCTTGTCGTATGTCCTGAAATCGAGTTAGTCCAAAAAGGGCCGAAATGGTCTTGCGAAATAACGGAATTGTTTGTCAATCTCGAACCGATTGGACAGTTGGACATGTTCAGGGAATTCAATCGGATTCTCTTTGAACTGTTTCAGGACCAATTTGGAGGGGTCGCAAGGACTTTTACCTTTACGATAGAAAACATTGAGATAACGGCTCCGTTCTCTTATCAACAGGCTGATTCTTTTCCGCAAACCTCTTCTGTACCACAAACCTCTTCTTTTCAGCAAATCGGGAAAGAAGCCGATTCGGGAGATCGGGCCGATCTCAATCGCGGGGTTGATTTGGGACGCAGTATCGATTTGGGTCAAACGGTTGATTCCAACAGAATGATTTCACTTGACGGTTCGGGGGTTACGACGATTTCGGGATCATCACAAAAATTCCGCCTGACATTTTTGAATGGAACATTTACATCAACGCCGGAAAAGGATTTGCTGGAATGTTCGTTCAACATGTCGGACAATTTAACGGCGGAACCGATTGAGTTGCGAATCGAGAAGACCCGAAATGTTGCGGATTCGCAACAACGACCCCAACTGAACTTGCTGTATTCAACAGTTCAGACGTATTCATCCGGTCGTTTTTTGACGTTGTTGTTCCCCGATTTGATACCACTTGGACCAGACTGTCGTTTTTCAGGACGAATTTATGCCGAATTTATGCCGGAACAGAAGATGCAGGTCAAGTTGGAAGAGATGAATATAACGGGTATTGACCTTGCGCTGCTTGCTCCGACCTTGACCCCCTATCATGTTTCAGGTCTCTTCACAATCGGAATCAAAGAAGCGATGCTGGAATTTTCACGAACCGACAATCGTTTACACTATGCAAAAGGTTGGGGTGAAATCAAAGACGGAACCTTGCAAAAGGAATTGCTCGTCAAACTAATCGATCAGTTTGCACTCAGCTGGACCCCAACGGAAACGGCAACGAATACGGGTTATTCCCCTTTGGAACGGGTTCGCCCGAATTCCCCGATTCCCCTTGAACACGCCGTTATCTGCTTCGATTTTAACGATTCCGGTTGTCTCTTCCAATCTGTCAATCCAAGCGGAGCAATGATGAAATTTAAGGGCAATCAGGGCAATAATTATCTCTATCTGCAACAATCGCGCAGTGAAACCCGAATCCCTTACGCTAATGTTCTTTATTCGCTTATGTCCGATAATGCCGAATTGGTTCCCCTGACCCCCCAATCACAAAAAATCATCCCCTATCTCCCTCTTGAACGGGGAAAAAAATGAGGAATCCAAATCGTTGACAAAAAATACACTATTGTTGACCCAAAAGGGTCAAAACCAATGTCCGACGATGAGGAATACGTCGATGCTCGCAAAGAAAAATTCCCTGCCAGATTCCAAGTAACAAGCGTCCCTGACCAATTGGAATGGTTTGAGAAACCCCAAAAAGTGAGGATTTGACATGAGCCGGCATGTCGTCCTTCCCCTCAGACGTGTGTTGATAAGGGAAAGACTCTGGAACCAGATGATCCGTCATTCGGTCCAAATCCTGAGGAACGTCCGGGTCCGCATTTTCGTTCAAGGTCAATGAGGCAGAAGTATGCTGCAAAAACAGGTGAAGTAAGCCGGTTTGAACCGTTTTTAATTCCGGCAATTCGTCGAGAACATTGCGCGTGATTTTCCAAAGACCGCGAGAGAAACTCGGCAAAAGTAAGGTTCGTTGCAACCAGATCGGCCCGGATAATTCTTTTGTTGACATGAACAAAAAAGGGAGTTAAGGTGAATCGAGGAAACAAAGTGAATAGAGAGAAAACAGTCCCCCTTGCCCAACCCTTATTCGGGGTTTGAGAGTTGTTGATTTCCGAGATTTTTTGAAAACAACAGCCCTTGACTTGCAATTGAGATTTGGCGAGGTCTGCACATTTTGACATCCTACAATTCTCAACAGGTTTTTGTAGGGGTTCTTGCAGCTTTTTTGTCCCAATGCTCTAATAACGGCTTGTTTGTCGAATTCGTTCGATGATGTATTTTGGCTTAACCTATTATCTGAACTGGAGAGACCCTATGAAAAAAACAGTCCTCACCCTGCTCCTGCTTGCATTATTGACCCCCTTTGCCCTTTGTGAGGATAATGTCCTCTCCGAAGATGACCGCGAAAATGGTTGGGAAGTCATTTTTGACGGTAAAACCCTAGACGGTTGGAAAGCGAATGAACCGATTGAAGATGGTTGGGTCGTCAAAGAGGGTTGCATTGTCGGGGGAGGACCCAAAAATCACCTCTTCTTTATGGAAGAATTGGGTGATTTTGAACTGAAAATTGATTGCAAAGTCAATCGGGGCGGAAATTCCGGTCTCTACTTCCATGTTCCGAAATTTGAGCCGAATTGGCCGGTCAAAGGTTTTGAACTGCAAATTAACTGTTCTCATTCTGATCCCGTTAAAACAGGAAGTCTTTACAACATTATCAAAATGTTGAAAGCACCTCACGGAAATGATGAATGGTTCACCTATCATATTTCTGTCAAAGGGGACACGTTGACAGTTCGCGTCAACGGACAGGTTTTGTACATTTACGTTGATCCGGTTGAAAAAGCGGCGCAAGGAGCGGAACAAGGTGAAATTACAGAAGCGACCAAACGAATTCGTCAACGAGGTCATATTGCTCTTCAGCAACATGATCCCAAAACAGTTCCGCAGTTCAAAAACGTTTTTCTCAAAAAATTGTAGGGGCAAGGTTTTAAGTTTTTGACAGTAGTACCCAACCAAGGCAAGTCTTGTGAATCAACGCATTGTTTTTTCGAACAATTCGGGAAAACAAAAAAGCAGGCGACCACAATATAAGGCTTGACTGGGTGCTGTAATATTTTGGATTGTACAATTTACCTTGAAAAATGGCTGCAAATATTGAAGAGTTTGTGACTCGATTACTCCGGGTTAGTAAAAAGTTGACTTTTGTGTTTACGGAATCCTTTTTTGATGTAACAACGGCAACGGGGTTGCAGACGGATAAATTTAAGGCGATCAGCAACATGATTCGACATGTTGGACATCGACGGGGTGAAAAGGCGGAACAGCGAACGTCGAATCCCGAGACGCTTTTTGACGTTGAAGTTGTTTTGGTCCGACCCAATTACACCTGTTATGCAACTTCTTTTAACGAGTTGGCAACCGGTCCTTTTGGTCAGGAAGCGTTCATTTACGGATATGGTAATGACATGGTTGACGTGAATAAGGCGCGGTTCATGCTGCAAAGTTTTTTCTCGGAAAAGCAGGAACAGACAATGACGGTTTCGCAGATGCTCAATGAGCGGAAACAGCGACGTTTTGTCGTCGTTGCAGACGGTCCTGCCGACTTGAAACGGCCGAGTCTTGAACAGGTTCACGCTTTAAGGGCTAAACGATCCGTCATTCTCATTAGTCCAGTTAAGGGACCGATTGCGGACTGCCAAGTGACCAAAGTGTCCGACTCAGAAAACAGTAATTCGCTCTCGACCCTATTGAGCGTCTTGAGCGTGAAGTATTGAGGAGTAGGGACTAGAGAGTGGGGGATAGGGAATAGGGAGGGCTAACGCATCAAAACATGGATTCATCGTTAATTTGGTCAAAATACACGTTTCAGGCAAACACAACAGCCGGAAGGGAGCGCAGCGTACTGACGGTTTGTGACATTTTTTTGTCAACAAACCTCCTATTTGTCTCAGTTGTCCCAAAATACGACCGTCAATACAGTGCTGCGCACCTCCTTTCCGGCTTTTGTTTTTCCT
>JBOFQB010000029.1:0-50705 GCA_051660685.1 Thermoguttaceae bacterium | reverse complement strand
AATGTTTCGTCGGACCATTT
Source organism: Thermoguttaceae bacterium (assembly GCA_051660685.1). GTDB lineage: Bacteria > Planctomycetota > Planctomycetia > Pirellulales > Thermoguttaceae > JAVBSX01. Next base: position 50,685 of record JBOFQB010000029.1, on the reverse strand, counting down.
CAATTTTTTTTCAACTCGTTCCATAAAAATCATCCTTGACTAGTGCGTTGGAATTCCCTACACGTACCAAACGTAGTGAGTCCATTGTACCACTTTTTAGGTTATGGAACAAGTCTAATGTAAAAACAGGCAAAAAGCGACGCCTAAGACTATAGCGTATCAAGAGTCAGGCAATTGCCCTTAAACGAAACCCCTTTCATTTCTAACTTTTGTCTTCCTTTGGGTGAAATACTGGAACGACCTGAAGCAACCCAACAAAATTTTGGTGAATTGTCTACGGAGTCGAAACATTGTCCGCCTGCTCGCAACCAGCGTTTAATAAAATCGAACTTTTCAACAACATTTTTGATCTCACCATCTATTGCCCCATGAATTTCGATGAAAACGATTCGTCCCCGACCATCTTTTGTAAATCCAATCATGTAATCGCAACACTTCGGGTATTTTTCCCTTTCGCTCCTTTCTCTCTGTCGGACTTTTTCAAGTGCATTTTCCAAATTCACGGAACCATTTATTACATCTATTGTCCCTTGCTTCACTTTGCTTTTGTCGGAGTCTGTAAGAGCACCTAATCCGGGGCAAAAATTTGCTTCTGTAATCTCCTCACAATGACGTACATGGTTCTCAAATTCAGACGCCGTGTTCGTGCAATTATTGCGATTATTGCTTTTATTCCTTTGCTTTTGCACGCAGAACCTCCTATGACACCACCTCGGAAACCACCTCACCTGCTCTTGTACCAAACTCAGCAATACCGCCCCAATTCGCAACATCCGATTCCTCAGACCACAAATCCAATGTCGAAATGTCTTTGGTGTTATGTGCTGAATGGTCGCCAAAATAATAGACTTTGAAACTTTTTTCAAGTACGTTACTTGCCATTTTTTGTAAATTTTGATTCTTGGGCAAACCAAACAGCTTCAAAAACGCATCCTCAACAACCGTTTTGTCATGCCGATTTTGATTACTGATAATTTTGGTGACAGCCCAAACAAATTCGAGAAGAGTATTTGAATGAGTCGAAACACAAACTTTGTATCCTCGGTGTAATAAATCACAGATCATACCGAGAACGACACAAATTGCTTTGGGGTGCAATCCCATTTCAGGTTCTTCAATGATCGCCCATTTTAGGTTCTTTCTAAGCACTGTTTTAGATGCGGGCATTAACCAATGAAAACCGAGCATTAGCGACGCAAATTCACGTTGTCCTGCAGACCACGCCATAATCGGTAATTTTTGATTTTTATCGCTTTGAGATTCCAAAACCAACCGTTTTTGAGAATCCTTATGGTCGATTCGCAAATCCATGCCTCGATAAATGTCGTTTGCGATTCCATCCTTAAATTCTTTGCGAAAGTATTTTTGCGAAATAACTTCGTTCCCTTCTCGCCCTTCCATGATAAGACGCATTTTTTCGCTAAAATCACGCACAACAAACGGGTCTTTCGCCTTGAATGCGGTAAACGGTTTCGGCCAACCATCACTGAGAATGACGACTCTCTGAGCCGGAATATAAAAGACATTGTCGTCCGCTTGAGTTTTCGTTTTCCTTCGTTTTAACAGCTTTTCAAGATGGTTGTCGTCTTTGAGTGTTTTATTTCCAAAAACCGTTTCAATCCGAAAGGACTCATTCATCGCACAACCGACCCCTTCTCCGAAATAGAGGTCGATAAATTCGCGTGAATCGTTTCGCCAGTCAAAACCATGTTTGTTAAGCTCTTTCTTGATAATTGCCGTGTCAAGAGCCAACTTAAGCCAAGCTAAGAACAAACTCTTACCTGTTCCTTGCGGACCGACTAAAACGGTAAGATCGCCGAATTCAACATCCGCTTTTGTGATTGGACCGAAGTTTTCTATGATTAATCTGTCCACAACCGTCTTTATTATGAATCTGTTACATACTCACATACTTAAAACCACTTCCAAGTCATTGTATTAAAACGCCGCGCCCTGTCAATGGACCGAAACAAGCGACCTATCCTCATATTCCCAATCTCTGTTCCCTATCCCGCCCTCACCTGCTATCTTCTTGGGGACCAACTGGGGTATTCTCCTGCAACGGAACCGGGGAATTGAACGGAGTCGGGGACAATGAATTCACCTTCATTCAGTTCGGCGGACAAATCAGGAAAATCCTGAGCATAACCTGAAGATTGAGGTGATTGAACCGGCATCATCGGCGACCGATTCGGCATAGACGGGGTTGGTGTTGAGGTCGGAGCCGATTTGGAATGAGCAACCGAAGAAGGTCGTTGCATGGACGGATTCGGCCTACGATTTTGATTTTGCTGGAACAAACTCGTCAAGAGGGACGGTTGTTGATAAGGGCGATTCAGTTGATTGGGCCGATTCTGTTGTTGACGAACCCCTTTAGGAAGGGCCGGTTGTGGACGTGCAGGAGGTGGAGCAATCGGCGAGGTCGGCGAATTCTCCCAAAACGTCGGCGGATTCCCAGATGGTTGTAATCCTTCTGTTGAAATAGACCCCGGAAGTGCCGATTTCGGAATTCCTGCCTTTTCCCCCTCATCCAAACCCCTATTTGCTGCACCTGATCCGCTCCCCTTACCTTCTTCTACAATTCGAGTACGCAACTGATCGTTCGTTCGCAATGAATTCTGCAACCGTTCATGTGTGACATACAAAGCGTCCTCCAATTGCCGATTCTCCTGCATCAACATCGCTCGTTCTGTCGCAACCTGATAAGGTGAAGCGCAACCAACAAATGCGAACAGGAACAGTCCGCTCAAAAAAGAGCCGACCATTCTGCCCAAACCGCCAACAATTCCTTCCTGTTTCATCGCACACATCCTTGTGAAGTTGACCGGCCCCCCAATTCCCATTCTTTATCCCCTATGCCCCATTTCCTACACCCTATCCCCTACCCCGGTACTTTCTCAATCACTTGGTCAATCAAACCGTAAGAACACGCTTCATCAGCCGACAAAAACCGGTCGCGGTCCGTGTCCGATTCTATTTTCTCATAAGGATGACCTGTATGTTTGATCAGAATTTGATTGATCTTTTCCTTGATTTTGGCAAATTCCTTGGCGTGAATAATAATCTCTTCCGCCGTCCCTTCCATTCCTCCAAGCGGTTGATGTATCATGATTCGGGCATTTGGAAGGGCAAACCGTTTCCCCGCTGCTCCTGCTGTCAACAACACAGCTCCCATAGACGCACATTGACCAATACAATAGGTCGCAACGTCGCAGTTGATGAACTGCATGGTGTCGTAAATCGCCAAACCCGCTGTCACACTCCCCCCGGGAGAGTTAATATACAGATGAACGTCCGATTTGGGGTCTTCGGTGTTCAGGAACAGCAATTGGGCAACGATTGAATTGGCAACTTCGTCGTTCACTCCTGAACCAAGAAAGACAATTCGGTCCTTGAGCAGTCGGCTGTAAATGTCCATTGCCCGTTCTTCACGACCATTTTTTTCAATAACATAAGGTATTAAAGGCATCTTTTATCTGTTTTTTAACTGTGTATTTATATGTAGGATTGGTAATCGACTGTGTTCGGCGTATTTGGACGATTCAAAACGCGCGACATGTGTATTGCGGCAAACGGTCACTCCTCATTATTCCTCTTCTTTGTCAACTTCCTGCTTCTTCAGGATGTTGTCCACAACCCCATACTCCTTGGCTTCTTCCGCCGTTAAATAAAAATCACGATCCGTGTCCTTTGCAATGACATCAATCGGCTTGCCTGTATGGTCGGCCAAAATTTGATTGAGAATCTCACGATCCTGCAAAATCTGCTGAGCTTGAATCTCAATGTCCGAAACCTGCCCCCCCACATTACCCCAAGGTTGGTGCATCATCACTTTTGCGTGAGGAAGCGCAAAACGTTTTTCCCTTGTCCCCCCCGCTAAAAGAATCGCCCCTCCACTTGCTGCTAAACCTACACAATAAGTGCAAACGGGACAACTCAAAATCTGCATGGTGTCGTAAATCGCAAGCGTTGCCGAAACACTTCCCCCGGGAGAATTGATGTAAAAATGAATGTCCTTGCGACGATTCTCACTCTGTAAATAAAGCAGTTTCATCACCAGTTCATTCGCCGCTTCATTGGAAATCACCCCTTGCAAAAAAATGATCCGGTTTTCAAGCAACAAATCACCTAATGTTAAGGATCGTTGTCGTTGATAATCCCGATAATTCAACTGAGGGTCCATAATCGGCGGACGTGTCATGTTTTGCGGATTCTTCAGCGAATTTTGTATAAACGAATAGGACATGGATTGCATAAGGAACTAAGGACCTAAGGTACAATTGGTAAAATGGGCAAAATAATTCAAGGTTTCAGTCGGATTCACCTACAACCGGCTTGCTGTTCGGTTTCTGCCGAAAAGTCAACTCCGCGAAACAGGTCAGTCACTGTTCATTCTCCCAAGAATTGTACGTTCTATCAAGAGGGATTTGCCGATGTTTTTTGGGTTTCCTCAAAAAAAACACGAAATCCAACAGAACACGACCCTTTCAAACACCCCATTTATCCCAAACTTCCAAACCTGAAATCCAGACCGGTTCTTCTGTGAACCTTGTTCCTGCAATAAGAATGTCCCTTCTTTGCAGCTGATTGTTTATCGACAGAAACTCTGGTATTCTCTGTTAGGCGGTCAATACTCCCGGTTCTGACCGGATTGAGTGTCCTAAGGATTGCCCCTTTTTCACCTTCTGTTTTTCATCCACTTATTATTTTCATTTTTATTGAGGAGACTTCACCATGAAAAAACTGTTCTTTGCCCTTTCCCTCATCTTTGTTCTGACCCCCTTTATTTTTTCGCAAACCGTTGCCGAACAATTGGGTTATAAACCGACCGACCGTTTGCTGATTGTCAACAACGATGATGCTGGAATGTGTCATTCCGCCAATCTGGCGACCATAGAAGGAATGGAAAAAGGACTCATTTCGTCGGCAACAATCATGGTTCCCTGTCCCTGGTTCAGCGAAATTGCCGAATACGCCAAAAACAATCCTGATAAAGATTTTGGTGTTCACCTGACACATACGGCGGAATGGAAGTATTATCGTTGGGGAACGGTTGCGCCGAAAGACAAGGTTTCCAGTCTTTTGGACAAAGAGGGTTACATGTTTCGGAGTTCAGAAGACTCTCATAAATTTGCGAAACCAAGTGAGGTTCATCTTGAAGCAAGGGCGCAGGTTCAACGGGCGATTGACGCCGGGATTCCGTTGACGCATATTGACTCACATATGGGGACGATGCAGGAAGACCCGAGATTTTTTGCGGCTTACATCGAGGTTTCACGAGAATTCGGTCTTCCAATGAGAACGGGTCCTCAAGAGTTGTTTGAAAAAATGGGTTTTTCCGAAGTCCGCAAAAATCTGGCCGAACAAGGTTTTGTTTTTACCGATTACTTCATTATTGAAGAGATGTCCGAATACGGCAAATCGGAGCCGAAAGAGTTTTGGACGAACATTTTCAAGAATTTGAAGCCGGGCATTACGGAGATTTTCATCCATGCAACGGTTTTGGGGGACGAATCGCGGTCGATCACTTACTCTCACAAGACCCGGGGAAAAGAATACGAATGTTTTGTTCACGATCCCGACATTCGCCAATTACTCGAAGAGGAAGGGATTATTTTGATTGGATACCGACCTCTTATGGAACTGCAACGGAAGAAAATGGCTCAGAAAGAAGAGGACCGCAGTCAATAACGGCTTTTGAATGCGAACCTCAACTATTCGCCTATTAACAAAAAATCCGATCACAAATGCAGACGAATTGGTTGTCCTCGAATCAGCCGGACCAAACGAACCGCCCCGATCCTAAACGGTTATCTGTATTTGACAATTCCGGTCATTTCAGGTAAACTGTCAGGAAGAGTCGTTTAATCGCAGAACAGTCGTTCTGCGCGTTTTTTACGGTTCAGAACGCGCGATACGTTGTATCGCGGCTAAACGTCAGATCGCACCTACGCAGAAACAGGAACCAGTTTCGATGAATCGCCAACCTTTCCCAGTCAACGTCCTCATCAACCTCACGCTCATCCTGCTCCTGCTCCTCCTGACCTGTTCAGAGTTGCAAGCGCAAGGTCGTCGCGGTTCTCGCGGTCAACGAGGAGGTTCAACCAGTCAAAACGCAACCCCCAATACGGCTCCAACCGGGGACGGTCAAACGGATTTGACTCCCGGTCCCGCGCCCAATCTGGTCGATTCGGCAGATGAAAATCGCCCCCTTGAGGTCGTTAACCCGGGTGATCTCCAACCGCTCGCCCCCATTGTCCCTGCAAAAGTCGTTAAATACGCCAGTTTTATTTTTGACAAGTACGATACAAATCGAGATGGTGTCTTACAACGTGAAGAATGGGAGAAAATGCCGGGGTCTCCTCAAAGTATGGACATTAGCGGCGATCTGGCGATTACGTTGGAAGAGTTTGTCCGTTATATTGCTCTATTTGGTCGGGATCGGACGATACACCGTCCGAATCCCCCGATCCAAACACTCCAGCAAAATTTTGATTGGTCGCAGTATTCAACGTTTCAACCGCTTGGAAGTGCAACTCCTTTGAAAAGGGAGGAGGAATCACAAGCGACAGACAAAAAAGAGGGGGAACGGGTTGGAGAGGGTGCTGAAGTTCCAGAAGGTCAAGTTGGAGAAAGTCAGGTCGGGGAGTCCAACGAAGAGGGTGAAGAAGTCCGCGAAATCAGCGATGATGAATTGGATAATCTGTCGTATGAGCAGATCATTTCGGGCAAATACAAACCGTCTGAACGGAAGTATTACCGACCGTTGAGTGAATTGCGAGGGGTCCCGAACTGGTTTATAGCGAAAGACAGAAATGGAGATGGTCAATTGTCAATCATCGAGTATGACCCGGGTTTAACTCCCAAAGGGTTGCGGGAATTTGGTGTTCTCGACAAAAACGGGGACGGTTTCATCACAATAGAAGAGGTCATGCAACGACAGTAGACTTGTTCGAGAACTCAAATTATTTTGCTTATTTTGTCAAATGACTCTATTCTTGACAGAATAGGTAAATTTTTTTGGGTGTTCCAATCGGTTGCCGAACAAGTCTAGTCGAAGGTTGGACATAGACAATACGACAATATCGGGGAAAATGGCGCGGTTTTGAAACGGCGGACGATCACCGAGAGAAAGCCGGATTAACACCTGATGTCCTCGCAATTCGTCCTCAATCTCCCGTTTGGGAAAAATTCAATCAACGCTTCCTATAAATTGCTGACTGACTATCAATTGCTGATTTAGGCCGCTTATCGTTGTCCGTCTCGGTTGACGATTCACGACTTTCGTGTAGACTTGACTCACGGTGTATTCAAAAGGGATGAAACGTGTCCTTTCTTCAAGAAAAGCCGTATTCAACGGAGAGTCTTGAGGACAACGGATTGGTTCATCCTAACTCGACCCAAGTTAAACCGGGGTTGGGCATTAACCGTTTTGGTCTGTCAATCTTGCCTATTTTCTCACAATGACGAAATATATCTTTGTAACTGGGGGTGTTGTAAGTTCACTTGGAAAAGGTCTGACAAGTGCTTCAATTGGAATGTTGCTCGAACGTCGCGGTTTGCGAGTTCAGATGCAAAAACTGGACCCTTACATGAATGTCGATCCGGGTAAACTCTCTCCCGCCCAACATGGAGAGGTTTATGTCCTAGATGATGGAAGTACGACCGATTTGGATTTAGGACACTATGAACGGTTTACGGACTGCAAATTGACCCGGGATAGTAGTTTGACAAGCGGTCAGATTTATCAACGAGTTTTTGAGAAGGAACGACGCGGGGAATATCAGGGCGCAACCGTCCAAGTCATTCCGCACATTACGGACGAAATCAAACGTTGCGTTCTCAAAGTCGGCGGAAAAAATGTGGACGTCGTAATCGTCGAAATCGGCGGAACAGTCGGGGATATGGAAAGTCTTCCTCACATGGAAGCAATTCGCCAATTCTCGCTCGATGTCGGCAAAGAAAATGTCCTCTACATTCATTTAACTCTTGTCCCCTATCTCAAAGCAGCCCGGGAATTAAAGACAAAACCAACCCAACATTCTGTTGGTCAGCTCCGTCAAATCGGTATTCAACCCGACATCCTTGTCTGTCGAAGTGAAGTCGCAATTCCCCGAGATGTCCGCGATAAAATCGGGCTTTACTGCAACATTGAAACTGAAGCCGTTATTGAGGAGCGGGATAAAGACTTTTCGATTTATGAAGTCCCAACCAGTCTCGCAGAGAATAAAATTGACCAGTTGATTGTCAAAAAACTGAACATTCAGAACGCCGGGGAACTCGATCTTTCAGGTTGGCATGAACTGTTGCACACCTTGCGACACCCTGAACATGAAATTTCAATCGCCGTTGTCGGGGAATACGCCGAATTGCGGGACGCTTACAAATCGGTTTATGAAGCACTCGATCATGCCGGAATTACGAATCGGGCCCAAATTCGGATTCAACGGATTCCAAGTGCCAATGTTCTCCGAAGTGAAACACAGCAATTACTGAGAGATGTCGACGGAATCCTCCTTGCCGGAAGTCTCGGAGAAAGCGAAATCGACGGAAAAATCGAAGCAGTCCGGATTGCCCGAGAAGAAAACATCCCCTTCTTTGGTATCTCACTTGGAATGCAGGTCGCCGCAATCGAATACGCAAGAAATGTCCTCGGATTAAAGGGAGCCAATTCAACGGAATATGACAAGGAAACCGCTTATCCTGTCATTTGTCTGACAAACGAAGAAGCCAAACTGAAAGTCGGGGCTTTTCCGTCCCAATTGATTGCAGGAAGTCGGATTGCCAAACTGTATCATGCCGAAGAAGTGACGGAGAGATTCCGACACCGTTATGAACTGAATAACAAATTTCGTGCTGATTTCGAGAAAAGCGGCGAATTCAAAATTTCAGCAACCAGTCCTGACGGACATTGGGTTGAAGCAATTGAACTGAACAATCATCCCTGGTTCCTCGCCGTTCAATCCAATCCGCAATTCAAATCCCAACCAACAAAATCACATCCGCTCTTTACAGCCCTGATTGCAGCCGCAATCCAAAAAAAGAATGGTTGAAACGGGCAAAGTGCATAAAAAGAACAATGCGGGCTAAAAATGGACAATAGGCGAAAAAAAGACAAAACGCCCAGAAAAGATAAGAAGAGTAAAGCGCCCTAAGGGAGTCGAACCCTCAATTACAGCTTGGGAAGCTATCGTGTTGCCGCTACACTAAGGGCGCGCAATTTTATCGGTTTTTTTTCGGACAAACCGACTTTTCAGAGTCCGATTGTATCCATTTTGGCCCAACTTGCAAGGGGAAGGTTCCACTTCAAATGAAAAATGTTGCCGTTCTCATCATGTCGGCCGGTCAAAGTCGTCGTTTTGGTGATCCAACACAAAAAAAGACGTTCGCCCAACTCCGCAACCGGCCGGTCTGGTCACATTCCCTCGAACTTTTTCGTCGTTGTGAAGAAGTCGGTCAAATCATTATGGTGATTGACCCGGCTGATCGGGGTTTGTTGACCAGCTCCGATTTTTTCCCAAATGATGTTTTGCTGACAGAAGGGGGAAAAGAACGGTTTCATTCCGTTGAAAACGGTTTACGACAAGTTCGACCCGATATGGAGTTTGTTGCAGTCCATGATGCAGCCCGACCTTGCATAACGTTGAATCAGGTCAAATCGGTTTTTCAAGCAGCATTGCAGCAAGGGGCTGCGATTTTGGCAACGCCGATTACCGGGACGATCAAACGGGTCCAATCGGTCGAAAGGGAGACCGAAAAGGGGACTCAGGAACAAGGTCTTGAAATTGTGGAGACGGTTTCTCGGGAGAATCTTTGGGAAGCGCAAACCCCGCAAGTCTTCAATAGGGATTTGTTAATGCGGGCTTATGCCGAACGAGGAAAGGTTCATGCAACGGACGATGCTCATTTGGTCCAACAATTGGGATATCCCGTTGTCATTGTCCCGGGCGAAAAAACGAACATTAAAATAACGACTCGGGCTGATCTTGATTTTGCCGAACAGGTTTTGAGAAATCGATCATTGTTGAGCGGAACAGTGTAGAACGTTGATTGACCTTGTTCCTCATATCACCTTCGTTGTGACAACATTCTTGTTTTTTCTTCTTATTCTGCCTATTTTCGCAGTTCTTTTCTCTTGTTCATTCTTTCTATATTTTCTTTTCTTCGTATTTTGTTCATTTTTTGCATTTAACGCACATTTCTATTTTGAATTCTCTCTTACGCAACCACAAAATAGTCGTCAAAATCGACTTAATCGGAAAACTTTGCGTATTTTTACTGTTTTTTGTGTTGAGTGCAATCGTTAAAGTCGATAAATGACAATGAGAGGTTCCCGTTTTGTACTTGGACAGGAACCGACCAAACGAAACAGCCCTGAACAATACTTGTTGGGGCATACCCTGAATAAACTCCGTCGAAAATAGATTGAATCATGTCTTACGGTCTTTACGTTTCTGCAGAAGGTGCTCATTCCCAAGAATACCGACTCCGAACAATTGCGAACAACATAGCGAATGTTGACACGCCGGGTTTCAAACGTGAAGTTGCACTTCAAATGGCGCGCAACACTGAACGGATTGACTTGGGCGATGATTATCCCGGTTCTGGGACGATTAACGACATTAGCGGGGGAGTGATAACGGTTGGAACGGCGACCGAGTTCATTATGGGCAAGATAGAGTCAACCAATGAAAGAACAGATGTTGCGATCAACGGAGAAGGTTTCTTCGTTGTGCAGAATCAACGAAATGGTGAACTGTTGTTGACCCGGGCCGGAAATTTTGACGTTCTCTCAGACGGTCGGTTGGTCATGCAAAGTGGTCGCGGTCAATTCGCTGTCTGTGATGATGCAATGCAGCCGATTGTGATTGCCGATCCGAACGACCCAACTTGGCATATTACGGAAGATGGGGCAATTCAGCAAGCAGGGGGAGTTCGAACGAATATGGCCCTTGTTGTTCCCAATAATGATAAGGGAATGGTGAAACTGGGAGAAAATGTATATCGCAGTCTGGACGGTCAAACGCCGGTTCCGCAAATGGAACGGAGTTTCAAACAAGGTGCTCTCGAAAAGTCCGCTGTTAACCCGGCATCTGAAATGATCGAGATGATTGTTGCATCCCGGGCAATTGAGACGAACTCAAAAATGATGCAGACACAGGACGAATTGACGGGGGGACTTCTCAGTAAAGTGTTGCGAATCACCTAAAGTGAACATGCAATGATGTTGTCAACAGAAATAATGTCCTCAAAAGGACAAGCCGTTTAACAATTTTAACCCTAAATCAACAATGCCTCTTCAAACGTTATACACCTCAGGAAGTGGAATGCTCGCAATGGAGCAGAAATTGAATACGGTTGCGAACAATCTGGCGAACATGGAGACGACCGCGTTCAAAAAGCAACGTTGCAATTTCGAGGATTTGTTTTACGACAATTGGAGATACCCCGGTTCACAAGATGTTCAGGGTGAATTTACAGCAACGGGAATTCAAATAGGTCTTGGAACCCGGGTTACAAGTGTTCAATCGCAAATGCGACAAGGGGGATTCCAGGAAACAAACCGTCCAATGGACGTTGCAATTGCGGGAGAAGGTTTTTTCCGCGTCAATGACCCCGCGACAGGACAAGTTCTGTATTCGAGAGCGGGCAATTTTTCAATCAACTCAAATGGAGCAATTGTTCTTGGGAGTGCTTACAACGGTCGGTTAATTGATCCACAAATTACGATCCCCCAAGATGCAACAGAAGTCCAGATTGACGAATATGGAACGGTTTCAGTTGTACAAGCGCAAAACACACAATTACAGCAGGTTGGGCAGTTTCAATTGTCAACCTTTGTCAATCCTGAAGGACTACTTCGATTAGGTGAAAATCTGTTTAAGGAAACAGAATCATCGGGAGCACCAATTGACGGACAACCGGGGTTAAACGGCGTCGGCGTCTTAAAACAGCGGATGCTCGAACAGTCAAATATACAACCGGTTACAGAACTGATTGACATGATTACCTCACAACGGGCTTATGAGTTGAACAGTCAGGTAACGCGAACGGGCGATCAAGTGTTGCAGACCGTCATTAACATCAAGAGGTAGTACAGATCGACAATGAGGTCAACTGAAGGAATTAAGAGTTGAGTGTGCAAAAAAGCAAGGGGATTGAATTGAGAGGGAGACAACGATGAAGAGTACACTGTTAGGTATTATTGGGGGATTGCTGTTGTTCAGTGTTGCTGACGCTGCTGAAATTCGGTTCAACAAGAATGCACAGTGTTCCGACACAATCGTTGTTCTCGCCGATCTTGCCGAAATCATTCCTGAAAAAGGTGAAACAGACGAAATTGTTTTGCAGTTGGGAAAGACGAAATTATTTCCGGCTCCCATTTCCGGGGGAACCCGAATTGTCAATGCGGCACAAATACGGGACGTACTCTCCAATCAAGGAATCAGTTCGCTCGATCATCGTTATACAGGATCAAATCAAATAACGATACAAGGACCTGGGAATGTCCAACGACAGAAGAATCAGGAGGATCGGGAACTCAAACAGGAATTAAAATCGTCGAAAAAAGTGGAAGAGGAATTGCAATCGGCTCTCATCACCTACTTAAATCGGGCAACAACAGACGGAAAAGTAGAAAACGCAATTCCTTGGGAGATAACATTACGATTGTCGCCCGAACAGATACGAACTCTTTCAGAAGGGGGAAAGATTCTGGGGATATACGGCGGAAAAAATCCGCTGATTGGAACACAGGAATTTCAGACCGAACTTGAGGGAATGAATGTCAAAACCGGACGTCGGATGCTTGTCCGCTTTTCTGCCGAAATTGCACTTCCCCCGCATGTTGTCGTTGCGAAACGGAATCTGTCCAAAAACAAAATTCTGAACGAAAATGATCTGCAACGGGTTTATCGAAAAGATTTGAAAGGAACCGATTATTACAGTGATTTCAATGAAGTGATCGGAAAAGCCGTTTCCAATAACATCCGGGAAGGAACTGTTATTTCGGGCAATATGATTCAAAGCCCGATTATGATTAAAAAAGGGGAAGTTGTAACGGTTTACGCAAAAGCACCTGGTGTTGTTGTTCGCAGTTTAGCAAAAGCCCTTGAAGACGGCGCAATGGGAGATTTGATTACGGTTGAACAACTTCAAAAAGCGAAACCGGAGAAAGGACGAATTGAGAGCCGGGATCGAACAGACTCGTCCTTTTTGGCGTTAGTAACGGGAATCGGAACAGCCGATGTTTATGCAACTGCTGATTCAATGACGAATTAGAAAACAGCATAACGAGTTTAACGTGTTCAGAATGATGTGTGTTGTGAACAGAAATTGAGAGACACGATTGATTATACTTTGTTGGTTTCACATAAGACAGGTTGGTATTATGAAAAAAGCATTGTTTATTGTTCTGTTGCTGATTAGTCCTGTTGCAATTTATGGACAAAGTGGAAGTTTAACGGGAGATGTTGTTTACAGAACATCGAACGATCAACCACTTACGTTGCGCAACGCGTCCTTCACATACCAACCGACCCCGGAACCGCGATCATTTAAGGTTCATGACCGAATTACCGTCATTATTGATGAAAAAATGCTTTACACGAACAATAATGACGGTCAACGTCAACGCAAGATAACGGGAAAAATGGGCTTAACCGATTGGATACGGATTCCAGGTTGGGGCAACCTTCCTGAACCGATTACAACCGATCCCCCTGTTGTCGGGGGAGTTCTCGATCATCAGGCGAGAAACAAGGGACAGTTGACCCGATCAGAAAAAATGAGTGTCAAAATATCGTGCGAAATTATCGATATTCTTCCAAATGGAGATTTGCGAATTAAAGGTCAGGATCAGCGAATTGTCGGCGAAGAAGAAAAAATTGTCTACTTTAGTGGTGTCGTTCCACCTAAACACATTAAGGAAGATGACACTGTAATGAGCGATATGGTTGGAGATAAAGATTTTAAGGAAATACCGTCCGGGAATACGTTTGACGGAATCAAACGGGGATATGGACAACGTTGGATTGATCGTTGGATGCCGTTTTAAGAGAAAGCAGAAGATAGAAGGTAGGAGGTAAGAAGTAAAACGAAAGTCGTGCTTACTCTCTAAATTTTAGGAGCATTAAAGATGTCAGTCAAGTATTTACGATTGTTGGTGTTCATTATTTTGCTTTTGAACTGTTTTACTGTTTCAACAGTCAATGCAGCACAACGAATTGGAAGTGTTGCGAGAATTAAGGGACAGGAACCGACAATGGTTCAAGGATTTGGTATAGTAACAGGGCTTAAAGGAACGGGCGATAAGGCGGAATTCAAGGAGACGTTTAGGAGTTTTGGGCGAATGTTGACCCTAACGGGACATCCCAATGTGACGGAAAAGGAATTGGGGACCTCCAAAAACATAGCGTTTGTCTATGTGACCGCGACCATTCCCGCTCAAGGAGCACGAGAAGGGAGTTCAATTGAATGTACTGTTAGTGCAGTCGGAAATGCAAACAGTTTGAAAGATGGTCAATTGGTTGTAACCAATTTAATTGGTCCGATTCCCCAATTACCGGAACAAACTCAGGTTTTAGCAATTGCAGGAGGAGCCTTGTCAATAGAAAAACCTGAAACACCAACTGTTGCGAAAGTAACAAATGGGGCGAGATTGACCGCTAATTTCCGAAACCCTTACATTAAGGACGGTTGTATTACACTTGTTTTGCCCGAAAAACATGCCGATTGGTTTATGTCAACGGCGATTGCCGACGCAATCAATCAAGACCCTAATGTTAATACAGAAACGGAAGACAATCAGGAAAAAATGGCAATTGCGCTCGATCAGCAAAACATTTTGGTCAAAGTGCCGCAATACTATTTGCCCAACCCGGCTGAATTTGTCGCTCTGATCAATCGAATTGAGCTTTACGGTGTTGAAAAGATTCCAACAGTTGTGATTAACGAGCGAACAGGAGTCATTGTGATTGATCAAAATGTAGAAATTGCCCCTGTTACTGTTTCGCTGAAGAACATAACAGCACAAGCAGGCGGAACACCAATTCCCGGACAAGCTGGACAAGCGGGACAAGCGGGTCAACAAGGACAAGGGAATAATGCGCAACGATTTGTCAACATTGATTTAGAGGAGCAGATGACAGGTCAACAAAACGTCAAGTTGACTGCACTTCGTGATTCACTTAATGCAATGAAGGTTCCTCCTCAAGATGTCATTGAAATCATCAAGGAAATAGACGCGCAAGGAAATCTGTTTGGACGAATCATTTATAAATAACCAACTGACTTCAAATGGAAATCACTTCAATTAACAGTTCACTTTGGACGGCGCAAAGCTCAGAAGGACCGAAATTCCGCAATACCTCGTCTTCTGCTGATTTTGCCGACGTTTTACAAAATGCGGTTCAGACGAAAAAAAAACGATCCGAGCAAGGACCGGACACGTTTGAATCGACAACGGCGTCTGAGCCGACAAAGTTGTCCGAGAACTCGACGCCCCTTGCAAATCGAAGTATGCACACGAAAGCTCGAAAACTGGATGAAGATGGAACGTTCATTGACCCTGCAAACCCCTCACGTCAGAACAATGAGGAAGAATTTCGCAAAGTGTTTCATCAATTTGCCGGACAGACGCTTTATGGACAGATGCTGAAATCAATGAGAGAAACGCAACAAAAACCAGCTTTTTTTCATGGAGGACGGGCGGAAGAAATTTTTCAAGGACAATTGGATCAGGTGATTGTCGAGAAAATGACGAACGCAACATCGGACACGTTAAGTGACACCATGTTTCGTTTGATGAAAAAATCGTCGGTTTAAGACATAAGAAGCGGAATCGTATTGACGAACCCAAACGAAGAATAACGAATTAACGAATTACCAGCAGAATTTCCAAAACTTTATTTTTGACTATGACACATTGGGAAACAGAAATTTCGGCATTTTTGTCAGAACTGTCATTATTGCAGGAAGAGACGTTATATCTTTTGAAACAAAAAGGGGATTTACTTGCGCAATCTAAGACGGAAGAAATAGAGGCAATGAAGGAACACGAGAGTCAGGTTCTTGCGAAGATGACCCTTTTGCTTCAACAACGAGAAAAAATGTTGCAAATTGCAAAAGCGGAAAATCTGCCGCATGATTCGATTGAATCCCTTGCTCAGCGAATTGATTTGGAAAGTCCAGAAAACAACCGATTGGGTGAAAAATGTCGGCAATCCGTTCATCAAGCCCGATTGCTTCAACATCAGAGTTTAACCAATTGGGTTTTGACTCAACGGTCATTGATTCACGTTGCACAAGTATTGGAAATGATTTCTTCGAGAGGAAAACCGCGAGGAACTTACAACCGACGACAAAACAAAGAGTCTCATTCAATAGGCGGAACACTTCTCGACCTAATGAGCGAAAAGTAGTATTAAGTCCACATTAAATCACAAAATTGGTGATTCAGATTCTGCTAAAAAACCCTATCCTTTAAGATTCACGCCGAAAATTTTAATCTTAACATAATTGATGTGAGCAATCCAACTTTGACATTGTGATTCAATAGGCTCTTTTTGAGTAAAGACACCTAATCATCATTTTTGGTTTGCGCCGATAATTCACTCAGAATCCGTATTCTCTAACCCCCCTTACGATCATGCTTCTTGATGCTCTTCACATTGCCGGAAAATCATTGAACGCGTCAGGTGTTGGGATTCAGGTTTCTGGTCAAAATCTGATGAATGCGGACACGCCCGGTTACGTCAGGGAACAAACACAGCTGACGACAAGCAGTCCGAAAAAAACTTCGCAAGGTTATGCACTTGGAACCGGGGTTGAAGTAACAGGTGTTACGCAAATGATTGATTTGTATCTCGAAGAGCGACTGCGTAATTCGCAAAGTGATGCAATGAATACAACAACACAGTCCAATGTCTACAACCAACTGGAATTCATTCTCAGCGAATTGTCCGACCAGGATTTGAGTACGGAATTAGATACGTTTTTTAATTCCATTTCAAGTATTCTGAATCAACCGGAAAAACTCAGTACACGTCAGATGACCGTTGATGAAGGTGAACGACTTGCAACACTCATTCGTTCGATGAGCAATTCGACAATCAATGCGAGATTGGATATTAACAAGGAAATTGCGTCCTTGTCGGACCAAATCAATGTTTTGACCGCCGAAATTTCGAATCTCAATCGCTCGATTGCACAAATCGAAGCGGGCAAATCAGCCGGTAATGAAGCGATTGGACTGAGAGATCAACGTTTGGTTGCCCTGTCAAGTTTGTCCTTGCTTATTAACATTAAAACATCCGAAGATGCAAATGGTGTTGTAACGGTTTATTGTGGGGGAGACATGTTGATTTCAACAGATGGAGCTAAAGAGGTTACAGTTGGTTACAAAGAAGACCCTTACGGACAGTTTTCACTTGCCGAAATTCGTTTTGCATCCAATAATGCCCCGCTTGACATTTATTCGGGGAAACTGAATGGAATGTATGAGGGGCGTGATTCGATACTGGGTCAGTTTTCCGAGCAATTGAACGAATACACGAGGTCCTTAATTGTCGAATTCAACAAAATATACAGCAGCGGTCAAGGATTGACCGGTTATGATTCCTTGACAGGGTTAACTTCCGTCAAAGCAACGGATGTCTCACTTGATAAAGTAGGGTTGTTGGTTCAGCCCAAAAGTGGTGTTTTCACAATACTGGTTAATAACAAGGAAACAGGAATTGCGACAAGTACGGAAATTTCTGTCACTTTTGCAGATACAGGCTCAAAAGGGACGACGTTGGAAGAATTGACCCAAAAAATAAATGCAATTGAGGGGATTTCCGCAAAAATAACGAACGGTAATCAGTTGCAAATCACAAGTGATTCTTCCGAACTGGATTTTGCGTTTGCAGCCGATTCAAGTGGAATTCTGACCGGTCTTGGTCTGAATACTTTTTTTACGGGAACAAATGCACAGACAATTGGCGTCAACAGTATCGTTAAAAACGATCCCGGCAAATTTGCGATTAGTCAAACGGGAATTGGGGCCGACACGGAAAATGGAGTTCAGCTCGCCAATATGCCGGAAATGCGTCTGATAGACCTCAACAACAAATCCATATCGGAATCATACCGATTGTTGTACAGTGAAACAATTTCTAAAGCGGGAACCGTTAAAGCGGTTGCAACAGGTGATTTGGCGTATGCAACATCACTCAGTGCTCAGCGCAACGCAATTAGCGGGGTCAACATTGACGAAGAAACGCTTATGTTAATGAGTTTTCAGCGAATATATCAGGCAACGTCAAAATATATTACGACCATTAACAGCATGTTGGATTTTTTATTAAACATTTAGCACTGGAACAGAATAAACGAGGAGGATTTTATGATACTTCCAATTGGTGTTAATCGTGTAACAAGTCCTCTTCTTTTGGACCGTTCATTGCTCGCGATTCAAAATCAGCAATCTCTCATTGCCAAATATGAACAACAATTGACGACCGAACAACGGTATCAATATGGTAGTGAATCACCTTATGAGGCGTCCATTTCTGTTTCTCTCCAGATGAAAATGGAATTGAAATTTCAGAATGCGACGAATCTTCAATCAACACAAACGTATTTGACCGCGAGTGATTCGACACTTTCGCAGATTAGTTCCATGCTGGATGAAGCGAGAAGTATGGGATTGGAAGGATTGAACACAACAACAGGGAATACACAACGTAGTGCTCTTGCGCAAAGTATCAGCGAAAAAATCAAAACCATTTTTGATTTCGGCAATTACTCGTTTTTGAACCGTTATCTTTTTAGCGGGGCAACAACAGATGTCAAACCGTTTCTTTGGGGAAATGACGCTTACACTGTCAATTACACAGGAAGTACGCTCAATTTGTTTTCATGGACGGACACGGATTTGCTCTCTCAGACCAATATGAACGGAGCCGTTGTTTTTGGAGCAATTTCCAAGCCGGTTAAAGGGACGGTTGATTTGAACCCGGCGTTGACAGGATCGACACTCTTGAGCAACTTGAATAACGGAACTGGAATTCAGGCCGGTTCCATTCGGATCACTTATTCTGGTCCAGATGGAACCCGGGAATCGGACATTGATTTGAGCAACGCCGTTACAATCAATGATGTCCGCAACGCAATTGCCAAAAATGCCCCAAGTGGAACCACAATCAAATTGGGAATCATCGACAATGCCCTTTCGGTTGAATTATCATCCAACACTCCCGGGGGATCAATCACAATTACGGAAATTGGCAGTTCCATGACCGCACATCAATTGGGGATTTATTCCAAGACCCCCATATCAACCGGTTCGACCTTCCTTGGGAGTGATTTGGACCCGGCGTTAACCCGGGCGACCTCGCTTGATTCTCTCTTGGGATCCCCTGCAACGACAACTCTTCGATTCCCCGGTTACGACAATGATATTATTGTTCAAGCCAAAATGAATGGTGAATCCTATGTTGATTCGGACGGAAAGGTGCAGTCACTTAACGGTGTTAAAATCGCGTTTCAGTCCAATGCAAAAATTACACCCGGTTCGGAAAGAGCTGAGTTTGACGCCAATTCCAACACGATTTTTGTCCACATTAACCCCGATAATTCGACCGCTTCACATATCGTTTCGGCGATCAACAAAGCGTCTGAAGAAGGTGTGATTCCCCCATTTTCCGCGTCAATCGACTCGCTCGATCAATCGGTAATCGGAACAGCCCCAACCGGTCTTGGACTTGTTACACTTTTACCCGGCAATCCGGTTGTGTTTGGTGAAACGGCTTATGGAACCGGCGAATCCTTTGACCGGCAATCTGGTTTGCAAATCATTAACGGTAATCAAACCATGATCATTGATTTTAGCAATGCTAAAACGATTGACGATCTACTTAATACGCTTAACGATCCGAAATACGGGCTATATGCCGAAATTAACGCAAGTAAAACGGGAATCAATGTTTGTACTCGCGTAAGTGGAACCGATTTTATGATTGGGGAAAACGGCGGTCAAACGGCAACCCAATTAGGAATACGGACACTCGATGAAAAAACTTTTTTGAACGAACTGGACTTTAATCGAGGGGTTATGGATTATGTCGGACCCGGCACAAATGCGTCCGCCGTTTATCAAGGGCAAATTGCAAACAGCGGTTTACGGTTGACCGCTCTTGCTGAAGGAACCGATTGGAACGAATATCAGGTCAATTATGTTCCGACAACGGACCCGGACGGTCGGGTCATGATTCAATGGAGCAGGGAGGAAAAGACGATTACAATTGGAATCAATCCGGGTGTTACAAAAGCGTGTGAGGTCGTCGCCGCTTTTAATGAGCAACCCGGTCCCAATCAGGCATTCAGCATGG
Organism: Thermoguttaceae bacterium; assembly: GCA_051660685.1. Lineage (GTDB taxonomy): Bacteria > Planctomycetota > Planctomycetia > Pirellulales > Thermoguttaceae > JAVBSX01. Next base: position 30,313 of record JBOFQB010000029.1, on the reverse strand, counting down.
TTTTAGACGATTCTTTGGGAATCAATACAGGAGATGGAGTTGTTTATGAAGGAATGGTTGTAACATCCGGGGGAACAGATGGAGGGATTGACTTTACGATTACGAGAAATGACGGCGTTGCATTGGACATTGACATTAACGGGGCAAAGACAGTTGGTGATGTCCTTGCCCTCATTAACAATCACCCGCTCAATAAAGATGGTCTTTTGACCGCAACCCTGTCAAAAAACGGCAACGGAATTGAACTGATCGATCATTCGATAGGACCTTACACCACAAAAGTTGAGCGGGCCAAACTTTCAACAGCTGCAATTGATTTGGGTCTGATTCCCCGGGGTTCTGAAGTCCAATACAGCAACAGCGGGGGAGTTCGAGCGTCGGTTCGTGTTGATTCTCAAACGGATCATTCCGCCCTCAATGTAAGTGGTCGTCAAAACGGCTCCTATGCAAATGGTGTGCGGATCGAATTTATTGACATGAATACTCCGGGCGGAACAGGTCAACCTAGTTTCACTTGGGATGCTCAGTCAGGAATTCTGCGATTTGAAATTGATCCGGGAGTTACAACGGCAAATGACATTACCAAACTGTTTCAGGATTCGGCGACTCCCGCAGTCCGCGAAATGTTCGATTTCCAAAACGGTGTTAATTCCGACGGTTCTTTCAGCGACGGAACCGGTTTGGTTGCTCTGTTTCCTCGATTCGTTGATCCGATGAATCTCGATTCAGGGGTGATTGAAGCACCTCGATTGCAAGGAGGTGTTGATAATGCTTTGGTTGGAACCGACCCGAATCCCAAAGAAACGGAGTCGATTTTCAACGGGCTGATTCGTTTGCAATTGGCTCTTGAATTGAATGACGAACGCGAGATAGAGCGGTCGATCAACTTACTTGCAAGTGCGTCCCAAGTGTTGGACAATTCCCGATCTGAAATCGGTGTTCGCCAAAACGGCCTTGATTCGGTCCAATTTCACCTCGAAAATGAAATCGTCCAACTCCGAACCAGCTTGAGTAATTCGTTGGAAATCAACTTGAGCGACGTCATTTTGCAGTACACAGCCGCATTAAGCTCTTATCAGGCGACGTTACAGATTACAGGACAAATGCGTCAGATGAGTCTGCTCAACTACATTTAGGACACCTCGAATAATTCAAATTTTCAAAACACGGACTCTACAAAACAAGGTATTCGTGAGTTAGTTTTACCAAAAATGCGAATCAACGTCCATGTCCCAAAAAATCGTAAGACGGCCAATCCGACATCTCTGATTAACGGTTGGGGAAATTCAGGAAATCATCTTTGCCCAACTTTATCTGTTCTATAACTTCGAACCAACGATCCGTTCCAACCGGTTTGTCGTCATGATTGTTGGTTCCAAAAGACAGTTTCGCCCCCATGTTCTTCGCCAATTCAAAAAATCGCAACGTCGGAAAAGAGGACGTTGCCTGAATTTCAAGGGCAACATTCTTCTCAACCGCCTTGGAAATCAACGTCTTCATCCGCTCTTCCGTCCAAAGTTGGTCATACAAGTGTTCAATCTGTTTCGGCAAGTACGTCGGATTCGCCAATATCGTAATCGGCTCCGAAAGTATGCGCAAATTGTGCTCCATGTATTCCTGCATCCATTGTTCGGGATCATCAATCCGATAATTTTCAACCCATAATTTTCGCGGTTTACCTTGACGGTTCAACCCCATAATCATCGTGTCCGCCAAAACATAATCCAACCGTTTTTTCAACTCAGGGTCGATCACCTCAAACCAATCCCGGTCATTAACCTGAATCCCAATCAAAAGGGGTGTTCCTTGTTGACGAACCTGCTCGACTCCCTCGATAAAAGACCGTAATTTTTCATTGTCCGAAAGAGGCCAATCCTGCCCCACATTTTCCAGCACCCCCGACCGTATTCCTGTCTCTTTCGCCCGAATCGCCGCTTTCTCCGCCGTCATTCCGCCCCGCAAATGAATATGACAATCAATCATCGGTATCTCCCGATCCTTGCAAGACTGTAATTGCCCAAGAAATTTGTCCGTCTTTTCCGGGACAAAAGGGAACTCAGCTGCATTCAAGTCGGCGATCAAGGAAAAGAACAAAAAAGTCGGAATGATAAGGTGTTTTAACATGAGACTGGAAAAAAAGGAATGGAAATAAACGGAAACAAGAGGGAAGGACACAGAGGATGAGATGAATGGAAGCGAGGTGAAACGAGACGACGTGAGCAATGTTGTGAACCAGTTGACCAGTTGACCGGTTGACCGGTTGACCGACATTCGGGACACAACATTGTGACAAACAGAGGTTGATGTTTGCAAGAGGGGGAGAAATTTTTTCACCTCTTGCACTCTATTCAAAGTATCTAAAACGACATTCGCATGACGGAACAAAAAATCTATGTTTTTGACGTTTTTTCAACGAAAACCAATTTCTTAACTTTGTACAAAAAGAAAAAACAGGGGCAACAATCACTCAAAAAAGGGAAACCAGTTGATTTGCGAGACATCGTTACCTTCCCCAATTCCCTATCCCCTATTCCCTACTTTTGAATCTCCGCGACCTTTTCCGGGGATTCGGCCAATTGCTAAGAGATGTTGCAGCATTTGTGCATGTGTCTCTTCCGGGGTTTCATAAGAAGCAGCCTTGTTCGGGTATATCTCATAATAACGCCGATATTGAAGAGGGGTTAAATTGGGCATAACGACGTTTGCCCCGCGAGAAAGTCCCATTTTTCGACCGTTTTCTCGGTCAATCGTCGCAATTGCCGTTGTGCTTGGAATGTTAGCGCGGGGACAAAGCAATCGGGCAAGGGCAATCACTTTGAACGCCAATTGGTCCGAATGAGCAACCTGATCGTCAATCGCAAGATACGGCAAATCGTTCTGCTCAAAAAAAGCCCTTTGCTCCTCCGTCCATTCCGTCACTCTCAGCAAGCCGGTTTCCCGATCTGCCAAAAATAGTTGACCAAGCGGGGTCTGAGGATGCAGCAAAAACGGACCCAAACCGATCATGTCCAAATTCAGTTCACGAAAAAGGAGCAGATCGTTCGTCAAGTCCGTATAACTTTGACCGGGAATCCCGACCATAACACCGCTTCCTATTTCATAACCCAGTTCCCTTAACTCACACAACAGTTGCAAACGGTCATTTGAGTTGAATCGGTCATGTTTCAAAGCCGGATGTATGACCTGAAATAATCGTCGGTTGGACGTTTCAAAACGGAGTAAGTAACGGTCAGCACCCGCTTGTTTCCAGAGAGAGTAATCCTCAATCGGACGTTCTCCCAGACTGAGCGTGATTGCAAGGTTGGTTTCTCCCTTAATCTGACGGATCAGTTGGGCCATATTTTCGGGATCAAGTTGGGCATCTTCGCCCGATTGAATGACAATCGAGCCGTATTCAAATTGTTGTGCTTTTCGAGCTGCATCTAGGACTTCCTGATTCGTTAGACGATACCGGGTCAACGCCGAATTTCCGGCCCTGATTCCGCAGTACAGACATTGACGACGACAGATGTTGGACAGTTCGATGAGTCCTCGCAGATGAACCTCTTCGCCAACTTCCTTAGCCCTTATCAAATCCGCCTGTTTCCAAAGCGTCTCCAATCGAATCGGATCCGTCTCACGCAACCAAGTTTCTATTTCGTAAGCGTTCATTCTCTCTCTCGTTGATATTCCGAAAAAAGGGTTTGCGTTTGCTGCACATCATGCCGTATCTGCTTGGTTAACTGTTGATGATTGTCAAAAGGACAAATACTGCGCAATCGGGAGAGCAGATTGACTGCAAGAGGTTTTCCGTAGAGATCGCCTGAAAAACCGATAATGAACGATTCAACCCGTAATTGTTCTTGACCAAAAGTCGGCAACTGTCCGACATGTGTTGCAACGGGATATTTATGACCGTTGATTTCGCAAAAACCGGCATAAACCCCCTCTTGAGGAAGAAGCGTCTCGATGTCCGTTAGATTGGCAGTTGGAAAACCGAGTTGCGTTCCTCTTTTATCACCGTGAATGACCCGACCGCTCAGTTGGTAAGCTCGGGTTAGCAATTGGTTTGCCGACTCAATTTGACCGGCATGAATGAGGGAGCGGACCCGACTGCTTGAAAGGATTGCACCGTTGATTCTGCAAGGAGGGAGGATTTCCGCTCGTCGATCCGCTTTTTCACAAAGTGCGATCAACCGTTCACCATCTCCTTCCCGATTGCGACCAAACGTGAAACTTGCCCCTTCAACCAAAAACCGAGCATTGCAAAGATCAATCAAAATCCGTTGAAAAAACTCCTCAGCAGTCCAGTTGAGCAATTCACGATCCGTCTTGACAACAATCAGAGCATCCATTTGCAATGCCGCAATCAATTCCGTTTTGCGCGGGAGCATCGTCAACACTGGATGAACGGAATGAGGGTGAAGCAAAATGCCCGGGAGAGGATCAAAGGTCAAAGCAATTGCGGGGACGGAAAGTCGTTGAGCGTTTTCTTTGACCCGACGCAAGACGGTTGCATGTCCAAGATGAACACCATCAAATTTGCCAATTGACAACACCCCGCCCCGCAAAGAGGCTGGAATTGTGGATGAATGTATGTTGATTGTTTCGACTTTCAACCGACTTGTCCTCTCCAACTAAAAAAACGACGCGCGAATACCCTGTCCGGGACCGGGTTAGGATTCTGCTGTATTTTACTCCATTTTCCGACTTGTAATACCCCTTAGGAAAGAAGGCAGTCTGCTAACAAGTTTGGTACAAACGGTTCGCAACTGTTTTGAGAACAATCAATAACAGCCGGAAAGGAGCGACCAACAGGGAGCGTATTGACGGTCAAATGACGGGCTAAAACACCCCAAATTGTCCAGATTCACGAATAAAACCGTCAATGCGCCGGAATACCGGCTCCTTTCCGGCTTTTATTTTTTCGGTTTGCCGCAAAACTTGTTAGTAGACTGGGAAAGAAGGTAAAAGAAAGTATCCGTGTCCTCTGTTGCCGATACTCCCTCAATCAGGTAGAATGACCTCTTTATAGAGGGGTGTTTGACAATTGTAGAGGTTATGCGGGAATGTCGTCTGACTTCATACGACGGGTTTCCCCGCATTGAATCATTATTTTATCATTTCGATCACCATTTACAGGCAATAGACAATTATGCTTTGGACTAAGACATTGATTCCGACGATGAAGGAAACGCCCGAAGGAGCGGAAATACCGAGTCACATTCTGATGCTCCGAGCCGGTTTGATTTCGCAGATTATGGCGGGTGTTTATTCGTATCTCCCGCTCGGATTGAAGTCGCTGCAAAAAGCAACCCAAATCGTCCGCGAAGAAATGAATGCAGCTGGAGCAGTCGAATTGCTCCTCTCCGCAATGTGTCCTATTTCGCTCTATGAACAGACCAATCGGGTTGAAGCATTCGGCGATGTCCTCGTCAAAGCAACTCTTCCAAGAGGAGGACGTAAAGTCCCAATCGTCTTCTGCCCGACACATGAAGAGATTATTACCGATCTTGTTGCACGATATGTCGCCAGTTATCGTCAACTGCCCCTTACTTTGTATCAGATTCAGACGAAGTTTCGGAATGAGGAACGACCGCGATTTGGGGTTTTGCGGACAAGCGAATTTTTGATGAAGGACGCTTACAGTTTTAATACGTCTCTTGAATCGCTCAATGAAACGTATGAAGGGATGTATGCGGCTTACATGCGGATTTTTACACGTTGCGGTCTGCCCTTTATCCCCGTTGAAGCCGAATCCGGCCCAATCGGGGGGGATGCAAGTCATGAATTTATGATTCTCTCGCCAAATGGTGAAGATAAAATCGTGTATTGCGATTGCGGTTATGCAGCGAACACTGAAAAAGCCGAAATCGGTTTACAGACCGTTGCAACGCTTGATTCGGCGTCGATGAAAGCAGTTACAACGCTTGATACACCTGGTGTACACACGATTGAACAGGTATGTACGTTTTTGAAAGCGAAACCGACACGACTGATAAAGACGTTGATTTATCTGGCGGACGGAAAACCGGTTGCGGTTCTTCTTCGCGGGGACCATGAAGCGAATGAAAACAAGATTCGACGTTCACTGTCGGTTCAAAAATTGGCTCTTGCCGATCCAGAAACGATTGAAAAAGTGACAGGAGCACCTGTTGGTTTCGCCGGTCCTGTCGGTTTGAAACAAGATGTCGCAATCTGGGCCGATTATGCCGTTTCGGGCGTTCTCAATGCAATTGTTGGGGCCAATCTGGCTGAAAAACATCTGGTGAACGTCAATTTTGGCCGGGATTTTGTGATTGATCCAACACGAATTGCCGATCTGCGCAATGCTGAAGCGGGCGATTCCTGTCCCCGTTGCAGTCGCCAATTACAGATTCGGAATGCAATCGAGGTTGGACATGTTTTCAAACTGGGGACCAAGTATTCTGAAGCCCTTTCGGCCAAATTTCTGGATGCTGATGAAACGCAGAAAACGATCATTATGGGTTGTTATGGAATCGGCGTGAACCGGATTATTGCAGGAATTTGTGAGACCTCTTATGATGAAAACGGCATTATCTGGCCTGTTAACCTTGCTCCTTATGAGGTTGCAATTTGCCCGATCAAGGTTTTTGACGAAGAAACAATGAAATTAGCGAATCAGCTGCATGAGGAACTGATTGGGGCGGGGATTGATTGTATTTTGGATGACCGGGACCAACGAGCGGGGGTCAAGTTCAAGGATGCCGATCTGATCGGTTTTCCGTTGAGAATCACAATCGGCGAAAAAGGGCTGAAAGAAGGGAATGTGGAATGGAAATGGCGTTGGAACAAGGAAAGCGAAATGGTTGACATTTCCGGGGTTGCTCAGAAAATCATTGGGGCAATCAAAGAGGAAAGAGCATCCTCCAAACTGTTTCGCGCGCGAGCCTAGAGTAGGGGATAGGGAATGAGGGAGAAAATTTCCCCGTTTAACCGCAGAACAACGTTCTGCGCGTTCCCCGTTTAGCCGCGATACAACGTATCGCGCGTATTTTTGGAAAAAGTAGAAGGAAAAAGGGAGAAGGGAGAATGAGAAACTAGGCAAAATAAAAATTTGGAGTCCCACAAAAGAAGAAGTAACCGGTTGACTCGCGAGACGCCGTTATCTTCCTGTCTCCTCCTTCTTTCCTCCTATCTTCTAACTCCTCAAAGCGCGACACGGTTGTATCGCGCGCAAAATCGAGCAATTTTCTCCCTCCTCCCTATCCCCCAATCCCTATCCCCTATTACTGTACTATCCCATTGATTCAATGTCCAATCATCAAGAAGCAAAAAAACTTTCCCGACGTGAGGTTCTTGCCGGTTCTGTTCTTGCCGGAGTCGGTCTTGGAATCAGTTGCCAAGCCCCTTTCTCATCTCAGCAAAAACTTTGTGCCCAAACGGCTCCCTTGACCCTTTCCCGTTCCGTTGGAACCTTGCAATTGGATTCAGAACAAGAAGGTTCTTTAGCAACGGATTCGTTGCAAAGAGCGACGAGACAATCAGCGGTTGTGCAGCCGTTTTATACCTTAAACACTGGAACCTTGCTTGGTTTTAATCTGGGAATTGAGGAGGAGATTGACATTGCAGCGGACTCAGGTTATCTCGGGATTGAACTTTGGATGTTCAAAATCTCACAATTCCTCGAAAAAGGAGGGACTCTTTTGGAATTGCGCAAACGTTTGGAAGATCGCAACATCCGACCGGTTAACGGAATTGGTTTTGCGGAATGGATGAACCCGGATGAGACAAAACGGCAAGAAGCGTTTGGACAGTTGAAGCGGGAAATGGACCAACTTGCCGAACTGAATTGCCCTTACATTGCGGCCCCTCCATCTGGTCCCGCCTATTCGAACCGAATCGACGATTTGCAATGGTGTGGAGATCAGTATCGTGCAATCATCGAACTTGGAGCAACGGTTGGGGTTCTTCCGCTCTTGGAAATTTGGGGGCGAAGTCAAACATTGTCCCGACTTTCTGATGCAGCCGCAATCGCAATTGCAGCCGGAGATGTCCGTGCAAGTTTGCTCCTTGACGTCTTTCACCTGTTTCGGGGAAATAACCGTTTTGAAAGTCTCACACAAATCAATCCCGCTTCACTGCATGTTTTTCATTTGAATGATTATCCGGCTGAACCGGCCCGGGAAGAGCAGAGTGATGCGGACCGGATATATCCCGGCGATGGTGTTGGACCGATTCCTTGGATTTTGCGGACCTTATATTCAGGCGGTTTTCAAGGTGCCTTATCGTTAGAGTTGTTCAACAAGCATTTGTGGGAGACGAGTAATCCGCGAGAGGTCGCGCAAACCGGTCTCGCCAAAATGAAAACCTGTACTCAAACGGCGTTAAACGAATTCGACATCCCCCCAATACACGAATAAGACACAGCCTATTCAGACCCCAAACGGGTACAAAATGGACATTTTGTCGGAACGCAGGCATCTTGCCTGCATCAAGAAAAAAAATGTGCGGGCAGGATGCCCGCGTTCCAATCGAAAAACAATCCATTTCTAACCGTTTGCAGTATAGACGACTTTGTCGTAGTGTATCCAGAATCAACCGCTCGCTTCTTAATAAACCTGTTCGAGAACGAAAAATTCGTATCCTGCCCCTCCTGGGGCGGTTGGTCGAACGCCAAAAAAGGTTCCTCGGACCCTGTCTTTGCGATCCCCGGCTCTTTCCGTCTCAAGTTGAACCAGTTTTTGCTCGATGTGTGCCGGGATGAATTTCAATACAATTTTGTCCTGATTCTCAATCGACGCTTTGTCCAGTAAAGCTCGATCCGCTTCCTGAAGTCCTCCCTGTATCCAAGTCATGTAATATCGGTGTTCGTCCGTCGTCTTTCCGTCCCGAATTGCAGGAGTTGGGGCACTCAATTGTGTTGCATACTGTATCCGACCCCCGGACAGAAGAACCCCCAGTTCTATCCCGAAATAATCCAATTGCTTCGCATACTGTTCGACCGTAATACCGTCGGGAAAGATGAAATCCCAACGACGTTTTTCGGACGAACCGGATGTCCGACCGTCCCCTTTTTTCCCCCCCGCAAGAAGCGATTCGTCATCCCAATCGGTTGACTCAGAGAACAGCGACGAAAGAGACGAAATAATGTCAGAATGTGTCTGTAACGATTCAAGCGAAGTGGGTTCATCAAAAAGAACATCGATTCCGGCGTCAAAGATGTTAGGGTCAAAAACCGCATCATCATCCAACAACGCAAATTCTTCGGTTGGTTCGATCTGAATCGGAACCGGGGGAGGGATTTGCCAAAAAGAACCGGTCATCCAAATGCCAAACATGACACCGACTACACAACCGAGGAGCAGGAGCATCGTCAAAATGAACGATGTTGCCCTGTCCAACGATGTTGTTCGAGTAATGGAACCTTGCATAAGGAACAATCAAATATACGTCACTTGACTTGAGTACCCAACTCCGCCTCAAGTTGCAGAAGGAGGTCAATAACCAACACTCCCTGTTTTCTGTTAGTTAGAGATACCGGCTTACTGCGTTGCACCCGTTTGCAAATTGTATGTCATAACCTTCTTCACCTGCGAGAACATCGGCGTAGGGGTTATTTTGACATAACGACGATCACCTGAAACAATCGGATACGCCATTAAACCTGCTCCTGACGGTAAAACAGTGATTTGTGGACGATAACCGACTGCGGTTCCTCCCCGACGAACTTGTATCCAGTTCTCAAGAACACCATCATCAACAAGCGCATTGCCCCCTCCAAGCCCTCCCCCCGCACTTGTCGTGCCCGAATTGTCACTCGATGTTCCCGAAACACTCGCTCCCCGTGTCGTACTCGGCGAATTGTTGATGTTCGCAACAACCTGTCGATTCGACAACGCTGCTAACTGTTGCGAAAGAACCATTCGATTCGTCAACGCCGTTTCCTGAACCAATGCCGCTTCAATTTCCGCTTCTTTCAACGATTCATGCAGCCGACCTTCGTTTAAGGTGAACTGAACAAGCGACCCTTCTTCACCCAATTCGTAATACCCCTCGGACACCAACGGTTCCCCTTCAACACTATTCGTCAAAACTCGAATTCGGAACTTGTTATTGGTGATCTTACCAAATGCCGATTGAACCAAAACTTCATAATCTCCGGAAAAACCCCGGGGACAAAGGTACACCAACCGTTTCAAATGGGCGGAATTTTCACCATATTCGGCATTCATCGATTCCGACGGACTGAGCAAGATTCCTCCTGAAGTCGTTCTCGGATTCACATGCCAACAATAGGTTTCCGTCGGTTCTTTCACGATCAAGTCCAACAGGGCATCTCCTGTGTACTCGATAATCACGACACAATCTTTACGTTGAGCTTCTTTCAACAATCGGGAAAACCGTTCGGCCTCTTCAACGCGACCGGAAGAACGCAACTTCTCCAAATGAGTGAGTGCAAGATCATGACCGGCTTTCTGAACTGTCCTCGCCCAGACCGCTTCCCAGACTTGTGCAACCGCTGCAACAGTCAACGTCTCAATCGCCTCTTCATCCTCCAATTCTTCCGCCAGTTTCAACGCCCTCGTATAAGGTTCTGGTCGCATTGGATAGACACTTGCAACATTTTTGTAGATTTCAAGGGCACGAGAACGGGACCCCAATTGTTCCAGATAAACGGCCAATAAAAGCATGTCAAGCGGATTGGTACACAAATCCTGCGCCGAGAGGACTGCTCGTTCGACTTCGAGAAGCGGAGCACCCTGAAGATTTAGGGCAACCGCAAGGGATTCGTACATCCAGGGATAAACCTCACCTTGCCGAATTGCACTTTCAAGCAACGTGGAAATCTGCTTCGCTGACGCCATATCACCCCGAACAGCCTTTTTGAACAAGAGGAGAACGACATAACGCAATTCTGCTTCATTCGGTCGCTGTTCAAGCGGGACCGAAAAAACCTTCTCCCAATACAGTTCAGGATTCGTTGCATCAACCGCACTCAAATCAATCACGTTCGTTCTCTCAGGTGCTGCAACTGGTTCCATTGCAATCGGGTCAAGCGCAACATCCGCTTTTTCGGCTTTCACCCCTTGCGAAATCCCCGCAGATGCCTTTTTGTTCGATTGTGACGGTTTCAAGGATGATGTCGATGTTGACGTCGAAGTCGATGTCTGTTTTTTCGTTTGAGGGCGATCAACAACGGCGAAAAGGGAATTGATAACCCCCTGTTCCTGCATATTCTGAAGGAGACTGCGACGGAGTAACTTGTCGTAACTGGACGGAACACTCATCATACCGCCCCCCATTCCTCCCATTCCTCCCATTCCTCCCATTCCACCTCCCATACCACCCATTCCTCCGCCCATGCCCCCCATACCACCTCCCATCATTCCACCTCCCATTCCGCCCATACCACCTCCCATACCGCCCATTCCTCCTCCCATTCCCCCCATTCCTCCTGTCTGGACGAGTTCTGAGACAGCATATATTTTGACAATATCCGCCTTGATGTTGTCTTTCGAGGTTATTAACAAAATGTCATCATCAATTGTATAAGCAAGGTCTTCAGAAAGTGAGTTCAAAATACGCTTCAAAACAATGCGTAAGGGCAAACCTGTGTAAACGACTCCACCAAAGGTCGTGTCGGCACTGACATCAATCTCTTCAAGGGCACGTCGGTCCATATCAACGTTAATACCATACTTGTTTCTGATAAATTCAAGAAACTGCCCCAACGACTCTTCCTCTTCGGGCGCATAAGTAATCGTCGAATCAAGGGTCCTTTTAATTTTGCGTGCCGATTCTGACGGATTGGAAACGTCAATGATGTCATAACGGTCCTTGCGCCGTTCAGAAAGTGCATTCCATATTTCTGGGTCGGGCCAAAGCATTGGCGGTTCATCACTGAGCGGAATGAAAATCCGTTCCGCTGTCATATAATTGTCCAAAACCGCTCGTTCACGCAAAATGCGTAATTCGTCAACCTGATTGACCCGTTGATTTCCTTGTGCATAAAAGACGGCGGTTGCGGGAACCGGACTGTAAGGAATCAACGGTCGCGCTGTATTCGCTGACGCTTCTGCCTGCAAATACTGATGTTCGGAAATCAAAGCGTCAAACCGTTCCATCAGTTGCTTGGCTTTTTCTTCCCGACGGAAGATGTTGTCCAGCAAAAGAGCCTTGCTGATTCGTTCGGCCTCAATCGTCTCTTCCTCGACACGTCGGGTTTCCATGATCGTCCCCTGTCGATATGCACTACGCATCTTGTTTTCAATCCGCTCAACGATCTTGTTCCGAACACCCGGCGGAATGTCACTCGCTTGCATAATCTCCGCTTTCATCAGTTTGAGATTCTGAAGTGCAAGGTCAGGTCGTTCAACCATTAACTTTTCCGCTTCTGCAATTGCAACATTGACAGAATTGTTGAGGGATTGCAGACGGACAGAGCCGCTTTTGACATAAGCGTCAACAGGTCCAGCAACCGGCATTTCCTGATCGGACCCGGGTTCAATGTTCATTTGTCGGGTTGCACGATCCAACAAGTTACTTGCTTCAATGTTACTATTGTCCGTCCGCGCTTTGACCTGTTGCGCAATGCGTGCAGCCGATTGAGATTGCCCGCTCAAAAGAGCAACTTCAGCAACCCCTAATTCAGCGTCGTCCTGAATAAGTGACGCATTTCGGACCTGTTCGAGCAATTCACGAGTTGCAAAAGGAATGGAGGACCCCTTATCTGATGCAGCCGTTTCAACGAGTTGAACGAGGTATTGATTTTCCGGTTTCGACGATTTCGGCTTCAAACTCCAGTTCTGCTCCAACGATCCCCCGGTCACATCCTCAATCGTCACACTCAGTTCTGCCGGGACCATTTTCTCGTTGGATTTGCCAAACACCAATGTTTCACGATCTGAACGAATTGGCGGAAGAACTTCGGGACAGATTTCCCAATCTTCGGAAAGGGCAACGGTTGAATCATCCGGCCAAAAAACAGGAACAGCAACGGATTTGCCGAGTTGGGAACCCATTTCAGCAGCAATTTTGGCCGAATCGGTTCCTTTCTCAAATTTTTCGGCAACCAAACCGGGATCAACCAGAAATCCGCCTGTTCGATAAGCAATCATGCCGAGAAGTCCAAATTGTGAACCAACACCGATTGCGGTTCCTGAAAAGGATATTTTGGAATCAACCAGATCATTGACGATCTGTTCAAATTTGGTTTGAGGAAGTCCCCCTGTTGAATTGAGTCCGTCGCCAATATAGAGAACCGTTCGTTGGGCATTTTCGCTGTTTTGATCGGCAAAAGCGTTAAAAACCGCCCCAATTCCTTTTTCCAGATTGGTTGAACCGAGCGGAACACTTTTGGATTCCAGTTGGGCAATTGCCTTTTGGAAATCAGCACTTCCAACATCGAGGAAATGGTCGGTGTATGCAACCGGTTCAAGGTCAATGGAGAACAATTGGACCTGAGTTCCTTTCGGAAGTTGGGCGATTGCTGATTTCAGAGCTGCAAACTGTTCACGTCGAACGGGTCCGACCTGACTTGCTGAGGTGTCGAAGAGGAAAACGACCTCATGTTGTGAATTGGCTTTTTGTTTGGGGCTTTTCAGACCGAATTCAAAATAAACCGTTCCATCTGAGTGAGCATAAGTGTCAAGGGAAACCGGATTTGTTGAATTTTGAGCAGCAGACACTGAAACCAATCCGCAGATGATTGCAGATGCGCAAACCGACAAAATGAGGAACAGACGTTTTTTCATGTTTTGCTCCAAGGAGTGTATCAAAACGGACTTCAAGACCTGTTAATTCCAAGTATGGTGGAGTTTGGTGTAAGCATACCTTACAAATCCGGCAAATTCCAACTTTGGGGTCAAGAAAGTGGAAAATTTTGTAGTGTGAGGACGATTGAGTGTGGACGAACGACGAACACGCCCCTTTATCTTACCAATTTCGCCCAGATTGGTCAATCGAGAAAATCCTAATGACACTGCTATTTATTCGTATTTTGGCGGGGACGGGATCGCAACTACAATACTTAGTGAAGTCAATGTTTTGAGGATTGAATGATTCGGGCTATACTGCAAATGGTTCGAAAGGGTTTGTTTTCCGATTGGAACGCGGGCATCCTGCCCGCACATTTTTTTCTTGATGCAGGCAGGATGCCTGCGTTCCGACAAAATGTCCATTTTGTACCCGTTTGGGGTATATTCCTAACGGATTAGTTGAAGTTCATAAAGAACGGACCATTCTTTGCCGGTTATGAACAGGCGTTTTGTTTCACGATCATAGGCGATTCCGTTCAAAACCCGTTCAGCAATCCGGGGGTTCTGCTCATTATCCCGTATCTCCTTTGGAATGAAATTGGAACAGTCAATCCAACCAAGCACTTGCCCTGATTCGGGATTGATTCGGACAATTTTGGACGTATGCCAAACATTGGCCCAAAGTTCTCCGTCAACCATTTCCAGTTCGTTCAGATTGGCAATTTTCCGACCTTTTGCAGCCGATTCCCCTTCAAAGACGATCACCTGTTTTTTGGGAGAAAAATCGGACGGATCGTAAAACCTTAAAACCGGCGTTCCGTCGCCCACAATAAGGTATTTTCCGTTGAAAGTGAGTCCCCAACCTTCTCCAGAATACCGTAAAGACCGTCGAAACGTCATTGTTTCCCGATCAAAGACGAAACATATCCCCTCTTTCCAAGTCAGCATAAAAATTTCGTCCCCAACCTGTTCAATCCCCTCACCAAAAAACTCGGCTTTAATCGGGACACTTTGAAGCACCTTGCCCGTTTTAATGTCAACCTTGCGCAATGAGGAACGTCCATAATGTCCCGTACTTTCATAGAGACAATCATTATGAAAGAAAAGACCTTGTGTAAACGCCGTTGAATCGTGAGGATGAACCGCAATCGTTTTCAGTGTTGGATTTTTAGCAACTTCAGATGCACTTCCCTTTTGGGCAGGTAATAAGAGGAAATGACTTGCAAAGAAAAAAACGAGAAGGGTCAAAAGAAGAATCTGGAAAAAACGATTTACCTGTCTTGACATGCAATCACCTCTATGTATTCACTACTGTCTTGTCCACATTAAAAAGTGGGATGCAGATACTGAAAAGTCAGAAGACAGTCGTATAGTCTGTCTTCTGAAAGTAGCTGCATAGCAGCGACCTTATTGTAGCCCGAGGTGCAGCAACGAAGTTGCAAACCCCGGGTTAAGTGATGTAAAAAAATGAGCTGCGTTAGCTGCGACCTAATAAAACGACTCACGTCAACATGAGGTATTTTTAATTAGGTCGCTCCTAAGGAGCTTATTTTGTTGGGGGAACCGTTTAACCCGGGGTTGCGGTCGCGTTGCTCCCTTCACCCCGGGCTACAAAAAGGTCGTCGCTAACGCGACTACACAAGTTGTCAAACCGGGTTAAATAAACGGGGGACTTGCAGGTGATTGTTGCAATGCAAACTCTATACAAGCGATTGATTATCGGGTTCCGAATCACCAATCCCAAAATTAAATGTGGACAACACATTAGACTTGCTATTCTCTTGCCTTACTGCATACATTTTTTGAAAATCCGTTTGACAATCGCTTTGTCTTTGACAGGAGCACCCAATTTCAGGTGCAACTTGCCCATTAAAAGCATTTTGGGTCCAAGCATTGCGTCTTTCAGGGCAAGAGGAATACTGAAGTCCCCAAAAAAAGCTCGGATTTTGAAACCGGCAACCAACTCCAATTCATTCGTCCGCCCATTTCGACGAATCGTGTCCAAAAATGTCTTCTGAAAAGCAACAACCCGCTTGTAATCAGGATGAACCAATTTCCGTTCAATCGAAATCTGCTTCAACGCATCTAAAACTCCTGCAATGTTGACCGATTTCGGACAACGGGTTGAACAGGTTTGACAGGAAACACATTGCCAAACCGCTTTGGTTTGGGCTGCATTTTCGACCTGATTGATTTGAACCAAACGAATCAAGGTACTTGGAATAGTGTCCATTTTCTCGGACATAGGACAACCGGCTGAACATTTTCCGCATTGATAACAATCGCGGACCCGAGTATGTGCCAATTCCTCAACAAGGGCAACATCGTGTGAAATCTGTGTTGTGTGCATTTTTAAGGAGGTAGAAGGTTGGGAATAGAGGATAGGGACTGGGGGATAGGGAGGAAGGAAACGAAGGATAACGGCGTCTCGCTTTTATGAGGAGGTAGGAGGAAAGAAGGGGATACAGGAAGATAACGCGTCTCGCGAGTTAACTGGTTCCTTCCCTTTTTTGGGGATTCCAAATTTTTTTGCCGCAATTCTTCGTTCTCAATTCTTCCCCCTATTCCCTATACTCTATCCCCCATTCCCTATCTCCCTACTTCACAATTCGTTCGTTAATCCAGTCTGTATGTAACGGTCCTGCATCCAAATCGTCAATCCGTTGATAGGTGTGTGCCCCAAAATAATCCCGTTGAGCTTGAAGCAGATTGGCTGGTAAATGGGAGGAACGGTATCCGTCGTAATAAGCAAGGGCCGACATAAAGGCGGGAACGGGAATACCGAGTTCGATTGCTGTTTTGACAACGGTTCTCCAAGAATCCTGCGCTGTTGCGACCGCATTTTTGAAATAAGGGTCAAGAAGCAGATTTTCAAGGGCCGCATTCTTCTCAAATGCTTCACGAATCCGTTCAAGGAAGACGGCCCTGATGATACAACCTCCTCTCCAAAGCATTGCGATTGGGCCAAATGAAAGGGGCCAATCATATTCTTTTGCAGCTGCTTGCATTTGAACGTAACCTTGCGCGTAAGAAACAATTTTAGAGGCGTAAAGAGCTTCACGAACGGCCTTTTCAAACCCCTTTTTGTCCCCCTTATAGGTCCCCTTTGGTCCCGGAAGTAACGAACTCGCTCGGACTCTTGCCGCTTTCATTGCGGAAAGACAACGGGCATACACTGCTTCTGTAACGAGCGTACTTGGAACGCCGAGATCAAGGGCGAGTTGACTCATCCATTTACCTGTTCCTTTTGCACCTGCTGTATCGAGAATCAAATCGAGCAAGTATTTTCCCGTTTTTTTATCCTTAACAGTAAAAATATCCCGGGTTATCTCGATCAAATAACTGTCCAATTCCCCTTGATTCCATTCTGCAAACACCTCATACAGTTGTTCGTTGGAATAACCAAGAGCTGATTTGAGCATCCAGTATGCTTCACAAATCAACTGCATGTCCCCATATTCAATTCCGTTGTGAACCATTTTGACATAATGTCCGGCTCCTCTTGGACCGACCCAATCGCAACAGGGAATGTCATTTTTAGGACCAACTTTTGCGCTGATGGACTGAAAAATGTCTTTGATAAGGGGCCAAGCCTTTTCAGAACCGCCCGGCATGATACTCGGTCCCTTTCTAGCCCCTTCTTCTCCCCCGGAAACGCCGGTTCCAACATAAAGCAGACCTTTGGAATCGACAAATCGGGTCCGGCGTTCAGTGTCCCGGAAATGAGTATTTCCCCCGTCAATGATGCAATCACCCGGTTCGAGAAGAGTCAACAATTCTTCAATGACAGCATCAACAGCAGCGACATTGGGATAGAGGGCGATTTCCGGGGCGGGAACGGCGTCTTTGGACTGAATCATCAGCATGACCTTACGCGGTCGTTTGAGCTGCGCAACCAGTTCTTTCAACGAATGAGTCCCAATAATCCGATCCTCTTTCGATTGTACTTCAGGAAGTTGCATGAACTCATCAACTTTACTGACTGTCCGGTTAAAAACGGCAACGTTGAAACCGTGATCGACCATGTTCAGTACGAGATTCTGCCCCATGACTGCCAAACCCATTAAACCAATATCGTAATTTCCTGACATGAATAAACTCCCTCAGAGATTGTGCGTACTTCAAAACCGAATACTTCAAAAGACCGAATGAAAAACAGTGCTGAAAAGGGTTGAAGAATCGCAAAAAAGTATTGAAAACAGGTCAATTATAAATTCACTTCTCAAAAACTCAAGGAGAGAACCTCAAGATGCAATGTCCGGCATAACAACAGGAGAACGGCATAAGTGATTTTGGAAAAAGTTTTTCGCTAAGACGCAAAGGTCGAGGAGATTGGGCGGACAAATTTTTAACGGCATCTCAAAATAGTAGTGTCAGTCTATTTTGACTATTCTGTCTATTTCGCCTGTTTTGAATTCAGTATCGTCTCCGTATCTTCTCCGAAAAACTTGCGAACACAGTGAGAAACACAAACATCTTTTTTTTGTCGATGCTGTTCTCGTCTGTACCAACCATTTATCGGAAAAATTGCTCTTGATGTCGATTGCATTATTTCTTACGATCCCCCAACTAAAAGTGTTGGTCGGCTTCATTTCCGGCCCAATCGCTCACTTTTCTGCGATGATCCTAATGAAAAACTATTCTCCCGTTACTCCCGTCATCTTTGCCGTTTGTTTTTGGGCCTGTTCCTTTGTGTCCCTTGACGCACAAATGTCAAAGAATCCGCTTGCGCAATCCCAAAACAGTGAAATGGGGTCGCAAAACGATTATCAACGGAAAATATATCCCCTTGCTCATATTTCGGCTGAAGATGCCCGAAGTCGTTTGCGTGCTCTTATGCCCCACGATCTCTCACGTCAAACATCTTTGCTGATTGACCCGAATACCAACGAATTGCTCATTCAGGGACCTCAAACGGCGATTGAAATGGCAGACCGCCTGTTGCCGAACATGCAGCAGATTACGGAAGGGGTCAGTGTCGGTCTGCTCTCTCCACATAACACGGTTCCGATTCCGGTCTTACGCGATAAATTACGGTCCGAACGCGAAACACAACTCCAACAGAATAGACCGGATACAAAAAATACACAGAACCCGCACTATGCGCGGTTGGAACAATTAGAACAAGGGGAGTATGGGGTTCGACAAGCGGGAAATGGTCCACAATGGGGGACAAAAATCACTCAGGTTGGAGCAAATCGTGAGGTAAGTCCGACAACAAATAGAGCCCCGATTCCAACGGAAAACAGTTCACAGACCAGTTCTCCAACATCGGATGTCATTCAGGGCGATCCCAATGTCGCCCCAATCAGCGGACGTGTTTATCGTTGTGTTGTTGATAATGTTGTCGCTTTTGAAGAGGATTTGTACCAACGATACAGCGAGGATTCGCGGATTAACATTACTTTTTCGGAAAATCGAGAGAACGGTCTGCTCAATGTTGCCGTTTTCGCCCCTTCCGACGTTCAAGAGCAGATCAGTCTGGTTCTCAAAAACATGGGTGTCCTTGCTCCTGAACAGGCGGATTTCAAGGGGAAAGAACGGGCTGATTTCCAAGTCGGTTTTGATTCGTCCCCCTCTCCCCCTTCCCCCCCCTTCAATCACACTTACGTCACAAAAGTTATTTCGCTTGAAGAATTGGACAAATGGTTGCAGAAGATTTTTGTTGATCGGCTGATTCCGGTTATGCCCGTTGATCGCGGGTCAACAACCAATTCCAAAATCATGCGTTATGAATTTTCCGTCGAAAAAAATCAACGTCGGAAAATGTGTCAGCTCGAATTCGATTTTGAAAGTAAACGGGTTTTCATTCAAGGAGAAAAAACTCTTTGCGAACAGATGTTGCAGTTGATTGAGATGATTGACCGTCCCAATCCCCCAGAAGGGATTCGTCGGAAAATTTTTCCGCTTAAAACCAACAATAATGATGTCGTCGGCGACATTCTGCACAGTGTTTCAACCGCCGTTGCACCCAAAAATAGTCGATTTGCCCAACAACAGCAATTTCAGTCGCCCCAACAACAAATGGTGCAACAAAGGGGTATCAATCAACCGTTCCGTGAGCAACAGGGTTTCGATTCCCCCTCTTCTTTTGCTCAACACGATGCTTCAACGAATCACATTCAGCAAAGAAACAGTCAACAAGGGAATCGGTACAATACGGTCAATCCGGCAAACAACCAAGCGAGCAACACAGCAAACGGTCAATCATTCAATGCGGCAAACGGTCAATCGGCCCAAAATGTATTCAATCAGACAACCAATCAAACGGCAAGTCCCAACTCGGTTTCAGCACCAACTTGGAAAAGCAATCCGGTTCGTCAAGTCGCCTACAAAATGCAGGATTTTTCAGAAGGACTTGGAACAGATATAGGGAATTCAGGAGGTCTGGGAGGATTTGGCGGAGATACAGGTTTTGGAGATGGAGGACAATTTGGTCCCGGACCATTTGGCGAGGGGGGATTTGGACCCGGAATGAATCGTCGGGGAGGAACCTTTGACGATCCTCAAGGTCTGAACGTCCAAGTTTTACCTGATTTGGACATTATCATTTTTGAAGGGACAGGGGCGGAACTGAAACGTCTCGAAAAAATGATGAGCGACATTGAAACATTGATGCAGGAATCTCAGTCGGAATTTAAGACCATTTATTTGCAAAACGTCGATTGTTTTGCACTCAATGAGATGATTGCCGATTTGGTGTTCAATGACAAGAGTTTACTCGCAACGAAACAGGGTCGATTCCAGCTGTTCCCGCTTCGTAATCCGAACGCCGTTCTCGTCGTCGGTTGGGGAACACAGTTTGAAAAAATCATCGACCTGATCGACGCTCTTGACCAACCGATTGCGGAACCGGGAAGTCGTTGGAAAGCGTTCACGCTGAAATACGTTTCAGTGACGTATGCTCAAACACTCCTAACCGGCATGTTCCCTACTCCCCCCGCAATTTCCCGGATTCCCGGTCAAGGTTCGCAACTCGGTTGGGCTTGGTTGCCCCGTGTTCGCGTTGTTTCTGACATGCGGACCAACACGCTCCTTGTTGAAGCAGCACCCAATGATTTGCGGGAAGTCGAAAAACTGCTCCGAAGTCTCGACATTTACAAAAGTGGACCGCAAGTCGTCGTCAAACCGTTCAAGTTGAAATTTTCTCTTGCTTCTGATTTGGCTCCTATGCTCTCTTCCATACTGACCCCGGGCGCAACCGGAATCGGTGTCGCAAGTGATGCTAAATTGCCCGAATTTTTGGTTGAAACGGTTGATTCAGAAAGCCGAAAAATGATCGAATCGGGCATACTCTCCGACGTAAAAATCACGCCCGATGTTCGAAATAATTCCATCGTTATTACCGCCCCGGAATACGCAATCGATCTGATCGGTTATTTGATTGACATGCTTGACCGTCCTTCCCCTGTTGCTGAAGTCAAGGTCTTTCCCATTTTTAATGGAGATGCAGGTTCCATTCTTATGACCTTGACATCTTTGATTCCAGCAACATTAGCCGGACAAGCCGGTCCCCAACTCTTGGGCGCAAGCGGGGCAGACCAATTTGTTCCCGTTCGGTTAACGACAGATAAACGGACGAATTCAATTCTTGCAGCAGGGGGGA
The DNA here is from genome assembly GCA_051660685.1 of Thermoguttaceae bacterium. GTDB lineage: Bacteria > Planctomycetota > Planctomycetia > Pirellulales > Thermoguttaceae > JAVBSX01. The sequence continues at coordinate 9,007 of JBOFQB010000029.1, read as the reverse complement.
AGGAAGACTTGAAAGTCATTGGGGCGTTGATTGAGCGTTTGGACAGTGATGATGCCGAAAAGCGGATTCGCAAGGTTCAACAGTTAAAGTATGCACAAGCGGAAGATGTTGCAAAAGCAATCAGTCAGTACACAGATGCCAAAACGACATTGCTGAGTCAAGCGCCGGACTCAATGAGTCCCTACTTGCAAATGGAAGAGGCTTTTATTGTCATTCCCGACAAAAGCACGAATTCATTGATTATTGAGTGTACCCCCAAATATCTTCTCAATGTCGAAGATTTGATTAAGGATTTGGACCGAGCACCTGATCAGGTTGTCATTCAGGTTCTGATTGCCGAAATAACCAGTTCCAACACTGACGAACTGGGCGCGGAATTTGGGCTTCAAGATTCCATTCTGTTCAACCGAAGTACGTTTGACAAATCGGTTATGGGAACCAAAACAACGACATTGCCGGACGGAACTGTTATTCAGCAATCGAATTATACTCCAGCTGGAGACGGAAAACCGGGTTTTCTGTTCAATGAAAATCCCAAAAATTCTTTGGGAAACAATCTGAACGCTCTCTCCGCTCCCGCTTCTGTTGCTCCTCAGTTGTTGACCAATTTCGGAACCGGTCGCGTCAGCGATCAAAACGGTTTTGGCGGTCTCGTTCTGTCCGCAAGTAGTGATTCCGTCAGTATTCTCATTCGCGCTTTACAGGAAACGAAACGGCTTGAAGTCCTTTCACGACCACAAATTATGGCAATGGACAACCAAATGGCGTTTATTTTGGTTGGACAACGTGTTCCGCGCGTTTCAGGCGGAAGTGCTGCTTATGGTGCAGCAGTCAGCAATGTCGTTATGGAAGAAGTCGGGCTTCTCCTTATGGTGACTCCACAAATCAGCCCTGAAGGAAAAGTTGTTATGATGATCGGGGCGGAAAAATCAAGTCTAGGAAGTCTCGCAGATGGTATTCCGATTCCAACAGGAGATGGAGGTTCGGTCAACTCCCCGAAAATTAACGCAATTACGGCAAGTACACGAGTGAGTGCGGGGGACAATCAAACGGTCATGCTTGGCGGTCTTTTGACGCAACAAACGGAAAAAGTGGACCGAAAAGTACCTTTTTTGGGGGACATTCCTGTCTTAGGTAAACTGTTTCGTTACTCCTACAGTAATAAACAGCGGACGGAATTGTTGATTATTCTGACCCCGCGAATTGTCAAAGATGCTCAGGATGCTGAACGAATCAAGCGGGAAGAAGCAGCCCGACTCAGTTGGTGTCTGCGTGATGTTGCCCGAATGCACGGTTCACCCAATAGTGACATTGGTATTTGGGATGCAACAGCGAACCAACCTGTTACTGGGGGGATAAAACCGGTTTATCCGGCTCCTGCACTGATTCAGGATTTGGCTCCTATGCCCGATTCGATTCCTGAACCGCCAACCCGATCCAGCTTATCACCTGCACCTGCTCCTTTGCTCGAAGAAAATAGATGGTAGGAGGTAAGAGGTAGGGTATAGGGTATAGGGGATAGGGTATAGGGGACAGGGAATAGGGGATAGGGGCGAAGTTTGCGATTAAATCCCTATCCCCTAATCCCTACACCCCATTCCCCAATCCCTAATCCCCAATCCCTAATCCCTAATCCCCAATCCCTAATCCCTAATCCCCAATCCCTAATCCCCTAATCCCTACACCCCATTCCCTATCCCCTATCCCTCCCCTACAATGTCCCGTCTTTTCCTGATTACTTTGCTCGTCCTTCTGCCGATTTGGTCCGGTTGCAGCACCGTTTCCCCGGGAAATTCCGTTCGCTCGCTTTTTACGGAAGAAAACGCCAAAACCCCAGCCCGTATGGTCGGCTTTTGGAACTGTTACTCCCAAACAATGCCGGATGATGTCCCTTATCGTGGAATCGGCGGTCGTATCCTTTTTTATGGTGATTCCAAATCGAAAGAACCAATCAAAATTGACGGAGAGGTGACGATCTGTCTTTTTGACGCGAATGATCCGCTTCCTGAGTTGAGTAAACCGCTTAAACAGGCGATTTTTAAGCCGGAAACGCTCACTCTTCATTATCGTAAGGATGATAACGGTTTTCACGGTTATGAATTTTTCGTCCCGGTTGACCCGATTGACGGAGAAGAAAAAACGGTTTTGGTTCTGGTTAAATACGTTGACGAGAAAAAAAAGGACCAAATCCGTTCCACTCCAACCGATGTCACTCTGGTTGGTCGTCCGCGAAAAAATCGACCACTTGAACAGTATTCGCCCCAGAACATCATGCAAGCCGGTTTCACTCAATCGGCTCAACCGGTTCAATCGGCTCAACCGAACACGAATTCTTACGGAATTCAACAGGTTGGTTTTCAAGAGCGTGCAGAAATGGGGGATTTCAGTTCCGAAACACGGAAACGTCAGACTGAATCGATCCCCTTGCCCTCTTCGTATGTCCGGGCTTGGCAATATGAAGCGAAGAAATCAGCCGATCCTTCCAAAAACTCCGCGACCGCCCAATCCGAATCGTCCAACAGAAAACCTCTTGGAGAAACGGCAGAAGGTGAGAGGAATGATCCCCGATCCCAACGTCAAGGTTCAAGATGGTTGGACGAATCCGGGAACAATCCCGATCCGGCTCAAAATGTTCCCGGGGTCAACAATTCGGGCGATCCCACATCAGGTGTCCAATCAGGGTTCCCCAACGACATGCGGTCAGCTCCGCAAAGGACACTCGCGTTACAATCTCGGATTGAACGGATTCAGGGTCGGCCCTTTACCTCATCTCCCTACGCCCCTTCCAGTCCCTCCTCATTCTCTCCCTCTTCTACTCCTTCTCAAACTCTTCAAGCAAGTTCCCGCTTTCCCGGTTTAAACCGGGAAGTGTTGGACCGGAATCAACAGGCAGGTGTAGATCAAAGACAATCGGCTGAACTTGGAGTTCGTTACGAATCTCCTCAATCCCAGGTTCCATTTGGAGGACCATCTCAACAAGCTGCTTCCTTTCTTCCGTCGCAACCATCCCGCTTAGAATCAGGATTCCCTCTTCCAACGCAAGTTGTATACGGCCCGGCTCCTTCACAGCATTAAGACGTTTGGCAATCGCTCTCTCCAATCGAATCAAACGATTGTTCATCCTCAAGGAATCCCCTTGTGATTCGGGAAAATCTTCACTGTTAAGCATCAAACGTGGAGCTGCTATTTTCGCCGAAGATGCCAAATTGGCATCATCCAGCCCTTCTGTTCCTGAAATGATCTTGGGACCTGTCAAATCCAAATCGCCAAGTCCCGGCGTCGCTGTTGTCGCCCGAATCGGCGATCCTGCGCCCGTTTCTCGCACAATCGCCGAAAGTCGCGCTCCCAATGTTGTTGTTCCAGCTGTCCCCCCCCCTGAAAGTTTTGACAGTCGCGTCATTGGCGAATCTTGCATTGCTTTTTTGACCATAACACTGATTCCGACATTCGACATCATGTCTTCTGTCGTTCCCGAACCAAGAGCACTCCCCATATTCAAAAGGTCCGATCCCCCCGTTCCCGTTTGTCCCCAACAGAGGAGGGGCAAAGAGCAAAAGAGCAGAATAGTTGGGAGACGGAACAGGAGTATTTTGGGCAAAAAAGAGACGTTATTCATGTCGTATTGATTGTAATGATTCCAAAACGGAAGAAACACCGGTCCAGAGTAGGCAAATCACCAACATTGATTATACCCTAAGAAAGGATTTGAACGGGAAAAATTCCAAAATTTTCGTGTTGGGGCTTGAAAAGGAGCAATTATCAGGTAGAATTCGGCAACTGTCGTTAGTCGGCGGACTCAAAACCGGAGAGGTGGCAGAGTGGTCAAATGCGCGGGTTTGCTAAACCCGTGAGCTCGTAAGGGCTCCGCAGGTTCGAATCCTGTCCTCTCCGCTCTATTTTTTCTTTGTTGGAACCGTTCTAAAGCTCGAATTTCGGTGTATCATCAGGAACGGTCGGTTTGGACGAATTGTCAGACGTTTTCTTCGCCGGAATGTTAGAGACCGGTTGAGCATCTTCGGATTTTGCCGCTTCTCCGGTTTTATCGGCTTCCTTTCCCATATCGTGAAAACCTCGTTGAAAGTCCAGAAGACTTTTGCCAAGCTGTTTGCCAATTTCAGGCAATCGTTTACCAAAAAGAAGGACCCCAACTGCCAAAATCAGGATGATTTCGCTCGGACCGGGAGAAAGTAAGGCGTAAAGCATGGAAGTATTCCCGGGAGAAAGTAGGGACGGTTTGGGGAGAATTGTTTAGGCAAAAAAGTTTTTCACCCTTTCTAAGCAGCGATTCCCAAAAAGGGCGATCTCATGGAGCATTTTGGTCCCTTTTTTTGGAAAAAGGACCAGTATTGCGAACAGCAGGACACCGCAAAAGGTGAGGGTCCAAAGGATTTTGGTGAGGACACCACTGACCAAAAGACCGAGGAGGAGCCCGACGGAAAAAGCGGCAAACACTTGGGGTGATTCGACGATTTTCCTGCCGATCCATTTGAGACATTGCATAGGGAGACCTGCACACCTTTTTAACAACCAAAGGACGATCTGGGGATGTCGTCCCAAGCCGACACCGACTAGGAGACAAACAAGGGCAATTCCGAAGAATGTGAACATGTTTTTCCTCTTCCGATCAACAGGTAGTATTACTCTGCGTCGTCTTTAGGTTTTGCCTTTTCGTCGGCATTTTTAACAGCGTCGTTGATGTCTTCTTCGATTCCGTTGACACCTTTTTTGAATTCGACGACGCTGCGACCTAGTGAACGCATGACGCCGGGCAAACGGTTTCCAAAAAGAAGCAACATGATTGCTCCGATGATAATCAACTCGGTCGGACCCGGCATTCCGATCCCCAAAAACGCAAACAATTCACTCATTATTATAATTCTCCTTGTGTCGGTATCGTTCGCTTTTCTGAAAAAATCTATGCAAAGCGGAAAAATACCGTTTGTAACTTGCAAAAAAGCTGTAACTGCAAAAAGCAGCACTCCCCCCAATTATATCATTTCAGGGACAAGCCTGTCAAATAGGGTGTCGAGAATTCGTCATTTTACGCACAATTTTTTTGGGAATACGTCTCGCAAAGACGCAACGGACGCAGAGAGATGAGATGACAGGACAATGCACAATCGGCACAAAAGGGTTGTTGACAGTACAGTTCTCTTGTCTTTGCGGACCCTTTATTCCCTTTCTGGTTCGGCTATACTGTCAGTCTGTTAACAAGTTTGGTACAAACGGTTCGCAACTGTTTTGAGAACAATCAATAAAAGCCGGAAAGGAGCGACCGACAGGGAGCGTATTGACGGTCAAATGACGGGCAAAACACCCCAAATCGCCCTGATTCACGATACCGTCAATGCGCCGGAATACCGGCTCCTTTCCGGCTTTTATTTTTTCGGTTTGCCGCAAAACTTGTTTGCAAACCGGTTCCCGTCCGGCTTGCGCCGGGTTAATACGCGCGATACGTTGTATCGCGGCTCAACTTTTGGAAACTTTTGGATAAGCATGACTGAATCCTCTCAATCCCCCCCACTTTTTGAAGAGTCCCTTCTTCAGCTCGAAAAAATCGTCCGACAGTTAGAAGACGGTAAAACCTCGTTGGAAGATGCCCTGAAAAAATACGAAGAAGGGGTCCAACTGTTGCGTCATTGTCATGTTTTCCTCAATCAGGCCCAACGACAAATCGAAATTCTGCAAGGTGTTTCGGAAGACGGAACCCCGATCTTAGAACCGGTTTCTGAAGAAAGCGTCCGAACAACCCTTTCAGCGGTCAGAAAGTAAAGCGGTTCGGGACGCGCGATACGTTGTATCGCGTTCAGAGAAGGTAGAAGACAGGAGGTAGGAGGAAAGAAGGGGAATATGGGAAGATAACAGCGTCTTTGCAACCTCGTAGAGGTTGAATAATGGTAGAACGAAACGCAACTGAGACGCGCCCAACGAGAACTCCTCTCTCCTAATCCCTATCCCCTAGTCCCTATTGCCTGACCATTTCGTGAAAACGCCCCAAAAGTTGCAGCGTGAATTTTCCGGGAACACCCTCTCCAATGATTCGACCGTCAACCTTGACAACAGGAATCAGTTCCGCCCCGCTCCCCGTCAGAAAACATTCGTCCGCTCGATAAACATCCTGTCGCGTCAATGATTTCTCCTGAGCCGCAATACCAAGCATCACAGCCGCTTCCAAAACAGCCCCTCTTGTAATCCCTTCCAAAATGCCGGAATCCGTTCCCGGGGTCATAAGAACATTGTTCTTGACAATGAAGATGTTATCCCCCGTACATTCGGCAACCTCACCCTTATTGTTCAACATCAACGCTTCAACACAACCGGCAAGATGTCCTTCAATTTTTCCAAGAACATTGTTGAGGTAGTTGAGCGATTTGATTTGCGGGCTGATCGCCGCATTATTATTCCGCAGTGTACTCGCGGTCACAATTTCCAAACCATTTTGATAATACTCTTTCGGATAAAGAGCAAGATGATCGGCAATGATAATGACCTGAGGATTCCGGCAAAGATGCGCGTCCAGACCGAGCGTCCCAACACCCCGGGTTACAACCGCCCGAACATAACCGTCTGTAATCCCGTTCACTTCCAATGTCTGGTTGATCGCATTTGCAAAATCCGCCTTACTCATTGGAATTTCAAGCATGATCCCTTTTGCCGAATCCCACAATCGGTCCATGTGTTGCTGCAAACGGAACACTTTCCCGGAATAACTGCGTAATCCTTCAAAAACACCATCTCCATAGAGCAAACCGTGATCGAAGACGCTGATTTTTGCGTCTTCCTTCTCAAAAAACTCTCCGCTGATGTAAACTTTCATAAACTGTCCCGTTGTCAACGATAAAAAAAAGCAATCACCTCTTAGGCACCGTGTTTTTCCAGTTTCTCACGCAGAGAATCAGCCGAAAACGGTTTGACCAGATAATCGGTCACGCCCGCTTGAATCGCTTGAAGAACCCGACTCTTTTCGGCTTCTGTTGTGACCATAATGACCGGAATGTTCGCATCTTGAGCGCGAATATTTTGCAACACTTCAAGTCCCGTCATTCCGGGCATGTTCCAATCCGTCAACACCATGTCAAAAAGGCCGGGCTTAAACATTGCAACCGCTTCTGTTCCGTCTGCCGCTTCTGCAACATCGGTTACACCAACCGCTTGTAATGAACGAAGGATAATTTTCCTCATTGTGCTCGAATCATCAGCAACCAAAACTCTCATTTCAACATCCTCAAAATTGTGGTAAAATACAGAGGGTTTGGACCCTTAACGAAACCGGGTTTTATGATATGCGAACTCGACTTATTTGTAAACCCCTCAAGTCCGTTCTGGAGAAAAAGCAGTCGACTGTTAACAAGGTTGGTTTTGCGATTTGAACCGAGCCGGGTTGGACGGAGATGTTTTTACCACTAAAGACACGAAACACACGAAAAACTGCATTTTGTGAGGTTTTCGTGACTTTCGTGATTTTCGTGGTCCAAAAATGAAAATCTCTCCTTTGCGCCAAACTTGTTAGCAGACTGGAAAAAAGCAACCGTTGAACCGTAGAACAACATTCTGCGTGTTTTGCACAATAATATTTTACGACTTCATAATGAAAAAAAATGTTCTCTCGCTGATGATAGATGGTTTTCACTCCGGTTTTTGGGGTGCTTACGGAAACAGTTGGATTTCGACGCCGACATTGGATGATTGGGCGTGTGAATCGATTTTGCTGGACCGTTATTACACCAATTCGTTGGAGTTGGCGGAAATATACCATGATTTCTGGTCCGGTGATCTGCTCAACCGTTTGAAGAAAGAGGGATACCGGACGATTTTGGTGACAGATGATTTGGAATTGGCTGAGACGATTGCGGACGATCTGTTCGATATTGTCCACTTTGTCGACGATCAGGACGGTTTTTTGGGACCGACGCAGAGTGAGCAAACATCCCATGTCGATCAGGAAACAGAACCGGCTGAACCGGCTGAGACGATTGACCAGACGCGGTTTTTCCGTTTTTTAACGGAGCTGCATGAGTTGGCGGCGCAAAGTCAAGGTCCGTATTTTCTTTGGGGACATTGGGGCGGTTTGCGTAAGGTTTGGGACAGTCCTTCACAAATCCGGGCTGAATATGTCGAAGAAGGTGATCCGCCCCCCTTTCCCGGTCTCACCCCCCCTTTATGGGATTTGCGGGGAGAAAAGAAGGAAATCCTTTTTGACCCGGATGATCTGCAATCCGTTGTTGAAACCTATTCCGCTGAAATCACTGTCCTAGACACTTTACTTGCCGGTTTACACGAATCACTTCAATCGGGCGAACTGGGCGAACACACGCTGTTCCTCTTGGGTGCAACTCGCGGTTTTCCTCTCGGCGAACACCGTCTGGTCGGCATACCGACTGACCGTTCCCTTCTTTGGGCGGAAAATGTGCATTTGCCGTTTCTGATCCGTTTCCCGGATTTGCAGGACAGAATGACCCGAACGTCGATTTTGATGCAGCCCCAACAGATTTCGGCAATTCTTGCACAATGGTGTGAGGTGGTGAAAACGGCAACGCCGTTTTTTGACGATGAAGCGTCCCCGGAACATCTGTTGATTTTGGGCGAACCGGGTGAAAGTGCGATTGTGACGAGGGATTGGTTTTTCAAAAAAGCGGGCCAAACGGTTCAACTGTATGTCAAACCAGATGATCGTTGGGAGATTAACGAAGTTGCGGACCGTTGCACCGAAACGGTTGACGAGCTTATGAACAAAGTTGACAGGTTAATCAATAAAACAGTTGACCAATAAGTCGTGAACAGTTACAATCTGCCCGGTCCGACAAGTGGTGCCGGGCAACGGACATCAGTCCGCTAACAAGTTTGGCTTTGCGATTTGAACCGAGCCGGGTTGGACGGATATGTTTTTACCACGAAATACACGAAAGACACGAAAAACGGTATTTTGTGAGGTTTTCGTGTTTTTTGTGATTTTCGTGGTTCAAAAATGAAAATGACTCTTTTTCTCAAAACTTGTTAGCGGACTGGC